>NZ_JAFIRI010000001.1:0-630769 GCF_018682295.1 Leucobacter sp. CX87 | reverse complement strand
TAATCCCCCACAACTATCCGGGGCTCGCCGCGCCCTTTCCCCCTTTTATAGGGGGGGTGGGGGGCCGCGCCACGCCCGATGTTCTAGGTCCGCTCGATTCGTGCGAGTTGCTTGCCGCCCGCCTTCGAGCGGCGCACGAGGAAGAGTGCGGCGACGCCGATGGAGAGCAGCGAGGCCACCATGACGGCGACCCGTGCAGTGTCCGCCTCCTGGGGCGATTCGAAGCTGAGCTCGGTGACGAGCAAGGAGACGGTGAAGCCGATTCCGGCAAGGGCCGCGACGCCGATGAGCTCTCTCCAGCGAACCGACGGGTCAAGCTCGGCCTTGGTGAATCGGACGAGCAGCCAGGTCATCAGCGCGATGCCGATGGGCTTGCCGATGATCAGGCCGGCCAAGATACCGAGCGAGATGGGGTGGAACGGGAACCCGCTCGCGTCTCCGAGCGCGACGCCCGAGGCAAAGAACGCGAAGACGGGCACGGCAAACCCGCTCGAGATGGGCCGGAAGCGGTGCTCAAACTCCTCGGCAAGCGCCGTTTCGTCGCGCCCGCGAACCGGCACGGCGAAGCCGAGCAGTACGCCGGCGATGGTGGCGTGGATGCCGGAGGCGTGTACGAGGGACCACGTGAGCAGGCCGAGGGGGAGCAGGATGACCCAGGGGGCCCAGGTGGCGCGGGCGAACCAGGGCGCGAAGCGGTGCGCGAGGAAGAAGAACAGTCCGAGGGGAATGAGGGCCGCAACCATCGGCAGCCAGGCGAGCCCGCTCGTGTAGACGATGGCGATGATGATGATCGCAATGAGGTCGTCGACCACCGCGAGCGTCAGCAGGAACATCCGCAGCGCCGGGGGGATGCGCGGCGCAAGGAGCCCGAGTACGGCGACGGCAAACGCGATGTCGGTCGCGGTGGGAATCGCCCAGCCGCGCACCTCGGGCGTACCCCAGTTGATTGCCGCGTAGATCAGGGCAGGGATAACGACCCCGCCGAATGCCGCAGCCACCGGGACGACCGCGGTGCGCACCTGGCGCAGGTCGCCCGTGACAAACTCGCGCTTCAGCTCGAGCCCGGTCAGGAAGAAGAAGATCGCGAGCAGTCCGTCAGAGGCCCACGCGCCCAGCGACAGGTTGAGGTGCAGCGCCTCGGGGCCAATCTTGAAATCTCGCAGCGCAAAGTATGGATCGGCGAGCGGGCTGTTCGCGGCGATGATCGCGAACACCGCCGCCACGAGCAGCAGGATCCCGCCAGTGGCCTCCTTGCGCAGGATCGCCGCGACCCGGCCGGACTCGGTCAGTCGCAGGCGTGAGCTCAGGCGTCGAGGGCGCCTGCCCGAGGAATTGGGGGTGGGCGTCGCGGGGGGCTTCGTCATCAAGTCTCCTGAATCGTTTCGCGAGCGGGGGTCCGCTCAGCGCACGTCGACCAGACTTCCCGACACACCAGGGTCAATCCTAGCGGCCTGTGACGCACGGGCCGGGAAGCAGTTCTCGTCGCACCCGTTGCGGCAGGATCCTGCCGGTTGCCGGGAAGGGCTAAGGGAGGCGCCGCTCGCGCTGAGGCGACTCGGGCTCGTCGTCGTCGAGCATGGATACTGACGCGATGGCCAGGATCACGCCGGCGGCCCAGACGCCCCAGACGACATAGCGGCGCCAATCGGTCGGCATCTGCTTGGTCTGCCGTGCGGTGCTGTAGGCCGCCGCCACCGCACCGATGACGCCGAGGTTCGTTACGTACTTTCCGATCGCCATCGACGTTGCTCCTCCGGTCGTGCTGAGCCCGGAACTTCGGGCCTGATCTACGCTACGCTAGTCGCGCACCCAGCATGCGGTGTAGAAGACTGTCAAGAAAGGTCGTCGGTTCACCATGGCGAAGCAGGACAACGTGGCACTGTTTGAAGAAAGTTCGCAAGGCGCGGTTGGGGCAACCACCGCCATCGTCTTCGTGCTGTCGCTCGTACTGACCTTTGGCGGCATGGTGCTTTCCAGCTACGCCTTTGGCGCGGCGAGCCTGCATATTGAGATCTTCTCTGCCGGTCTGGTGGCCACGATTCTGGGGATGCTGATCCCGTTCACCCTTCTTCCCGCGCTGCAGAAGTAGCGCAGAACGCCGCCGAATCCTCGTGTTCGGCAGCACGTAGGGCCCGTTTGCAGCTTGCAGGCGGGCCCTACGTGCGTCTCGGGGACTGTCGGCATGGATAGACTGGCGCCATGGCAGAGATCGACATGAAGCCGCGCAGTCGCGACGTCACGGATGGAATCGAGAAGGCTGCGGCCCGGGGCATGCTCCGCGCAGTCGGAATGGGCGATGAAGACTGGGTAAAGCCCCAGATCGGCATCGCAAGCTCTTGGAATGAGATTACTCCGTGCAATCTCAGCCTTGACCGACTCGCCCAAGGGGCGAAGGAGGGCGTCCACGCAGGCGGTGGATACCCGATGCAGTTTGGCACGATCTCCGTGTCCGACGGCATCTCCATGGGCCACGAGGGCATGCACTTCTCGCTCGTGTCGCGTGAGGTCATCGCCGACTCGGTCGAGACCGTCATGATGGCCGAGCGCCTCGACGGGTCCGTCCTCCTCGCCGGCTGCGACAAGTCGCTGCCCGGCATGCTCATGGCTGCCGCGAGGCTCGACCTCGCATCGGTCTTCCTCTACGCGGGATCGATCGCTCCGGGCTGGGTCAAGCTGACCGACGGCACGGAGAAGGAAGTCACCATCATCGACGCCTTCGAGGCGGTCGGTGCATGCAAGGCCGGCACGATGAGCGAGGAAGACCTCAAGCGCATCGAGTGCGCGATTGCTCCCGGCGAGGGCGCCTGCGGCGGTATGTACACCGCCAACACCATGGCATCGATCGCGGAAGCGCTCGGCATGAGCCTCCCCGGATCGGCCGCGCCGCCCAGTGCGGACCGCCGCCGCGACTACTACGCCCACCGCTCGGGCGAGGCCGTCGTCAACATGCTGCGCCTCGGCATCACGGCCCGTGACATCCTCACGAAGCCCGCGTTCGAAAACGCCATCACCCTGTTGATGGCCTACGGAGGCTCGACGAACGCGGTGCTGCATCTGCTCGCGATCGCTCGCGAGGCCGAGGTTGACCTCACGCTCGAGGACTTCAACCGTATTGCCGACCGCACGCCGCACCTGGCGGACATGAAGCCGTTCGGCAAGTACGTCATGAACGACATCGACCGTCACGGCGGAGTCCCCGTCGTGCTCAAGGCGCTGCTTGATGCGGGCCTCCTGAACGGCGACGCGCTCACCGTGACCGGCAAGACGATGGCCGAGAACCTGGCCGAGCTGAACCCGGATCCGATCGACGGCGAGGTGATCCGTCACCTCGACAACCCGATCCACGCCACCGGCGGACTGAGCGTGCTGCACGGCTCGCTGGCTCCCGAGGGTGCCGTCGTCAAGACGGCCGGCTTCGACCTCGATAGCTTCGAGGGTCCCGCGCGCGTCTTCCAGCGTGAGCGTGAGGCTATGGACGCGCTCACCGAGGGCAAGATCGGGAAGGGCGACATCGTCGTCATTCGCTACGAGGGTCCCAAGGGCGGCCCCGGGATGCGCGAGATGCTTGCGATCACCGGCGCCATCAAGGGCGCGGGCCTCGGCAAGGATGTACTACTATTGACGGACGGACGATTCTCGGGCGGCACAACCGGCCTATGTATCGGACATATTGCACCTGAGGCCTCGGACGGAGGTCCGATTGCCCTGGTGCGCGACGGTGACCTGATTCGGGTCGATATCGCCGCTCGAACGCTTGACCTGCTGGTGGATCCCGCAGAGTTAGCAGCCCGCCGATCCGGCTGGGCTCCGCTTCCCCCGCGGTACACGCGTGGCGTTCTCGCCAAGTACTCGAAGCTCGTGCATTCTGCGTCTGAGGGCGCAATTACGGGCTAACGTCGCACGCGTCCGACACACACCTGCAACAGAAAGCCAGAGATGACTCCGGAATCAGTTTCCGCTGTTCCCACACCCGGCTCGGCACGATCGAGCGCGCGCGGTGAACGAATGACGGGCGCGCAAGCGGTCGTCCGCAGCTTGGAAGAGCTGGGGGTGACAGACGTCTTCGGGCTTCCCGGAGGCGCGATCCTCCCGGTCTACGACCCGCTGATGGACAGCACCCGCTTGCGCCACATCCTTGTGCGTCACGAACAGGGCGCCGGCCACGCCGCCGAGGGCTATGCCTCGGCGAGCGGCAAGGTCGGGGTCTGCATCGCGACGTCCGGCCCGGGCGCGACGAACCTCGTGACGGCCATCGCCGACGCGTACATGGACTCCGTGCCCATGCTCGCCATCACGGGGCAGGTCTTCTCGACGCTCATGGGAACCGACGCGTTCCAGGAGGCGGACATCGTCGGCATCACGATGCCGATTACGAAGCACTCGATCCTGGTGAAGAACGCTGCGGAGATCCCGAAGGCGATTGCCGCGGCGTACCACATTGCCTCGACCGGTCGCCCCGGCCCCGTGCTCGTGGACATCACTAAGGACGCTCAGCAGGCTGAACTGGACTTCGTCTGGGACCCGCGGGTCGACCTTCCCGGGTATCGCCCGGTCACGAAGGCGAACAGCAAGCAGATCCAGGCCGCTGCCGATCTCATCGCCCGCGCCGAGCGCCCCGTGTTCTACGTCGGTGGTGGAATCGTGCGCGGCCGCGCGTCCGAGGAGCTCATGCAGCTCGTCGAGCTCGTCGGTGCCCCCGTGGTCACCACCCTCATGGCGCGTGGGGCGTTCCCCGACTCGCACCAGCAGCAGCTCGGGATGCCGGGCATGCACGGCACCGTTCCCGCGGTGCTTGCACTGCAGGAGGCTGACCTGCTGATCACGCTGGGCGCGCGGTTTGACGACCGCGTGACCGGGCGGGCCGAGCTGTTCGCCCCCGAGGCAAAGGTCATCCACGTCGACATCGATCCCGCGGAGATCTCGAAGATCCGTGTCGCCGATGTCCCGATCGTGGGCGACGTCCGCGACGTGATGGTAGACCTGGCGAGCGCCGTTGGCGCGATCCAGCGCGAGAGCGGACTCGCCGACCAGAGCGTGTGGTGGGAACGCCTGAACGGCCTCCGCGAGGAATTCCCGCTCGGCTTCACCCAGCCGACCGACGGTCTGCTCAGCCCGCAGCACGTCATCCAGCGCATCGGCGAACTCACCGGACCCGAGGGCATTTTTGCCGCGGGCGTGGGTCAGCACCAGATGTGGTCGGCGCAGTTCATCAAGTATGAGCGCCCGAACGCCTGGCTGAACTCGGGCGGCGCCGGCACCATGGGCTACTCCGTACCCGCCGCAATGGGGGCGAAGGTTGCCGAGCCGCAGCGAGACGTGTGGGCAATCGACGGCGACGGCTGCTTCCAGATGACCAACCAGGAACTTGCGACCTGTGTGATCAACGACATCCCGATCAAGGTTGCCGTGATCAACAACTCGTCGCTCGGGATGGTGCGTCAGTGGCAGACGCTGTTCTACGACAAGCGCTACTCGAACACCGAGCTGAACACCGGTCACGGGAGCCAGCGGGTGCCCGACTTCGTGAAGCTCGGCGAGGCCTACGGTTGCCTCGCGATTCGGGTGGAGCGCGAAGACGAGATTGACGCCGCCATCAAGCTGGCGCTCGAGACGAACGATCGCCCCGTGGTGATCGACTTCGTCGTGAGCGCGGACGCGATGGTGTGGCCGATGGTCCCGCAGGGTGTTTCGAACAGTGAAGTCCAATATGCCAAAGATCACAGCCCGGAATGGGGGGATGAATAAGCCATGACTCGTCACGTATTGAGCCTCCTCGTCGAGGACAAGCCGGGTCTCTTGACCCGCGTCGCTGGCCTGTTCGCCCGCCGCAGCTTCAACATCGAGTCGCTCGCCGTCGGCCCGACCGAGATCGCGGGCCTCTCGCGCATCACGGTCGTCGTCGACGAGGCCGAGCTGCCCTTCGAACAGGTGACGAAGCAGCTGAACAAGCTCGTCAACGTCATCAAGGTCGTCGAGCTCGAAACGAGCCAGTCGGTGCAGCGCGAACACGTGCTCATCAAGGTTCGCGTTGACCACCAGACCCGCTCGCAGGTGCTCGAAGCGGTCAACCTTTTCCGCGCCCGTGTCGTCGACGTGGTCACCGATGCGCTCGTGATCGAGGTCACCGGAGATTCGGGCAAGATCGAGGCCTTTCTCAAGGTCCTCGAGCCGTTTGGTATCAAGGAGATCGTGCAGTCCGGCCTCATCGCCGTGGGCCGCGGGTCCAAGTCGATTACCGAGCGCGTCTTCAAGAACTAGTTCACTGCCGAGGGCAGACGCCTTCGGCCTCAAGCTCCGCGCCCCACCGCGCGGGTCACACCCCAACCAAGGAGAGTAATACCGTGGCAGAGATCTATTACGACGCTGACGCTGACCTGTCGATCGTTCAGGGCATGAAGGTTGCTGTTGTGGGCTACGGCTCGCAGGGCCACGCCCACGCGATGAACCTTCGCGACTCCGGCGTTGATGTCCGCATCGCGCTCAAGGCTGAGTCGAAGTCGATCCAGAAGGCGGAAGAAGCCGGCTTCACCGTCATGACGGTCGCCGCTGCTGCCGAGTGGGCTGACCTCATCATGATCCTCGCGCCGGATCAGCACCAGCGCGCGATCTACAACGACGAGATCAAGGGTCACCTGACCGCGGGCAAGGTCCTCGCGTTCGCGCACGGCTTCAACATCCGCTTCGGCTACATTGAGGCGCCCGAGGGCGTCGACGTGATCCTCGTCGCCCCGAAGGCTCCCGGCCACACGGTGCGTCGCGAGTTCGTCGCAGGCCGCGGCATCCCCGACATCATCGCGGTCGAGCGCGACGCCTCGGGCCACGCCTGGGACATCGCCAAGTCGTACGCGAAGGCAATCGGCGGCACCCGCGCCGGCGTCATCAAGACGACCTTCACCGAAGAGACCGAGACGGACCTCTTCGGCGAGCAGGCAGTGCTCTGCGGCGGCGTCTCGCAGCTCGTGCAGTACGGCTTCGAGACCCTGACCGAGGCTGGCTACCAGCCCGAGATCGCCTACTTCGAGGTGCTGCACGAGCTCAAGCTCATCGTCGACCTCATGTGGGAGGGCGGCATCGCCAAGCAGCGCTGGTCGGTCTCCGACACGGCCGAGTACGGCGACTACGTTTCGGGCCCCCGCGTGGTGGACCCCAGCGTCAAGGAGAACATGCAGGCCGTTCTCGCCGACATCCAGAATGGCGCGTTCGCTCGTCGCTTCATCGAGGACCAGGACAACGGCGGCAAGGAGTTCGCGGAGCTCCGCGCCAAGGCTGAGGCTCACCCGATCGAGGCTGTTGGCCGCGAGCTGCGCGGTCTCTTCGCGTGGAAGTCGACCGACGAAGACTACGTGGACGGCTCGGCCGCACGCTAGTTTCGCAGTCTGAAAGACCCGCTCCGAGTTTCTTCGGGGCGGGTCTTTTGCGTGCGACGGCCTCCCCGATCCGCCGAGGCAACGGCTATTGGCCCAGGCGCCGCTTCGTCAGCGCTGTGGCCTGTGCGGTCCAGGGATCCTCGGGCCACGGATGCTTCGGGTAGCGGCCACGCATCTCCTTCCGAACGTCCTGATACGGGCCGTTCCAAAACGACACGAGGTCGCTCGTGACGGCAAGCGGCTTGCGTGCCGGGGAGAGCAAGTGAAACAGGATCGACACTCGACCGTCGACCAGCGTCGGAGATTCGGCGAGCCCGAAGAGTTCCTGCAGCTTCACCGCGACGACCGGGGGCGCCGCCGAGTCTTCGGCGTCGGGGTATTGAATCTGAGCCGTCGATCCCGACGGCAGCGCGAGTCGCTCGGGCGCGAGTGCGTCGAGTCTTGCGGCCTCGGGCCAGGGGAGCAGACCCCGCAGGGCGGCAGCGACGCTGATGGCGTGCAGCGATTCGCCTGCGCGAAGACCGCTGAGTGCGGGCCCGAGCCAGTCGTCGAGGTGGTGAATCAGCGACTCGTCCGTCATCGCGGGCCAGGGTGCGCCGAGCGCCCGGTGAACGAGAGCGAGCCGAGCCCGTAAGGCGGTTGCAGCCTCAGACCAGCGCAGCGCAGACAGCCCGGTCGCGCGAAGCTCCGCGGCGAAGGCGGGACCTGCATCCTCTGCCCGCGCGGCGGTCGGTGTCGAGGAGAGCAGGATCGCGCCGAGGCGTCGTTCCTCGCGCACGCGCACGCGACCGGCTTGGATGCTGGCGTGACGAGCTTGTGTGAGCAGCGGCCCGGCGAGGCGGAAGGCGTCGTCCTCGGCGAGAGACGCCGCGAGCCGGATCACGGCCCCGGTGCCGTCGGCTGTGCGCGCATCGCTGCGCTGCACCTCGCGCACGGCGAGCCATTCGCTTCCCAGGAGCCCGCTGCCCTCGGGCAGCGCGGCCCGTGTGCCGCTCGCCAACAAGTACGTGCGGGAATGCTCGCTGACGCGGCGCGCGATCCATTCTGGGCGGGCGAGTGCGGTGACGATCCCGGCGATCGCACCGCTGCTGGCTGGCGCGCTGCCGATGGTGGAGGTGTCCGTGCGCTCGGGCGATGGCCCGACGCTCGCTTCGGACGCGATCCCTTCAAGTCTGCGGCGCTCGCGACGCCAGCGATCCGCTCCGGGGGTGCGGCCGGTGCGGAGTTCTCTGAGGAGCGCGTGGAGGTCAGCGCCCGCGTCGCGATGGTCGTCGGAAAACGCCGCGACGACCTCCGCCGCGAGCGCGGGATCGCCGAGTTCGCGGGCACCCGCGAGCAATGCGCGGGCCTCGCGAACGCCTACGGGCATGCGCACGACCCGGTTGCCGAGGGCCGTGACGTGACCGGTGTCGTCCACGAGTTCGAGGGTGTGCAGCACGGTCTCGGCCTGCGCCATCGAGGCGGGCGGCGGGGGAGTGGGCAGCACGATCCCGCGCCCGCCGGGGGCGCCCCAAGCGGCCAACAGCAGCGCAGCGTCGGTGAGATCAGCGGAGGAAATCTCCGGATTCGAAGCGGCCGGCATTCGAGCAAAGTCGGTCTCTGAGTACGCGCGTACCGCGCGTCCTGGGCCCTGGCGGGCCGCGCGGCCCGCGCGCTGCTCGGCGCTGGCCCGGGAGGAACTGACCGTCACGAGCCCGGTCATGTCACGGGCCCGGTCGCGGCGCACCTCGCGCGAGAGCCCGGAGTCGACGACGAGGCGCACCCCCGGCACGGTCAGTGCGCTCTCGGCGAGCGAGGTGCTCACGACGATTCGCGCTGGCTCATCTGGGTGGGCGCGCCCCTGCACGGCGCGGTCCTGCTCGCGAGCCGGGATCCTGCCATGGAGCGGGAGGATCTCGACCGCCTGCGAGCCCGAAGCGCCCGTGCGCAGGAGCCGCACGACCTCGTCGACCTCGCGGGCACCGGGCACGAATACGAGCGCGTCGGTGCCGACGGCGCGCTGCGAGGACAGCGTCACGGCGGCTAGATGCGCCAGGAACCCCCGGGTGACCCCGCGCTCGTCGAGCCGTGGTCCGTCGAACGGCGCGTGCTCGATGTCCAGCGGAAAGAGCGCCGAGGGGATCTCCACGATCTGGGCGGGGCCCGTCCCCGCTGCGGCTCCCAGCACCTCAGCGACATGTCCGGCGTCGAGGGTGGCCGACATTGCCACGACGATCAGATCATCGCGCAGCGCCCGTACCTCGGAGACGAGCCCGAGAAGCAAGTCCCCGTCGACGGAGCGCTCGTGGATCTCGTCGAGGATGACGGCGCCGACGTTCTCGAGGCTCGGGTCGGAGATGAGCCGGCGGAGCAGCACGCCGGGCGTGAGCACCTCGAGCTGTGTGTCGCGGCCGACGGTGCGCTCTCCGCGCACCGTGAACCCGACCGCGCCGCCGAGGTCGCTGCGGTCGAGCTGGGCGATTCGGCGCGCCGCTGCGCGCACCGCAACGCGGCGCGGCTGGGTGAGGAGCACCCGCGGGGGCGGCGCGTCGGCGCCCTGGCGGGCCGCGCGCTCAGCGACGAGATGTGCGACGAGGGGCGGGACGAAGGTGGTCTTGCCGGTACCGGGCGGGGCTGTCACGACCATCGCGCCGACCTGCGCCGCGCGCTCGAGTTCGGGGCGTGCCGCGGCTACGACGAGCCCGGCGCCGATCGCGTCGAGATCAAAAAAATGCCGGGCCACGAACTTCATCCTAGGAGGAGGTCCGTGGCCCGGCACGCGGTGGGCCCACGCGGGACTACTCCGCGGGTGCCTCGCTCGGGGTTTCCTCCGGGGTGGTGCCCTCGTCGGTAGGGGCGGTGTCGCCGCCCGCGAGGACGGCGTCCACCTGCTCCTGCGTGTAGCCGCAGTACTTCACTGCCTCTGACTCCCACCGCTTGGTGAGACGATCCTTGTTTGCGGCGTGAGCGTCGGCGACGGTGCCCGAGTAGATCGTGCCGTCCTGCGACTCCTTGTTGACGTCGGGCACGTCGGCGCAGACGTGGAAGACCGTGCCGGACTTAGTCCAGAACACGAGGTCCTCGCCCGTGAGCTGCTGGATCGTGTTCGACTCCGCCGAGTACTGCTCGACCGAGGGCGGGTTGATTGAGGTGCCGAGGAAGCCAGCGACGAGCAACACGACGATGCCGAGCCCGCCCGCGAGCGCCTTCTGCTTGCCGCTCATGTCCTTGTTGAGGAAGATCAGGATGATGAGCGGCAGGAACGCGATGACCGTCACGATTGCGCCGAGCTGATTCTGCACGAAGAACCGAATCGAGTCTTCGCGCGACGCCGGGTCGACTCGGTTCGCCTGCTTCCACAGCAGCGAGCCGGTGACGGCAAGTGCGCCAATCACGACGATGAGAAGAATGAGCAACCACATCGTGACGGGGTTCTGGCGTAGGACGCCGAAGATGGCCCAGGCCTCGAGGCCAATGGCGGCGACCCAGGCAACCCAGGCGAAGATGCGCAGGCGCGTCGCCTGCGACTTTGCCTCCGCGGTCGGCGCCCAGGTGACCCCGTTCCCGGCGCCACTCGCCCCGCCGGACTCCGTCTTCGCCGCACGCGGCGAGCCCGCAGGGGCCTCGGCCTTCGGCGCCGACTCGACGCGGACGACCTTCTTCTTCCTTGACGGCTCCGTCACGGCGGTTCCCTTCGGGTCTGTAAGTACTCACACATCTCAAGCAGGGTGGACGAACTGGTCCACCCGCTCACTGATCGAAAGACTAGTCGACAGTGGGTGCGCCCGGCAGGGGTGCCGCACCGGGCAATGGCTCAGGGACGCTTCGATAGTCTGGGAGTATGCGGAAACGGACACCACGGGAGGCGCGCGAGAGCGCTCTCGCCAGCGGCTGGACCGTCGAGGGCGACGCCCTCGAATCGGACCTGACGCCAGCGCCCACCTCACATCTGGCGGACCCAGCGCTCGGGCAGGATCCTGCCGGGGGAGAACTGGCCGACGAGGGTGCAGCCGCCGACGAGACCGACGGGCTCAGCAACGCCGCGATCGTGCTGTTGGGTGCGTTCGGCGGCATCTACTTGCTCTACTCCTGGGGTTGGTTCATCGTAGCCCAGGCATACTCCGCGGTGAACTCCTCGACAGCGGCCGGCAGCGGGATTGTCGGCGGGGTGCTGCAGCAGATCATCTTCTGGGCCGCCCCGGTGGCCCCCGCGGCATGGCTCGTTACCGCGATCCTGTTGACGCGCGGCCGCGGGACCGGCCGTCTCGCCCTCGCCCTCGTTGTCGGGGCGATCGTGCTGATCCCGCTGCCCATGCTGGTGTCGGGAGTCGTCGCGTGAGCGCGCCGAAGAAGGCCGGCTGGATCGTGTGGACGATCGGCGGCCTGGTCACCCTGATGTACGGCTACGCAGTGGTGGCGGCAGTGGGAAACCTCCTCGGTATTCCCGGCATCGCCGCGGCACTTGGACTGGGCGTCTCGGCTGCCGGCTGGGCCTGGCTCTCGCTCGGCGTCGCGCTGCCCGTACTGGTCTACGTGGTCGCCCTCGTGATCTCCCGACGGCGCCCCGGCTGGGCCAGGATCCTGCTGCTCGCGACAGGGCTCTGCGTCGTCGCGGTGCTGCAGCTCGACATCATGCACGTCATCCCGCAGTCCAGCTTCTTCGCGTAGCGCTGCCGCGCGCCCGTCACACGGCGTAGCAGCGGCATTTGGGTGCTCCGTCACGGAATATACTCAAATGGTGCCCGGGCACCCGGGACAAGTTGCCGAACCCGAAGGAATCGCCTGTGTCGAAGCCGGTCGTGCTGATCGCCGAAGTACTTTCGCCCGCAACCATCTCGGCCCTTGGCCCAGATTTCGAGGTCGTGAACGTTGACGGAACCGACCGTCCGGCGCTCCTGTCGGCCCTCGCAAACGCGGATGCGATTCTCGTCCGCTCGGCGACCCAGGTCGACGCCGAGGCGATTGCCGCCGCCCCGAAGCTCAAGGTCGTGGCCCGCGCGGGCGTCGGTCTCGACAACGTTGACATCAAGGCGGCTACGCAGGCCGGTGTCATGGTGGTCAACGCACCCACCTCGAACATCATCAGCGCCGCCGAGCTGACGGTCACCCACATCCTGGGGCTGGCCCGCCACCTGCCGCGCGCGCACCAGTCGCTGTCTGAGGGCCTCTGGAAGCGCTCGTCGTTCACCGGCATTGAGCTGTACGAGAAGACCGTCGGCATCGTCGGCCTCGGCCGCATCGGCGCGCTCGTTGCAGAGCGCCTGCGCGGTTTCGGCGTCGAGCTCATCGCGTTTGACCCCTACGTGACGGCCGCCCGCGCCCAGCAGCTCGGCGTGCACCTCGTCTCCCTGGAAGACCTCGTCGCCCGCGCCGACTTCCTCACCATCCACATGCCCCGCACTCCCGAGACGCTCGGCATGATCGGTGCCGCGGAGCTCAAGGCAATGAAGTCGACCGCCTATGTCGTGAACGTCGCCCGCGGCGGCCTCATCGACGAGGCGGCCCTCGCCGAGGCGCTGCAGGCCGGCGAGATCGCCGGTGCCGCACTCGACGTCTTCGTGCAGGAGCCCCCGGCGGACAACAGCCTCACGGGCCTGCCCAACGTCAACGTGACCCCGCACCTCGGCGCCTCGACCGACGAGGCCCAGGAAAAGGCTGGCGTCTCGGTCGCGAAGTCGGTGCGCCTGGCGCTCGCCGGCGAGCTCGTCCCGGACGCCGTGAACGTCGCCGGCGGCGCGATCGACGAGTACGTCCGCCCCGGGTTGCCCCTCACGGAAAAGCTCGGTCAGGTCTTCGCCGGCCTCGCCTCGGGCCGGATCACCTCGCTCGACGTGGTCGTGCAGGGCGAATTGCAGGAACACGACGTCAAGGTGCTGCAGTTGGCCGCGCTCAAGGGCCTGTTCGCGCAGATCGTCAGCGAGCCGGTGTCGTACGTGAACGCCCCGCTGCTCGCGGAGCAGCGCGGCGTCGCGGTGCGGCTGATCACCGAGGCCGAGGCCGAGGACTACCGCAACGTGATCTCGCTCCGCGGTGCGCTGGAGGACGGCACGCAGATTTCGGTGTCGGGCACGCTGACCGGCCCGAAGCAGATCGAGAAGATCGTCGAGGTGAACGGGTACGACCTCGAGCTCCCGTTCGCCGACCACCTCATCGTGTTTACGTACTCGGATCGCCCCGGCATCGTGGCCGCCTATGGCGGGCTGCTCGGTGAGGCTGGCGTGAACATTGCCGGCCTGCAGATCGCACGGGATGAGAAGCGCGGCACCGCGCTCAGCGTCCTCTCGGTCGACTCGCCTGTTTCGGAGGAGCTCGTGGCTCAGCTGCGCACCGCGATCGGCACCGACGAGGTGCGCGTGGTCGACCTGCTCGGCGGCTAGGTTTTCAGTTTCTTGCTCTGCCCCCGGCGCCCGCGCGCCGGGGGCAGAGCTGTTTCTGCCGAACGCGCGGTGCGGGACCGGAATCCCGGGGAATCCTGGGCGTGCGTGATACGCTGAGGAATGTGGTGTCGTGTGTCGATACCGCAATCAACGAAGCAACGAGCACGCCGGCAGGTGCGCTGGTCTTCGGTGGTGAACTCCTCTCGGATGAATTGCGCTCGAGGGTGGCTTTCTACTGTTGATCAGCAACTGCGGCGCAACACGCGTCGCGCTCTGCCCGCTGGGGTGCTCCGAGACGAATGGAGATCCCGTGGAGGGTCCTGAAATCAAGTTCGCCGAGGCAGTCCTCGACAACGGCAAGTACGGAAAGCGGACGATCCGCTTCGAGACTGGCCGTCTCGCGCAGCAGGCACAGGGTGCCGTCGCTGCGTACCTGGATGAGGAGACGATGCTCCTCTCCGCTACCAGCGCATCGAAGCAGCCGAAGGATCACTTCGACTTCTTCCCGCTGACGATTGACGTCGAAGAGCGTTCGTACGCCGCCGGCAAGATCCCCGGCTCGTTCTTCCGCCGCGAGGGCCGCCCCTCGACCGAGGCGATCCTGGTCTGCCGCCTGATCGACCGGCCGCTGCGCCCGTCGTTCGTCGCCGGCCTCCGCAACGAGGTTCAGGTTGTCATTACCGTGCTGTCGATCGCCCCGGGCGAGTTCTACGACGCACTCGCGATCAACGCCGCCTCGGCGTCGACGCAGATCTCGGGCCTGCCCTTCTCCGGCCCCATTGCCGGCGTGCGTCTCGCACTGATCGGTACCCAGTGGGTCGCGTTCCCGAACGTTGAGCAGCTCTCGGAGGCTGTCTTCGACCTCGTCGTTGCGGGCCGCGTTGTCACCGACGCCCAGGGCAACGAAGACGTCGCGATCATGATGGTCGAGGCTGAGGCCACCGAGCACAGCTGGGAGCTCATCCGCGGCGGCGCAACCAAGCCCAACGAGGCCGTCGTCGCCGAGGGCCTGGACGCGGCAAAGCCGTTCATCGCGCAGCTCGTCAAGGCTCAGTCGGAGCTCGCCGCTCAGTCGGCGAAGGAGATCGCCTTCTACCCGGTGTTCCCGCCGTACTCGGACGAGACCCTCGCCGCCGTCGACGCCCTCGCCCGCGAGGAGCTTGCCCCGATCTACCTGATCGCCGACAAGCAGGAGCGCCAGAACGCTGACGACGCCCTGAAGGCGCGCGTCAAGGAGGCCATCGCGGCCAAGGTTGAGGCTGGCGAGCTGCCGGCAGACGCCAACAACCAGGTCTCCGCTGCGTACAAGAGCGTGACCAAGGACATCGTCCGCGGCCGCGTCCTCGCAGAGGGCGTTCGCATGGACGGCCGCGGCCTGAGCGACATCCGTGCGCTTGACGCTGAAGTCCAGGTCATCCCGCGCGTGCACGGTTCGGCTATCTTCCAGCGCGGCGAGACCCAGATCCTGGGTGTCACCACGCTGAACATGCTCAAGATGGAGCAGCAGATCGATTCGCTGTCGCCCATCAAGAGCAAGCGTTACCTGCACCACTACAACTTCCCGCCCTACTCGACCGGTGAGACCGGCCGCGTGGGCAGCCCGAAGCGTCGCGAGATTGGGCACGGCTTCCTCGCCGAGCGCGCCCTCGTGCCGGTGCTCCCGTCGCGCGAGGAATTCCCGTACGCCATCCGCCAGGTCTCCGAGGCGCTGAGCTCGAACGGCTCGACCTCGATGGGCTCGGTCTGCGCGTCGACCCTCTCGCTGCTCAACGCTGGTGTGCCGCTGCGCGCACCGGTCGCGGGCATCGCGATGGGTCTCGTGTCGGATCAGCACAATGGTGAGACCCGCTACGCGGCACTCACCGACATTCTCGGTGCTGAGGACGCGCTCGGCGACATGGACTTCAAGGTCGCCGGTACGTCGGAGTTCATCACGGCCATCCAGCTCGACACGAAGCTCGACGGACTTCCGTCCGACGTGCTGAAGGGCGCGCTGGCGCAGGCTCACGAGGCGCGCCTCACGATCCTTGACGTGCTGAACCAGGCAATCGACGCACCCGACGAGATGGCACCGACCGCGCCCCGCGTGATCACTGTGAACATCCCCGTCGACAAGATCGGTGAGCTGATCGGCCCCAAGGGCAAGACGATCAACGGTATCCAGGACGAGACCGGCGCCGACATCTCGATCGACGACGACGGCACCGTCTACATCGGTGCGGTCGACGGCCCGGCGGCTGAAGCGGCTCGCGCGGCGGTCAACGCCATCGCGAACCCGCAGAACCCCGAGGTCGGCGAGCAGTACCTCGGCACCGTTGTGAAGAACGCCACGTTCGGCGCCTTCATCTCGCTGCTGCCCGGTAAGGACGGCCTGCTGCACATCTCCGAGGTCCGCAAGCTTGCCGGTGGCAAGCGCGTGGAGAACGTGGACGACGTGCTCTCGATCGGTCAGAAGATCCTCGTGGTGATCACGAAGGTTGACGATCGTGGCAAGCTCTCGCTCGCCCCCGTGTTGGAGGAGGCCGCTGCCGAAGAGGCAGCAGCCGAGTAACTCTCGCGCAACTGAAACGGGCTCCGTGCGACACGCACGGGGCCCGTTTTGCTGTCTGGGCCGTTCTGCGGTCGATACGGGAGCGGCTTGGTAACGTTTTCGGCGAGCCCGCAGGCGCTCGGCGTTCGCGGTCCTATGCTCGAAAGCAAGGCCTGGTGACGGAAGGCGGCTTTGTGGGAACCAATGGCGAGCGGCTGAACGAGCTCGCGCTGTCGTTACGGCGTGCGACTCAGGTGGCGTCTCGTCACGAAGCGTCCGGGAGGCACGCGCCCGGGGTTCCCGCCGTGACGCGCCCGGTAGAGGTGCGTCCCGGAAGTCTGGCCGATGTTCCCCGTCGTCGCATCGGTCACTCCGATATCGTGATCCCTCCCGTGGCGCTCGGGACGAGCGTGTTCGGGTGGACGATGGATCGCCCTACGAGCGTCGCGGTGCTTGACCACTACGTCGACGTCGGCGGAGAGTTCATCGACACTGCCGATAACTACGCCGCCGGGATGTCCGAGACGATGATCGGCAATTGGATGCGCGCCCGCCGCGCCCGAGACCGCGTCACCCTCGCCACCAAGGTGGGTCGGGGGAGCGAGTTCCCCGGACTGGGCCGCGCGGCCATTCACGGTGCCGTCGACGCCTCGCTCGAGCGCCTGGGCACGGATCACGTGGACGTGCTCTACTTCCACATCGAGGATCGGGCAGTGCCGCTCGAGGACTCGCTGGCTGCCGCGCATGAGCTGATCCAGGCGGGCAAGGTGCGAGTGCTCGGCGCCTCCAACTTCACGGGCGCCCGACTGGTCGAGGCGAGGGTGCTCTCGGCGATGGGCCTGCCCCGCTTCGAAACGATTCAAGAGCACTACAACTTGATGCACCGCGAGGAATACGAGGCAGACATCTCCCTCGCGGCGGGCTCGCAGGGGCTTGGCGTGCTGCCCCACTACGCTCTGGCACACGGTTTTCTCGGCGGCGCGTATCGTCGCCGCGCAGATGGGATTGGCAATGCCCGGCGTGCCCGCGCGGGACAGTATCTCAACCGGCGCGGCCTCCGCGTGCTCTCCGTGCTCGATCGCATCTCCGCGCAACGCGGAGTGTCCACCGCCCGCATCGCGCTCGCGTGGCTGCTGGCCCGCCCTGGCGTCGTTGCCCCCGTCGTGAGCGCCGATTCGCTCGTGCATGTCGACGAGTTGGCGGCCGCGACGACCCTGCTGCTCGACCCTGAGGAGATCGCCGATCTCGACCGCGTGAGCGCGCCTGAACGACGCCGCAATCGAGAGCTGAACCGCCAGGTCGACTAGGTCGTTCGCGTTGTCGCCGTGCCCCAGCTGGGTCGGTTCGGAGTTGTAGGGTCCTCAATCAAGCTCTGGCGTCTATTTTGTTGAGTTCCGAGAAGATTCTCGGCGCATTCCGAACTGGCCGTTTTCGGGCCTGTTTTGTCGGTGGTTCAGTATGTACTGCGGGTATGGAACTCACGCCCCGAGATGACGAACAGACTCACGAGGCCGCGCCGCGGCGTCGGCCGTCACGGGTGCGTTTCGAGCCGACTGAGATTGGGTCGCGCAAGGCGCGCGAGGTCGGGACGCTGCGGGACGCCGTCATCGCGGCATCACGGCGGTGTGCGCTGGCGGAGGCTGAGCGGGCTCGCGCGTTTGCGTTGCTCCAAGAACATGCCATCGTAAATAGCAGTTCTGATGCAGAGATCAGCCTGACCTTGCACTCGCGCGCCGCAGAATGCGCCGCCGCGATGGGCATCAGCGAACGAACGGTGCTGGGGCAGATGGCCGAAGCGCACACCCTCGTCTCCGCGTACCCGGCCGTGATTGCTGCGGTCGAGGAGGGTAAGATCACGTTCCAGCACGCAAGGGTCGTCGTAGCGGAGGGCTCGAGCGTAGACCACCGGCTGCGCGAGACCTACGAAGCGCGTTGCCTCGAGATGGCGGTGCAGGTCTCGGCGGGACGCCTCCGCGCAGGGGCGACGCAGATCGTGCAAGAACTCCAGCCCCGCGGCCTCGACGAGCGCCACGCGATCGCTGCGTCCCAGCGTTGCGTCTGGGTGCGCGAGCTTCCCGACGGCATGGCCGAGCTCGGCGCGATTCTACCCGCACCACTGGCGTACGGCATCCGCGACCGAGTGCAGAACATTGCGAAAGCCCTGAGGCGTGAGGTCGCGAGCGAGGAAGCGGCGTGGGCCGGGGCTGCGGCGCCCATTCCGCAGTCTGTCGCGTTCAGCAGTCCGACGATTGCGGAAGCGATCGGCCTCACGCTTGCGCCTCCGACGGGGCCGCGAGCGGCTCGTGCCCGCGAGGAGCGCGCTCTCGGCACCTATCGTGCCGATGTGTTTGCTGAATTGCTGCTGACCGGGGTGCTGGGCAACGCCGAGGGGACAACGACGGCGCAGCGGGTTGCGCCTCATATCCGCGCAAGTATCTCGATCATCTTCCCGGTGGGCGGAACTGCCACGCTCGAAGGCTACGGCCCGATCGATTCGACCACGGCCCGCCAGCTTGCCGCGGTCGCGCCCGGCTGGGACGCCATCACGATCGATTCCGACGGGCAGGTTCTCTCGACCGATCGGCGGCAGCCGACCGAGGCGATGAAACGAGTCTTGCGGACTCGCGACCAGCACTGCAGGTTTCCGGGCTGCGTAATCCCGACACGATCGTGCGAGATCGACCATACGATCGAGTGGGCGGCGGGTGGGCCGACTGCAGTATCGAACTTGGGACACCTGTGCCCTAAACACCACCTGCTCAAGCACCCGGACCTCGCGCATCAGATCCAGTGGCGGGTCCGGCAGGACGCGGGCGGGGTGTTCGTCTGGACGAGCCCGAGCGGGGCGGAGTACACCGACCGGCCAGACGGCGCCCTGCGAGCGCAGACCGGCGTGACGGACGCCGCGGCGGCCTCCACGACTTGCGGCCCGGAAGTTCGCCGGCGCTGGGCATAGGCTGGAGCCATGTCTGATGTCACCGCGCTGCCTCTTGATGGTCCCGAACTCTCGGCCGAGTTGGGCGGCGGTTTCATGCGCCGCACGGTGCACCCGAGCGGGCTCCGGATCCTGACCGAGCGCGTTCCCGGTGCCCGCAGCGCGAGCATCGGTTTCTGGGTCGGCGTCGGCTCGCGCGATGAGCAGGCCGAGCGCGGGGACGCGCCGGGCAGCCTGGGGTCGACCCACTTCCTCGAACACCTCCTCTTCAAGGGCACTCCCGCGCGGAGCGCGTACGAAATCGCGACGAGCTTCGACGGCATCGGGGCTGAGCACAATGCCCTTACGGCCAAGGAATACACCTGCTATTACGCGAAGGTGCGCGACGCAGACGTCGACCTTGCGGTCACCGTCCTTGCGGACATGGTGACCTCGTCCGTGATTGATGCCGACGAGTTTGAGAATGAGCGCGAGGTCATCCTCGAAGAGCTCGCCATGGCCTCAGACGACCTCTCTGACGTCGCGAACGAGCGCTTCTTCGAGGCAGTGCTGGGCGATCACCCGCTGGGGCGCCCGATCGGTGGCCTGCCCGAGATGATCCGTGCCGCGCGTCGTGACGATGTCGATCGCCACTACCGGGACCGGTACCTGCCGTCGACGCTGGTGGTCACGGTGGCGGGGGCGGTCGACCACGATCGCCTCGTCGCCCAGGTGCTCGACGCCCTCGCCGCCTCGAACGAGCCCCGCTGGCACCCAGACGCGCTCTCGGCACCCGCACCGCGCCGCGCCCGAGTCGATACGACGAGTGACCCGGCCGACGTGCGCGTCATTGACGTGGTCGAGCGTCCGAGCGAGCAGGTGAACCTCATGATCGGCTCGCGCGGCTTTATTGGTGGCGATGATCGGCGCTTCGCCTTCGGCGTGATGAACTCCGTGCTGGGCGGGGGGATGGCAAGCCGCCTCTTCCAGGAGATCCGCGAGAAGCGAGGCCTGGCGTATACGGCCTACTCATTCGGCGCCAGCTACTCGGACGGCGGTCTGTTCGGAATGTATGCCGCCTGCGCCCCGCAGAAGGCGCTCGAGGTCGTGGACCTCTCGATCGCGGAACTCGCGAAGATGGCGCGCCACGGGATCACCGCCGAAGAGCAGCAGCGCGCGCTCGGCCAGATCGCCGGCTCTTCTGCCCTAGCCCTCGAAGACTCCGATACGCGCATGGGTCGGCTCGCGCGCGCCGAACTCGGCACGGGGGAGCTGATGGACCTCGACGCGACGCTCGCTCGATTCGCTGCGGTCACCCGCGACGACATCGTCGAGGTCGCGCAGTTCCTGGCAGAACGACCGCTGACGGTGGTCGCCGTCGGCGAGGTATCACGGTCGGGCCTGCAGGCAAGCGAGCCGCGGCACGATCCCGCGAGCCGTCCGAGCCCGGCGACCGCACTCGTTGCTGCGGAGGCTGCGCAGGATCTGGCCGGTTCCGCGCGCGTGACCGGCGGCGCGCCCGCGTGAACCAGGGGGCGGCGATTGTGGGTTCCGGCCCGAACGGGCTCGCCGCCGCAATCACGCTTGCTCGAGCCGGGGTCCCGGTCACGGTGTTCGAGTCCGCCCCGCAGGTCGGCGGCGGCATGCGGACCGGGGAGCCGGTCGCGCCCGGCCTTCGCCACGACCTCTGTTCCGCGATCCACCCGATGGCGCTGGCGTCCGAGTTTTTTCGCAGATTCGAGCTCGAGCGCAGGATTGAGTTCGCGGTTCCCGAAGCGTCGTACGCGCATCCACTCGACGCGGGAGTGGGGAGCGGCGCCGGGGAGGCCGCGATCGCGTATCGTTCGCTCGCACGGACCGCGGATGAGCTCGGCCGCGATGGTGGCGCCTTCCGGTCGTTGCTCGCGCCGCTCGTACGCCGAGTCGATCAGGTCCAGGAGTTCGCAATGGGCGGCGGGATGCTGCGCGTCCCGGACTCAGCATTCACCGCGTTCGCCGTTGGTCTTCGGGCACTCGAGCAGGGCACCGGGCTCTGGAACGCTCGATTTCGGGGCGACGCGGCGCCAGCACTCTTGGCGGGCGCGTTCGCGCACGGCATGACGCGCCTTCCCTCTCTTGCCGCGGCGGGCGTGGGGCTTGTGCTCGCCACGCACGCGCACGCACGTGGCTGGCCAGTGCCGATCGGTGGTTCCCAGTCGATCGCGGATGCGATGACCGCTGACCTGCTCGCGCACGGGGGCTCGATCGTCACCGACACGACGATCGGCGACCTAGCCGAGCTGCGGGCCTACGGGGAATTTGGGACGGTGATCTGCGACACATCTGCGCGCGGACTCGCCGCTATCGCGCGTCGTCAGCTGCCGTCGTCCTATCGACGGCGGCTCGCCCGTGTGCGCCCGGGGCCCGGGGCGTGCAAGGTCGACTTCGAGCTGGACGGCCCCATTCCGTGGCGGGACGAGCGCGTGGCGCTCTCGCCGACCGTGCACCTGGGCGGGACGCGGGCAGAGATTGCCGCGAGCGAACGTGACGTCACACGCGGCAAGCGGAGCGAATCGCCGTTCGTGCTGCTCGCCCAGCCGGACGCGTGGGACACGGCACGAAACCGCGCTGGTCGCATCGCGATTTGGAGCTATACCCATGTGCCCACGGGGTGGGCGGGGGACGAGTCTGCGGCGGTGATCCGGCAGATCGAACGTTTCGCGCCGGGGTTCCGCGACCGCATCGTGGCGATTCGCACGACGAGCGCGCTCGAGTTCTCGCAGTACAACGCCAACTATCTCGGTGGTGACATTGGCGCGGGCGCCATCACCCTGCCGCAACTGCTCGCACGTCCCTCGGCCGGGCCTGCCCCCTGGCGCACCCCGGTCCCGGGGCTCTATCTCGCCTCGGCGTCGGTTGCCCCCGGCCCTGGGGTGCACGGGCTCGCGGGTTGGTACGCGGCTCGAGATGCGCTTCGGCGCGACTTCGGGCTGCCCGAGCCAGCACTCGGCGTCGACGCGGCGCGCGGGTAACTCCGCCCCTTCCCAGACGCAGTATTCTGCGACCGCGATACCCTGAGCAGGTGAACGCGAAGCACTCTGCCCCCGCAGCCATTGTCCAACCGGTCTCGGCCGGACACACGGAACCCGGATCGACACAGACCGTCGCCGTGGCCGGCGCCTCGGGCCGCCTCGGCGCGCTCGTCTGCGCGGTCGTGGAAGCGACGCCGGGCTTCGAGCTAGTGGCCCGCCTCGGCCGCGCGTCCCAGCCAGCCGAGGGCGCCGAGGCCGACATCTTGATCGACGTGACGCACCCCGAGCAGTCGCCGGCGATCGTCGCCCGCGCGCTCGGGAATGGCCAGAGCGTCATCGTCGGCACGAGCGGCTGGTCTGCTGAGCGCCTGGCGGAGCTGGAAACGTCTGTCTCTTCGGCCACGCGGCGAGGCGGCGGACCCGCTAGCGTGCTCGTCGTCCCGAACTTCTCGCTCGGCTCGGTGCTCGGAACCGTGCTCGCGCGTATCGCAGCGCCGCACTTCGACGCCGTCGAGATCATCGAGGCGCACCACCCGGGCAAGGTCGACTCGCCCTCGGGCACTGCGGTGCGCACCGCGGAGCTGATCGCGGGGGAGCGCCAGGGCCGGGCGATTGATGCCCCGTTCGCCGACCAGGAAGCGCGCGGCGAGCTCGTCGCGGGAATCCCCGTGCACAGCCTTCGCCTCGCGGGCGTGCTCGCGAAGCAGGAGGTGCGTTTCGGTGGCCCCGGTGAGGTGCTCTCGATCACCCACGACACGCAGTCGGATGAGGCGTACCGGCCCGGGATCCGCGCCGCCCTGCAGGCGGCGGGCACGATTCCCGGGATGACGGTCGGACTTGATCGGGTCCTCGGCCTCGACGGGTACTTTGGGGCGCGCGCATGAGCCGCAGGGCCCGGGCGATCACGATGGTCGCCGTGATGAGCGCGCTGCTCGTCATCTATTTCGGCTTTGCCCTCACGCGCGCCTTCGCGCTCTTTGCCTCGGGTACCCCAATTGCGATCGCGATGGGGGTCGCGCTCATTGTGCTGCCACTGATCGGAGGCTGGGCGCTCTGGCGCGAGCTGGCCTTCGGCCGTGGGGCAACCCGACTCATGGACCGACTCGAAAGCGCCGGTCGACTGCCCGAAGAAGAGGTGGATACGCTCCCGTCCGGGCGGCCCGTTCGAGGGCAGGCCGACGCCGCGTTCCCACGCTACCGCGAGGCCGCCGAGGCGGATCCTGACTCGTGGGAGGCCTGGATGCGGCTCGGTATTGTGTACGACGCGTGTGGGGACCGCACACGTGCCCGTGCAGCGATTCGTCGCGCAATCTCGCTGGAACGTCAGCCTGGCGGTGGACCCTCTACTTCCGATTAGCAATTCATCTGAAGTGGATCTACAATCAGGCGTTGGTTTCGCCATTGTTGGCGCCAGCCCCCGCGGAAGTCCGCGATCAGAGTTCAGGTGCCCCCCACGATGGTCGGCACCGGCGAGATGGCGCTCACTCGGCGCCGGAAAGTGACGTGTGTATCACGATGTCTCAACAGCCGAAGGCCGATAGCCCTCCCACGCGGGCGCTCGACTCGATGACCGGAATGAGCCGCAAGGGTCTTCCCGGCGGCACGATCGGGGTACTGGGCGCCATTGTGGTTGGCCTCTCCGTCTGTGCGCCGGCGTACACGCTGACCTCGGCGATCGGCCCTGCCGCGAGCGAGGTCGGGGTACAGACGCCCGCGATCTTCCTCGTCGGTTTTGTCCCGATGCTGCTTGTGGCGTTCGGCTACCGTGCGCTGAACGATGCGATGCCCGATTCGGGCACCTCGTTCACCTGGGGCACCCGCGCATTTGGCCCGTGGGTCGGCTGGATGGCCGGCTGGGGCCTGATCGCCGCGACCGTGCTCGTGCTGTCGAACTTGGCGGGTATCGCCGTCGAGTTCCTGTTCCAATCGATCGGCGAGGTGATTGGTGATCCCAACTTCCACACCCTGGTGTCGGGCGAGGACGGCAACATCTTCCTGAATATCGCGGTCTGCCTCGGATTCCTGGCGCTCGCAGCCTTCATCTCGTACCGCGGCATGACCTCGACGAAGATCTTCCAGTACGTCACCGTCTTCTTCCAGCTCGCCGTCCTGATCTGGTTCATCATCGCGATGTTCGTGGGCGCGGCAAACCCGGCAAATACTGAGGCTCTGACTCCGCAGCTATCGTGGTTCAACCCGCTCGAGGTTGACAGCTTTAGCGCATTCGCCGCCGGCATCGCCGTCTCGATCTTCGTGTACTGGGGCTGGGACACCGTACTCACGATGGGTGAGGAGACGAAGCCGTCGAAGGGCCGCATGTCGACCGCGAGCAAGGCCGCGATGATCCTCGTGGTCATGCTCGTCGTCCTGTACGCGGGCACCGCGACCGCGACCGTCGCGTTCTCGGGCGTCGGCGACGGCCCCACGGGCCTGAGCAACAGCGCGATCCAGGAGAACGTCTTCGCCGCGATCGCGCACCCCGTGATGGGGCCGATGGCGATCTTCCTGTTCCTGGGGGTGCTGGTCAGCGCGATGGCATCGATCAACTCGACCGCTATCTCGCCCGCCCGCACCCTGCTCGCGATGGCGCACTACGGTGCCATGCCGCAGGCGCTGAAGAAGATCCACCCGAAGTACAAGTCGCCCTACGTCGCGCTGTTGGCGTCGACGATCGTGGCGGCGCTGTTCTACGCGATCATGCGCTTCGTTAGCTACAACGTGCTCTGGGACACCATTACCTCGCTCGGCATCATGGTGTGCTTCTACTACGGCCTCACGGCGCTCTCGAGTGCGTGGTACTTCCGCAAGACGGCGTTCCGCGAGGGCATCTGGCAGGGCTTCAGCAAGATCGTGCTGCCGGGTCTCGGCGGACTCTTGCTGCTCGTCGTGTTCGTGCAGACGATGATCGACAGCACCAAGCCCGACTTCGGCTCGGGCTCGAACATCGGCGGCATCGGCCTCGTGTTCGTGCTGGGCGTCAGCGTCCTACTGATCGGCGCGATCATCATGATCTGGCAGTCGCGGGTGCGCCCCGCATTCTTCCGTGGCCAGATCCTGCGCACCGGCGATGACAGCCAGGTGGTTCGCTCGGCGGACGCGGTGGAGTTCGATATCGCGGAGTAGTCGATCCGCAGAAACGCGCGGCGGCCGGGTGGGGAATGTCTCACCCGGCCGCCGCGTTTTCCCCAGCAAAGAAACTTGGGCCCGGTAGATTGGACACCATGACCAGCGCGCAGCAACCGATCGCCACCCCGTACGAGGATCTCCTCCGGGAGGTGCTGGAAACGGGTACGCCGAAGTCCGACCGCACGGGCACGGGAACGCGCAGCCTGTTCGGCCGACAGATTCGTTTTAACCTGGCCGATTCGTTCCCGCTCATTACGACCAAACGGGTGCACATGAAGTCGATCGCGGTCGAACTGCTCTGGTTCCTGCGCGGCGAGAGCAACGTCGAGTTCCTGCGCGAACACGGCGTGACGATCTGGGACGAGTGGGCAAACGAGCAGGGCGACCTGGGTCCCGTATACGGGGTGCAGTGGCGCTCGTGGCCGACGCCCGACGGTGCACACATCGACCAGATCTCGCAGGTCATCGACGAGATCACGCACAACCCGGACTCGCGACGCCTTATCGTTTCGGCCTGGAACGTGTCTGAGCTGTCGAAGATGGCGTTGGCCCCGTGCCACGCGTTCTTCCAGTTCTACGTCGCCGACGGCAAGCTTTCCTGCCAGCTGTATCAGCGCTCGGCGGACATGTTCCTCGGCGTCCCGTTCAACATTGCCTCGTACGCGCTGCTCACTCACATGGTCGCGGCGCAGACCGGGCTTGAGGTCGGCGAGTTCATTTGGACCGGCGGTGACTGCCACGTGTACGACAACCATGTCGAGCAGGTGGAGCGGCAGCTGTCTCGCGAGCCGTACGCTTACCCGAGGCTTGAGCTTGCGCCGCGCGACTCGATCTTCGACTACACCCTCGACGATATTTCAGTCATCGGGTATGAGCACCACCCCGGCATCAAAGCACCGGTCGCGGTCTAGGTCAGCGCGTTCGGCTCGTAGGAGCTGTTTCGCAGCGGAGGCGCCGAACGATCTCTGCTTGCTTCGTCGGAGGCGGCGAACGTGCGCTCGAACTGCAGTATGAACCGAAGGAGGCTCGACCGTGACTATCGGAATGATCTGGGCAGAGGCACGCGGCGGTGCGATCGGCAAGGACGGCGTGATGCCGTGGCACTTGCCGGAGGACCTCGCGCACTTCAAGCGCGTCACGCTCGGCGCGCCCGTACTGATGGGACGGCGCACCTGGTTTTCCCTTCCCGAGCGCTTCCGCCCGCTGCCGGGTCGACGCAATATCGTGATCTCGCGTGATCCCGGGCTCGTCGCAGAGGGAGCCGAGACCGCGACCGGGCTGGAGGCCGCGCTGTCGACGATTGCGCCCGGAGAACCCGTCTGGGTGATTGGCGGCGGCGAGCTGTATCGCTCAGCGCTTCCGATGGCGAGCGAGCTCGTCGTGACCAGGATCGGGCTCGACGTGCCCGATGCCGATACGTTCGCGCCCGAGATTGATGACGCCTGGGAACTCACGGATCCGGGGGAGTGGCTGGTCTCTGAGGCCGGTCTCGAGTACCGTTTTGAGCGTTACCATCGCCCAGGCTGAACGAGATGCACCGGCTGGTCGGGTAGCCTAGGGGAGTGACGACTTCCCCCAATCCTTTCGGCCAGGTGCTGGTCGCGCTCATCACCCCCTTCCACGCCGACGGCGAGGTCGACTGGGCGGCGACTGAGAAGCACATCGATGATTGCATTTCGCGTGGTGCCGATGGCATCGTGGTGACCGGCACCACCGGTGAGACTTCGACGCTGACCGACCCCGAGAAACTCAAGCTGGTCGAGGTGGCGAAGTCGGTTTCCGGCGGCCGCGCAAAGGTGATCACGGGCGGCGGCTCAAACGAGACGGCGCACGCGATCGAGCTCTACAAGGCCTCAGAGAAGGCCGGCGCTGACGGCGTCATGATCGTCACGCCCTACTACAACAAGCCCACCCAGGCGGGCCTGCTCACGCACTTCCGCATGATCGCGGACGCAACGGATCTCCCCGTCATCCTGTACGACATCCCGGGTCGCACCGGTGTGCCCATCAAGTACGAGACGATCCTGCGGCTCGCGAAGCACCCGAACATCATGGCGGTGAAGGACGCAAAGGGCGACTTCAGCGAGGTCAGCCGCGTGCTGAACCAGACTGACCTGCTCTACTTCTCGGGTGACGACGCCAATGTGTTGCCGCACCTCGCGATTGGCGCCTCCGGCCTGATCGGTGTCACCGCAAACGTCACCGCGGCTCCGTACCGCACCATCGTTGACGCAGTGAATCGCGGTGACCTGGACACGGCGAAGGCCGAGCACCAGCGCCTCGAGCCACTCGTGCGTGCCGTCATGACGCACGTGCCCGGTACGGTCGCAGCCAAGTACATCCTGCACGGCCTCGGCCGTATTGGAAGCCCCCGCGTCCGCCTGCCCCTCGTGGGGCCGGAGGAGTGGGAGGCCGCAATGATCGAGGACGAACTCGCCCTCGTAGGCGCCCTTGACGGCGTCGATCTCACGAACTTCCGCCCCGACCGCAATGCCGCCGCTGGCGGCGCATTGCCCAAGGTCGCGGGCACCACCCGCTAACCACAACCACAGGAGGCCCCGTGCCAAACGACCTGTACGCTCCTCCCGCTCTCAAGCCCGGTATCCTCCGGGTGACGCCGCTCGGCGGCCTCGGTGAGATCGGGCGGAACATGACCGTCTACGAAATTGACGGAAAACTGCTCATCGTCGACTGCGGCGTACTCTTCCCTGAAGAGCACCAGCCCGGCGTTGACCTGATCCTGCCCGACATGGCCATGCTCGAGTCGCGCCTGACGGACATCGTCGCGGTCGTGCTGACCCACGGCCACGAGGACCACATCGGCGGCGTGCCGTACCTGCTCAAGCGCCGCAGCGACATCCCGCTGGTGGGCTCGAAGCTCACTCTCGCGCTGATCACGGCAAAGCTCAAGGAGCACCGGATCAAGCCCGTCGTCGAGGTGGTCGACGAGGACGACATCCTCACCTTCGGCCCGTTCGAGCTCGAGTTCATCACGGTGAACCACTCGATCCCCGACGCGCTCGCAGTCGCGATTCGCACCTCGGCCGGCCTCGTGATTGGCACGGGCGACTTCAAGATGGATCAGCTGCCGCTCGACGGCCGCCTGACCGACCTTCGCGCCTTCGCTCGCCTGGGCGAAGAGGGCGTCGACCTCTTCATGACCGACTCGACCAACGCCGACGTCCCGGGCTTCACCCAGCCCGAGAAGGACATCGGACCCGTGCTTGCGCAGGTCATGTCCCGCGCGACCGGCAAGGTCGTCGTCGCGAGCTTCTCAAGCCACGTGCACCGCGTGCAGCAGGTCCTCGACGCCGCCGTGGCGAACGGCCGTCGCGTCGTGCTGCTCGGCCGTTCCATGGTGCGCAACATGGGCATCGCTGAGGAGCTCGGCTACCTCAAGGTTCCCGCCGGTGTGCTCGTCGACCTCAAGAAGAGCGGCGACATCCCCGACGACCGCATCGTCTACATGTCGACCGGTTCGCAGGGCGAGCCGATGGCCGTGCTCGCGCGCATGGTCAACCAGGAGCACCAGATCGAGGTGGGCAAGGGCGACACCGTCATCCTCGCCTCGAGCCTGATCCCCGGCAACGAGAACGCGGTGTACCGCATTATCGACGGCCTGATCAAGCTCGGCGCCGACGTTGTCCACAAGGGCAACGCCAAGGTGCACGTCTCGGGCCACGCCTCGGCGGGCGAGCTGCTTTACTGCTACAACATCGTCAAGCCGAAGAACGTCATGCCGATCCACGGCGAGTTCCGTCACCTGGTCGCGAACGCGAAGCTCGCGATCGAGACCGGCGTGCCGGCCAACCGCACGATCATCGCCGAGAACGGCACGATCGTCGACCTCGAGGGCGGCGTCGCTCGCCAGGTCGGGCAGATCGAGATCGGCTTCATCTACGTCGACGGCTCGACCGTCGGCCAGGTGACCGAGGCGGACCTCAAGGACCGCCGCGTGCTCGCCGAGGAGGGCTTTGTCTCGGTCATCACGGTCGTGGAGAAGGCATCCGGCAAGATCATCTCCGGCCCGGACATCCAGACCAAGGGTGTTGCCGAGAGCAACCGCGTCTTCAACGAGATCAAGCCCAAGCTTAAGAAGGAGCTCGAGGAAGCGATCGCGTCCGGTAAGTGGGACCAGCGGTCCCTGCAGCAGGTGATTCGTCGCACGATCGGCCGCTGGGTCGGCACCAAGCTGCGCCGCAAGGCAATGATTGTGCCCGTCGTAGTGGAGGTCTAGCAAGGTGGTGCTCGATACGGCCTCGCTGCGCATCGCCAGCGAGGCCGAGGCCGCTCGCTGGTCGGAACTCATTGCGGACACCCCCGGAGGCGGGGAAGTCTGGCAGACCCGCGAGTACGCCGCCGCCAAGGCGTTCCAGGGGTACCGGGAACGCCTGATCGTCGGGGACGATGGCTTCCCGGCCACCCTCGTGCTCGTCAAGCGCGTGCCACTGCTCGGTGAGCTCTGGTACGTGCCTGGCGGCCCCGCCGCGGAGGGTGCCGAGCGCACGATCGCGCAGTCCGCGCGGTTGGCCAAGTACGCGCGCTCGCAGGGGGCGTTCCTGCTCAAGATTGAGCCCCGCGTGCTGCGGACCGCGGAGTCGCTCGCCGCGTTCGCGCAGGCGGGATACCGCGCGAACGTGCGGATCCTGCCGAACGAGTCGACGGTGCTGCTCGACGTCTCGGGTGACGAGGCCGAGGTCATGGGCCGCTTTTCGTCAAGCACGCGCACGAAGATCCGCAAGGCCGACAAGACCGGCTTTGAGGCGCGTCGGGTCGAGACGACCGACGAGAACTGCCGCATCATGTACGCGCTGCTCGGCGAGACGGGCGACGGACGCTTCGCTCTTCGGCCGTACGAGTACTACCGCACGTTCTGGCAGACCTTCCAGGAGGCGGGTCGAGGACAGCTGGTGCTCGGCTACGCGGACGGCGTGGCGGTTGCCGGTATGTTCGGGATCGTCGCGGGCCACACGAGCTGCTACAAGGACGGCGCCTCGACGCGTGCAGGGGACCTGCCCAACGGCGCGATGAACCGCATGCAGTGGGAGCTGATCCTGTGGGGCCGAGAGCACGGCGCGACCGTGCACGACCTCTGCGGCGCCCCGCGCAGCGACCAAATGGACGATCGGGATCACCCGCTGTACGGAGTGGGGCAATACAAGCTGCGCTTCTCGAAGGACGTCACCGACTATGTTGGGGTGTTCGACTTGCCGCTTCGCGGGTTCGCGACGAAGGTGTGGGAGACGATTGGCGATCGCATCGCTCGTCGGGTCTCGCTCGCGCTCAAGCACGACTCGTACTATTAGGAGCTTCTCGTTGGGGGACGCCGGATGCAGTGCGCATACGGCCCCCGGCGGGGGTGAGTCTGTCGGCTGGTTGAGAAAGGTGGCTTTTCAGTGAGCAGCAGTATCCTGCGCGCGAGCGCCGTGATGGCGTCGGGGACGATGGTGTCTCGGATCCTCGGCCTCCTGAAGGTGATGCTGCTGGCGTATGCCATCGGCTCAACAGCCTCGGTATCCGCCGATGCGTTTGCCAACGGCAACCTCCTGCCGAACACGCTGTATGTCTTGCTCATGGGCGGCATGCTGAACGCTGTGCTCGTGCCCCAGATCGTGAAAGCCGCGCGCAACCCGGACGGAGGCAGCGGCTACATCAACAAGATCATGACCCTCGTCTCGGTCGCCCTGATCGTGGTGACCGTGATCGCGATGCTCGCCGCGCCGTTCCTGATCTCGCTGCTTGCGATGGATTGGCCGCCGGCGCAGCTCGCCCTGGCGACCGCATTCGCCTACTGGTGCTTGCCGCAGATTGTCTTCTACGGCCTGTACACCGTGCTCGGCGAGGTGCTGAATGCACGCAGCGTCTTTGGTCCGTATACCTGGGCGCCCGTCGTCAATAACATCATCGGCATCGCCGGCATTGTGGTCTTTATTGTCATGTTTGGCGCGGACGGAACGGGCGAACGCACGGCGTTGGACTGGACGCCGCTGTCGATCGGGGTGCTGGCGGGCACTGCGACGTTGGGTGTGCTGGGCCAGGCTGCGATCCTGATGTTCTCCTGGAACAAGGCCGGGATTCGCTATCGTCCAGATTTTGCCTGGAAGGGTGTGGGGCTGGGCCAGACTGCCCGTATCGCTGGCTGGAGCCTCGCCACCATCGTGGTCATGCAGCTCGGTGGCATCGTCACGAACCGCATCGTCTCGCTTGGCTCAGGTTCTGGCGTGTCCAACAGCGCCATGCAGAATGTCTGGCTGATCTTTATGATGCCGCACTCAGTAATCGCGGTGTCGCTCGCCACCGCCTACTTCACCCGGCTATCGGAGTGGGGTCAGGCAGGGCGCATGAAAGAGTTCCGCACCGATTTCTCGGCCTCTGTGCGGCAGATTTCGCTGGTGATGGTGCTCGCGGCCGCCGCAATCTTCGCGGCCGCGCCCTTCATCTCTCGGATCATCAACTTCGCTGCGACCGAGTGGCAGGTGATGCAGTTCTCGTACGCGCTGCAGGCCTACGTCATCAGCCTCGCTGCGTACAGCTTTCTGTTCGTGGTGCAGCGCGCCTTCTACGCGCTGTCCGATACGAAGACCCCGTTCTTCTTCACCACGGTGCAAATGGCGATCGTGGTGCTGCTGTCCTTGACCTTGCTTATGGCTCCACGAAATATGATCGGCATTCTGTTTGCCGCAATCTGGTCGTTTGCAACCATCGTGCAGGTGCTGCTTGCCGTCTGGCTGCTGCGCCGCCGCATTGAATCGATCGACGGGCGCCGCATTGTCCAGAGCCTCCTCAAATACGTGCTCGCCGCGATCCCGGCGCTCGGCCTCGGCCTGCTGGCGAGCTGGGGCGCGCAGACCCTCGTCCCCAACCCGAACGCACTGTTCGCCATTCTTTTCGCGATACTTGTCGCCGTCATCGTGAGCGCGGTCTACCTCGTCGCGCTCCGCCTGCTGCGTTCGCCGGAGCTCGCCGAGCTCACCGCGTTCGCCGCGCGCAAACTGGGAAGGACCCGCTCGTGAGCCTCACCGTAACCCCCGTCACCGATCCTGCAGCGTGGGACGCCATCGTCAAGGAGAATGGCGGCCACCCGCTGCAGCTGTGGGGCTGGGGCGAGCTGAAGTCCGCGCACCGGTGGAGCGCGGAGCGCGTGGTGGCGCGAAACGCACAGGGCGCCGTCGCGGGTGCCGCGCAGATGCTCACCCGCAAGCTCCCGAGCCCGTTCGGCGGCTTCGTCTACGCGCCCCGCGGTCCCGTGCTCGCTCGCGATGCCGAGGGCGTCAGGATCGACGCCGTCTCGCCAGGTGAGGTCGCGGACGCGATCGCGGAATACGTGCGCCGGACGCGCAAGGCAGTCGCGTTGTCGATCGAGCCCGATGAGGACGCCGGCACCTTCCCGCTCAACGCGGTGTGGCGCGAGGCCGCAACGCCCGTGCTGCCAGCGCGCACCCTCATTCTTGACCTCTCGCACAGCGAGGACGAGCTGCTGAGCGACATGTCCAAGAAGCATCGGCAGTACGTCCGGAAGTCCTCTCGCGAGGAGGCCCTCGAGATTCGCGCGGTCACCACCGCCGAACAGCTCGACGAGTGCCTCGAGGTGTACCGCGAGACGAGCGAGCGCGCCGACTTCGGACTGCACGAGGACTCCTACTACCACGACGCGTTCTCGCTGCTCGGCGACGACGCCCCGGTGTGGGCGAGCTATGTCGAGGGCAAGCCCGTGGCGTTCCTGTTCCTCGCGAAGAGCGGCCGCACGGCGTTCGAGCTCTATGGCGGCATGAACGAGACCGGCCAGCGCCTGCGGGCAAACTACGGGCTCAAGTGGCACGCCATCCGCGAGATGAAGCGCCTCGGCATCACCCGATACGACTTCGGCGGCCTGATCAACGACGGTGTCACGACGTTCAAGACGGGCTTCGCATCCCATGAGAACCTGCTCGCTGGTTCCTGGGATCGCCCCGGGCCCGGGTACTCCGTGTGGACGCACGGCCTGCCGCTCGTCAAAAAGGTCGTGCGCGGGCTTCGCCGGCGCTGATCCTGCCGCGCGGCCGGATATCCGACCACGCCGCGACCAAGGGGGCAGTCGTCGGTGGCGGCTTGTACCGTAGAGGTATGGCCAGCAAGACTTCGGCGCGCGGTACCGCGGGCAAATCCGGTGGTTCCGCCCGTGGCGGCACCTCCCGCTCCTCGGCATCGAAATCGACGGGGACGAAATCGACGAGATCGCCGGCGACGGCAAAGACTGTCGCGTTCGAACCTGAGCTCACCGAGTCCGGCGTCGTGCGCGCCTGGCAGGGTCTTGCGCACGCCGTCGGCGGTGTTGCCCGCGCCTTCCGCCTGGAGCCGATCGACCCTGCTGATCGCCGCGACGGGATCCCTCTTGCCCTCGTGCTGCTCGCGATCGCGGGCATGGTCGTCGAGTGGTTCTTGATCGGTAACCCCGTCGCGACCCAGCTCGACGCATGGACCTTCGGCGGGATTTTCGGGCGGGTGGCCTTCGGCCTACCGATCATCATGTTTGGCTTCGCGTTCTGGCTCTTCAACCACCCCTCGGGCGTGCATGACAACCGCCGCATCGCGATCGGCCTGAGCCTGGCGATCCTGTCGGTGTCGGGGCTCAGCCACGTCTTCGGCGGCCAGCCGAGCCCGCAGGACGGCATGCCCGCGCTTGCACAGGCCGGTGGCCTGGTCGGCTGGATGGTCGGCGCGCCTCTCGCGCTGCTCACGGTGTGGGTGGCCGCTCCGGTGCTCGCGATCATCACCGCGCTCTCGCTCCTCATCATCACCAAGACCCCACCGAGCCGGATCGGCGCCCGCATCGGTGAGGCCTACCGCTACCTGTTTGGCGCAGGGGAGCCCGTGGCGCCCGCCGAGGCTGATGCTGGGCGCCCCGGCCCCTCGACGACCCTCTTCGACATCGAGGACCAAGCGGGCGACGATGACGACGCCGGGGACGGCAAGAGCCTGCCGTGGTGGCGTCGAAACGCTTCCGGTCGCGAGGAAGATCCCGCGTACGCGGGCGATCGTGCCGCGCTCGCCGACGTGCTCGACGGCAAGGACGCCGCTGCAGACGCTGCCAGCCTGGCGCGTGCCCGCGCCTTCGACCAGGCCATCGTCGACGACGTAGACGATCAGACCCAGGCGACAGACTCCCTGGGATTCCCGGCCGGCCTGTTTGACGACCTCGCCCAGGCGGAGGCCGCCGCCGCGGGAGCGGGGCTGCACGGCTCCGGGCTCGGCGACGACGCCGTCACCGAGGTCTATGGCGACTTCGGCACAGCCGGTGATGCGGCGGTCGTAGCCACCCCAGCTTCCGCCCCGGTCGCCGTTCCTGCGCCGAGTTTCTCGGCGGCCCCGGCGCACGACCCCGCCGCTGGCGAGTACCACCTGCCCGATCAGAACACGCTTGCGGCGGGCGAACCCGCGAAGGCGCGCTCGGCCGCGAACGACGAGATTATGGCTGCCATCACCGAGGTGCTCGGCCAGTTCAAGGTCGACGCGCAGGTGACCGGTTTCTCGCGAGGCCCGACGGTCACTCAGTATGAGATCGAGCTCGGCCCGGGGGTCAAGGTGGAGCGTGTCACCGCGCTCTCCAAGAACCTGTCCTACGCGGTCGCCTCGAGCGAGGTCCGCATCCTCTCGCCGATTCCCGGGAAGAGCGCCATCGGCATCGAGATCCCGAACAAGGACCGCGAAAACGTCGTGCTCGGCGACGTGCTGCGCTCTGCGAAGGCGCAGCGGAGCACCCATCCGCTGACCATCGGCGTGGGCAAAGACGTCGAGGGCGGTTTCGTGGTCGCGAACCTTGCGAAGATGCCTCACCTGCTCGTCGCCGGTTCGACCGGCTCGGGTAAGTCGAGCTTCGTGAACTCGATGATCACGAGCATCCTGATGCGCTCCACGCCGGCCGAGGTGCGCATGGTGCTCGTCGACCCGAAGCGCGTCGAACTCACGATTTACCAGGGTGTGCCCCACCTCATCACCCCCATCATCACGAACCCGAAGAAGGCAGCCGAGGCGCTGCAGTGGGTCGTGAAAGAGATGGACATGCGTTACGACGACCTGGAGAGCTTCGGTTTCCGTCACGTCGACGACTTCAACGAGGCTGTGAAGAATGGCACCCTGAAGCTGCCCGAGGGCAGCCAGCGCGTGCTCAAGCCCTACCCCTACCTGCTCGTCGTGGTGGACGAGCTCGCCGACCTGATGTTGGTCGCCCCGCGCGACGTGGAAGAGTCCATCGTCCGGATCACGCAGCTCGCGCGCGCGGCAGGCATTCACCTCGTGCTCGCGACGCAACGCCCCTCCGTCGACGTCGTCACCGGCCTGATCAAAGCCAACGTGCCGAGCCGACTGGCCTTCGCGGTCGCCTCGGTTACCGACTCACGCGTCATCCTTGACCAGCCCGGCGCCGACAAGCTCATCGGGCAGGGAGACGGGCTCTTCCTGCCGATGGGCACCTCGCGGCCCGTCCGCGTGCAGGGCGCGTGGGTGCAGGAAGCCGAAATTCAGCGGGTCGTGGAGCACGTGAAGAAGCAGGCTCGACCCGAGTATCGTGCCGACGTCGCCCAGGTGGCCGAGAAGCGCGAGATCGACGCGGATATCGGGGACGACCTCGAGCTGCTGATGGCCGCTGCCGAGCTAGTGGTGAGCTCGCAGTTCGGCTCGACCTCGATGTTGCAGCGCAAGCTCCGCGTGGGCTTTGCCAAGGCCGGCCGCCTCATGGACCTCATGGAGTCGCGTGACATTGTCGGCCCCTCCGAGGGGTCGAAGGCGCGAGACGTCCTCATCACGCCCGACCAGCTCGCCGGGGTTCTCGCGGACATGCGGGGAGTAAAGCCTGCCGCACCCGCCGCTCCGGCTCCGGCGGCCGCTGCACAGCCGCTCGCGCCGCAAGGAGGATACGCTGATCCTGACCAGCAGGTCACCGCAGCGTTCGATCCGTATAACGACCCGATCGCGCGACACCAGGAGGGTCTCGAAGAAGTCGAGGCCGAACCCGACGAGGACGCCTGGGGCCTCACCGGGAGAGACTAGATATGACCGCGAAGCCCTCGAACTGGAACGCCCCCAACATCATCACGGCGGCGCGGATCGTTGCCACCCCGTTCTTCATCTGGATGCTGCTGGCCGACAACGGACAGCTGGGCGCCCTGCGCTGGGCGGCCGGGGCGTTCTTCGTGATCGCCATCGCGACCGACGCGTGGGACGGCTATCTCGCCCGTAAGCACCATCTCATCACCGACCTGGGCAAGCTCCTCGACCCGATCGCGGACAAGTTCCTAACGGGGGCGGCGCTGGTCGGCCTCTCGATCCTCGCGGAGCTGCCGTGGTGGGTCACCGCTATCGTGTTGATCCGCGAGATCGGAGTGACCGTGCAGCGGCTCTTCGAAGCGCACTCGGTCGTCGTGGCAGCCGCGTGGATGGGCAAGCTCAAGACGGTCGCCCAGTCGGTGGCCATCGCGTTCGCGCTGTTCCCGTTCGCCAGTCTCTTTGCTGCGGGCTCCTGGCCCGCCGTGACCTTCTGGGCCATCAACGTGGTCACCATGACGATCGCTGTCGTGCTCACCATCGCGAGCGGCATTGACTACGAGCTGGGGCGCCTGCGCGGACGAAACCCGAGCAAGTCGCCGGCTGCATGACTAAGCCCGCCGCGTCGACCGCGATCCTGCGGGCCACCGAGCTCGGGGTGCGCCTCGCCGTCGCGGAATCGCTGACCGGTGGTCTGCTCGCCGCCGCGCTGATCGAAGTTCCGGGCGCGTCGCTTGTCGTCTCGGGTGGCGTCGTCGCGTACGACTCCGCGCTGAAAGCAACCCTGCTCGGGGTGGACCGCGAGCTGCTGGCTCGTACCGGACCAGTCGATGCAGAAGTCGCGCGTCAGATGGCCGCCGGGGTGCGCCGGGCGTGCGCGGTCCCTGGACCGAAAGGCGAGCTGCTGTCCGCGGACGTCGGACTGGCGACGACCGGGGTCGCCGGCCCCGATGCTGACCCGCAGACCGGGGCTCCGGTGGGCACGGTTTGGGTGGGAGTGAGCTCAGCGCTGGGGGAGCGTGCGGTGGAGCTTCAGCTCGACGGCTCGCGGGCGGAGATTCGCGCGGCCACGGTAGCGGCCGCGCTGGCCGCGCTGGATCACGAACTCAGGGGCCTCACGCCATCGGGAGGACCGCGCGGGGGTAATGCTGAGCTCTTCTGACGCAGATTCAGCTCATGCTCAGGAATACCCCGGCGGATTCTGTGGTTACAGTCAGTGTCGCCCGAGGTGAAATGTCGGGTGAACCGAATAGGCTGATGGCAGGTATTCGGAGTACGGTAGAGAACCCGAACGATCCAAGATCGTTGTGAATGAGGAGGTTGCACATGGTGCTAGTGCGTCAGGAGATTGGCGATGTGCTGCGTGACTTCCGCCTGGAAAAGGGTCGCACCCTTCGTCAGGTCGCAGGTGAGGCGAGCGTTGCGCTCGGCTACCTGAGCGAAGTGGAGCGCGGCCAGAAGGAAGCTTCGAGCGAGATTCTCGCCGCGGTTGCCGACGCGCTCAATACTCCTCTTTCCGTGATCATGGGTGAGGTGAGCGGACGCCTCGCTCTGGTTGAGGGCCTGAGCGCCCAGCTGGGCGACCGTGTCCCCGATACGGTTCCCGCCGATCTCGTTTCTGGCTATGGCCGCGAGCTGATGGCGCGCCAGTAGCAGGTGAAGCTCAGTGAGTTCCGTCGCGCGATGGCGGAAGAGTTTGGCGAGGCGCACGCGGGAGTGCTCGCGCGCGACCACTGGCTCGCTCAGCTGGATGGAACGGTCGATGACGCGCTGACGCGTGGCGTCCGTCCCCGCGAAGCCTGGATTGCCCTGTGTGAGGACCTGCAAATCCCCGTCTCCCGCCGTCATGGCCGGGGCCTGGTCGACCCGCCCTCCTAACCCGTTTTTCTTGCGACACGCCGCGCGTTCTTCGAATATGTGTTCGATGGTTGCTATCGTCACTCACAGGTGAACCTGATTGCGACTTGTGCGCAGATTGCATTCTCCCGGCTCAATGTCGGTGGTGCGATCTAGCGTTACAGGCATCAGACACCAGCCTTGTTAGCACCACCTCGGTGCACGACAGTCGGTAGGCAGCAACCCGGTGGCTCAGCCGCCCGCAAGAATCGGAGACGCACTATGGCATCACCCAAGGATCGCGAGAAGTCCCTCGAATCGGCCCTCGCGCAGATCGATCGCCAGTTCGGCAAGGGCTCGGTGATGCGGCTCGGCAGCAACGAGCGGGCGCCCGTCGAGGTCATCTCCACCGGTTCGATCGCGCTGGACGTCGCGCTCGGCATTGGCGGGCTGCCGCGCGGCCGTGTCGTCGAGATCTACGGGCCCGAGTCTTCGGGCAAGACGACGCTGACGCTGCACGCAATTGCGAACGCGCAGCGCGCGGGTGGCATCGCGGCTTTCATTGACGCGGAGCACGCCCTCGACCCCGCCTACGCGCAGAAGCTTGGCGTCGACATCGACGCGCTTCTCGTTTCTCAGCCGGACACCGGTGAGCAGGCGCTTGAGATCGCCGACATGCTGATTCGATCCGGCTCGATCGATCTCATCGTGATTGACTCCGTCGCCGCGCTCGTGCCGAAGGCCGAGATCGAGGGCGAGATGGGTGACAGTCACGTCGGCCTCCAGGCCCGCCTCATGTCTCAGGCGCTGCGCAAGATTACGGGTGGCTTGAGCCAGACGAACACCACCATCATCTTCATTAACCAGCTGCGCGAGAAGATCGGCGTGATGTTTGGGAGCCCCGAGACGACCGCCGGTGGCAAGGCGCTGAAGTTCTATGCGTCGGTTCGCCTCGACATTCGTCGCATTCAGACGCTCAAGGACGGCACCGACGCAGTCGGTAACCGCACCCGCGTCAAGGTCGTCAAGAACAAGATGGCCCCGCCCTTCAAGCAGGCCGAGTTCGATATTCTCTACGGCACGGGCATCTCGCGCGAGGGCTCGCTGATCGACTACGGTGTCGAGCACGAGATCGTCAAGAAGAGTGGCTCGTGGTTCACCTACAACGGCGATCAGCTCGGTCAGGGCATGGAGAACGCTCGTCGTTTCCTGCTCTCGCACCCCGACACCGCGCAAGAGATCGAGGACAAGATCCTCGTCAAGCTCGGCGTCGGCCAGGTCGCCGTCGACGCGGCGAACGCCGCGGCCCTTGAAGCGGCGAAGGCCGCGAAGGCCGCTAAGACCGCTGGTGCGGGGGACACCCCGGTACGGATCGGCGCGTAGCCCGCGATGGTCGTTCGGTTTCTCCCGGTGCCGGATCGGGACGCACAGGCGAACCCCGATCCGGCGCCTGAGCGCGAGGGGCTCGCGGAGGTGGTCGAGTTGCGCAGCCGGTTGCTCGGCGCCGTCGCACGCACCGACGCCGAGCACTGGCCGGGCGACTCCGGTGGTGACGAGCCTCCGCGCAAGGAAGCCCGTCGTCGCTTGAGTGCAGTCCGGGCTCCCAGCGAGCGTCAGTCCAGTCGCCCCCGAGCGGTCACCGATGCGGGAGGCTCGGAGCAGATCTCCGCGCCGACCCGCACGGCGACCGAGGACGGGGTGCGGGTGCTCGCCCGCCGGGCTCGCTCGACCGGCGAGGTGAGGCGTGCTCTGCTCGACTTGGGGCACGACGAGTCCGAAGTGGAGGACGTTCTTGCTGAGTTCTCCCGCAGCGGCTACTTGGACGACGCAGACCTAGCGCGCGCCCTCACTTCTTCGCTCCGCGAGCGCAGCAAGGCGAGTCGTTCGCAGATTCGACGCAAGCTCATGGAACGATTGCTTCCCGACGTTGAGATCGAGGCAGCACTTTCGGCGTTGGACGCCGAGGACGAGGTCGCGCTCGTGCGGGAGGCCGCACTGCAGCGGGTCGGCCGCATGCGTGATCTCGACCGAGTGACAGCTGAGCGCCGTCTGCTCGGCTTCCTCGCCCGTCGCGGTTGGTCGGGCGAGTCCGCGCGCAGTGCCGTGAACGAGGCGCTTGAGTCCGTGGGTCTGCGCCGATAGCGCAGGGGCTCCGGTGGCGAGGAACGAGCCGCGTCCGTCGATAGAATGAGGGCTATGACGACCGCAACCGCAGCGCCTCAGATCTCGCCGTCGCCAGCAGCCGTGCGGGCGGACGGGAGTGCGCGCACCTACTACGTGCGCACCTTCGGCTGCCAGATGAACGTGCACGACTCCGAGCGGCTCTCGGGTTCGCTCGAGGCCGCCGGGTATGTTGCCTCGACGGATGGCTCCGACGCCGACGTGGTGGTCATTAATACCTGCGCGGTGCGCGAGAACGCCGACAACAAGCTCTACGGCAACCTGGGCCAGCTCGCGAGCGAGAAGCGCGAACGACCCGACGGAATGCAGATCGCGGTCGGCGGATGCCTGGCCCAGAAGGACCAGGGCGTCATCCTGAAAAAGGCGCCGTGGGTCGACGTCGTCTTCGGCACCCACAACATGGGTTCCCTCCCCGCCCTGCTCGAGCGGGCCCGCCACAACGCCGAGGCCCAGATCGAGATCCTCGAGTCGCTCGAGACTTTCCCCTCGACCCTGCCGACCAAGCGGGACTCCGCTGCGAGCGGCTGGGTCTCGATCTCAGTGGGGTGCAACAACACGTGCACGTTCTGCATCGTGCCGACCCTTCGCGGCAAGGAGAAGGATCGGCGCCCGGGCGAGATTCTTGCTGAGGTGCAGGCGCTCGTCGACGACGGGGCTATCGAGGTCACGCTGCTCGGGCAGAACGTCAACAGCTACGGCGTCGAGTTCGGCGATCGCTTCGCGTTCAGCAAGCTGTTGCGCGCAGTGGGGGCGATCGAGGGCCTGGAGCGAGTGCGATTCACGAGCCCCCACCCGGCGGCGTTCACGGACGACGTCATCGACGCGATGGCGGAGACTCCCAACGTCATGCCGCAGCTCCACATGCCCCTGCAGTCGGGCTCGGACGCGCTCCTCAAAGCGATGCGTCGCTCGTATCGCAGCAAGAAGTTCCTCGGCATCCTCGACCGCGTGCGCGAGCGCATGCCCGAGGCCGCCATCAGCACCGACATCATCGTGGGTTTCCCCGGCGAAACCGAGGCGGACTTCCTCGAGACCATGCGGGTCGTCGAGGCTTCGCGGTTCGCGACGGCTTTCACTTACCAATACTCCATTCGCCCCGGCACCCCAGCGGCCACCATGGCCGACCAAGTGCCGAAAGCAGTCGTGCAGGAGCGGTATGTGCGCCTTGCTGAGCTGCAGGAGCGCATTTCGCACGAGGAGAACCAGGCCCAGATCGGCCGCGAGGTGCACGTGCTCGTGGCCGCCGGAGAGGGACGCAAAGACGAGCAGACGCATCGTCTGTCGGGGCGCGCGGAAGACTCGCGGCTCGTGCACTTCGAGGTGCCGGTCGGCGCAGAGGTGCCGCGCCCGGGTGACGTGGTCACGGTGCTGATTTCGGGCGCCGCGCCGCACTTCCTCATCGCCGACCACGCGCCGGCCGGGCCGTACGCCGTTCGGCGTACCCGCGCCGGTGACGCTTGGGACCGCCGGCAGGCCGACAGCTGCGGCGCACCCGCACCCACGGCACCCGGAGAACGGCGCCCCGTGAGCCTCGGGCTCCCGGTCCGCCGGGCATGACCGCTCGCACGCCCCCGCCGCTCATCGCGGTGGTCGGTGCGACAGGCACGGGCAAAAGCGCGCTCGCGCTGGCGCTTGCCGAGGCACTTGCCGACGCGGAGGCGCTCGGCGCTGAGGTCATCAACGCCGACGCCATGCAGCTCTACCGCGGCATGGACATCGGCACCGCGAAGCTTCCCGTGAGCGAGCGCCGGGGCATCCCGCACCACCTCTTCGACGTGCTGCAGGTGCGAGAGGAAGCGACGGTCGCCGCGTACCAGCCGGCAGCCCGCGCCGCAGCCGACGAGATCGGGGAGCGCGGAAACGTGCCGATCCTGGTGGGCGGGAGCGGCCTCTACGTGAACTCAGCCCTGTACGACTTCCGTTTTCCGGGCGCGGACCCCGTGGTGCGCGCCCGACTCGAGGCTGACCTCATCGAGCGCGGACTCCGCGCGCTGGTCGACCGCTTGCGCGCGCTCGATCCCGCTGCGGAAACGACCGTCGACCTGCAGAACTCCCGCCGCGTCGTGCGCGCGCTCGAGGTGCTGGAAGTGACCGGGCATCCGATCGCCGAATCCTTGCCCGAGGCGCCCGTGCCATTGCGGCCGAGTCTCGTGGTCGGCGTGCACGAGGAGCGCCCGGTGCTCGTCGAGCGGCTCGACCGCCGCGTCGACGCGATGTGGGCCGAGGGACTGCTCGACGAGGCGCAGGCGCTTGCCGCCGAGGGGCTCGCAGCGGGCCCGACCGCATCGCGCGCGATCGGCTATGCGCAGGCGCTCGCACAATTGAACGGTGAGCTCAGCGAGGCGGAGGCCATCGCCTCGACGCAGGCGCTCACCCGCCGCTACGCGCGTCGCCAGGTGAGCTGGTTCAAGCGGCTCCCCGACGTGCACTGGGTGTCGAGCGCCGAAAGCTCCGACCCTGAGGTGATGCGTCGGCTGCTGGAGGCGTGGGCTGAGCTCCGCGCGGCCTAGAATTGGGGGATGACTACCCTCGCGTTCACCAAGGGCCACGGCACCGGCAACGACTTCGTGCTCGTCACCGACCCAGAGGGCGAGCTGAGCCTCAGCCCCGAGCAGATCTCCTGGCTCTGCGACCGGCACTTCGGGGTGGGGGCAGACGGGTTCATTCGCGCCGTGCGCTCGCGGGCGATTCCCGAGGGCGCGGCGGTGCTGGCGGAGGAGCCGGACGCCGAGTGGTTCATGGACTATTGGAACGCGGACGGCACGCCTGCCGAAATGTGCGGCAACGGGGTGCGGGTGTACGCGCACTACCTGATCTCGGAGGGCCTGGTCGCGCCCGAGCGCCGCGACACACTGCCGATCGGCACCCGCGCGGGCGTCAAGGACGTCCTGGTGGGCGCCTCCGGCTACACGGTCGACCTTGGTCGCTGGAGGCTCGCGCCGGAGCGCCTCGTCGCCGCACGGGGCCTCGAAGTCGCCCGACCGGGCCTCGGCATCGACCTCGGCAACCCCCACGTCGTCACGGCGCTCGCACACGAGGGCGAGCTGGATGCGATTGATCTCGGCGTGGCCCCCGTGCTTGATCCGACGCCCGAGAATGGCGCGAACGTTGAATTTGTCGTCGCGGAAGAGCCGCTCGTGAGCAACGGTGTCGCGCGCATCAAGATGCGCGTGCACGAGCGCGGGGTCGGCGAGACCCTCTCGTGCGGCACCGGGACTGCGGCGGCCGCGCTTGCCTTCCGGCACTGGGGCGGCGAGGGCATGCCCAACAGCTGGAGTGTCGAGATTCCCGGCGGGCGCCTCGCGGTGCGCATGTTCCCCACGGAAGAGGGGGAGCACGTCTCGCTGTCGGGCCCCGCAGAGCTCGTGTACCGCGGCGAGATTCAGCTGCCTGCGCTCTAGCGCGCGGCGGACGGGCAGCAGGATCCTGCCTGAGTGCAGTGGTCCCGTGAACGGGCGAGTTTGGTAGGCTCTGGCAGACCAATTTTCCCGACGATGGGCGCCGCGATGGACACCTTTCCCCAGATCACGATCGACCGCGGCGCGGAGATCTCCCTGACGGAGCAATTGCTGCGCGGGCTGCGCTCGGCGATCGCCGCGGGGCACATGCGGCCGGGGGAGCCAGTGCCCGCCAGTCGCGCGTTTGCCGAACGGCTCGGCGTCTCACGCTCGGTCGTCGTCGGTGCCTACGAGCAGCTCGTGGGCGAGGCGTTCCTCGAGAGCCGGCAGGGGGCGGGCACCCGAGTTTCGGCGACGCTGCCGAGCTGGGTGGTGGACACAGCGCTTCCGGCTAGCCTTCCGCCCCGCGCGCCCGAGCGGGCGAGCGTGCCATCGACCCGTCCAATCGACCTGACGGCGGGCCGACCGTTCGCCCCGCTCGAAGCGCCGCGGGCGTGGGTGCGTGCGCTGTCGCGCGCCGCGCGGGTGCCCTGGAGTTCGGACTCGGTCGATCCGCTCGGCGACCCGCACCTCCGCGAGGCATTCGCGACGCACGCTCGAGTGTCGCGGGGGCTGGCTTGCGCTGCGGACGACGTGGTCGTCACGTCCGGGACGTCCGAAGCCCTGCTGCTGGTGGGGCTCGCGATGCGCGAAGCGCGCGGCGGGGCGTCGTCCCGCATCGCCGTGGAAGATCCCGGGTATCCCGAGGGTGCCGCGGCGCTGTCGCGTGCCGGGGCGGAGCTCTTCCCGCTGCCGGTCGGGGTCGATGGCACCTCCGTGCGCGACCTCGCCGAGCTGCACCGGCGCGTCCGCCTCGACGCGGTGATGCTCACGCCGAGCCATCAGTACCCGCTGGGGGGCAGGATCCCGGCGGACGAGCGGCTGGCGCTGATCGACTGGGCGCACCGGCACGACGTCACCATCATCGAGGACGACTACGACAGCGAGTTTCGGCATGCGGGGGCCGCGCTGCCCGCCATGGCGTCGCTTGACCCGCACGGCATCACCGTCTACATCGCGACCCTCAACAAGGTGCTGTCGCCGTCGCTGCGCTGCGGAATGATTGTGCTTCCCAGGGCCTCGGGCGCGCTGCGTGAGGCGATCGCCGGCACACGCATTGTCGCGGGGGCGAGCGTGTCCGCACACACCCAGATCGCACTGGCTGACTACCTGTCGAACGGCGACTTCAAGCGCACGGTGGCGCGGAACAAGCGCGAATACCGGCACCGCCGAGACCTCGTCTTGCGCGTGCTCGGTGCCGGCGGCATTCCCGTGGCGGGCGCGGAGGGCGGGCTCCACGTCGTCGTCCCCTTGCCTCGCGAGCTTGACGCCGGAGCGCTGGTGCGCGAACTGGCGGAGCGGGGAGTGCGGCTGGAGAGTCTGGGCGGGTTCTCCTCCGGCAATCCAGGAGCGAACGGGCTTGTCATTGGGTACGGAGCGGAGTCGATCCCGCGCCTCACGGCGGGCCTCGAGGCCGTCCGCGCAGTCTGCGCGGCCAGGCTGGATCCGGTGCCGCAGCAGAGCTGAGCGGTTCGTCAGAATTGGTCCGGTGGTATCGACTCGTTCTGGCATGTTGCGGGGGACCGCCTTCGGCCACTCTGGGTGGGCAGGGCTTTCTCTGCGCGCACAGATATGAACAGGAACACGTCATGACCCAGGCACCCTCAAGCCCGAACCTGCAGCCGCAACGGATGCCGGAACTGATGAGCCGCGACCGCGGCGCGCTGGACCAGCTCCTCTCAGATACGGTGCTCGCCCACGTCGGGCTGAGCGTCGACGGGCGACCCATGGTGATGCCGACGGCGTTCGCGGTCCAGGACGACAAGCTCCTCATCCACGGCTCGACCGGCTCTCGCTGGATGCGCGCGGTCCAGGAGCAAGACGCGTGCGTTACCATCACGCGCCTCAACGGCGTGCTTGTGGCCCGTTCGATGTTCGAGTCCTCGATTCACTACCAGAGCGCGGTGTTCTTCGGCCGTTTCACGCGGGTGGAGCCCGAGCGCCTGGACGCGGCGCTCGTGCAGCTCACAGACCGGATCCTGCCCGGCCGGTCCGAAGAACTGCGCGGCAATTCGCGCAAAGAGCTCGCCGCCACGCTGCTGCTTGAAATGCCGATCACGGACTGGTCGCTGCGCATCTCGGACGGCTGGGCCGAGGACGACGATCGTGACGTCGCGGGGGACGCCTGGGGCGGGGTCATCCGGCTCGCGCCGCAGCGTGCGACGGCTGAGGCTGCGCCTGACCTGCGCGCGGGCATCGCGGTGCCGCCCTCAGTGGCGGCATTCGTCGGAAACCCGCGCGGAATCGTCTAGCGGGCCGCGCCCTCGGGGGAGCCTGGCAGAATAGGGGTGACCTCGAGGGAAAGTGCGGGCATGAGCGATCACGACATCATGGAACGATTGATTGGCGAAGCGAAGGCCGGCCGGCTGGAACTACCGGAGCTCGCCGCGGAGTTTCTGGGGCTGAGTGTCGCGCTGCCCTCGTCTACTGACCCCAGCGAGGCCGGGGTCACTCCCGTGTTCGTGGACATCGAGGGTGTGCCGTTCATGGTGGTCGCGGCATCGACCGAGGCGCTCAGGAAGACTGCGGCGCTCGCAGGGTTCGCAGTGACCAAGCGCGCCGGCGACATCGTCTCAGGCATCGCCCCGGGGCTCGGCCTCCTCGTCCACACCGTGCACGACACGATCTCGTTCGCGCCGGAGATTCTGGACGACCTGCGCGCGGGCACCTCGGCGTAGCACTTCCGGCGACCCTTACGCGGCGCTAGACGGCGAAGCCGCGCCCAACGGCAGCACCGCGTCCGCTGACTGATCCTGGAACGCGTTCTTCGGCACGAAGCACAGCAGCACCGCTGCGGCGAGCGCGGTCAGGCCACACACGAGCCACACCGTGACATAGCCCGAGAGTGAACCCGCGGTTTCTGACGCGCCCCCCGCGACTCCCTGCATGAGGGCGATGCCGAAGACGCAGGAGGCGATCGCGCCACCAACGGTCTTGACCGAGTTGGTGAGCCCGGTTGCGACGCCCGTCTGTGTCGCGGGGGCTGCGGCGGCCGCTGCGGCCGGCAGCGAGGCGACGAGTGCTCCCGAGCCGATGCCCGCGATGACCATGTTGATCGTGACCTGCAGGTAGCTGCCGTGGAACGGCACGAACAGCAGGTAGCCGACGCCGACGAGGGCGGCCGCGAAGATCAGAGTGACGCGCGGGGTCGCGAGCCGCGCAAACTTCGGGAAGAGGAGGGCGCCGACGATCATGGCCACGAGATAGAAGCCCATGATGAGCGAGGTGCTGAACCCGGTGGTGCCGAGACCGTAGCCGACCTCGGCGGGGTCGGTCCGCGCGAAGGTGGACAGGGGAGCTTGGGCGCCGAGCACGCTCACGCCGAAGAGTCCCGCGGTGAGGAACACCGGGGCGAGCGCGGGGGAGCGGAACATGCGCACGTCGATCAGCGGATCGGGGTGCTTGAGCTCCCAGCGCGCGAACGGAATAACCAGGAGTACCCCGAGCAGGGTGACACCCCACGGGACGAGGCTGCCCGGCCCCATCAGTCGCATGAGGCTGAGGCCGCCCGTGAACGCGATGAGCGCGATCGAGATGAGGCTGAGCCCGACGAGGTCGAGCTTGCCGCGGGTCTGCTCGGGTGACTCCTTCACCCCGAACAGGATCACGAAGAAGCACAGCACGACGCAGATTGCCGGGACGAGCAAAACGGCGCGCAGCGGCAGCGTGTCGACGAGCTGACCGCCCAGGAGCGCGCCGGTGATGGCGCCCGCTTCGAGGGCGGCGACGAGCAGGCCGGCGGACCGGGCGGTGAGGAGAGAACGCCCCTCCCGCCCGCGGCTGCGAGACCAGATCAGCGCGATCTCGAGGGGCAGCCAGACGACGTAGAAGCCCTGGAGAGCCCACGCCACCAGGAACACCGCGAACGAATCGGTGAAGGGCAGCGCGAGCGAGGCTGCGGCGGTGAGCGCGGTCGAGATAAGGAGCATCCGCTTGTGCCCATACATGTCGCCGAGTTTCGCGAAGGCGGGCACGACGAGGGCAGAGAGCATGAGCTGCGAGCCTTCGAGCCAGTTCACGTCGGCGTCGTGGATGCCGAGGTGCCTCGCGATGTCCGTAAGCATGGGCGTGTAATACCCCTGCAGGATCCCGCTCGTGAACTCAACGAAGGCGAGAAAGCCGACGACGCTGGCAAGGGTGCCCAGCGTCACCTTCGCGACATGAGTGGTGCTGGACTTAGCCGTTGTGCTCATACTGCTCCCTTGCAGTCGCTGCTCGCTTTGTGTCGGGCGCGAGCCGTTCGATGAGTTCGCGATGGAAGCGTTCCCCGCGCGCGAGCTCGGCGATCGCCACCCGCTCGTCGACGCCGTGAATGGTCGCTCGGAGCTCGGAGGACATCGCGAGCGGCGCAAAGCGGTAGACGGCGGGCGTGAAACGGTGGAAGTGGCGCGAATCGGTCGCCGCCATCATCACGTACGGCACCGCCTGCGCCTCGGGGTGAGAGACCCCCACCGCGCGCGCGAGCATCGCGAATTGCGCATTGTTCGTCGCGGACTCGGGCGAGGGCTCGCTGCCCTCGACGACCTCGACGGACACCAAGGGGTCGCGCACACGGCGCCGGATCCGCGCTGCCGTCCCAGCCACCGTCTCGCCGAGGGCGATGCGCAGGTTGATGGTGGCACTCGCCTGCGAGGGCAGCACGTTCGACGCGGTTCCTCCCGACAGCATGGTCGGGGCGACCGTCGTGCGCACGAGCGCCGCGGGCTCTCCGCCGAGGGCCGCGAAGACCACTCCCGTGAGCGGTCGCGCCGCGGCGAGGATCCGGAGGAGCGCCCGCGCGGGCCCCGGGGTGCGGTTGGAGAAGAGCTGTAGCATGCGCGAGATTGCGGCGGGGGTGCGCACCGGGAACGTGCTGGGGGTGACCCGATGCACGGCGCGGGAGACGCGGCCCACCGCGGTGATCTTGGGCGGGGCAGAGGCGTGCCCGCCGTCGCCGCGAGCCGAGAGGCGCACGGTCGCAATACCCTTCTCGCCCACACCGATCATGGCCGCGGTGCCCTGGACAAACGGGAGTGGCGCGTCGACAACCGCCCCGCCCTCGTCAAGCACCAGCCACGGCACGATGCCGCGATCCTGGAAGGTCTGCGCGATGGAAATCGCGGCGTCGCCAAAGCTCTCTTCGTTCCCGCCGAACGAGAGGTAGACGTCGCGGGCGGGGGTGAACCCTGAGGCGAGCAGGTTCTCCACCGCTTCCAGGATCACGAGCAGCGGGCCCTTGTCGTCGAGCGCGCCGCGCCCGTACACGAACTCGCCCTCGATGCGGCCAGCGAACGGCGGATAGGTCCAGGCGTCCGACTCGTCGACCGGCACGACGTCGTAGTGCGCCATCAGGACGACTGGCGCGGCCGTCGCGTCCTGCCCGGGCCAGCGAAACAGGAGGCCGAAGTCGGTGATGCGCTCGCGCGCGAGCGCCGCGTGGGTGAGCGGGTACAGCTCCTCAAGGAGCAGGACGAACGCCTCGAACGGCTCCCGCCCGCGCTCGGCCAACTCGGCGGAGACCGTGGGCAGCTGGATCATGCGCGACAGGCGCTCTGCTGATCCCTGACGTGGGGCGACGACGACACTCATGGCTGCCAGCGTAGTGGCGGAGGGAGCGCTCGCCGCAGTCGCGCGCGGTTGTTGTGGCTTCCCGCTAGACGACGCCCGCGGCGAGTGCCTTTTCCTCGTTGCGGCGCACGATCTCTTGGATCCAGGCGGGCGCAAAGGGGGAGGTGCAACCCGGAGGGGTGGGATAGTCCTTCAGTACCTCGAGCCGCTCGCCGATGTCGAGCGCGCGCGGGCGCAGCTCGGGGTGCGCGATCCCGATCTCGGCGAGGCACTGGTTCATCGCCCATTGCAGGCGCTCGGGCGCGGCGACCATCTCCGCCTCGATCGTGTCGAGGAGGGCGGGGAGGTCGAGACCTTCCGGGGCTTTGGCCGCACGCTCACTGGTGAGCGCCCAGCCGGCGCTGGCGACGACGGGGTCTGCATCATTCATCCAGAGCCTCCGGAGCCCTTCCTTGTGCGGGCCCTTCTTCACGATGTACTCGACGAGCCAGCCGTGCACCTTGGGAGCACGGGCTTCCCGCAGCATCTGATCGAGCTCGTCGGCGGTGAACAGCTTGGGGCGGCTGATGAGGATCGAGAGCAGCTGCGCCGCCGTCACGTCGGTGCGCCAGAGCTCGCGTGCGAGGTCGGGTTGTGGCTTCAGTCGCTTGGCGATGGCCCGAAGCTGGCCGAGGTTCACGCCGTGGTCGTCGCCGTGCTTTTCGTTCACGGCGCGCATCTTCGGGTTCTCGAGCGATTCGAGCTCGGCCAGCAGCTCGGCAACCTGCGTGTCATAGGTGGAATCTACTGATGTGCTCATGGCGCCTCCTCGACTGATTGTTCCAGACTACGCCGAGCCCGCACCGCGCCGATGCCGGCGAGGGTGACAAGTGCGATTCCCAGATAGGCCGCGAGGGTGAGGTGCTGCTGCAGCACGATCGCGCCGGTGAGCGCGGCGATGGCGGGGGCCAGCGCGAGCAGCACCGAGAACGTGCTCGCGGGCAGCACACGCAGCGCGCGCATCTCGAGCCCGTAGGGGATGGCCGATGAAAGCAGCGCGATCGCGATGCCGATCAGGAGCACGTTCGGCTCGAAAAGGCTCGCCCCGGTGGTCGCCGCGGCGAGCGGGGTGACGACGATCGCGCCGACCGTCATGCCGAGGGTGAACCCCGTCATGCCGCTGAAGTGTTCGGTCGTGCGCTTCGTCATCAGGATGTAGCTCGCCCACATCACCGCGGCGGCGAGCGCGAAGCCGACGCCAATGGGGTCAAGCGGTTCGGCGTTCGGCTGCCAGCTCAGCAGCATGACGCCGCCGAACGCGACGAGCGCCCACAGGAGGCTCAGCCAGCGCCGCCCCGTGATGACGCTGAGCGCGAGCGGGCCGAGCACTTCGATCGTGACCGCGGTGCCGAGCGGCAGCCGCTCGAGCGAGAGATAGAACGTGAGGTTCATTGCGGTGAGCACGAGGCCATAGCCGAGCACCGTCCGCCAAGCGGCGGGGCTCAGCCCGCGAAGCTTCGGGCGCACCAGGATCCAGAGCACGATCGCCGAGAACCACAGGCGAATGGCGACCATGCCAACCGGCCCGGCCACGGGAAAGACCAGGATCGCGAACGAGGCGCCGACCTCTTGGCAGAGCAGCGCCAGGATGACGAGCGCCGGGCCCTGGGCGCCCAGGCGCCGCATCGGACCGTTGACCACGGGCGTTTACGCCTGTGCGCAGATGATGTGGAAGCCCTTGTCGCGACCGAGGCGGTACACCTCGAGCTCGGGGAACTCCTCGGCGAGCCAGCGCTGCAGTGAGTCGGCGCCGAGGTGCTTCGCGACAACCAGGTAGGCGACGCCCCCGGGGACGAGGCGCGGCAGCCAGGTGCGCAGCAGCTCGTGCAGGACCTCCTTGCCCACACGAATCGGCGGGTTCGAGCGAATCTCGTCAAAGCGAAGATCGTCGGGAATCTCAGCAGCCGTCACGGCGCGGACGTTTTCGAGTCCGAGCGCCTGGGCGTTGCGGCGCGTCAGCTCGAGCGCGCGCTCGTTGACGTCGAGCGCCCAGACCGTCACCTCTGGCGCCTCGAGCGCCGCAGCGAGCGCGATGGGCCCCCAGCCGCAGCCGAGGTCGAGAATCGCCCCGGTACCCTCGGCCTCGGGGATCTTGCGCAGCAGGATCTCGGTGCCCTGGTCGAGGTGCTCGGGGCTGAAGGTGCTGCCGGCGGTGGTGAGTTCGCGGGGCGCGCCCGCGAGTTCGGCCGTGATGGTGCGGGTCTTGAACTCGCCCTCCGGGGTCGCTGAGAAATAGTGCTGCTGCCCGGAATCCGTCATGTCAGCCAGTATCCCATTGAGTGGGGGCTGGCACCGGCAGGATCCTGCGCGCAGCCGCATTCTGCTCCCCGCGAAATGGGCGCGTGCGCCCCGTAGACTGGGACGAAGATGACGAAGCACGAATCGCGCGAGCGCGGAGAAACCACCGACGAGGCCGCTGCAAGCCAGGAATCGGGTACTGACAGCACGGACGCCCTGCTTGATCGCGTGATCGGTCGTGCCGCGGGGTCAGACCCGGCGCCCGTGATCCGCTCGGGCGGTGTGCTCGACGGCCGGGCCCAGGCGCTCGGCTCAGACACGCACGATCAGCTCGCAAGCGATCTCGACGCGATCCGCATGGAGCGCGAGGATCGTGCGTCGCTCAAGCGTGTGCGCAGTCTCTCGACGGAGCTCGAGGACGTCACCGAGGTTGAGAACCGCGAGTTGCGGATCGAGAACATTATCTTGATCGGCATCTACCCGCAGACCCGCGGGCTCGAGGAGGCGGAGAACTCGCTGCGCGAGCTCGCCGCGCTTGCCGAGACCGCCGGGGCGACGGTGCTGGACGGCCTGCTGCAGCGTCGACTCAAGCCAGATCCCGCGACCTTCCTCGGCAAGGGCAAGGCCGCAGATCTCGCCGAACTTGTCGCCGCGCAGAAGGCGGACACCGTGGTCGCCGACACCGAACTTGCGCCCAGCCAGCGCCGCGCGCTCGAGGACGTCGTCAAAGTGAAGGTCATCGACCGCACCGCCGTCATCCTCGACATCTTCAGCCAGCACGCGAAGAGCCGAGAGGGCAAGGCTCAGGTCGAGCTCGCCCAGCTGCAGTACCTCCTGCCGCGTCTGCGCGGCTGGGGCGAGTCGATGTCGCGCCAGGCCGGTGGCCAGGTCGGTAGTGCCGGCGCGGGCATGGGCTCGCGCGGCCCCGGCGAGACGCAGATGGAGCTCGATCGCCGAAAGATCAACACGCGCATCGCCAAGCTGCGCAAGCAGATTAAGGAGATGACTCCGGCCCGCGACGCGAAGCGCGCGAACCGCAAGCGCGGCGAGGTGCCGTCAGTCGCCATCGCCGGCTACACGAACGCCGGCAAGTCGAGCCTGCTGAACCGGTTGACCGGTTCGGCCGAGCTCGTGCAGAACGAGCTGTTCGCGACCCTGGACACGGCCGTGCGCCAGTCCGAGACCGCCGACGGGCGCACCTTCACGTACAGCGACACGGTGGGCTTTGTGCGCAACCTCCCGCATCAGCTGGTCGAGGCGTTCCGCTCGACCTTCGAGGAGGTCGCTGATGCCGATGTGATCCTGCACGTCGTCGACGGCTCGCACCCCGACCCCGAAGCGCAGCTGAAAACCGTGCGCGATGTCATCGCCGAGGTAGACGCCAAGGCGATCCCCGAGATCGTGGTGGTCAACAAGGCCGACCTCATCGACGACGACCGCCGCCTGCTCATGCACGGGCTCGCCCCCGACGCCGTGTTTGTCTCCGCGCGCACAGGCGAGGGCCTCCGGGAACTCAAGGAGCGCATCGACGCGACCCTCCCCATGCCCGACATCGAGGTCACCGTCGTGGTGCCCTACGACAAGGGGGGACTCGTCGCTGAAATGCACGAGCGCAACCGGGTGGTGAACACCGAGTACGTCGAGGACGGCACGCGCGTGCACGCGTTTGTTTCTGGCGAGATGTTGGCCAAGCTTTCGCCCTATATGACGTAGCGTTTCGCCGTGTTGCGTCGTGTGATGTCGCGGGACGACACATGCGTGCGTGCGCGCCGATGCGGTTGTTAGCTTGGGCCTGTCGCCAGGGATTTCACCCCGACGGCGCCGGGATCCTGTCAGGAATGTCAGCCCGGCCCACGCAGCAACTGCAGAGGACCCGCCACCGATGTCTGCCCCCTTGCTTCCCCCCGCCACCATCCTGGGCTACCCCCGCCTCGGCCGCCGTCGCGAGCTCAAGCGCGCGATCGAGTCGTTCTGGAAGGGCGCCTCGACCCAGGCCGATCTCGAGGGCGTCGCGCGGACGCTGCGCCGGACGACGCGCGCCCGGCTGACCGGCCTGGGCCTCTCCGCGACCGGCGGGGCGATCCCCGAGAGCTTCAGCTACTACGACCAGGTGCTCGACGCCCTCGTCGCCGTCGGCGCCATCCCCGAGCGCTTCCGCGGCATTGAGGGGAGCCCACTTGAGCGCACCTTCGCCCTCGCCCGCGGTGACCGCGACCGCCAGCCCCTCGAGATGACGAAGTGGTTCGACACGAACTATCACTTCAGCGTGCCTGAGATCGACGCCGAGACGCCGTTCGCGGCGAACGCGTCGGCGCTGACGGCCCTCGTCGCCGAAGCGCGCGAGGACGGCGTCGAGTCGCGCCCGGTGCTCGTCGGCCCGGTCACCTTCCTGCTGCTCGCGAAGCCCGCAGACGGTGCGCCCGAGGGATTCCGCCCGATCGAGCGCCTCGACGAGCTCGTGCCGGTCTACGCCGAGCTGCTGCGTGAACTCGCCGCCGCCGGGGCTGCCTGGGTGCAGCTCGACGAGCCGGCGCTCGTCTCGGACTCGCTGAGCGTGTCGCGCGAAGAGATCGCTTCGCTCGTGGAGCGCGCCTACGCGCAGCTCGGCGCCGCCGAGGTGCGCACGAGCCGGCCCGCGATCCTGCTGACCGCGCCCTACGGCGACAGCTCCCGGGCGCTGGCCCGACTGGGCCGGCTCCCGGTCGAGGCGGTGCAGGCGGACCTCGTGCGCGGCACGTTGCCGGAATCAGCACTCGCCTCGGGGGAGCTCGCCGAGGCCTTCGCGGGCACTCAGCTCGTCGCCGGCGTGGTCGACGGTCGAAACGTCTGGCGCACCGACTCGCGCGCGGCGTTCGCCACCCTGACCCGGCTTGCGGATGCGGGTATCGCGGTCGTCGCGGGTACCGCCGTCAGCCTGCAACACGTCCCGCACGACGTTGACGAGGAGTCAAAGCTTGACGTCCGCCTCGCGTCCTGGCTCGCGTTCGCCGACCAGAAGGTCGAGCAGGTCGTGATCCTGGCCAAGGGACTCGCCGAGGGCGGTGACGCCATCGAGGTCGAGCTTGCCGACACCGACGCGGCACTGGCCGACCGGGCCGCGGCCCCAGGGGTGCGCGACGGCGGCGTGCGCGCCCGCGCGGCGGCAGTCGGCTTGGCCGATCGCAACCGCGCCGCGAACGCCGATCGCCACGCTGCGCAGGCGGCGCTCGGCATCCCCCAGCTCGCCACGACGACCATCGGGTCTTTCCCGCAGACCACCGAGATTCGCACCGCACGTGCGGCCTTCACCCGCGGCGAAATCGACCAGGTGGCCTACGACGGCTTCCTCCGCGAGGAGATCGCACGCGTCATCCGCCTGCAGGAGGAGATCGGTCTCGATGTCCTCGTGCACGGCGAGGCCGAGCGCAACGACATGGTGCAGTACTTCGCCGAGCACCTCGACGGCTTCGCGGTCACCGAGCACGGCTGGGTGCAGTCATATGGCACACGCGCGACGCGGCCCTCGATCCTGTGGGGCGATGTGTCGCGCCCCGCGCCGATCACGGTGGCATGGACGAGCTACGCCCAGTCCCTCACTGAGAAGCCGGTGAAGGGCATGCTGACGGGTCCCGTCACGATCCTGGCCTGGTCCTTCGTTCGCGACGACCAGCCGCTCGGTGAGACGGCGTCCCAGGTCGCGCTCGCCCTGCGCGACGAGATCGACGACCTGGCGGCGGCCGGCACCGGCATTGTCCAGGTGGACGAGCCGGCGCTGCGCGAACTCCTGCCGCTCGATGCCGACCGTCAGGCCGCGTATCTCGATTGGTCGGTGGGCGCCTTCCGTCTCGCCACGGGTTCGGCGGCCGCGGGAGTGCAGATCCACACGCACCTCTGTTACTCGGAGTTCGGCGAGATCATCGACGCGGTCGACGGCCTTGACGCCGACGTCACGAGCATCGAGGCCGCGCGCAGCCGCATGGACGTCGTTGAGCCGATCGGTCGCACGGGTTTCTCACGCGGGATCGGCCCGGGGGTCTACGACATCCATTCGCCCCGCGTGCCCAGCGTCGAGGAGCTCACCGAATTGCTCGGCATCGCCACGGCGCACGTCCCCGGTCAGCAGCTCTGGGTGAACCCCGATTGCGGCTTGAAGACCCGCGGCTATGCCGAGACCGTCGAGAGCCTGACCAACCTCGTGCGCGCGGCCCACGCCGTGCGCGGCGCCTAGGAGATCACCGTCGTGTTGCCCACTGAACCAGTCGGCTCGATCCCGCGCCCGTCGCGTCTGCAGCGGACGGTGCTGGACGTCGAGGCGGGCCTCGCCGATCCTGCGCTGCTGCAAGTCGAGCAGGATCACGCCGTCGCCGATACGCTGGCCCGCTTTGCTGAGACGGGGTCGCCGCTCATCACTGACGGCGAGCAGCGTCGGCAGAGTTTCGCGAGCTATCCGCTCGGCGGTTCAGGGGCCAACGACGCTGCGGAGGCCGCGGCGAACGTGTTCGCGGTCTTCGCGGACGGGCATCACCGCGTGCTTCCTCGGCTGACGTTCGGGCCATTTCGGTACCGGGCATGGGCCGCGGACGACCTGACCCTGGCCCGGCAGCACACCGATCTGCCGCTCAAGCAGGCGGTCGTCTCGCCCGCGATGCTGTCGCTCATGTACCCCTTCGAGGGAGCGCTGCCGGACTACCCGCGCGAGCGGTTCCACGACGACCTGGTCGACGCGTGCGCGGACGACATCGGCGGGGCCTTCGCTGCGGGCGCGACCCGGGTGTCGATCGACTTCACCGAGGGCCGGCTTGCGCTGAGCCGTGACGCCCGGCAGCCGTGGGCGGGCCGCGAGCGCCTCGGTGGGTTCATCGAGCTGATCAACCGCGTGCTCGACCGGTTCTCGGCCGAGGATCGCGCCAGGATCGGCGTCCATACCTGTCCCGGAAGCGACCGGGACTCGGCGCACAGCGCCGAGGTGGACTACGCGGAACTGATCCCGGAGCTGTTCCAGATCGAGGCCGGGTACTTCCTCGTGCAGGCGGCGAGCGAGCGCGACCCCGATCGCGTTGCCGCGCTCGTGGGGCGCGAGATCACTCGCCTGGGTGAACGGGCCCCGCACGTGCGCTTGGGCGTCACAAACCCGCTCACACCGAGGCTCGAGACGGCTGAGGAGGTGCGCGACCAACTGGTGCGGGCGGCCCGGTTCGTCCCGCCCGAGCGGCTCGGCTCAACGGACGACTGCGGCTTCTCGCCGTACGTCATCGACGACAAGCCGCGTCATGGCTCGGCGGATTTTGCGCGTGAGGTGGCGTTCGCGAAGATCGCGACCCGCGTTCGGGGCACCGAGCTGGCACGCGCCGAGCTCGCGGGGGTTGCCTCGTGAACGCCCTGCTGCTCACCGGATCCCGCCCAACCCTCGCCCGATTCTCGTTCGAGGTGTTTCCCGCCCGCACGCCGTCGGCGGCGCTCGCGCTCGGCCACGCGGTGCAGCACCTCTCGGCGGCCGAGCCCGACTTCATCTCGGTGACGTACGGCGCGAACGGGACGAACCGAGACGCCACGCTGGAGCTGTTGCAGTACCTGCGCCGGCACACCGACGCGTTGCCGCTCGCGCACCTCACGACCGTGGGGGACGACCGGGACGAGCTACGGCGTCAGATCAACGCCTTCATGGACTCGGGCATTCACGACTTCTTGGCGCTGCGGGGCGACCCGCCGGCGGGCCAGAGCGAGGCGGACGTTGCCTCCGCAATCTCGGCGGCCGAGCTCACCGCCCTTGTCACGCAGGTGCGTTCCGAACGCCCGGCGTTTACGAGCGTGGGGCGCACCGCCGTGGCGGCGTACCCCAACGGGCACCCGTCGACGCGGTCGCGTTCGGCCGACCTCGACTGGCTCGTCGCGAAGCAGGAGGCGGGGGCGTCGCTCGCGATCACGCAGCTGTTCTTCCATGCGGAGGAATACCTGGGCTTCGTCGACGAGGCGCGCGCGGCCGGGCTGACGATCCCGGTGCTGCCGGGGCTGATGCCGGTGTCGACGTCGGCGCAGCTGCGTCGTGTGGCTCAGCTCGCCGGACGACCGGCGCCGGCAACGCTCGAGCGTGCGCTGGAAGAGGCGGGCGGGTACGCCCCCGAGCTCGGGGTCGAGTTCACGCTCGCGCTTTCCCGCGAGCTTTTGGCGGGCGGCGCTCCCTCGATCCACCTGTACACCTTCAACCGGCACGAGCAGGTGCTCGCGGTGCTGCGAGAGCTCGGGCTGCTGACCCCTGACCCGGTGCGGGCCTAGACCGAGCGGAAGACCGCTACGACCTTGCCGAGAATGTCGGCGTGGTCGCCCAGGATGGGTTCGAACGCGCTGTTGCGCGGGAGCAGCCAGGTGTGGCCGTCGCGCTGCCGGAAGACCTTGACGGTGGCTTCCTCGTCGAGCATCGCGGCGACGATGTCGCCGTTCTCGGCGGTGTTCTGCTGGCGGATCACCACGTAGTCGCCGTCGCAGATCGCCGCATCGATCATCGAGTCTCCGACGACGCGGAGCATGAAGAGCTGACCGCCGCCGACGATTTGGCGGGGGAGCGGCACGAGCTCCTCGACCTGCTGCTCGGCCGTGATCGGAATGCCGGCGGCGATTCTGCCGACGAGGGGAACCAGGCGAGCTTCACCGGTCTCGGGGCCGTTCTCGGCCTCGCGGGCGCTGCGGCTTTCGGCGAGTTCGACCAGCACCTCGAGCGCGCGCGGTCGGTTTGGGTCGCGGCGAATGTAGCCGCCGAGCTCAAGGTTGCCGAGCTGGTGGGTCACGCTCGACAGTGACGCGAGGCCGACCGCGTCGCCGATCTCGCGCATGCTCGGCGGATAGCCGCGGCTCTCGACCGAGCGCGAGATGAACTCGAGAATCGCCCGCTGCTTCTCGGAAAGCGGCTTACCGCGGCCATTCGACCGGGTGGAGGAGCTGGCCATAGTGCAGTCCTTTCGGGCGGAACCACCGCGCAAACGTCAATGTCGGTGGTCCGTGGTTCAGTGAGCTCGTGTTCGAAACACTAGCCCCAATGTTCGAGCAAAAACAAACATCTGTTCGAGTGTCGCAAGGAATATATCGTCACGATGTTCGAATTTGAGCTTGCGAAATCGTTTGTTCGAAGATACATTCGAAACAAATGTTCGCATCGAACTGGTGCGGAGCGTCTCGAACGTACTGATCGAGGAGGAACAATGTCTGTCATCTCACTGCCCGTGTCGGGCATGTCGGCGTCATCAGCCACCGCCCGCACCCGGCTGCGGATTACCCGCCGCGGGCGCATCGTGCTTGCGGCGTTCGTATCGCTGCTCGTCCTCGGCGTCGTCGTGTTCGGCGCGGTCTTCGGCGCAGCTCAGGCCCAGGCGTCGAGCGAGTCGAGCCAGCAGGAGTTCGGCTACCTTGTCGTTCAGCCGGGCGACTCGCTCTGGCAGATTTCGAGCGGGCTCGATCCGAAGGCCGATCCGCGCGACCTGATCTCTGAGATCGTGCGCCTGAACCAGCTGGGGGGCTCCGACGTTGAGGTCGGGCAGACCCTGGCCGTACCGCTGCGGTTCTCCGACAACCCGAGCGTCGTCAAGGGGTCGGGTCTCGTAGACTAGCTGGGTGACCAGCCTGAGTGATCTTCCCCTCCGCGACAACCTGGTGGGCAAGCGCCCCTATGGGGCACCGCAAGACGCCGTGCCCGTGAGCCTGAACGTCAACGAGAACACCCATCCGCTGCCCGAAGAGGTCGTGGCGGACATCGCAGCAGCCCTGGTCGAGGCGGTGCGCGGGGTGAACCGATACCCCGATCGCGAGGCGACCGAGCTGCGCGAGGGACTCGCCGGCTATCTCGGTCACGGCCTGACCGCAGCGCAGTTGTGGGCCGCCAACGGGTCGAACGAGGTGCTGCAGCAGGTGCTGCAGGCGTTCGGTGGCCCGGGTCGTTCGCTCCTGAGCTTCACCCCGACCTACTCGATGTACCCCTTGCTCGCCGCGGGAACCGACACCGAATGGATCGGCATCGAGCGGCCCGAGGGCTACGCGCTCGACGCCGAGTTCGTCGAGGCGGCGATTCGCGAGCACGCTCCTTCGATCACGATCATCTGCACGCCGAACAACCCGACCGGCACGACGACGACGGCCGACGTCATTACGGCGGCGTACGACGCCACCGACGGGATCCTGATCGTCGACGAGGCGTATGCCGAGTTCGACGCGGAGAACCCGAGCGCGATCGCCCTGCTGCCCGGACGCCCCCGCCTGCTGGTCTCGCGCACGATGAGCAAGGCGTTCGCCTTCGCCGGCGTGCGGCTCGGCTATCTCGCCGCGGACGCCGCCGTGGTCGACGCCCTCCGCCTGGTGCGCCTGCCCTACCACCTGTCCGCGCTCACCCAGGCGGCGGCCACCACCGCCGTCCGGCACGCGGGCCCCATGCTCGCGACGGTGGCCGACATTCGCGTGCAGCGCGACCGCCTCGCCGTCGCGCTCCTGGAACTCGGCTATCGCGTCCACGACTCGGGTGCGAACTTCCTGCTCGTCGGCGGCTTCGCTGACCCGGCGGCGACGTTCACGGCGCTTCGCGAACGCGGCATCCTGATTCGCGATCTCGCGATCGAGGGCCACCTGCGGATGACGGCGGGAACCGAAGCCGAGACGACGACGCTGATCGCGGCGCTCACCGAACTGGCGCCGAACGACCGCTAGGGCGACCGGCGTTCTGGCTAGGATGGTGCACATGAGCGCAGCCCCCCGCACCGCAACGCTTGAGCGTGCGACGAGCGAGTCCCAGATCACCGTTTCCGTGAACCTCGATGGCACGGGCGAGTCGGATATCGAGACCGGCGTGCCGTTCTTCGATCACATGCTGACGGCGTTCGCCCGCCACTCGCTCACCGACCTCACGGTGCGCGCGAAGGGTGACATCCACATCGACGTGCACCACACCGTCGAGGACACCGGGATCCTGCTCGGCCAGGCCCTGCTCGAGGCGCTCGGCGATAAGAGCGGGATCTCGCGGTACGGCGATGCCCTCGTGCCGCTCGATGAGGCGCTCGCGCAGGCGGTCGTCGACATCTCGGGGCGCCCCTACCTCGTGCACAGCGGCGAGCCCGCCGGCTTCGAGTTTCACCTCATCGGCGGTCACTTCACCGGTTCAATGGTGCGTCACTTCTTCGAGGCCATCACGCTGAACGCGCGCCTGACGGTGCACGTCCGTCTCGTCGAGGGTCGCGACCCGCACCACATCGCCGAGGCGGAGTTCAAGGCGTTCGCGCGCGCTTTCCGACAGGCAAAGGAACTGGACCCGCGGGTCGCGGGGGTGCCCTCCACCAAGGGCGCACTGTGAGCCTGCCGCGCGTCGCCGTCCTCGAGTACGGTTCCGGCAATGTGCACTCTGCGGTGAAAGCGCTGGTGCGCGCCGGCGCCGAGGTCAGCCTGACCCGGGACCCCGTCGAGATCGCCGAGGCCGACGGGCTGTTGGTTCCCGGCGTCGGTGCGTTTGACGCCGTCATGCGGCAGCTCGAGAGCGTGACTGGTGACGCCATCATCGCGCGGCGGCTCGACGCCGGCAGCCCGGTGCTCGGCATCTGCGTCGGCGAGCAGATTCTGTTCTCCCGCGGCATCGAGCGCGGCGCTGAGACCGCAGGCCTCGCTCGCTGGCCGGGCACCGTTCGTGAGCTCGAGGCGCCGGTGCTGCCGCACATGGGCTGGAACACGGTCGAGGTGGCGGCAGGATCGGTGCTCTTCGACGGCATCGAGAACGAACGTTTCTACTTCGTACACTCGAACGCGGCGACCGAATGGGACACCGCCGCGGGCGCACCCGAGACGGCCCGCGTGAGCTGGGCCGAGCACGGTGAACGGTTCATCGCCGCCGTCGAGGATGGCCCGTTGTCGGCGACCCAGTTCCACCCCGAGAAGTCGGGTGAGCCCGGGATCCGGCTGCTTGAGAATTGGGTCCGCAGCCTGGGCTAGGCTGGTGTCTTGTTCCGTGCGGCCGCGAGGCCATTGGCCCGGACCTCCACGTTGCAAACAAGAAGGAACGATGAGCGAGTTCAACAAGCGCCCCAAGCTGGAGCTGCTGCCCGCGGTCGACGTCGCCGATGGGAAGGCAGTGCGCCTCACCCAGGGCGAGGCCGGAACCGAGACCAACTACGGCAACCCGGTTGACGCCGCTCTCGACTGGATCGAGCAGGGTGCCGAATGGGTGCACCTCGTCGACCTCGACGCGGCATTCGGACGCGGCAACAACGCCGCGATCCTGCGGAAGGTCATTCGTCAGTCGAAGGGCGTCAACATTGAGCTCTCGGGAGGCATTCGCGACGACGCGAGCCTCGAAGCAGCGCTCGGCCTCGGCGCCAAGCGCATCAACCTGGGCACCGCTGCCCTCGAAAACCCTGAGTGGACCCGCTCGGTGATCGCCCGGTACGGCGAGCGCATCGCGGTCGGCCTCGACGTGCGCGGCGAGACTCTGGCGGCACGCGGCTGGACCGAGGACGGCGGCAACATCTGGGACGTCATGGAGCGCCTCGAGAAGGTCGGTTGTGCACGGTACGTCGTGACCGACGTGACGAAGGACGGCACCCTCCGCGGCCCGAACCTCGAGCTGCTCACGCAGGTCCTCGAGCGCACGCACCGCCCGGTCGTCGCCTCGGGCGGCGTCTCGAGCTTGGACGACCTCGCCGCACTGCGCCAGCTCGTGCCGCTCGGCCTTGAGGGTGCGATCGTCGGCAAGGCGCTGTACGCAGGGGCCTTCACGCTCGCTGCCGCACTCGACGTCGCCGGGGACTAGCAGAGGCTATGGCCGCCAAGCAGCTTCCCTCCGAGGGATGGCCGGACGGGCAAAAGCCTGCACCCGGCCCCGCCCTGCCCGCAGGGTTGGTGCCCGGCGGCGACGTCGATTCCGCGGGATTCCCGTGGGAAGGTCGAACGTTCGACCACCACGGCACCGCGTTCGCCGGTGACGACGGCACGACTCCGGTCGCGGTGTCGGCAGCGGTGGCGCGGGTGCGTGAAGTGGGCGAGCGAAGCGCCGGGGGCGACCCGGCGGCGCTTCGCGAGCTCGCCGAGGCGCACGCCGACGCGGTCGCGGCTTTTGGTGCCGAGCGCTTTCTCGTCGCGCTGATTGCGGAGGCGGGCGAGCTCGGCGAGACCCCTGAGGGGCGCATCGTCGAGAAAACCCAGGAGCTCTCGATTGTGACGGTGGCGGCTCCCGATGGGCGCCGAGTGCTGCCGATCTTCAGCTCCGTCGAGACGATGCAGCGGTGGCACCCTGAGGCCCGGCCGATCCCGGTTCCGGGAGCGCAGGCGGCCCTCGCCGCGGCGCAGGAACACACCGACCTGATCATGATTGACGCGGCGACGCCCGAGCGCGAGTACGGCGTTCGCCGCACCGCGCTCGAGGCGTTCGCGCTCGGCCAGCGGGTGCTCCCGGGCTGGGCCGAGCCCGAGGTCGTAGCCGCGTTCGCGCTGAGCATCGCCGCGGAACCGGACGTGCTCGGCATCACGCTCGAACCGGGAGACCCATTGGCCCGCCTGATTGCTCCCGAGACCCGAGTGGTGCTGACGCTTGCCCCGGGCCTCGATCGGGCCGCGCTCGACGCGCTGCTGGCGCGGATGCAGCAGCGCTGGGCTGAGAGCGCGCTGATCGCCGATCGGGTGGACTCGATGACGGTGAGCCTGCGCGCTCCCGACCAAAGCTAAGCGGAATCCGCCCCTGCTAGGCCGGAAAGAACGCGATCAGCGCGACGTAGCAGGCGGTGCCGGCGCCGACGCTGAGCACCGTGCGGCGACGCGTCGCGAGGTGCACTGCCACCGTGACAGCTGCCGCGACCGGGACGGCCCACCACGTGCCGGGGCGCTCGACGAGTACCCCCTGCAGCGTGATGATCGCGAGAATCACGAGGATTCCCGCCGGCATCCATCGACCCATGCGGGTGATGAAGCGCGACTTGCGCAGCGGCTTCAGGATGGCGAACGGGATCGCGCGGAGGGCGAATGTGATGAGCCCCGAGATGACGATCGCGGCGATCAGGTACTCAGTGCTCGGCATGGGGGAGCTCTCCCTCCTCTGGGGCGACAGGCTCGTGTTCGCGCACGAGGGCGTAGCGAAGCGCGAGCAGCGCCGCGAAGAGGATCAGCGCGACGAGCATGGCTGCGCCCGGGGTCGCGAGGAGCGCCACGGAAGCCGAGACGCCGGCGAGCAGCACCGAGGGCAACTCGCGCTTCGACCGGAAGGCGTCGAGCGTCATCACGATGAAGAGCGCGCAGAGTGCGAATTCGAACCCCTCGATCGGCGCGGGCAGCGCGCTCGCGATCGCGAGACCCACGAGCCCACCGGCCACCCAGTAGGCGTGGCACGCGACCTGCATCGTGAGCATGCGGGTGCTCGAGTTCACCTCGCGCGGCATGAGCGCCGCGGTCGCGTACGCCTCGTCGATCATCGCGTAGACGGAGTAGGCGCGGGCAAACCCTGGCCTTACGACCTCGATCGGGAACGAGAATGCGTAGAAGACGTGGCGGAAGTTCACCGCGAAGACGGCCACTGCGATCGTGGAGAGCGGCGCGACGGCCGCGAGCATGGTGGTGAGTAGCAGCTCAACGGAACCCGCGAACACCACAATTGAGAGCGCTGGCGCCACCCAGCCAGGGAGGCCGACCTGCACGACGAGGAAACCGAGCGCGATGCCGAGGGGAAACACGCCGAGCCCGACGGACAGTGAGTCCGTCAGGCCCGCTCGGACGCGCTCGCCCCTGGTCGTGAGGCTAGATGACAGAGCCGGTCCACTTCTCGCCCGGGCCCTTGCCGGGCGCGTCGGGGATTGCGGACGCCTCGCGGAAGGCGAGCTGCACGGAGCGCAGGCCGTCGCGCAGTGGGCGCGCGTGCGAGTCACTGATCTCGGGGGCACCCGCCGTGACGAGCCCGGCGAGCGCGTTGATGAGCTTGCGCGCCTCGTCGAGGTCGGTCTCTTCCTCGGGGTTGTGGGCGAGTCCGCACTTCACTGCCGCGGCGCTGAGCAGGTGCACGGCGGCGGTCGTGATGACCTCGACCGCGGCGACGTCCGCGATATCGCGGGTGGCCTGCGAGACGGTTTCGCTGGAGGCGATGAGCGTCTCGTTCGTGGTGTCGAGTGGCTGCTCGTTGGGGGTCTCGCTCATGGGGTTCTATTTCTCTTTCTCGGCCAAGACCACAGCAAAAAGCTGCGGGGCCGTGTACTCGCTGCATCGGCGCTTTGGAAGGCGGCGGGTCTTCTGCTAAACTTGCTGAGGCTCTCGTTCATCCGATCGAGAACTGAAGTGGAGATTCTCCCACCCGCAACCAGTTACTAGGTTACCGGGTTGTTGACACCCCGTCGGTCAGTGTTCATCGCAGGCAGGCAGCTCTAGGGTGTAGTGCTTTGCGTGAACGCACGCCAGGCCCTGATCTTCGCCGACGTGGCACCCCAGAGTTGGGGAGCCGTCGCCCCACGAGATCAGAGGAGCCGGCGATCAGCGATCCCCGTACGAATGACAGAATCCGCGTCCCCGAGGTTCGCCTGGTAGGTCCAGGCGGCGAGCAGGTTGGTGTGGTGTCCATTGACGCAGCCCTGAAGCTTGCGGCTGATGCAGATCTCGATCTCGTCGAGGTCGCCCCGAACTCAGTACCTCCCGTCGCCAAGATCATGGACTTCGGCAAGTACAAGTACGAGGCGGCGCAGAAGGCCAAGGAAGCCCGGCGCAACCAGGCCAACACGGTCCTCAAGGAGGTCCGCTTCCGCCTGAAGATCGATACGCACGATTACGAGACCAAGGTCAAGCGCGCGATTGGCTTCCTGGGTCAGGGCGACAAGGTCAAGGCAATGATCCTGTTCCGCGGTCGCGAGCAGTCGCGTCCCGAGCAGGGCGTGCGTCTGCTGCAGAAGTTTGCGGAAGAGATCGCCGAGTACGGCACCGTCGAGTCGAACCCGATGATCGATGGCCGCAACATGGTCATGGTCGTCGCGCCGCTCAAGAACAAGTCCGAGGCGAAGGCCGAGCAGAACGCTCGCCGCGCTGAGGCAAAGGCCACCCGGCGCAACGTCTCTGATGAGACGAGCGCCGAGCAGCCCGAGACTTCGGCCGAGTAACACACTCGTCCGGCCCACACGTCGTCGCGAGAGCGACACGCACAACACAAGGAGAAATTGATGCCTAAGCAGAAGACCCACTCGGGGGCGAAGAAGCGCTTCAAGCTCACCGGTTCCGGCAAGCTCATGAAGCAGCGTGCGGGCATGCGCCACAACCTCGAGGTCAAGTCCTCGAAGCGCAAGCGCAGCCTGAACGCGGACGCGATGCTCTCGAAGGGTGACGCGAAGCAGGCCATGAAGCTGCTCGGTCACTAGGTCCCCACACTTTTTTTGAATAGGAAGAACTGAAATGGCAAGAGTAAAGCGGGCGGTAAATGCCCACAAGAAGCGTCGCGTAATCCTTGAGCGTGCAGAGGGCTACCGCGGTCAGCGGTCGCGCCTGTACCGGAAGGCCAAGGAGCAGCTGCTCCACTCGTACACCTACGCCTACAACGATCGTCGTAAGCGTAAGGGTGACTTCCGTCGCCTCTGGATCCAGCGCATCAACGCTGGCGCTCGCCTGAACGGCCTGACTTACAACCGCTTCATCCAGGGCCTGGCTATTGCCGGCGTTGAGGTTGACCGTCGCATGCTCTCGGAGCTCGCCACGAACGAGCCCGCAGCGTTCGCCTCGATCGTTGAGGTCGCGAAGAAGGCCCTGCCTGCCGATACCTCGGCGCCCAAGCAGGCCTAAGCTCTTCCCGCTTCATGCACAAAGCCCCGTCGGTCTTCCGGCGGGGCTTTGTTGTGTGTCGGCCCGTTCACCGAACGTTTTCCCGGCCGGCGATAGACTGGTGGGGTGATGGAGAACCCGCGCTCCCCAAGCGTGCGCCGTGCGGCGAAACTGGCGAAGAAGTCCGAGCGTTTGGCGACCGGGCGGTTCTTGCTCGAGGGACCGCAGGCCGTGCGCGAGGCGCTGATGTACCGACCCGACCTGGTCGACGAGATATACGCGACCCCGAAGGCGCTTGAGAAGCACCCCGAGCTGGGGGCGCTCGCGAACGACCACGGTCGCAGGATCGACGCGGCAAGTGACATCGTCATCGCTGCGATGGCCGACACGGTCACCCCGCAGGGTGTCGTGGCCGTGGCCCGCGCCTTCCCGACCGCGCTTTCCGCCGTGTTCGCCGAGAAGCCCCGGTTGGTCGCGATCCTCAACGAGATTCGCGACCCGGGCAACGCCGGCACGATCATCCGCGCGGCGGACGCGGCCGGCGCGGACGCCGTTATTTTCGCGGGGGAGTGCATCGACCCTTTCCACCCGAAGGTCGTGCGTTCGACGACCGGATCACTCTTCCACATCCAGGTCGCGCTCGCCGGAGACCTCGCCTCGCTCCTGGAGCTCGCCCGCTCCTCAGGGCTCCGGGTGCTGGCTGCGGACGTTCGTGGGGACGACCTCACCGATGCCCGCGACGACGGTACCCTCGCTGAGCCCGCGGCCTGGCTGTTTGGCAACGAGGCGCGGGGGCTCAGCGAAGAATCGCGCGCGCTCGCAGACCGCTCGCTGAAAGTCCCGATCTACGGCGCCGCCGAGTCCATGAACCTGGCGACCGCCGCGTCGGTTTGTCTGTACCAGTCGGCGTTCGAGCAGCGCCGCTAAGCGAACAGGCTCGCGCCCAGCATGCCTCCGGGGCGCCAGCCCCCTGGGACGGCGAACACCGCCGATCCGGTGTGCGTGACCCACTCGTTGAGCAGATCGAGCTCGTCGAGGCGACGCTGAATCGGCACGAACTGTGCGAGTGGGTCGCGCTGATAGCACGCAAAGAGCAGCCCCTGCTCGGTCCCGTCGTCGTAGTTCACCGCACGGCGATAGATCCGCTCGGCCGGGTCCTCTGAGCGGGCGCGCCGAATGTGCGCGAAGTCCGGGATGACGGTGAGCCCGAGGGAGTCGGTCGCCGCGAAGTCCGGCTCGTCATGCTCTCGCGCACCCGTGAGCGGAGCCCCGTTCTTCAGCGTCCGCCCGATCGATTGTTCTCGGCCGGGCCGGTCGACCTGTTCCCAAGTGTCGAGCTCCATCCGGATGCGCCGCACCACGAGCGCGCTGCCGCCCGAGAGCCACCCCGTGTTGTGCCAGACGAGTCCCGCAAAATCCGGAGAATCGGGGGCGGGATTCACCGTTCCGTCGACCTGCCCCATGAGGTTGCGCATCGTCGTCTTCGGGTGCTCGGCCCCGCGTGCGCGCCGGAAGCCCTGCTGCACCCAGCGCGGGGTGGCGAACGAGGCGAGGCTGCGGTGCAGCATGCGGGACGCGTGGGACACCGCGATCGAGTCGTCCCCGGCGATCACGAGCAGCAGGTCCCCGCCGTCGTGGCGGCCGTCGAGCGCGTCGCGAGAGAACGCGGGCAGCGCGGCGAGCCAGGTGGGACGCTGTGCAGGATCCACCCGGTCGACGAGGCCCCCGCCAAATCCGACGGTGACGGTGAGCCCTGCCGGCACCGCGGCCAGCTCGGGCTCGCTGTCCGCGAGGGGAGCCTCGCCCGAGGTCAGCGCTTCGATATCTGCCGTCAAAACCCGGAGGAGGCGGCGCACCCCGTCGCGATCGACCTCGGGGCGAAGGTCATACGCGGCGTAGCGATGCTGGGCGGCCGGCGCCGAGACGATGCCGGCCTGGTGCTCCCCGTGACACGAAACGTGTTCCTGGCCGAAGCGATGCTCGAGGGGCGCGGGGGCGGGTGCGCCGCCCCGCAACGCGACGGCCGTGGCCCCGGCGCCGATCAGCGCGCCGGCGCCGGCCGCGCCCCCCGTGAGGAGGGCGCGGCGGCTGAGGTTAGTGCTCGGTCGCATGGTCATCGTGCTCGCCCGGGGCGTACTCTTCTTCGGCGCCGGCGGTGTCACGCACCGGAACCAAGACGTCGAGCGTCGTGCCGTCGGAGAATTGCAGGGTAACGGTGATCTCGTCGCCGGGCAGGAGCGGGGCGGTCAGGCCCATCAGCATGAGGTGCTCGCCGCCGGGGGCGAGCTCCCGCGAACCGCCGGCCGGGATGTCGAAGTCGCCCGACAGTTTCCGCATGACCATGGCGCCGTCGACCATCGCCATCTCATGCAGTTCGACCGAGGACGCGGCCGTGGTTTCGGCGCCGACCAGGGTGAGGGGAGTTTCGCCGTGGTTGACGAGGGTACCGAACGCGGCGCTCATATCGCCGGCGCCAGACTTCGCCCAGGCCTGTTCAAGCGCGGCGCCCGCGTGCTCTGACGCGGTGCTCTCCGTCGCCGAATGTTTGGTGATGCTGGGCGACTCCGGCGCAGAGCACGCTGCGAGGCCGAACGTCGAGACGACGACGAGGGCACCAGCTGCGGCAAGGCGAGCGGTACGGGGACGGAGGAGAAGGGAGTTCAGAGAAATACGCATAGTGAAGTCAGCTTTCAGGAATTGCCGGGCGCGCGAAATCGCGCCGCCTGCGGCGGGGAAAATGAAGGAAGGGTGGCGCTATTCGGTCGGTGCGCCGGTGGTGTCCGCGCTATCCGTCGCGCCAGCTTCGCTCGCGCGCTTCTTCCGGCCAGAGGCGCGAACCGCAAACACGACGGCGCCCGCTGCGAGCACGCCCGCGACGCCCAGGCCGATCCAGGGCCACGGCGAGGCCTGGCCGGCCTCAGCATCCAAGGTGTGCATCGTTTCGTCGTGCGAGTGCTCTTCGGTCGATTCCGAGTCCTCGTGCGAGTGCTCTTCCTCGGTCTCGGGAACGGCCGGGGTCTCGTCGCCCTCGGACGCCGCGCCGATGGCGAAGCTCTGCGTGCCGCTGATGGGGTGACCGTCCTGCGACACCACCCGCCACACGACCGTGTAGCTGCCGTCGGCGAGATCGGGGTTGAGCGCCTGCACGACCTCAGTGCCGGCGACGGTCGGCTCGCCAGCTGCGACGGAGGAGCCGTCGGGGCCCGTGACGTTCACCACGGTGCCGACCTCGATGATGTTGTTGTTGAAGCTCAGCGTGAGGGACTCGGGCGCCGTCGCGACGACCTCGCCGTTCGCCGGGGTCGTGCCGACGAGCTGGTCGTGCGCGAGCGCGGGACTCGCCGGGCCGAACGCGAGGGCGAGGGCTGCGACGGCCGTGCCGAGCACAGCGCCGAGTCCGGCACGTGAACGGGACGAACGGCGTGAGTGCGCCGCCGCGGATGCGGGGGCGTGAGTGGAGATAGAACGCATAAGAAAGACTCAATTCTCCCGGATGCCGGGGCATCGAACGGGATGGAGTGCGGCCCTGCCGTTACAAAGCAGGCGCCACGAGGGATGAGTATGTAGTCGTCTTCGGGGAACGCGAAGCGTTAGGCCGAGTACGCGACCCATCCCGGAGGGCCCCGATGCGAGATGGACGCCCGGGCAGTCGCCAGCGGGCGTGCGGGAGTGTAGCCGAACGTCGAGACGCGCCCGCCGCGCGGAAGCGCGAAGGAGCGGGCGGGGAGCTTTCCGACGAGCTGAGCACCGAGGGACGCGAGTGCCTCTCGGATGCGCACCAGCGCATCCTCGCCGAAGCGCAGCATCGCTACCGTGACGAGGGCTGCGACGGCGTGCGCCGCAAGCATCAGCCAGCCGGCGCCGGAGGAATCAAGTTGCGGCACGAACTGGCCGAGCGCGCCCAGGTGCTCCGCGTGCGGCGATGCGGCGGCGGCGAAGCCGGATCCTGCAGGAACTGGGCCCTGTGTGGTGACCGCGCCGATCGAGCCGAAACTCCAGTGAAACAGGCCTTGGCTCAGCGCCACTGCGAGTGACGTCCGCCAGAGCGAGCGTTCACGTCCGGCGAGCGCGACACAGAGGGGAAGCACGACAATCGTTGTCGCGACAAGTGCGACCGGGGCCGGGGTGTTTCCGCCCACGAGCATGTGCGAAGCCGCAGCAAGGAGCGTCGCGAACGCGGCAAACCAGGCACCGCGCATGACGCGACTGCCTCGGCTCATTCGTGTGTGCTCCACGCCCAAGATCATATCGCCCTGACGGAAGCGCCCGTACCCTGAGCGCGGACGGCCGGAGAAGGCCGCCAACCCGGCTAGAATCGGGTCTCGTGTCAGACAGCAACCCGAACTCGAATCCGATCACCCCGGAGGCCGCCGAATCAGCGGTGAACGCAGCGCTCGCCGCATTCGCCGCGGCCGACAGCGTCGCCGAGCTGAAGACGGCCCGCACCGAGCACGCAGGGGAGGGTTCTGCGCTCGCGCAGCTGAACTCCCGCATGCGCGAGGTGCCCAAGGACGAGAAAGCCGCGACCGGCAAGCTCATGGGCCAGGCCCGTGGCCGCGTCGAGCGCGCGTTCGCTGAGCGCGAGACCTCGCTCGCCGCAGTCGAAGCGGCCGAACGGCTCGTCGCCGAGACGGTCGACGTGACCGAGGCCCCCGCCCGCGCTCGGGTCGGCGCGCGCCACCCGCTGGCGCTCCTGCAGGATCAGATCTCCGACGTCTTCATCGGGATGGGGTGGGAAATCGAAGAGGGCCCCGAGATCGAGCACGAATGGTTCAACTTCGACGCCCTCGGCTTCGATCCGGACCACCCGGCACGCGCGATGCAGGACACGTTCTTCATCGAGCCCGCGGACCGTCACCTGTTGCTGCGTACCCACACTTCGCCGGTGCAGATCCGCGCGCTGCTGGGCCGCGAGCTGCCCGTCTACGTGCTGGCTCCCGGCCGCGTGTACCGCACCGATGAGCTCGACGCGACGCACACTCCTGTCTTCCACCAGATCGAGGGCATCGCGATCGATCGCGGCCTGACGATGGCACACCTGCGCGGCACGCTCGAGCACTTTGCGCGCCAGATGTTCGGCGAAGGGGCGAAGATTCGCCTGCGCCCGAACTTCTTCCCGTTCACCGAGCCGTCCGCCGAGATGGACGTCTGGCAGCCGAACGCCAAGGGCGGCGCGCGCTGGGTGGAGTGGGGCGGCTGCGGCATGGTCGACCCGAACGTGCTCGCGGCGGCGGGCATTGACCCCGCCGAGTTCCAGGGCTTCGCCTTCGGCATGGGCGTCGAGCGCACCCTCCAGTTCCGCCACGACATCAACGACATGCGCGACATGGTCGAGGGCGATGTCCGTTTCAACACTCAGTTCGGAGGCCTGGTCTAATGCGTATTCCGCTCAGCTGGCTCGGCGAGATCGTCGACCTTCCCGCAGATGTCACCCCCGAGTCGGTCCACGCGGATCTTGTCCGCGTCGGCTTCGAGGAAGAATCGGTGCGCCGCTTCGACGTGACCGGCCCGATCGTGGTCGGCCAGGTCCTCGAACAGATCCCCGAGCCTCAGGCGAATGGCAAGACCATCAACTGGTGCCAGGTTCGCGTGGCTCCCGAGGGTGAGCTCGCTGCCGACGGCGGCGAGGACGTCCGCGGCATTGTCTGCGGCGCCCACAACTTCACCGTGGGGGACAAGGTCGTCGTGACCCTGCCCGGCGCGGTGCTGCCCGGCGACTTCGTGATCGCCCCGCGACAGACCTACGGCCACGTGTCGGACGGCATGATCGCCTCGGCACGTGAGCTGTCACTCGGCGACGAGCACGACGGCATCATCGTGCTCTCGACCCTGGGGCTCGACCCCGAGGTCGGCACGGACGCGAAGGCCCTGCTCGGGCTGGACGACACCGCGGTCGAGATCAATGTCACTCCGGATCGCGGCTACGCCTTCTCCATGCGCGGCGTGGGCCGCGAGCTCGCCCACTCGACCGGGGCGGCCTTCACCGACCCCGCGCTCGCGGTGACGCCCGCCCCGGCGGACGGATTCGCGGTCGAGCTCAACGACGAGGCCCCGGTGCGCGGCCGCGTCGGCGCAACCGGCTTCATCGGGCGCGTGGTGCGCGGGCTGAACCCCGCAGCGCCCACCCCCGCCTGGATGATCTCTCGCCTGCAGCTTGCCGGCATCCGCTCGCTCGGCCTCGCGGTCGACGTGTCGAACTACGTCATGCTCGAAATCGGCAACCCGATGCACGCGTACGACCTGGGCAAGCTCAGCGGCGGCATCACGGTGCGCCGCGCGGCGCCGGGCGAGACGCTCGTCACCCTCGACGGCCAGGAGCGGAAGCTCCACGCCGAGGACCTCGTGATCGCGGACGAGTCAGGGGTCATCGGACTCGCGGGCGTCATGGGCGGCGAATCGACCAAGACCGACGACGCGACCACGGATGTGTTCATCGAGGCGGCGACGTTCGACCCGATCTCGATCGCGCGCACCGCCCGCCGGCACAAGCTGACGAGTGAGGCGTCCAAGCGCTTCGAGCGCGGCGTCGACCCGCTGATCGGCCGTGCCGCGGCGCAGCGCATGGTTGATCTGCTCGTCGAGCTCGGTGGCGGCACGGCCGACACCCTCGGCGTCGAGATCGTGCCTGAGTTTGTGCCCGAGCCGGTGCGCCTGTCTGCGGCGCGTCCCGCGAAGGTTATGGGCGTCGACTACACCGAGGCCGAGGTGCGCGAGGCGCTCGAGCGCATCGGCTGCGCGGTCGTCGCGGGTTCGGACAGCGAAGGCGGCACGGAGCTGCTCGTCACCGCCCCGAGCTGGCGCTCAGACCTCAGCCGCCCCGCGGACCTCGTCGAGGAAGTGGCCCGCATCGTCGGCTACGACCGGATCCCGTCGGTGCTGCCCGTCGCCCCTCCCGGGCGCGGCCTCACGCGCGAGCAGCGCCTGCGTCGCCGTGTCGCCGACTCGATGGCGGCCGCCGGCTACACCGAGGTGCAGAACTATCCCTTCGTGTCGCAGACGCAGCTCGATCGCTTCGCGGCCACGGACGAGGGCCCCGCGATCAAGCTCGCGAACCCGCTCGACGGCGAGGCGCCGTTCCTGCGTCGTTCGCTGCTCCCCGGTCTCGTGAAGGCTGCGCAGCGCAACCTGTCGCGCGGCGCGACGGATCTGGCGCTCGTCGAGTTCGGTCGTGTCTTCGAGCCGACCGGCGCGGTGCTCGGCACGGCCGAGGTGCCGCCGCTGGGCGCGCGCCCTGCCGAGTCGGTGCTCGCCGAGCTCAACGCTTCGCTGCCGAAGCAGCCCCGCCACGCGGCCGTGCTGCTCGCGGGCCTCGCGATCGCGAAGCAGCCGGGGGAGGCGCCGCGCGCCTTCGACTGGGCCGACGCGATCGACGCGGCACGCCTGCTCGCCGCCGGCGTCGATGCGCCGCTCGAGGTCCGTCAGGGCGCGCACCCGGCATTCCACCCCGGCCGTACCGCGGAGCTCGTCATCCGCACGGCCGACGGCCTCGTGCCGGTCGGTGTCGCCGGCGAGCTGAGCCCCGAGCTCGTCGCGGGCTCGCACCTGCACGGTCGCGTCTCGGCGGTCGAGCTTGACCTCGACGCGCTGATCGAGCTGGCCCCGCGGGAGCCGCGCGTCGGTGCCTTGTCAACCTACCCGGCCGCGACGCAGGACCTCACGGTCGTCGTCGACGCGGGTGTGCCGGCGGCAGAGCTGCTCGCTACCGTGCGCGAGGGTGCGGGGTCGCTGCTCGAACACGCCAGCCTCGTCGACGACTACCGCGGTACCGGCGTTGCTGAGGGGCAGAAGGCGATCACCTTCGCGCTCCGCTTCCGCGCGGACGATCGCACGCTGAAGGCGGAGGAGGCCTCCGAGGCCAAGCTCGCCGGCCTCGCGCTCGCGGCGTCCCGCTTCGGCGCGACGCTGCGCGAGTAGCGCGCCGAGAGATCATTTCATGCGCATCGCGGTAGCTGGTGGCACGGGGGCGGTCGGCAGACACGTCGTGGCGGCTGCGGAGGCCGCCGGGCACGACGTGCTCGTGCTGACGCGCTCTCGGGGCGTCGATGTGCGCACTGGCGCGGGGCTCGATCTCCATGGGGTCGACGTCGTGATCGACGTCACCTCGGTGGGCACGCAGTCGGCGCGCGCATCTCGGGCGTTCTTCGAGGCTGCAGCCGACTCGCTCGAGGCGGCCGAGACACGCGCCGGCGTGGGCCACCACATCGCGCTGTCCATCATCGGGGTCGACCGCGCCCCCTTCGGGTACTACGCCGGGAAGGTCGCACAAGAGGCGCGCGTCGAGCGCTCCCGAGTACCCTGGTCGATCCTGCGGGCTGCTCAGTTCCATGAGTTCGCCGGCCAGGTATCGACGCAGGCTCGGCTCGGGCGGCTCGTGCTGGTGCCGGTCATGCGCTCCCAGCCGCTCGCGGCGCGCGACGTGGCCGAGCGGCTCGTCGCGATCGCCGAAGCCGGCCCGAGCGGGCGCTTGCCCGATCTTGCTGGACCGCGCGAGGAATCGATGCCCGAGCTCGTGCGCCAGCAGCTGCGCGCCGACGGCGACCCCGGCCGCGTGCTCGCGCTCCCGCTTCCGGGCGGGTTCATGCGGGCGCTGCGCGACGGAACGCTGTTGCCCGGGGCCGGGGCTGAGCTCACTACCCAGACCTTTGCGGAGTGGCTCGCGGTGCGCTGAGTCTCGCGGCCCGCTGAGCGTGCCCCCTAGGGGTGTGCGCATTTGGCGGCCCGCGCGCCGCTGCGTGCCGTAGTTCCCGGAGCGATCCCACGTAACGGAGCCCGATGCTCCGAAATATTGCTCCGTTACGTGTGATCGCGCCGAGAAGTCGCCCTGGATGCCTGGGATGCCATGGGGTGCAGGGGAGGCTGGGGAGGCTGGGATCGCCGGGGTGGCCGGGCGCGGCCAGGGGTAGGAGCAACCTGGACGGACCGTGCCGACCAGCCTTGTGAGTGTCGGAGGTTGGGCGGATACTGGGCGTGTTCCCGACGACCAGGGCACCGAAACAAGCGAGCGGAGCAATCGTGCAACAGATCATTCCGAACCTATGGTTTCAAGGGAACGCGGAAGAGGCGGGCAGATTCTACGCCGCCGCGTTCGGCGAGGTGGGCGGCCCCGGCTTCGCCGCGAGCACCGTTGACAGTCGCTACCCTGACGACGGGCTGCTCGACTTCCAGCAGGACTTTGCCGGGAAGGCGCTGACTGTCAGCGTGAAGATTGCCGACTCCCACCTCACGCTGATCAACGCGGGAGGCGAATTCGCGCCCAACCCGTCGATCTCGTTCATGCTGAACTTCGACCCGCTGATGTTTGGCGATGCGGCCGCGGGCGGCGACGAGGCCCAGGCGCGCGAACGCCTGTCCGATCTCTGGCACGCCCTGCTCGACGGCGGCACGGCCCTTATGCCGCTCACCGAGTACCCGTTCAGCCCGCTGTTCGGCTGGGTGCAGGACAAGTACGGCGTGAGCTGGCAGCTCATGCTCACGAACCCCGCGGGCGAACCGCGCCCGTTCCTCATGCCCGCGCTCATGTTCTGCGGCCCGGCACAGAACCGCGCGACCGAGATGGTCGACTACTACCTGTCGCTGTTTCCCGACGCGCAACTCGGGGTGCGGTCGACCTACCCTGAACCCACGGGTCCCGCGACGACAGAGTCCGTAATGTTCAGCGACTTCCGCATCGGCGCGCAGTGGTTCGTGGCGATGGACTCGGGGGTCGAACAGCCGTTCACCTTTTCGCCCGGGGTGTCGCTCTCCGTGTCGTGCGCGGATCAGGCCGAGATCGACCGCTTGTGGGACGCGCTGTCCGCGGTGCCGGAGGCGGAGCAGTGCGGCTGGCTGGTCGACCGCGCAGGCGTCAGCTGGCAGATCGTGCCCGAGAACATGGCTGAGCTGATGAACAGGCCCGGCGCCTTTGCACACATGATGCCCATGAAGAAGCTGATCATCGCCGACTTCTGATTGGGCACATGCCCGAGTCCCTCGCTGATCAGTGCCAGAATGGCACTGGACCATTTGTCGTTGCATCAATCAGGGAGTCGAGCATGACGTTCACCGTCGCTGTCGCTGGCGCGAGCGGGTACGCGGGAGGTGAGCTGCTGCGGCTGCTCGCCGACCATCCCGAGTTCGAGATACGGACCGTCACCGGGCACTCGAGCGCAGGTCGACCGCTCGTCGAGTCGCAGCCGCACCTGCGCGGCCTCGCCGATCTCATCTTGCAGCCGACGACCCCCGAGGTGCTTGACGGGCATGACATCGTCTTCTTCGCCCTGCCGCACGGCGCCTCGGGCGAGCTCACCGCTCAGCTGCGCGATGTGCGCGTCGCGATCGACTGCGGTGCCGACCACCGACTGACCGATCCAGCCGACTGGGCCGCGTTCTACGGCGGCGAGCACCACGGCGCGTGGACGTATGGGGTGCCCGAGCTGATCGTGGCCGGCAAAGACGGTGGCGCCTCGCGCGGCCGCGACGCGCTGGTTGGCGCGAGCAGGATCGCGGCTCCGGGCTGCAACGCAAGCACCGTGGCGCTCTCGCTCGCCCCGGGCATCGCGGCGGGCGTCATCGAGCCCGGCGACCTGGTCTCCGTGCTCGCAGTCGGTCCGTCTGGCGCGGGCAAGGCTGCGCAGACGCACCTGTTGGGCGCCGAGCTCATGGGCTCGGCCAACCCCTATGCCGTCGGTGGGACCCACCGGCACATCCCCGAGATTCAGCAGGCGCTGCGCGGCGCGGGCGCTCGCGGCGACGTCACGCTGAGCCTCACGCCGGTGCTCGTTCCCATGAGCCGCGGCATCCTCGCCACCTCGACCGCGCGCATCGTGCCGGGCACGAGCGCCGCCGACGTCCGCGCCGCCTGGGAGAGTGCATATGCCGGGGAGACCTTCGTGCAGTTGCTGCCCGAGGGACGCTTCCCGCGCACGGCCGACGTGCTCGGCGCCAACACGTGTCTGATCGGGCTCGCGATCGACGAGGCCGTCGGCCGCGTCATCGTGGTCGCCGCGGTCGACAACCTCGTCAAGGGCACCGCAGGTGCCGCCATCCAATCGGCCAACATCGCGCTCGGGCTGCCCGAAGCGACCGGCCTGTCCGTCAATGGAGTTGCACCGTGACCGTCACCACCCCCGCCGGATTCCGCTCGGCCGGTATCGCCGTCGGCCTGAAGTCGACCGGCAAGCCCGACCTCGCGCTCGTCGAAAACCTCGGCCCGCGCTTTGACGCCGCCGTCGTATTCACGTCGAACCGCGCCCAGGCGCACCCGGTGATCTGGAGTCGCGCGGTCGCCCAGGGCGGCGAGGCACGAGCGATCGTCCTGAACTCGGGCGGCGCGAACTGCTTCACGGGTGACTTCGGCGCCGACACGACCCGGCTGACGGCGGAGGCCGTGGCCGACGCGCTGAGCGCGACCGCTGGCCAGATCCTCGTTTGCTCGACCGGCCTCATCGGTACGGGCGACCAGGCCTTCCGCGACAAGATCGTGCATAACGTGCCGACACTCGTGGGCGCGCTGAGCGAGGAGGACACGACGGCACCGGCCGCGATCCTGACGACTGACTCGGTCGAGAAGACCGCCGTGCACGCGGGTGACGGCTGGTCGATCGGTGCGATGGCGAAGGGCGCAGGCATGCTCGCGCCGGGCCTCGCGACCATGCTCGTCGTGATCACCACCGACGCCGTGCTGCCGCAGGCCGAGCTCGACGTGGCGCTGCGCCAGGCGACGTCCGCCACGTTCGACCGCCTCGACTCGGACGGCTGCATGTCGACCAACGACACGGTCGCGCTGCTCAGCTCGGGCGCCTCGGCAGTCACCCCCGACCCGTCCGAGTTCGCGGCGGCGCTCACCGATGTCTGCGACCGGCTCGCCGCCGCGTTGCAGGCCGACGCCGAGGGCGCGAGCCACAACATTGCCATCGAGGTCATCGGCGCGGCCAGCCCCGCCGAGGCCGTCGAGGTCGGCCGCTCGGTCGCCCGGAACAACCTCTTCAAGACCGCGATCTACGGCAACGACCCGAACTGGGGTCGCGTGCTCGCGGCGATCGGAACAACGACCGCGCAGTTCGACCCGTACGCGGTCGATGTCTCGTTCAACGGCGTTCGCCTCTGCCACGCGGGCGGCCCCGATCGCCCCGTGACCGACGTCGACCTCACGCCGCGCGCGACCCATGTGCGCATTGAGCTCTTCGCGGGCGAACACGACGCGACCATTCGTACGAACGACCTCACACAGGCGTACGTCCACGAGAACAGCGCGTACTCCAGCTAATGACGAACACGACAACGGTCCTCGCCCAGAGCGAGGCAGCTGCGAAGGCCGAAGTACTCATCGAAACCCTGCCCTGGCTCAAGAAGTTCCGCGACGCCATCGTGGTTATCAAGTTCGGCGGCAACGCCATGGTCGACGACGCGCTGATCCAGGCGTTCGCCGAGGACGTCGTGTACCTGCGTCACGCCGGGATCCGGCCGGTCGTCGTGCACGGCGGGGGGCCGCAGATCTCAGAGATGCTGGGGCGCCTCGGCATTGAGAGCGAGTTCCGCGGCGGCTATCGCGTTACGACGGCCGAGGCGATGGACGTCGTGCGCATGGTGCTCACCGGCAAAGTGAACCCGGCGCTCGTTGACGAGATCAACACGCACGGCCCGCTCGCGGCCGGCACCACGGGGGAGGACGCCGGGCTCTTCGTCGGGCGCCGTCGCCCGCCCGTCGAGATCGACGGCGAGCTCGTGGACCTCGGTCACGTCGGTGACGTCGTCGACGTGCGCCCCGAGCCGATCCTCGCGCTGCTCGACGCCGGCCTCATCCCGGTCGTCTCCTCGATCGCGCCCGACGCCGATCACCCCGGCCAGTCGCTCAACATCAACGCGGACGCGGCGGCCGGCGCCCTCGCGAGCGCGCTCGGCGCAGAAAAGCTCGTCGTGCTCACCGACGTCCCGGGCCTCTATGCCAACTGGCCTGATCGCGACTCGCTCGTCTCGAGCCTCACCGCGGCCGAGCTCGAGACCATGCTGCCGTCGCTCGAGTCGGGCATGATCCCGAAGATGCGCGCCTGCCTCGACGCCGTGCGCGGCGGGGTCTCCAAGGCTGCGATCATCGACGGGCGGGTGCCGCACTCGATCCTGCTCGAGATCTTTACCTCTCGCGGGATCGGCACGGAGGTCACCCCGTGAGCGCGGCCTGGCAGGACGACTACGCCGCCCACATGATGCGCACCTTTGGCGTTCCCGAGCGCCTGCTCGTGCGCGGCCAGGGTTGCTGGGTGGAGGACTCGGCGGGGGAGCAGTTGCTCGATTTCCTCGCGGGTATCGCGGTCAACGCGCTGGGCCACGCCCACCCCGAACTCGTGCGCACCATCTCCGCGCAGGCAGGCACGCTCGTGCACGTCTCGAACTTCTTCGCGACAGAGCCGCAGCTCACGCTCGCGGCTCGCCTGCTCGCGCTCTCGGGTGCGACCGACGAGGGCCGCGTGTTCTTCGCGAACAGCGGCACCGAGGCGAACGAGGCTGCGTTCAAGCTGGCGCGGCTGCACGGCGGGCAGGATCGCCCCGTCATTCTCGCCCTCGACCTCGGCTTCCACGGCCGCACGATGGGGGCCCTGGCCCTCACCGGCAAGCCCGCGATGCGCGCGCCCTTCGAGCCGATGCCGGCCGGCGTGCAGCACATCGCCCCGACCATCGAGGCCCTCGAGGCGGCGCTGACCGGTCAGGTCGCTGCCCTCGTCGTCGAGCCCATTCAGGGCGAGGCCGGGGTGCGCCCGCTGCCCGAGGGTTTCCTTGAGCGGGCGCGCGAGCTCACCCGCGAGCACGGCGCGCTGCTGATTGTCGACGAGATTCAGACCGGCATCGCCCGCACCGGTGAGATGTTCGGGTTCCAGCACGCAGGGATCCTGCCCGACGCGATCACTCTCGCGAAGGGTCTCGGCGGCGGCGTCCCGATCGGGGCGCTTGTCGCGCTCACCCCGGTGGCGGCTGACCTCTTTGCCCCGGGCATGCACGGTACGACCTTCGGTGGGAACCCGCTGGCCGCTGCCGCGGCAAACACCGTGCTCGATGTGGTGGAGCGCGACGGCCTGGTGGCCGCGGCGAACCGCGAGGGTCAGCGGATCCGCGACCTCGTGCTCGGGCTGGGCTCGTCGCTCGTGACGGGCCTCCGCGGGCAGGGCCTGCTCCTCGGCGTCGAGCTCAGTGCGCCGGTGGCCCCGGCGGTGGTGGCAGCGGCGCTCGCGGCCGGGCTGATCGTGAACGCGCCCGACGCTCACACCGTGCGGCTCGCGCCGCCGCTGATCGTTGGCGAGGCGGAGATCGCGGTGTTTGGCGAGCGGTTTGCGGCCGCGCTCGCGCGGGTCGAAGCGGAACTCGCGCGGGAAGTGCTCACGGAGGCGTAATCCACCGCTACGATGAGCGTGGGGTGCGGAGGGGGTAGATCTTTTCATGCGCAGATCTCTCGAACATTTGGTCTTGACGTCCGCTGTGCCACGCAGCACGGTCGACGCGCTGATTGCCGAAGTGGGCGAGCGTCGGGTCGAGAACGAACTCGTTGCGCGTGGCCACCTCACGAACGAACAGGTCGCGCTGGCCATCGCCGTTTCCGCTGGTCTGCCGTTCGTTGACCTCGCGAACGCCACGGTCGATCGCGACGCGGTCCTGCTGCTGGCCCCCGAGCTGTGCCGGCGCCACCAGGTCCTCGGAATCCAGGCGAACACTCGCCGCATCACCGTGGCGGTGGTCGACCCCGACGATGTCATCGCGCTCGACGACATCTCGAGCTCGATCGGCCTCGCCGTCCAGGTGGTGGTGGCGGCCCGCGACGCGATGGCGACCGCGCTTGACCGCTATGTGCGTCTGGACGACCAGATTGCGGACCTCACCACGGCGCTCGACAACGAGGCGTCAAGCGCACTCACCGTGAACTCGACCGAGAGCCTCGAGGACGATGGGGATGATGCGCCCATCGTGCGCTTCGTCAACCTCATCATCTCGCAGGCGATTCAGGATCGCGCCTCGGATATCCACATCGACCCGGGTGACCGCAGCCTGCGCGTGCGCTACCGCATCGACGGCGTGCTGCACGACACGCAGGAAGCGTCACCCGCGATCAAGGACGGCGTGATCTCGCGCCTCAAGATCATGAGCGGCATCGACATCGCCGAGAAGCGGCGCCCGCAGGACGGCCGCATTTCGGTCACGCACAACGGCCGCTCGATCGACCTCCGCGTCGCGACCCTGCCCACGGTCTGGGGCGAGAAGATCGTCATGCGGATCCTGGACAATTCCGCAGCGACTCTGTCGATCAAGGATCTCGGGATGTCCGCGCACAACCTCGACGAGTACTCGCGCTCGTTTACGCGCCCGCACGGCATGATCCTGGTGACCGGGCCGACCGGCTCGGGCAAGTCGACGACGCTGTACACAACCCTGAGCGAGATCGCGCGGCCCGAGATCAACGTCATCACGATCGAAGACCCGGTCGAGTACCGCATGGAGGGCATCGCCCAGATGCAGGTGAACCCGCGGGCCGGCCTGACGTTCGCGTCCGCGCTCCGCTCCATCCTGCGCGGCGACCCCGACGTGGTGCTGGTCGGCGAGATCCGCGACGGCGAGACCGCGCAGACCTCGGTCGAAGCCGCGCTCACCGGCCACCTCGTGCTGTCGACGCTGCACACGAACGATGCGCCGAGCGCGATCACCCGCTTGATCGAGATGGGGATCGAGCCCTTCCTTGTGGCGTCGGCTATCGACTCGGTCGTCGCCCAGCGCCTCGCCCGCCGGCTGTGCGTGGAATGTCGCGTGATGAAGCCCGCCGACCCCGTGCTCCTGGGCGAGCTCGGGTTCAGCGCCCCCGAGGGCGCCCGCATCGGCGAGCCCGTCGGCTGCGCGCGCTGCGCCGGGACCGGATACCGCGGACGTGTTGCGCTGCACGAGGTCATGGTCATCAGCGAGACGATCGAGCGGCACGCCGTGGCGCGCTCCTCAGGGCTCGAGATTCGAAAATCGGCGCTCGCGGAGGGCATGATCCCGCTGCGCGAGGACGGCTGGCAGAAGGTGCTCAAAGGCATCACCTCAATCGAAGAGGTGCTGCGTGTTGCGGCGTAGAGGTATGTGTTTGTTCGGCCGGCCTGCGCGATTCGCGCGTCGCCCAGGGGAGGAAACCCGATGACGTTTGATCTTGACCAGGCACTGCGCACCGTCGCACAGCAGGAAGGCTCTGACCTGCACCTGGCCGTGGGCTCGGTGCCGATGATGCGCCACGACGGCCACATCATGCCGCTGCCGGGGGAGCACGAACGGTTCACGCCCGACGAGCTGCGCCGGGTGCTGAGTGGCATGCTCACGCCCGAGCAGCGCGAGGTGCTCGATCGCGAGCTTGAGCTGGACCTCGCGTACTCGGCGCCGGGCATTGCCCGCTTCCGGGTGAACCTCTACTGGCAGCGCGGCTCGATGGGCGGGGCATTCCGCCTCATCCAGAACGAGATCCGCGCCTTGGACGCACTCGGCATGCCGCCGCAGCTCAAGGACTTCGCCTATCTGCCCCGCGGCATGGTGCTGGTTACCGGCCCCACGGGCTCGGGAAAGTCGACCACCCTCGCCTCGCTGATCGACGTGGTGAACCGCGAGCGCGCGAGCCACATCATGACGGTGGAAGACCCGATCGAGTTCCTGCACCGGCACCAGAAGTCGATCGTGAACCAGCGCGAGGTTGGCAGCGACACGCACACGTTCGCCGCGGCCCTCAAGCATGTCTTGCGGCAGGATCCGGATGTCATTCTCGTCGGCGAGCTTCGCGACCTCGAGTCGATCTCGGTCGCGCTCACCGCCGCTGAAACCGGACACCTCGTTTTCGCGACGCTGCACACGGTCGACGCCGCGCAGTCGATCGACCGCATCGTCGATGTCTTCCCGCCCTACCAACAGGGGCAGATCCGCACCCAGCTCGCCGGCAGCCTGCAGGGCGTGCTGTCGCAGACGCTCTTGCGCAAGCGCGGGGGCGGCCGGGTGGTCGCGACTGAGCTCTTGAAGATGACGCCCGCGATCAGCCACCTCGTGCGCGAGGGCAAGTCTCACCAGATCTACTCGATGCTGCAGTCGGGCGGCGAGCAGGGCATGCACACGATGGACCAGTCGCTCGCGGCGCTGGTGCGCGATGGCGTGGTCGACTACAGCGAGGCGCGCGACAAGGCGAGCGACCTGGCGAGCTTTGAGTCGCTCGCGTCTCGGCTCGTCGCCGAGTCCGACCCGGGTGAGCGTGCCGAGACCGATATGGGCCTTGCCTTCGACGACGGCTTCGGCGATTTCATTGCCGACGCGCCAGGCCGGCGGGGACGGGCCTAGGCCATGGCAAGTCCCGCCAGCACGCTCTATGTGTACCGTGCGCGCGGTACCGACGGCAAGGTGGTCAAGGGGCGGCTGCACGCCACGAGCGACGCCGCGGCCGTCGCTGCGGTGCGCGACCAGGGCCTCACCCCGCTGTGGGTGAAAGACAACGACAGCATGGGTCTGAACAAGGACCTGAACATCGAGGCGCTCAAGCGTAAGCCCGGCCTGAAGGACCTCGCGATCTCGTCGAAGCAGCTCTCGGTCATGATCGGTTCCGGCGTGACGCTGCTTCGCGCGCTCGAGATCATTTCGCAGCAGACCGACAACGAGGTGCTCGCCCAGGCGTTCACTGATGTGAAGCGCGAGGTTGAGCAGGGCTCGGCCCTGTCTGCGGCGATGGGTCGGCGGGGCAAGGTGTTCCCGCTCATCATGACCAACCTCGTGCGGGTGGGCGAGACCGGCGGTTTTCTCGACAGCGCGCTCGAGTCGATCGCCAAGAACTTCGAGACCGAGCTCAAGCTGCAACAGAAGGTCAAGGGGGCGATGGCGTACCCCATCGTCGTCATGATCGTCGCAGTGCTCGCGGTCATCGCGATGCTGCTGTTCGTCGTCCCGACGTTTGAGAGCTTGTTTGCGGGGTTCGGGAGCGAGCTTCCAATTCCCACGCAGATTCTCGTCTCGGCGTCGAAGTCCGCCGTGATTTGGGTGCCGATCCTGCTTGTGCTGGTCGCCATTGCCGCCATCTGGTACTCGCGGCACGGCGCCGACGACGACGTGCGCCGAGTGGTGGACACCGCCAAGGTCAAGATGCCGATCTTTGGCTCGTTGTTTCGAAAGGTCGCGATCGCGCGGTTCAGCCGCAATCTCGCCGTGATGCTGCACTCGGGCGTGCCCATGCTGCAGGCGATCGGCCTGGTCGCAAAGGTCTCGAACAACTGGGTGGTCGAGCAGGCGCTGATGGAGGCCGAGGACTCGGTTCGGCACGGCCGACCCTTCGCGCAGCCGCTCGCGCAACACGAGGTGTTCCCGCCGATGGTGACTCAGATGGTCGCCGTGGGCGAGGACTCGGGCGCGCTCGACACGATGCTCACGAGCATCGCCGAGTTCTACGACCGCGAGGTCGAGACCGCGGCTGATCAGCTCACATCGATGATCGAGCCGATCCTGCTCGTGCTTGTCGGCCTCGTCATCGGAGGCATGGTCGTCGCGCTCTACCTGCCGATCTTCACGATGGTAACGGTGATCGGCCAGTCGTAGCGTTACCCACCCGTGATTTTTCGGGTGAGCGGGCCGGGTGAAAATTCGTGACGCGCGGTGCGTTATTGCCAAGCTAGGGCATGCCTGCCCCTAAGCTCGCGAATGTCGGGGGGCACGCACCGTTCCACGATCGTGAACTGTTGGTGCACATACTTACACAGGGGGAACAATCATGCTTGAGCGCATCAAAAACGCACTGCAGGAGCGCAAGCGCGACGACAAGGGCTTCTCGCTCGTCGAGCTCGCCGTCGTCATCGTCATTATCGGTATTTTGGTCGCCATTGCTGTGCCGGTGTTCATGGGTATCCAGGATGGGGCTCGCAAGTCCCAGGTCGAGGCGGCTGCCGCGAATGGTAGCGCGATGGTAGCGGGCCATATTGCCTCTGGTGCCGCAGGCTCTGTCTCGCTTGACTCGCTCAAGACCGGAGACGTCACCTCAGTCACAGTGGCAAACGCGACTGCGCTTGACACCTACTGCGTTACTGCGACCAGTGCGAAGTACACCGCCAAGAAGGGTCCGGCCGCCGGCTGCTCCGGCGTCACTGCGACGACTACTCCGTAGTTCTAGGGTCCCAGACGTCGCACCAAACGGGCGGCCTGACAAGTGTTCAGAGCCGTCCGTTTGGCGCATTCCGTTATCGACTGGGGAAGGAGGTTTGCGGTGGACAGTAAAAGGCAAGCTGCGTCGGACGTCGGCGTCAGTCTCGTAGAGGTCGCCGTCGCGATTATCGTTCTCGGTATCGTCCTCATTGGGCTCTTCCCCCTCGTCGTCAATTCAATTACTCTCGCGGCTCAGAACGCGACTGTCGCGCAGGCCAACAGAGTCGTCTCGGCCGAGCTCGACAGATCGCGCGGGGAGCTGCTCGACACCGACTGTGCGCTAACCACCACGAAGGTGGTTGAGCGTTTTACTGCGACACGGACAGTGTCTTCATGCCCCGCACCGCAGCGGCTCGCAACCGTCACCGTCAGCGTGGTGAAGACAACCGAGCCCGGGAAGACGATTTCGAGCGCGACCACCAAGGTGATCGTGCGCATGGTCGAGAGCACGCCGTGATCACCGCACTCCGGCGTCGCGTTGCGGGCGACCGCGGCTTTAGCCTGGTCGAGCTTGCCGTCTACATCTTGGTGTTCGGCATTCTGATGACTGTAATCACCGCGGTCATCATTACGCTCTTTCGTTCCGAGAAGACGGTGTCTGGTCTCACGAACACCGCGAACGACTCGCAGACGCTCGTGACACAGCTGAACAGGGATGTTCGCAACGCTCGGGCATTCGCGGTGCGCGACGGTGGCCACCGGGTCGTCGCGTCGGTCGCCTCGAGCGCGGCGGGGGCCATTTCCTGGCAGTGCGTCAACTGGGTAGCTACCGGCTCCGGCACGAACTACCGCATCACGCGCAACGGTGTCGCGCTGCTCGATCGCACGCAGCCGAACGGGACCGAGCCGTTCTTTTCCACCGCAGGGCCCTCCGAAATCTCGCGGGGCCAGAGCGGCACACTTACTTTTACCTTCCGCGCGGCGACGAGCGACGAAGGGCTCATTGACGTGTTCGGGTCCATAGGCAACGTCGCCCAGGGCACGACCGCTCCGCTGGAATGCCCGTGATGAGTGAGGGGAGAGCATCATGAATCTGAGTCCACGTCTGCGCGCGCTGCTGCGCAGAGACGACCGCGGTGCGGCGCTGCCGATGGTGCTGCTCGTCTTCTTCCTCGGAGTCGCGCTCATCGCGGTGTTCCTCATCAATATTGTCGGCTCGTCGCACGTGACCGTCGCCAGCAAAAACACGGTGCAGGCTCAGGCCGCAGCCGAGGCGGGCATCGCGGATGCGCTCGCGCGCTCGGTTGACCCCGCGAGCCCCATTTGTTCGCTTGCGACCGCGACGATCGCGGGCACCTCACCGACATATTCCGTCAAGGTCAGCTTCGGCGGCCCGAGCGGATGGTCGACGGCCTGCCCGACGACGACCTCGCAAATGCGCATCGTGTCAACTGGCACTGCATCAGGCACGAAACAGACCATCGAACGGATTCACGCGCTGACGGTGACTCCCGCGACGACATTTGACTACGACACAATGATTTTCAGCGGGAACAGCTGGACGGTCGACGGCAACGGCGACTTTGACGCCCCAGTCGCTGGAAGTCCTGCCGACGTCATGATTCGGTCGGGTGACTTCGACTGCGGGAACGGCGGGGTCATCAAGGGCAGCGTCTACGTCAAGAGCGGAAACGCGACCCTGAGTGGCGCATGCTCAATCGCTGGGAACCTGGAGGTGTCCGGAAATCTCGTGCGTGAGGGAAGTGGCAAGGTCTTTGGGAACGCCATCGTGGGAGGCACGGTTGACCTCTCCGGTGGCACGCTTCCGGCCATCGTCGGTTCGCTGACCCACGGAGGAAAGCTGACGGTTCCAAAGAAGAGCGCCCCGGCATCCTGGGTGGGGGGTGCAATCAACCAGACTCCCGTGACCATCGCGCCCGGCCCCGCATGGCGCAGCCTCAATTACGACAGGTTCGTGGCATCCGGATTCTCAGTGTTGCCATGGGAAGGAGCGTGCGAGGTGAAGTACTCCACGGCACACCCAATGCCTGCCAAGATTTCTGCCATTACACGGCCGACAATCGTCGATGCTCGGGCCTGCCCGACGCTCACCCTGAGGACCGACCTGACAGTGGCCCTGGGAGCAGACCTCGCGATAATTGCGCCGAAGATGGTGCTGGAAGCTTTCACCTTTGCCTCGACAAATGCGACAAGTCGGAACCTCTACGTTGTGTCTTCGAACACAGCGGCAAGCTGTCCGACGACCCGAGTGGACATCGAGGTTTCTGGTGTGAAATTCACCGATAAGCGTGTTGCCGGTCTGCTCTATGCTGAGTGCCGAGTGAAGATGAACAATTGGGGTCCGTACTGGTTTGGTTCGATCTACTCGAACAACATCAGCAGCAAGCCACTACTCACGTTTATCCCTGTTGCCGACCCCGATCGTGTCGGAGGGGGTGGAAGCTCGGTGCCTGGCAGTACCAAGATCGAGCCGACACCGCTCTCGGTGCGCAACATCAGTGCGGCCCCCTAGTGCCGACTACTCTATTCATCTTGGTCGTCGTCGGCGCGGGTGCCTTCGGCCTCCTCATCGGGTCATTCCTCAACGTCGTCATCTGGCGCGTGCCGCGCGGCGAGTCGCTCATGCCCGCGAGCCACTGCCCGCACTGCGATGCGGCGATCCGGCCCTGGCAGAACGTGCCCGTACTCTCGTGGCTCGCGCTGCGCGGTCGATGCGCTGGCTGCCGTGGCAAGATCAGCGCACGCTACCCGCTGGTCGAGCTGGGCACCGGCGTCGCGTTCGCGCTGGTCGCCGCCTGGCTGGTGTGGGCGACAGGGTTTCCGACAGGATCCGGCGCGGAGATCGCGTCGTGGTGGCTCGCGCTCGCCGCCCTGCTCTGGTTCGCGGCCGCGGGCATCGCGCTCGCGGCAATCGACCTCGAACATCGCCGCCTGCCCGACGCCATCGTGTTGCCGAGCCTCGGGGTGGTCACCGTGCTGCTCGTCGTCTCGGCGGCGCTAGCGGGAGACTGGCTGCGCCTCGGCCAGACCCTGGGGGGTGGTGCGGCGCTCTTTGCCGGCTACCTGCTGATCGCGATCGTCTACCCGGCAGGCATGGGCGGCGGCGACGTCAAGCTCGCCCCGCTCGTCGGCGTCGTGCTCGGCTGGGTCGGATGGAGCGCGGTCGTGGTCGGCGCGTTCGCGGGATTCCTGCTCGGTGCGCTGTGGGGAGTGGCGCTGATGCTGCTGCGACGCGGGGGCAGAAAGACGGCGCTGCCGTTCGGTCCATTTATGCTGCTCGGCGCCTGGATTGGGATTGTCGGGGGAGGGGCCGTGGCGAGCTGGTACCTGCGTCTCGTCGGGCTAGGCTGAGCCGAGCTTCGTGGTTCTCGCCGGTACACGGCAGAGTGAATTTCGTGAAGTAACAACAAGGGGGAAACATGGCAGGGAGTGTGATCGGGCTGGATATTTCCAGCCGCGGCCTGCTCGCCGTCGAGATCGAAGATCCGAACGGACGCAAGCCAAAACTGGTGCGCGCCTCCGAGATCGCGCTCGACGAAGGCCACGCGCGCGACACCGAGGTGATCGACATCGCGGCGGTCTCCTCCGCGCTCACCCGCCTCTGGAAGGACGGCAAGTTCAAGAGCAAGCGCGTCGTGCTTGGAGCGGGAAACCAGCGCGTGCTCGTCCGCGAACACACGGCGCCCCGCATGCCGCTCGCCCAGTTGCGTCAGGCGCTGCCGTACCAGGTGCAGGACTTGCTGCCGGTACCCGTCGCCGAGACGATCCTCGACTTCTATCCGATTGAGCCGAGCCCGCAGGCGCCCGAGACTGAGATCCGAGGACTCCTGGTTGCGGCGCTCAAAGATGCGGTGGAGACCAACGTTGCTGCCCTGAGCGACGCTGGACTGTCGGTCGTGCAGGTCGACCTTGCGCCCTTCGCGGGCATTCGCGCGATCACTCAGGCCGCGGTGCCCGCGGGTACGCACACCGTCGTCTCGATCGCGCCGCGCACCACGACCATCAGCGTCATCAAGGATGGCATCCCGCAGTTCGTGCGCATCGTGCCGGCCGGCGGCGAGACCATCACAGACGCCGTGGCCGAGATTTTGAACGCCGATCGTTCGACCTCAGAAAAGGTCAAACGCCACCTCGGCCTGGAGCAGGGGGCGGACCCACGGCATAAGCCCGTCTCGCAGGCCATGCTCGACGCGCTCAAGGGCATCTTCGGATCCATTCGCAGCACGAACGGCTACTACCTCTCCAATTCCACGGACGACGCGGTCGACAGCGTGATCCTGCTCGGCGCGGAGACCGCGCTGCCCGGGTTTGCACGGGCCGTCGTCGAGTACGTCGGGCTGCCGGCCTCAGTCGGTCGCCCGCTCGCGGGGATCACGGTTGGCCCGGACGTGCCGGCGGAACTCATTCAACGACGCGAACTCGACCTCGCTGTCCCGATCGGTCTGGCATTGGGGAACGCATAATGTCCGTACTCAATCGAGCTCGTTCGCGGTCGCAGGTCCTGGAGGGCGCGACCCCCAGGGTCAGCCTGTTGCCGCCCTCGCAGCGCGCCGCGCTCAAGCACGAGAAGACCCTGCCGAAGCTGCTGCTCATGATCGTGGCCAGCGCCGCGGTCGCCGCGCTCATCGCGGGGGCAGGATTTGTCACGGCGATGTTCGCACAACAGCGACTCGATGTGCTCGACGCCGAGTCGAACGCCCTCATCACACAGCTCGCCGAGTTTGGGGAGGTGCAGCAACTGTTGAGCCGCTCGCAGACGCTCACGGCGCTTCGCCAGGAGGCGACGGGTGAAGAGGTCATGTTCATCGACCTGCGCGACGAGATCGCGCTGGGCCTGCCCGAGGGGTCGGCGCTCGTCGGGTTCTCGGCCTCGAACGGCGTCGTCGACCCCGCCGCGGCCGAAGCGCCATCGCTGTGCGGGCCCGGAGCAGCAAAGCTGACGGTCACCATTCGCAGCGCGCAGTTCGCGGCGGCGGCGGACCTGATTGACCGCATGAGTGCGGTCACTGGCTTTGAATGCGCGATGGCGACGTCGAGCACGGTGGATGCGTCCGCACCACCGGCCGAGGGCGAGGAGGCGCTGCCGAGCAGCGTCACCACCATCATCGAACTGACCGTCAATGAAGAGGCACGGTCGACGCGGTTTGCCGCAAAGGAGGCCAACTGATGAGTGCGAAGACACGCCTCTGGGTGCTCGGCGCAGGCGTCGTGAGCGCCGCGCTGATCCTGTTCGGCATTATCGGAGGGCTGCTGCCGCAGCTGGCCATTGCGTCATCGACGGACGACCTGGCCGAGTCGGCCCAGATCCGCAACGACGCGCAGGTCGTGCAGATTCAGATGCTGCAGCAGGCGGAGAAGAATCGGGCGGAGCTCGAGGCAGTGGCGACTGAGTTAAGCGGTTCGCTGCCGGCAACCGTGGCGAGCGCTGAGCTCCTGCGTGAGCTCGAGACGCTGGCGCTTCAGTCTGGGGTGCAGCTGACCTCGGTCACCGCGTCTTCACCCGTTCCGCCGGAGGTCGACCCGGAGGCTGCGGCCGCCGAGGCCGCTGCCGCTGCGGCCGCCGACACCGCCGGCGATGGCGCTGGCGCTGAGGCGGCGAATGCGGCCGAACCGGCGCCCGCACCCGCTGCAGGGCTCACCGCGATCCCGCTGAACGTCGTAGCCGCGGGCGCGCCCGAGGCGCTCGCGAACTTTGCCCGCGCCCTGCAGACCGGGCAACGCCTCATTCTGGTGAAGCAGCTTGACATCGTCGAGGGGTCCGAAGGCGCCTCGACCGCCACGCTCGACGGGCTTATCTTTATCGCCGCGAGCTAGGGCAACGGTCACGACGCGCGCGGGCGGCGCGCTTCGCCCGCGTGCCGGCGCAGCGCCCATTGCCCGAGCGGTAGACTGGGCACTCTTCGATTCGAAAGTTGGTGAGCCTGCATGACCTACGTCATCGCCCTGCCGTGTGTCGATGTAAAGGATCGTGCATGCGTTGATGAGTGCCCGGTCGACTGCATCTACGAGGGCGACCGCATGCTCTACATTCACCCCGACGAGTGCGTCGACTGCGGTGCGTGCGAGCCCGTGTGTCCCGTCGAGGCCATCTACTACGAAGACGACCTGCCCGGCGAGTGGGCCGACTATTACAAGGCCAACGTCGAGTTCTTCGACGAAATCGGTTCGCCTGGTGGTGCTGCCAAGGTCGGCGTGTACACGTTCGACCACCCGGTCGTCGCGGTGCTTCCCCCGCAGGCCGTCTAGGCATGCGCGGGCCGCTCCCCGACTACCCCTGGGACGCGATGGCGCCGTTCTCGGCGCGCGCGGCGCTGCACCCGGGAGGCAAGATCGACCTCTCGATCGGCTCGCCGATCGACCCTTCACCCGACTCGGTGCGACGCGCGCTTGCTGACGCGACCGACGCGCACGCGTACCCCGCGACTGCGGGCAGCCCGCGCCTGCGCGAGGCCATCGCCGAGTGGTACCTGCGCCGTCGAGGCGTGACCGTGGCTCCCGAGGCCACCCTGCCGACGGTCGGCTCGAAAGAGCTCGTCGCGCTGCTGCCGTTCCTTTTGGGCCTCGGCGCCGGAGACACCGTCGTGCACCCCGTGATCGCCTACCCAAGTTATGCCATGGGCGCGGCACTGGCCGGCGCGACCGCTCTGGCCTCGGACGACCCGGCCGAGTGGCCGGAGAGCACGAAGCTCGTCTGGATCAACTCGCCCGGCAACCCCGACGGCCGCGTGCTCGGCGTCGACGCCCTGCGCGCTGCCGTTGCGCGTGCGCGCGAGCTCGGCGCCGTCATCGCCGGCGACGAGTGCTACGCCGAGTTCGGGTGGGACAAGCCGTGGGAGAGCACTCCGATCCCGTCCATCCTTGACCCGCGCGTCGTCGGCGACGACCACACCGATGTGCTCGGCGTGTACTCGCTGAGCAAGCAGTCCAACCTGGCCGGCTACCGCGCGGCGTTCATTGCGGGCGACCCGGCGCTCATCGAGCGGCTGCTTACGGTCCGCAAGCACGCCGGGCTGATGCTGCCCGCGCCGGTGCAGGCGGCGATGATCGCCGCGCTCGGCGACGAGGCGCACGTTGTCGAGCAACGAGAGCGCTACCGTGCCCGCCGTGCGATCCTGCGCCCCGCGCTCGAAGCTGCCGGCTATCGCATCGACGCCAGCGAAGCCGGCCTGTACCTCTGGGTGACCCGCGGCGTGGACGCGTGGGAGGACGTCGCCCACTTCGCCGATCTGGGTATCGTGGTGGGCCCGGGGACGTTCTACGGCGACGGATCGCCGCAGCACGTGCGGTTCTCGACCACTGCGACGGACGCGCACATCGCTGAGGCCGCCCGCCGCATTTCGGGGGAGTAGCGCCGGGCGGATCCTGCCCCGAGTGCGCGTGACGCGACACGCGAGATCACGAAAGTATTTCGATGTGAAGCAAAATATGTGTTCGTCGTGAGCGATTTTGCCGTTCTGTTGTGCGGTTCCCACGATGGTGGAACCGTACAGAAGCGCAGCGGCCCCGCTGTTGGGCTCCGATAATGGCTGCGTGGGTGCAGCGTGTCATCGGGACCGGATATGGTGGAGTGATGGGGCGTCTGCTGCACACAGGAGTCGCGCCTTCCCCCACTCTGTGACGACCTCGCTAGGAGACGCTGTGATCGACTCGACCAAGGGCCTGGGCCAGGCCGCCCTCGGGACCGCGAAGCTCATCGTGCCCGGCGCCACGGCAGAGTTCCCCATCTTGCCCGCTGCTGACGGCCACGCCGCCATCGACGTCAGCACGCTTACCCGCCAGACCGGGCTGACCGCGCTCGACTATGGCTTTGTGAACACCGCCTCGACGAAGTCGGCGATCACCTATATTGATGGCGACCAGGGAATCCTGCGCTACCGCGGCTACCCGATCGACGAGCTCGCGAAGGGCTCGACCTTCCTCGAGGTCGCTTACTTGCTGATCTACGGCGAGCTCCCGACGCCGACCGAGCTCGAGGCCTTTGACAGCAGGATTCGCCACCACACCCTCCTGCACGAGGACATGAAGTACTACTTCGAGGGCCTGCCGCACACCGCGCACCCCATGGCCGTGCTCTCGGGCGGCCTGCAGGCGCTGTCGACCTTCTACGAAGGCTCGCTCGACGCCGATAGCCCCGAGGGCATCGAGGAAAACACGATACGCCTGCTCGCGAAGCTGCCGGTGATCGCTGCCTACGCGCACAAGAAGTCGATTGGGCAGGCCTTCCTGTACCCCGACAACAACCTGAGCTTCGTCGAGAACTTCCTGCGCCTGAACTTCGGCAACAAGGCCGAGAAGTACGAGCTCAGCCCCACGCTCGTGAAGGCGCTCGACCAGCTCTTGATCCTGCACGCCGACCACGAGCAGAACGCGTCGACGTCGACCGTCCGCCTCGTCGGTTCGACCGGAGCGAACATGTTCTCGTCGGTCTCGGCCGGCATCAACGCGCTCTCGGGCCCGCTGCACGGCGGCGCCAACGAGGCGGTGCTTGACATGCTCGCGCAGATTCGAGACTCGGGCCAGGGCGTACACGCGTTCGTCGAACGGGTCAAGAACAAGGAGGCGGGGGTGAAGCTCATGGGCTTCGGCCACCGCGTCTACAAGAACTACGACCCGCGTGCCCGCATCGTGAAGGACAGCGCGCACAGCGTGCTGGCCGAGCTCGGCGTCAACGACCCGCTGCTCGACCTGGCACAAGAGCTCGAGCAGATCGCGCTCAGCGACCCGTACTTCCAAGAGCGTCGTTTGTACCCGAACGTCGACTTCTACACCGGCGTGATCTACAAGGCCATGGGCTTCCCGACCCGCATGTTCACCGTGCTGTTCGCGATCGGGCGCCTGCCCGGCTGGCTCGCGCACTGGCGCGAGGCGCGTGGCGACGGCCAGACGAAGATCGGTCGACCGCAGCAGCTGTACGTCGGCGCGGGCGAGCGTCACCTGAACCGCTAAGTTTCTGCACTACGCAATTGGCCGGCCTCCGCACACGCGGGGCCGGCCAATTGCGTAGTACACGGCGGCAGGATCCTGTTGGTGCGAGACCGGGCAGGATCCTGCCGAGGGACTTACGCGTGCAGCGCCGCGTTCAGCACGATGCCGTGGCCGGTGCGCGGGAGCGCCTCGACCGCGCCCGTGGCGGAGTTGCGGCGGAAGAGCAGCTGGGGCACGCCCGAGAGCTCGACGGCTTTGACCGCGACCGGCTCGCCGGCTGAGGCGTCGGTGCCGTGGGGCAGCAGGACCTTCGTGCCGGCCGTGACGTAGAGCCCAGCCTCGACGACCGAGTCGTCACCGATCGAGATGCCGATACCCGAGTTTGCGCCGAGCAGCGCGCGCTCGCCGACCGAGATCTTCTGCGTGCCGCCGCCCGACAGGGTGCCCATGATCGAGGCGCCACCGCCGATGTCCGCGCCGTCGCCGACGACGACGCCCTGCGAAATGCGTCCCTCGACCATGGAAGCGCCGAGCGTACCGGCGTTGAAGTTCACGAAACCCTCGTGCATCACGGTCGTGCCCGGGGCGAGGTGCGCGCCGAGGCGGACGCGCGAGGCGTCGGCGATGCGGACGCCCTTCGGGATCAGGTAGTCAGTGAGGCGCGGGAACTTGTCCACGCCCATCGCGACGATGCCGGCGCGGCGAAGCAGGGGGCGCAGGCGCTCGAAGTCTCCGGGCTCGACGGGGCCGGCGTTCGTCCAGACGATGTTCGGCAGCGCGCCGAAGATCCCATCGAGGTTGATGCTGTTCGGCGCAACGAGGCAGTGCGAGAGCAGGTGCAGGCGCAGGTAAGCGTCCGAGGTGCCCGCGGGTGCGGCGTCGAGGTCGATCTCGATGGTCACGACCTCGACGGTGACGCCGCGGCGCTCATCGGGGCCGGCAAGGGCGTCGATGTCGGCGGGGAAAATCCACGGGTCGATCGCGCCGGGGCGCGCGCCCAGCTTCGGCTCGGGGTACCAGGTGTCGAGGACGGTCCCGTCGGAGGTGTGCGTGGCGAGGCCGTAGCCCCAGGCGAGGCGCTGCTGTGTCGTCATACCTTCGAGGATACCGACCCCGCGCTCTAAGCTTGATGGGTGAGCGAACCCGTAACCCCCATCCTTGATCCGTCAGCTGGCCCCCTAGCACTCACGCGGCAGCTCTGCGACATCCCCTCGGTGTCGGGCGACGAACGCCAGATCGCCGACGCCGTCGTGGCGCTGCTGGCGCACGCGGCGCACCTCACGGTTGATCGCGACGGCGACACGATCGTCGCCCGGACGAACCTCGGGCGCGCCCAGCGGGTCGCGATTGCGGGCCACCTCGACACGGTGCCGATCAACGACAACCTGCCCGTGCAGGATCGCACCGACGCCGAAACCGGCGAGGCCGTCATCTGGGGCCGCGGCACCGTCGACATGAAGGCCGGTGTCGCGGTGCAGCTGGCGCTCGCGCTCGAGCTCACCGAGCCCGCCGTAGACCTGACCTGGATTTGGTACGACCACGAGGAAGTCGCCTCCGACCTGAACGGACTGGGGCGGACCCTCCGGGCGCGCCCCGAGCTGTTCGCGGCGGACTTCGCCATCCTGGGCGAGCCGTCGAACGGCACGATCGAGGGCGGCTGCAACGGCACCCTACGCGCCCGCGTGAGCGTGCATGGGCGGCGCGCGCACTCCGCGCGCAGCTGGATGGGCATCAACGCCATCCAGGGCGCCGCCCCGCTGCTCGCGAAGCTTGCCGCGTATGAGGCCGAGCGTGTGATGGTCGACGGCCTTGAATATCGCGAGGGTCTGAACGCGGTGCGCATTGAGGGCGGGGTTGCCGGCAACGTGATCCCTGACCGCTGCACGATCGAGGTCAACTATCGGTTCGCACCGAGCCGCAGCCCCGAGGAGGCCGTCGCGTTCGTGCGCGAGTTCTTCGCGGACGCTGATGAGGTCGAGATCGTGGACCTCGCTCCGGGCGCCCGCCCGGGCCTCGACGCGCCCCTCGCGCGCCGCTTTGTCGAAGCCGTGGGGCACGAGCCCCAGGCGAAGGTCGGCTGGACTGACGTCGCGCGCTTTTCCGAGCTCGGCATCCCTGCGGTGAACTTTGGTCCGGGTAACCCATCGCTCGCTCACGCGGACGAGGAACAGGTGCCCGTCGCGCAGATCGAGTTCGTCGAGCGGGCGCTGCGGGCCTGGCTGAGTGGCGCGGCGTAGACCGATGCCGAACGGTCGCTTCGGCCAAACCCCAGGTGAATTATTGGCACTTTGACTGTCATTCTGGGTGACCCGATTTTTGCGGGCGCGGTTTCTCCGAGATAATGGGAAGGAACGACCCGAAGATGAAGTCGAGGAGGCGTCATGGCTGCAATGAAACCGAGGACCGGCGACGGACCAATGGAAGCGGTACGCGAAGGGCGCGTGATCGTCGTCCGAGTGCCACTCGAGGGCGGCGGCCGTCTCGTGGTTTCGGTCAACGATGACGAAGCAAAAGAGCTGCGCGACGCCCTTGCTGGCGCCGTAAACTAGTCGAAACGAGCGCCGCATGGAGCCGGGCGAGACCCGGCACTCAGCGCACAACAGTTGGGCCCCCGCGATTTCTCGCGGGGGCCCAACTGCGTTTCTGCGCGCGTCGCGCTAGCCGATGCGCGTGAGCGTGAGCAGGCCGTCACCCGCGGGCGAGAGCACGGGGAGGATGGCGGGAGAGTCGACGACCGCGCTCAGCAGGGCGCGGAAGTCTGCCGTGAGACCGTCGCGTGCGGCGGGGTCGGGAACCCGCCCGCGCCACAGCGCGTTTGGGATCACGATGGTGCCGCCGAGACGCACGATCGTGAGGGCGCGCTCGAGATACTCGAGGAGCGCCTCGGGGTTCGCATCGATCAGCACGAGGTCATAGGAACCGAGGTTCATGCGGGGAAGCACCTGGGCCGCGTCGCCCGTGATGAGGCGGGTGCGTGCGGCGGGGATCCCGGCCTCCGCGAACACAGCCTTCGCCTGGCGCTGGTACTCCGCCTCGATATCGAGCGTCGTCAGCGTTGCCTCGGGGGAGTGCCGCAAGAGCGCAAGCCCGCTCGCCCCAACGCCGGTACCGATCTCGCAGATGCTCTGCGCACCCGTCAGTACGGTGAGGCTGGAGAGGTGCGCGGCGACCGAGCGGCTGACGGGCTCGATCCCGAGCTCAAGCGAGAGCCGGCGCGCGCGCACCTGGGACTCGGTTTCCACGGGGAACTGCTCCGCGTATTGCCAATTGCGTTCGAGCTTGCTCACTGTGCCTCCACATTCACCGCGCGCGCGGCCCGCGAGCGTCTGTTCCAGAGTAGGGGTTCGCGGGCGAAAGACTGGCCAGGCGTGCCGCGCGCGAGGCACTCGTTCGCCGTGTGGCTCAGTGTGATCGCGCCTGTTTTGCCGGTACGCTTGACCCCGTGGGCCTGACCATCGACAAACTCCTCGTGATCCTCGTGATTGCGCTATTCGTGCTGGGCCCCGAACGACTGCCTGTCTATGCGCAAAAACTCGGCGAGCTCGTGCGCGGCCTGCGGAAGATGGCCTCGGGCGCGAAGGATCGCATGCGCGACGAGATGGGCCCCGAGTTTGACGAGGTCGATTGGAAACAGCTCGACCCGCGCCAGTACGACCCGCGCCGTATTATTCGCGATGCGCTACTGGAAGACGAAAACACTCCTGAGGCGCGCCGTGCTCGTGCGGCCGCAACGTCTCGGTCGCGCCGGATTGGCGGGGAGGCGGCTGCTGGTGCTGCGGCCGCCGCCGCCGGTGTCGCCGGCGCTGCTGGTGCCGCTGGTGTGGCCGATCTGGCAGGATCCGGCCCCGCGGACGTGAACGCGATCGGCAGCGAAACGGGCGACGAAATGACTGAATCCAAAACGTTCCACTTCGACGAAGAAGCGACGTGACCGAAGCGTGCTCGGACGCGCTCGCGCGTGCGGAACGGCGTATTGCCGAAGTAACCGGTGCGATTGATGCGCACGCAATCGTCGCCGAATGGTACCCCGACGGCCGCATTCGCAGCGTGAATGACCAGTTCTGCGAGGCGTTGCAGTATGCCCGCGAGGAGCTCATCGGGCGCCACTTTGGCGACTTCGTCACGGTGGCCGACCCGAGCGTCGGGGTCCAGGGCGTCGTGGAGACGCTCCGGTCTGGCGCTCCCTGGCGCGGAGAGATTCGCCTGGGCGTCCGTGACGGAAGCGAATTCTGGGCGGCGTCGACGGTCGTGGCGGTTCGTGACGATTCCGGCGCGGTCGAGTACTGCATTGGGCTGTGGAATGACATCACCGAGCTGAAGCGCGCCGAGGCCGTCGCGCACCGGCTCGCGTTTTTCGAGCCCGTGACCGGCCTGCCGAACCGGCGCGGGCTCATCGACGATGTGCTGCCGCGAGTCGCCGCCTCTGCGGTCGCCCGTGACGTCAACGAGGCGCTCGTCGTGATCGGGCTCGACAACTTTCGCGAGATCAATGACGCATTGGGGTACGAGCAGGGCGATGAGCTGCTGCGCCAGGTGAGCCAGCGGCTGTTGACTGCGCACCCCGACATTGCCGCGGTCGCCCGCACTGGAGAGCACGAGTTCTGCCTGGTCCTGAACGAACTCAGCAGCGAGGCGGGGCTTGCCGAGGCAGAGGCCGAGGTGATCATGCGCATGATTCGGCGGGAGCTGATTCGCTCGGACAATGCGAGCGAGCTCGGGGCGACCTCAGAGTTCAGTGCCGGAATCGCGATCTGTGGTCGAGCCGGCGAGGCGGCGCACCAGACGCTTGAACGCGCCGAGATCGCGATGCACCGGGCCAAAGACCACGGGATGAATCAGACTCGCGTGTTCCTCCCCGAGATTCACTCCGAGATGGTTGCCCGCCTCGAGTTGCTCGCCGACCTCCGCCAGGCGGTGCGTCGGAATGAGCTACGGCTGTTCTTCCAGCCCATCGTTGACGAGACGGCTCTCGTCTCGGGGTACGAGTGCCTCGTTCGCTGGTTCCATCCCACGCGCGGCCTCGTCATGCCGGATCAGTTCATCCCGATTGCCGATCAGACCGGTTTAATTCACTCCATCGGTGACTGGGTGCTGCGGCGCGCCTGTGAGCAGATCGCCGAGTGGGGCAAGGATCCGGCGTTCGCGCACCTCTCGTTGTCGGTGAACGTGAGCGCCCGCCAGTTCAAAGATCAAAACTTCGCAAATCGCGTGTTCAAAATCGTGCGTCAGACGGGCGCCGATCCGCACCGGCTGCGCATCGAACTCACGGAGAGCATGTTCCATGACGATTTGGAGGAGTCAGTGCAGCGCATCGACGGCCTCCGCCGAGCAGGGATCCGGTTCGCGCTCGATGACTTCGGCACGGGCTACTCATCGCTCGAGTACCTCAGTCGGTTGCCCGTGCAGCAACTGAAGATAGATCGTTCGTTCGTAGGCGGAATTGGTGAGGAGCCAGGCGACGCGGCGATCGTGTTGATGATTCTCGGGCTGGCGCGCACGCTCGGTCTGCAGACTGTGGCGGAGGGGATCGAGACCGAAGCCCAGTTCGATTTCTTGCGCGAACACGGGTGTAGCTCGTTCCAGGGGTACTTCTTTGGTCGGCCGGAGCCGTTGCAGGCAGCGTAGCGTTTATTCGGAATAATATTCGAGAAGATTCGCGACACTCTATCGAATATCTGTACTATTCGTGAGAGAATAGGGTATGTCCCGCAGCGCAGCCGGAACGGTTTCCGGTACCACCCTCACCCCGTCTGGGACTGCGCCGTGTTGCCGCTGAGTGCGCGGGTTACTTCCGCGTTAGAGGGGGAGCCGCTCGGCTTGCTGGCTGATGCGGAGATCGTCGCGCTCGCGCGGGAGGCCGAGGAGTTCGGTCGGATCGCGGACGCGTTGCGGGTGCAGGTCGCGGGCGAGCTCGACGCGCGGGCCGCGGTCGACTTTGGCGAGGGATCCCTCGCGCACCGACACGGCTGCCGGAACGCGACGGAGCTGCTGCAGCGCGTGACCCAGGTGTCGGGGCGCACCGCGTCGACCCGGTTCGCGCTGGCGCGCGAGACCCGCTGCAGGATGGGGCTGGGCGGGCACGTCATGCCGCCACGGTTCCCCGCGGTCGCCGCGGCGCTCGGCGCGGGGGCGTTGGGCTGCGAGGCGGCGGCCGTCATCACGCGCGTGCTGGGCGGCCTGCCCGACGGCGCTGACCGCGAGGACGTGGTCGAGGCGGAGCGCTGCCTGGTCGCGGCGGCGTGCGGGACCGCGCTGCCGGACGGCGGGGAGGCCACGCTGCCGCTGCGTGCGGACGATGTGCGGGTGGCCGCGCGAGTGTGGGCGGCGGCGATCGACCAGGACGGGGCCGAGCCGTCGTTCGAGGAACTGCAGCGGCGCCGCTCGTTCCGATTCGGGGCCGAGAAGGACGGCCTCGTCCCGGTACACGGCGCGGTGGTGCCCGAGGTCGCGGCCCTGTTCGACCGGATGATCGATGCGATCACGTCGCCCCGGACGCGACGGGTAGACGAGGGCGACAGTGCAGACGGTGCGGGTGGCTCGCCTGGCGTCATTGGTGGAACCGGTCGCGAGTCCGGCAAGTCGAGTTCCGTCCGCTTCGTCGAGATCGACCCCGGCGACCGGGCGAGCCTCTGTGGCCCGGCGAGCCTCGGCGACCCGGACCTGTTCGCGCCGCGCGACGAGCGCACCTCCGACCAGAAACGCCACGACGCGCTCGCCGTGATCGCCCAGGCCGCGGCCCTGCACGACGGCATGCCGACCCTGGGCGGGGCGCCCGTGACCGTGATGATCCAGGTCACCGCCGCCGCGCTCGAGGCCGGCCACGGCACCGCGTGGCTGACCGGCCACGACGGCGAACCCACCCCGATCCCGGTGCGCTCCGCGACGCACTCGGCCTGCGCCGGGTCCCGGCAGCACGTCGTGCAAGACGAGACGGGCCGGGTCATCGCGCTCGGCACCCGAGACCGGGTGTTCAACGCGCATCAGCGGCGCGCGATCGCGGTCCGCGACGGCGGCTGCATCATCCCGGGCTGCACCGTCCCCGCCGCCTGGTGTGAGATCCATCACGTCACGGAGCACGCGAACGGCGGCGCGACGCACCTCGACAACGGTGTCGCACTGTGTTGGCATCACCACCGCACGCTCGACACGGGCGGTTGGCAGGTCCGCATGCGCGGCGGCCTCCCCGAGACCCTCGCCCCGCCATGGATCGACCACGACACTCGCTGGCGGCCCGCGAGATCACCACTCAGACCACCGGAGAGGCGTCGTCGGCGGGAATAGTCGAACAAATGTTCAGGCGAGCAATGGCCGATCAGTAGTTGAGCTGTGCAGCGGCGGATCCATGAAACGGCCGATTGGCTGGTCATGCCGGGCCGCATGAACCCGGTGGGCTAGCGTTGTTCCGCCAGCCGGAGGAGGTCAGCGACGAGTGCGCGGGCGGTGAGGCCGGAACTTGCGGGGCGCGCCGGCAGCGGCGCATTTCGTATAGTGAAGACGTACTCGCCGGCCGGGCCAGACGCGGTAATGGTGTGCTCGGTCAGCAACGCGGCGGGGTCGGCGACGAGCTCCACCCGCACGAGCGAATCATCGCCGACCGCGAGGCCCACCGCGACCGCGACATTGAGTGACGAGGGGAATTGCTCGATCGCCTCGGCCGGCGTTCCCGAGAAGAGCGTCCGTGGCGCGGTCAGGGCGAAAAGCTCGCTTCGCTCGGACGTGCTCATCCAGTCCTGCGCGAGCGAGGCCGGCAGCTTGCGGCTGCGCACCAGAACCTCGTCGAGCCCGCCGGTGCGGCCAGCGGCGGCCAGCAGATCGAGCCCGCCGATCGCGCCGCTCGTGAGGTGCACGCGGCCGGTCCCTGACGCACGCAGCTGAGGCAGCGCGGAGGGGGTGGCGAACGCGCCCACCGAGGCCACGATGAGGTCAACCCCCGCGGCGATGATGCGCGGACCGTGCTCGTGCACGGCGGCGACCGACGCCGCCTCAACAACAACGTCGGCGCGCGTGGCGGGGTCGAGGGCGAACGCTTCGAGAGTCGAGGCGTCGCGCGAGACGGTGCCGACGTACTCGAGCGATGGCGTGGGGCCCGCGCGGCCGCCACGCTCGGCGACGAGCCGGAGAATCTCGGCGGCGATCGCACCGTTGCCGAGAATCGCGAAGCGGAGGGGAGCCGGAGCAGCCTCAGCGGCCGTGATCACGACAGTCCGAGCCCGAGCGAACGCCCGGCGAGTCCGCGACCCTGGGTCGCAATCACGCCGGCGATCCGGATGAGCTCGGCCGCGGCGGGATCCTGCGGGGAATGCACCACCGCGGGCCGGCCATCGTCGCTGGCTTCGCGGAAGGCGACGCTCAGCGGAATGCTGCCGAGCAAGGGGACCGGTGACTCGACATCCTCGGAGAGCCGGTCAGCGACCAGCTGGCCGCCGCCCGAGCCAAAGAGATCGAGCACCGTGCCGTCGGGCTGCGCCAATCCCGCCATGTTTTCGATGACGCCGGTCACGCGCTGGCCGCTCTGGCGTGCCACTAGCCCGCTGCGCACCGCAACGTCCGATGCGGCCTCCTGCGGGGTCGTCACGACGATGACCTCAGCCTGTGGCAGCAGCTGGCCGACGCTGATCGCGACGTCTCCCGTGCCGGGCGGCAGATCGAGCAGCAGGATGTCGAGGTCGCCAAACCACACGTCGCGGAGGAACTGCTCGACCGTCCGGTGCAGCATGGGGCCGCGCCACGACACCGAAGCCTTGCGGGGGTCGGTGTCGCCGAGGAACATGCCGATCGAGATCGCCTGCACGCCGTACGCCGCGGGCGGCAGGATGAGCTCACCCACCCGGGTCGGCTGCGCGGTCACGCCGTCCCGGCTGAGCCCGAGCAGCGCCGGGATCGAGAATCCGAAGACGTCCACATCGACGATGCCGACCGAGAGCCCGCGCTCAGCGAGTGCCACGGCGAGACCGGTGGTCACCGAGGACTTGCCGACGCCGCCCTTCCCGCTCGTCACCGCGATCACGCGCGTCAGCGAGTCCGGCCCAAACTGCGTCACCCGGGCGCCCCGCTCGCCGCGCACCCGCTCGACAAACGCGGCGCGCTCGGTCGGGGTCATGACGCCGACCTCGACACGGGCGGCGGTGATGCCCGGGGCCGATGCGGCAGCTTCGTGCGTGTCTGCCTCGATCCTGCGCGCGGCCGGGCAGCCCGCGATCGTCAGCAGGATCTGTACGTCGGCGCCGCCCGCCGCATCGACGGACACTGCCGTGACCATCCCGAGCTCGGTGATGGGCTTGCGGATCTCCGGGTCAATCACCCGATCGAGCGCGCTCCAGACCCCCTGGGCGGCCGGAGAGGCGGCCTCACGGGTCATCCCGTCGCTCATCGCTTGTCCTCGGGGGCCTGCGGCTCGGTTGCCTGCGGCGCAGCCGACGACGCATCGAGCTCGGCGAGCAGCGCCCGGAGCTCGGCTCGCAATACGTCTCGGTCCGGCAGCTCCTGGATGGCAAGACGCAGCGAGACGACCTCGCGGGCAAGAAACTCGGTGTCGGCGAGGGCGCGCTCGGCGCGCTGGCGGTCCTGTTCGATCTGCACGCGGTCCCGGTCATCCTGGCGATTCTGTGCGAGCAGGATCATGGGCGCGGCGTAGGACGCCTGGAGCGAGAGAATCAGCGTCAGCGCGGTGAAGCCGATCGCCGCAGAATCGAAGCGGGCGCTTTCGGGCGCCATCGTGTTCCAGATCAACCAGCCGATGCAGAACAGCGACAACGCAAGCAGGAACCAGGGGGTGCCCATGCCGCGTGCGATGCGCTCGGTCCAGCGGCCGAAGCGCTCGGAGCTCTCGCCCGCCCGTGCACTGCCGAGCGCGCCGCGAGGCGTGGCGTCCGAGCGCTCGCGCCACCGGCGCGTCACTTGCGTCCTCCCCGGCCGTGCCCGCCGAGGTGGTGATCCTCGTCACTCGCGTGCCGCCAGTCGTCGGGCAGCAGGTGATCGAGCACGTCGTCGATCGTGACGACCCCGACCAGTCTGCGTTGATCGTCGACGACGGGAAGCGAGACCAGGTTGTAGCTCGCGAGCCGCCGGCTCACCTCGGCCGCACTCGTTTGCTCGTGCACCGGCGAGATCTCGGTGTCGAGCAGCGCGCTCAGGCGCTCGTGCGGGGGAAAACGCAGCATGCGTTGGAAGTGGGCGAGGCCGAGGTACTCGCCGGTTGGCGTCTCGTACGGCGGGTGGGTCACGTAGACCGCGGCGGCCATCGCCGGGTCGTAGTCCTGGCGGCGGATCATTGCGAGCGCCTCGGCGACAGACGACTCGGCGGAGAGCACAATCGGGGAGGGGTTCATGAGGCCGCCGGCGGTATCAGCGTCGTATTCCAGCAGCCGGCGAACGTCCTCGGCCTCCTCCGGCTCCATCAGGCCGAGCAGCTCCTGGCCAGTGTCTTGCGGCAGCGCGGCGATCAGGTCGGCCGCGTCGTCCGGCTCCATGCGGTCGAGCACGTCGGCGGCACGCACCGAGTCGAGCTTGCCGAGCACCGCGAGCTGATCGATCTCGGTCATTTCCTCGAGCGCGTCCGCTACCCGGTCATCGGGCAGCTCGCCCACGACCTCGAGCATGCGCGGCCGGGGGAGCTCCAGCAGCGCCTCCGCGAGATCCGCGGGGCGAAGATCGAGCAGGGTCTGCAACAGCAGCTCCGAGGACTGGGCTGCACCGGGATCCTGCGGTTCGTGCACCTCGCCCCAGGCGACGGTCTGGGCGACACCTCGGGAGAAGCCGCTGCCCACGCGCGGGCGGCGCACGAACAGCTGGCTGACGATCCATTCGTTCGAGCGAGTGCGTTCGATCGCGACGTCCTCGATCATGGCGGGGCCGGAGCCGTCGTTGTACCGGACCTCGCGGCCGATCATCTCTGCGATCAGCCGGGTCTCGCCAGCGCGCTGCTCGAAGCGGCGTACGTTGATGAGCCCCGTGGTGATGACCTGCCCGGCGCCGATCGAGGTGACCCGGCCGATCGGCACAAACACCCGACGTTTCCCCGGAATCTCGACGATCATGCCCACGACGCGAGGCGCAAGGGCCGGGCGATACACCACGAGCAGGTCGCGCACCTTCCCGATTCGGTCGCCAACGGGATCGAACACGCCTCGGCCTGCCAAGCGGCCCACAAATACCCGAGTTTCAGTCACCTCTCTACGGTACTGCCCGAATTGAATTCAAGATGGGAGAATAAGCGCATGACCACGCCAGGAACGGCCCCTACCCGCCGCGCAATGACCGTGCCCGAGATCCCCAAGGGCGATATCGTCTCCACCTATGACAGCTATCACGACGCGCAACTCGCCGTCGATACGCTGGCACGCGCGAACTTTCCAGTCGCGCGCCTTTCTATTCTCGGCAATGATATTCGCAGCGTTGAGCGAGTCACCGGGAAGCTGACCTATGGACGGGTCGCCCTTATGGGCGCGCTTTCGGGCGCCTATCTTGGCCTGTTCTTTGGCTTGGTTCTTTTCATCTTCCAGCCCGATAACACGGCGATCGCGGGGGTATTTATCGCGGCGCTCGCAATGGGCGCCGGCTTTGGAATGCTCTTTGGCGTGTTGTCCTATGCGCTCAATCGCAATCGGCGTGACTTCTCTTCCGTCATGCAGCTTGTCGCCACACGCTATGACCTCATTACCGAGCCAGAATTGATCTCGCAGGCCCGCCAGATCCTCGGTGGCGGAATTGCGAAGAATGGAATTCCCGGCGCGCAGTAACCGACACAAAGAAGAAGCCGCCTGCCGCCCGGATCATGCAATCCCGGGCGGCAGGCGGCTATGTGCTCGTCGTGCGAGCCGGCGCTAGTGCGCGGCGCGGAATTCCGCCAGCAGTGTCGCGGGGATGCGGCCGCGGTCGGAGACCTGGTGCCCATTGCCGCGCAGCCAGGTGCGTGCCGCAGCGAGCTCGCGGGGATCATTTCCGCCCGTGCTTGCAGCTCGTCGCGGTGCCGCAGCGCCAGCCGCGGCGCGGCGGCCCTTGGCGACATAGCCGTGCAGCGCCTCGCGCAGCTCGCGCGCGTGCTCGCGAGACAGGTCAATCTCGTACGTCACACCATCAAGCGCAAAGCGGACCGTCTCGCCGGTTTCGGCGGTGAGTTCCGTCCCATCAAGGTCATCAATCAGAATCTCAGTAATCTTCTTCGCCATGGCAGTTGCCTTTCTGCAGCTATTCCCAGTGTCAGTGCATGCGTTAGCTTACTGAATACTCGGTCTATCTGTCGTGCGGCAATATTCCTTATTGAGTGAATGTGCCGAACTTAGCCGCGCAAACGACGCACCCATGCCTCGACGTCGCTCGCCGCGCGCGGAATATCCGCAGAAAGATTGATTGAGCCATCCTCGGTGACGACAATGTCGTCCTCAATGCGCACCCCAATGCCGCGGAATTCTTGAGGCACCGTGAGATCATCCGCCTGGAAATAGAGGCCGGGCTCAATAGTAAAGACCATGCCGGGCTCGAGTATTCCATCCATATAGAGTTCTCGTCGCGCAGCCGCGCAATCGTGCACGTCGAGCCCCAGGTGGTGGCTCGTGCCGTGCACCATGTACCGGCGGTAAAACGCGGTCTCTTCGCCGTCGATCGGTTCGGGAAGGAACCCCCACTCGCGGGTCGCCCGCTCGATGACCTCCATCGCGGCGGCGTGGACCTCGCGGAACCGAACGCCGGGTCGCACGACGGCCCGTGCGGCGTCGGCCGCCTCGAGTACGGTCTCGTAGATCGTGCGCTGGACGGGGGAGAACGTGCCCGAAATGGGGATCGTTCTGGTGATATCCGCGGTGTACAGGCTGTCGAGCTCGATGCCGGCGTCGAGCAGCAGCAGGTCGCCGTCGCGCACCGGGCCGTCATTGCGGATCCAATGCAGCGTGCAGGCGTGCGGGCCGGCAGCGGCGATGGTCTCGTAACCCACCGTGTTGCCGTCGATGCGCGCGCGAGCGTGAAATGCGCCCTCCACGACGCGTTCGCCGCGCGGGTGAGCGGCTGCATCACCGAGCGAGGCGAGCACGTCGTCGAAACCGTGCGCGGTTGCGTCGACCGCGGCCTGCATCTCGGCCAGCTCGTACGCATCCTTCACGAGACGGAGCTCTGACGCCGCCCGAGCGAGCTCGTCGTCCGCGAGCGTCACGTCGTCGGAGGTGGCGACAAACTCCGCGAGCGAACGGGCGGGAAGGCCCAGGTCTCCCGAGACCTGCGCGAGCGAGGGCCGCGCGCCGATCCAAAACTCGCCGATCTCAGCGTTCTGGAAGAACTCCTCGGTGTCGCGGCCAGCGCGTTCGCGGAAGTAGAGCGTCGCGTCATGTCCGCCGCTCGTCGGATCGAGCACGAGCACCGCGCCGGGCTCCGAGTCCGCGCCCCAACCGGTGAGATGGCTGAACGCGCTGTGCGCTCGAAACGGGAAGAAGGTGTCGTTCGAGCGCTGCTTCATGCTGCCCGCCTCGATCACGATGCGTTGACCGGGGAACTGGCTCGCGAGCGCCGCACGCCGGGCGGCAGCGAATGGGGCGGCCGCTCGTGCTGATGGAATCTCCGCAGAGGTCTCCGCCCACTCGGACATGATGAAATCGAGAAACCTCGTGCTCGACGGGGTCGTGCTGCGGTTGCTGTTGTCGACCTCGACTTCGTGCGTGCGCGCCGCGCTTCGTTCGTCCTTCATGCGGACCATTCTGGCACCAGGCGGCAGGATCCTGCTGGGGCGCCTCGTACTAGCGGGGCGCGAGGACCGAAACGACCGGCCGGTGATCGCTCCCGGCCTGGTCGAAGCCGCTGAGCACCGCGAAACTCTGGGCACGCCAGTTGCCGCCGGCGACCACACGATCGAGGCCGGCGCCGAGGACAGCGGGCAGCTGAGCGGGCCACGTGCCTGCCGCACCAGCGCCGTGGGCGAGTGCGGCATCGCTGCACCGGCCGAGGCTACCGAGGTGGTCTAGGGTGGCGTTGAAGTCGCCCGCGAGAAGCGTGTTGGCGTCGCCGCATCGGGTCTGCACGAGCGCGATTCCTGCCCGCCATTCGTCCATGCTGGCGGGCAATGGTGGCGCGAGATGGACCCCGACGATGGTGGGACCGGAACCGTCAGCAGAGCGCAGCGTGAGCGTCGGGACGACGCTGCCTGAGATGTCACCGTCCCGGAGCTCGTAGCCGCCGAGGTCGGCGCGCACGAGCACGGACGTCGCCCGCGTGGGGTCTGCGCCGCTGGGATCGAGCGACGCGGTGTGCACGGCGTAGTCGGGGCCGCCGCCGGTCGAGATCGCGCGGGTGACGGCAACGGCCTGGGTTGCCGAGGTCTCGGGCAGAACGAGTACTGCGGCCTGGCGCTCAATTGCGAGGACCGCGATCGTCTCGGGTGCTACGGCGTCGCCGCTGGTGTTCCACGACAGCACGGTGATCTCTCCCTCGGTCGCCGCGGCGGTGCTGTCCGCGCCGCCCAGGTCTCCTACCCCGCGCACCCACGAGAGGCCGACGTTCGCCGCGGCGACGAGCAGGAGGACGATGCAGAGCCCGCCGACGAAGCTGCGCATCGGCCGCGCGATGAGCGCGACGAGCCCGAGGAGGACGATCAGTGCGAGGGCGAGGAGCGCCAGTGCGACCCGGGAAGCGATGAGTTGCGCGAACGGCAGCGTGCGCTCGAGCTCGAGGTACTGGGGCCAGGTGATGAGGGCTCCGAGCGCAAGGAAGGCGAGTACGACGAGTCCAGCGAGAAAGCGAGCCATGACTTGACGCTATCGGATGCCGAGGCGGCCGCGTTTCAGGCGAGGCCGGGCCGCCGGGTGTCGGGCGCAGCGAATACGATGGGGGTATGCGTACAGCGTCAGTCGCCGGTCGGTACGACCTGCACACCCATTCATCGCTTTCGGATGGGACGACCTCGCCGGACGCCCTCGTGGAGGAGGCTGCAACGCTGGGTCTCGCCGGCATTGCGCTGACCGACCACGACACCACTGATGGCTGGGCGTCGGCGCGGCGCGCGGCGCGAGCACACGGCGTCGATCTCTTGCCCGGCATCGAGCTGACGACCCGCGACGGCGGCCGCTCCACCCACCTTCTCGCGTACGGGCCCGACCCGGATCACGCCGAGCTCGCCGATGCAATGCACCGCGTGCGTGACGCCAGAATTTCGCGCGCCCGCAGGATGGTCACGCGCCTCTCCGCCGACTATCGCATTGAATGGGACGAGGTCGTGCTCTCGACGGACGCACGTACCGTCGGGCGCCCGCACATCGCCGACGCGCTGGTGCGGGCTGGTCACTTCGCCGACCGCAGCGCCGCGTTTCGCGAGGTGTTGCACCCCGGCAGCGTCTACTACGAATCGACGTTCGCGATCGACACGGTCGAGGCGATCAGGATCGTGCGCGCGGCGGGCGGCGTGTCCGTTCTGGCGCACCCGGCCGCCGGGCGCCAACGCGAGGCGGTCACAGAAGGCTCCCTCCGCCGCTTTGCGGACGCCGGGCTGTGGGGGATCGAGCTCGATCACCCCGAGAACCGCGAGGACTGGCTGCCAAGGCTGCGAGAACTCGCTGAGCGGTTCGGCCTCGAAGTGACAGGGGCGAGCGATTACCACGGCGCTGGCAAGACAAACCGGATGGGGGAGCGCACGAGCTCCGCGGAGCTGGTGGGCCGGATCCGGGCCGAGGTCGTGAACCCGTACTAGGCTCCCGCCCCACCTCAAGCGCCGCGCAACTGAAGGACTGAACGATGGCACAGAAGACCGGCACGCAGGCACCCAGACTTGACGGGGTGCACCCGGCCGATCCGACGGAGCGAGACGGCGCCGAGATCACAGCGCACGAACGCTTCGATCGAGCGCGGTTCGTCGGCGTGGACGTGAGCGGGCGGGATCTCACCGGAGTCGACTTCACCGACTGCGTGTTTGAGGACCTACTGGCGCACGAGACGAACTTTCGCGGGGCGGCGTTCATCGACACAACGCTCTCGCGGGTGAATTCGCCGAGCCTCAAGGCGCACAGGACTCGGTTTCGCAGCGTCGAGATCGACGGATCGCGTTTCGGGTCGGCCGACTTCGTGGAGGCCAACTGGCAGTCCGTGCAGATCTCGAACTCGAAGCTCGGCTACGTCAACCTGCGCGGGGCCGAGCTGCGGGACGTCCTGATCACCGATTGCTCGATCGACGAGCTTGATCTCAGCGGGGCAAAGGTGACCCGCCTCGCCTTCGTGAACACCACGGTCGGCACGCTCGAGCTCACGAATTCGAGGCTGCAGCATGTGGATTTCCGAGAGCTCGAGATGCGCCGCATCGTCGGTGTAGAGGGGCTTCGCGGGTCGACGCTCAGCTCATACCAGGCGAGCGATTTCTCCGGGATCTTCGCACAGCACCTGGGCATCGTGCTCGAGGGCTGAGCCCCCGCGACCTACTTCGTCTCGGCGGCCTCGTCGTTCGCGATCAAGATCTCTTTCAGGCGCTCGAAGTTCTGCATGATGTGCTCGCGCATGAGCTTCACCGCGGTGTCGGGCTGGCGGCCGCGAATCGCGTCATAGATCTCCTGGTGCCGCGCAACGATCGGCTCCTCGGGGTTGACGAACTCTTCGTCCGCGTAGGACAGCACCGTGAAGTAGAACACCAGCTCCTTGCGGAGCTGGGCGTAGAACTCGCTGATGCGCTTGCTCCGCAGCAGGCCCACAATGGCCTGGTGGAGGTTGAGGTCGGCCGCCACGATCGGCTCCGCCTCCTGCAGCGCGACGCTGGCTTGCAGCGCCTCGAAGGCTACGCGGATGGTCTCCAACTGCTCGTCGTCCGCGGTGCACTGGGCGGCCGCGAGCTCGATGTGGAGCCTCGTGCGGTAGAGATCCTCGAGGTCGCTCACCGAGGGGGTGCTCACGACCGAACCGCGGTGAATCTCGTACTTGACGAGTCGGCTCTGCTCGAGCAGGCGAATGCCCTCGCGCAGCGAGTTCCGAGAGATGCCGAGGCGGCCGGCCAGGCTGCTCTCGCGGAGGGGTTCGCCGGCCTGCAGGGCACCGGAAACGATCATGCGCATCAGAGTGTCGGCGACGACCTCTGCGGTGCTCATGCGGTGCAGCGCGATATCTGGTTGCTCGGTCATATGTATGCGACGATAGCAGGGATTGCCCGAAATTGTTGGACAAAAGGACCAAGTGAAGAATTCAAGAGTTGCCCTCGTGACCGGCGCGACCTCCGGCATCGGAGTCGTCATCGCCCAGCGCCTCATCGACAACGGATTTCACGTGGCGGTGACTGGCCGATCGGCCGAGCGCGGTGCGCGGGTCGCTCAGCAGCTCGGCGAGCGAGCGGTGTTCTTGCAATCCGACATCACCATTCCCGGGGAGAGCGCCCGGCTTGTCGAGCTCGTCGTTCAGGAGCTCGGTGGGCTCGACGTGCTCGTGAACAACGCCGCCATCGACCACACCGGCGACCTGCTCGAGGTGACGGAGGCCGAGATTCGCGCGACCTTTGAGACGAACACGTTTGCCGCCATGAACCTGCTGGTCGCAGCAGCGCGTCGGATGCGGGACACCGGGGGAGGAGCCATCATCAACGTCACCTCCCGGCTCGCCAGCATCGGCGTGCCGACCATGGGCGTCTACAGCGCCAGCAAGGGGGCGATGCTCGCCTTCACGAAGGCGGCCGCCGTGGATCTCGCGCGCTACAACGTGCGCATCAACGCGGTGGCGCCCGGCATGACGCGCACGCCCCTGTACCAGGACTGGCTTGACGGCCTTCCGGATCCTGCCGGTGAAGCCGCGCGCGTGGCCGCCGCCATTCCGCTGGGGCGCATCGCTGAGCCGGGGGACGTCGCCGCCGTGGTGAATTTCCTGGCGTCGCCAGAGGCGGCGTACCTGACGGGCGTCTCGATCCCGGTCGACGGCGGGTACCTCGCGACGTAACCCCTCCGGCGCGTGCCGAAGGGGTTACGTCGCGAGCGTGTAGTCGCCGCCCTAGCCCTTGAGGAGCTCGGGCAGGAACAGGGTGATCTGCGGGACGAACGCCACCACGATGAGGAACGCGATGAGCACGGCAACGAACGGCAGGGCCGCGACGCTGACCTTCTCGATCGAAAGCCCGCTGATGGCACTGGCCACGTTGAGATTGTCTCCCACCGGTGGTGTGGCAAAGCCGATCATCGACGCCAGGATCATCACGATGCCGAAGTGCACCGGGTCCATTCCCATTTCGGTAACGACCGGCACCAGGATCGGCGCGAGCAGGATGATGCCGGCCAGCGTCTCCATGAACATTCCGACGAAGAGCAGCAGCACGACGATCACGAGAAGCACGATCCAGAAGGGCACGGCGAGCGTGCTCAGGAAGTCGGCGATCAGCGTCGGCACGCGTTCCACGGTGAGGATGCGGGCGTAGGTCGAAGCCGTCGCGATGATGACCAGGATCATGCCCGAGATGAGCAGCGTCGACTTCAACATCTCCGGGATCTGGCGGAGCTTCGTCTCGCGGTAGGCGAGGGTCAGCACCACGCTGTAGGCCACCGCGATGCCCGCGGCCTCCGTGGGCGTGAAGATGCCGCCGTAGATGCCGCCGAGTACGACCACGGGCATGAGCAGGGTCCACTTGGCATCCCACAGCGCCCGCCAGCGGACGCTCCACGGTGCCTTGGGCACGTTCAGCCCGTAGCCATTCTTCTTGGCGAAATGCCGACTCACCAAGTAGAGCAGCGCCACGATGATCAGACCGGGGACAAACCCGGCGAGGAACAGGTCACCGATGGAGGTGCTCGTGGTGATGCCGTAGACGACGAGCGGGATGCTCGGCGGAATAACGATTCCAACGCCGCCGGCGGTCGCGAGGACCGCGGCGCTGTACGGCTTGCCGTAGCCCTCGCGGATCATGGCGGGGATCATGATGCCGCCGATCGCGGCAACAGTTGCCGGGCCGGATCCGCTCAGCATGGCGAAAACCGCAGTGGCGAGCAGCGACACGGCCGCGAGGCCGCCCGTGATGTGGCCGACGAAGGCCTTCGCGACGTCGATGAGTCGCCTCGAGAGCCCGCCGTACTCCATGATGACGCCGGAGAGCACGAAGAGTGGGACCGCGAGCAACGGGTATGAGTCGACCGCGCCGAACATGGTCTGGGTGAGGTAGGTCACCGGGATGACCTCGGTGACGATGACGGTCAGCACTGCCGAGATGCCGAGCGCAAACGCGATTGGCATACCCAGCAGCAGCAGGATCAGGAAGCTAATAAAGAGAACTGCGATACCCATGTGATTAATCCACCTCTACCTGGGCCGGGGGAACAGGAACGTTCGGGTTCTTCACGATGTCCTTGAACGCGACGACCGTGTGCTGGATCACCCGGAAGGACATGAGGAACATGCCGATCGGGAGCCCCAAGTACACGAGGTACATCGGGATCTGGGAGGCCGGGGAGAGCTGTCCGGTGCCGGTCTGCTTCACCACCATCTGGATCGAAAGCCAGAGCATGAGGAGCAGGAAGGCAAGCCAGAGCAGATAGACGAAAATACGGATGATGCGCTGCGTGATCGGGGACTTGCGGCCGATCAGCTCAACGATCGAGTTGAACTTGACGTGGCGCTGGTAGCGCACGGCGTAGCTGCCGGCAATCCAGACGAACCACACCAGCGCGTAGCGGGCGAGCTCTTCCGACCAGGTCAGCGGTGCGCCGAAGACGTAGCGCATGACAACCTGCACGACCACGAGGGTCGTGAAGACGACGAGGGCGGCCGAGGCAAGGTAGGTCTCGACGTGCTCGTCGAGGTGATGATAGATGCGTGTGATCATGGGAGGGCTTTCGTTTGGCGAACCAAAAGCCTCGCCCCCGCATCGTCGCGGGAGCGAGGCTCCATGGAGGTACTTACTTGATGGCGTTCAAGTAGGTGGTGTTGCCGGCCGCCTCAAGGATGGCCTTGAGCTTCTCGGTGTCTACCTTCGGCGCGTTCTCCTGGTAGAACGGGATGGCCGAGTCGATCCACTCCTGGCGCTCTGCCTTGCTGAGGTCGGTCACGGTGCCGCCCGCCTCCTCGATGTCCGCGCGGACCTTGTCGCTGATGTCCACCTTGAGCTCGCGCAGCTCGACGATCATGTCGTCCGCCGAGGACTGCAGGATCTCCTGGTCTTCAGCCGAGAGGCCGTCGAAGAAGTCCTTGCCGATGAGGATGACCTCGGGGTCGTAGATGTGACGCGTCTCGGTGAGGTAGCTGGCCGGCTCGGTGAACTTCGCCGAGTGTAGGAGCTCGTAGGGGTTCTCCACGCCGTCGACGACGCCCTGCTGCAGCGCGGTGAAGACCTCAGCGAACGCCATGGGCGTCGGGGACGCGCCGATGCTCTCCCAGTACGCGATGTGCATGGGCACCTGCATGGTGCGCAGCTTCTGGCCCTTCATCTCGTCGGGGGTCTTCACGACGCCGTCGGTCATGGCGAGGTTACGGAAGCCGTTCTCGCCCCAACCCAGTGCCACGAGCCCGCTGTCCTCGATGCCGGCAAGCATCTCGTCGCCGATGTCGCTATCGAGTACCTCGTACGCCGTCTCGGCATCCTCGAAGATGAAGGGGAAGTCGAAGACCTGCAGCGAGTCGTCGAAGTTCGCGAGCACGCCGGCGGACGGCGCGGTCATCTCCAGATCACCGGCCTGGGTGGCCTCGACCATCTCGCGCTCGCCGCCGAGCTGGCTGTCGGGGTAGACCTCGACGGTGATGCGGCCGTCCGAGCGTTCCTTGACGAGCTCGGCGAAGACTTCGTAGGCCTGGTTCTGCGTGTCTCCTGCGGAGATCACGTTGCCGAACTTGATCGTGTACGAGTCGTCGCCGGCGGCGGAGGCGCCCGTGTCGGCGGTTCCCGAGCAGGAGGCAAGGGAGAGGGCGGCAACGGCGCCGAGGGCAATCAGGCTGAATTTGCGAATCATTGTCTGTGAGCTCCTTTGGTCAGTAACATGCGGCTCGCGATGGGCGTTCGAGGGATTGTGCACTGAGAATCAGAACGCAATTGTCGAAGTGTCCGAGTGGACCGCAGTTGAACTGTACTACAATCCTGGAAGATCTGAATCGGATCGAGAAGTCGATTTGCTAACGGTGCTGCCGGACGACCGACCGCCCGCAGTGCGCAACAAAGGAGTGAGTGCACGATGGAGAGAAACCAGTACGCGATCGCGAGCATCGCGGGTGACGGCATCGGCCCCGAGGTCGTTGCGGTCGCCCGTGTCGTGACCGACCTCGTCGCGCAGCAAGAGGGCTTTGCTGTCGAGTGGCAGGATCACGACTGGGGCTCGGACTTCTACCGCAGGCACGGCCTGATGATGCCCGAGTCGGGGCTCGACGAGCTGGCGAAGACCGACGCGATCTTCTTCGGCGCGGTGGGTGACCCCGGCCTCTCTGACGCGCTCACCCTGTGGGGGCTCCTGATCCCGATCCGGCGCGCCTTCGATCAGTACGTGAACCTTCGCCCCGTCCGCCACGTCCCGGGGCTCCGCAGCCCGCTCGTCGACGCCGCGGGCATCGACCTCATGATCGTGCGCGAAAACTCCGAGGGGGAGTATTCCGAGCTCGGCGGCAGGTTCGGGCGCGGAACGCCGGGGGAGTTCGCCTCGCAGGAGGCCGTGTTTACGCGAAACGGCGTGACCCGGATTGCGGAGTACGCGGCCGATCTCGCGGCCCGGCGTAGCGGGCGCGTGACGAGCGTGACGAAGTCCAATGGCATCATCCACTCGATGACCTTCTGGGACGAGATTGTGGACGAGGTCGCCGCCCGCCACGACGGCCTCGCCTGGCGCAGCGTGCTGGTGGATGCCATGGCTGCCGAGTTGGTCTTGAAGCCTCAGCGCCACGACGTCGTCCTGTGCTCGAACTTGTTTGGCGATATCCTGTCCGACCTCGCCTCGGCGACGATCGGTTCGCTGGGCCTCGCTGCTTCGGGCAACATCAATCCCGCGCGCACTGCCCCGTCGATGTTCGAGTCGGTGCACGGCTCGGCGCCGGATATCGCGGGCAAGGGGATCGCGAACCCGCTCGCGCAGGTGGGCTCGGCGGCCATGATGCTCGAGCACCTCGGCGAGACCCGCGCCGCCGAGCGGATTATCGCGGCGATGGACGCCGTGCTTGCCTCGGGTGAGGTGACGCCGGATCTCGGCGGGACGCTCCGCACCCAGGACGTCGAGGCGGAGCTGCTGCGCCACCTGGGCGGCTAACGTCTCGCCACGCGGGCTTGCCCTGCACTCGCTTGTTCTTTTTGTAGGACAACCATACAATCATCACTATTGCATCACGCGCACGCTTTTTGCCATCAAAGGAGATCAGTCATGACCCACACCCCCGCGCTCTGGAGCGCCCAAGCGCACATTCCCTCCGTCCTCGGGCGTCAGATCGTCATCGCCGAGGGCGATGGATCGTACGTCACCACCGCGGCCGGCCAGCGCCTGTTTGACGGCACTGCCGGACTGTGGCACACGAGCATCGGCCACGGCCGCGAGGAGATGGCGCAGGTCGCGTACGACCAGATGAAGAAGCTGGAGACGTACCACGTCTTCGGGCGCTACCTCAATGATCAGGCGGTCGAGCTCTCGGAGAAGCTCGTAGAGCTTGCCCCGATTGCCGATGCCAAGGTGATCCTGAACAGCGGCGGCTCGGACTCGATCGACGTCGCTTGCAAGCTGGCCCGCCGGTACTGGACGCTGGTCGGCAAGCCCGAGAAGACGTTCATCATCAGCCGCGAGCATGCGTACCACGGCCTCCACGCCTACGGCACGAGCGTCGCGGGCCTCGATTTCAACCGCGAGGGCTTTGGTACCGAGTCGCTCGTCCCCGACACGATCCGTGTCGAGAAGCACGATCTGGCGGCCCTCGAGGCCGAGATCCTGCGCGTGGGCCCCGGCCGGATCGCGGCCTATATTGCGGAGCCCGTGATGGGCACCGGCGGCGTGCACGCACCCCAGGACGGGTACTTCGAGGGCGTGAAGCGCCTCTGCCGTGAGCACGACATCCTCTTCATCGCGGACGAGGTCATCACCGGCTTCGGGCGCACGGGCGAGATGTTTGCGTCGACCCGCTACGACCTGCAGCCCGACATCGTCACCTTCGCGAAGGGCGTGACCTCCGGCTACGCGCAGCTCGGTGGCATCTTCGTGGCGCCCAGGCTCTGGCAGCCGTTCTTCGAGGCCGGCTCGAACACCCCGATCTACCGCCACGGCACCACCTACTCGGGACACGCCACCAGCTCCGCGCTCGCGCTCAAGAACCTCGAGATCCTCGAGCAGGAGAACCTGGTGGCGCGCGCCGGCAGCCTCGAGCTCACCCTCGCAGGCCTACTGGCTGAGATCGGCACCCACGAGCACGTCGTCGAGACCCGCGTCGGCGGCTTCCTGGGGGGCATCGAGCTCGTTCCGAGCCTGAGCGCCGAGGCGATCACCGACCAGGTGCTCGAGCTGGGTTTCATCACGCGCCCGCTGCGCGCCAACACCATTCAGATCAGCCCGCCATTTATCGCCACCGAGCAGGAGCTCGGAGACCTCGTCTCCGCGATCCGCAGCGTGCTCGACGCGCACTAGCAGCTCGCCAGCCCCGTACCCGCCCGAACGCCCAAAGGATCCTGTCATGACCATGCCCACCCCGACCGCCGACCAGATCACCGCCTCGGACGCGGCGCTCGCAAGCCTGCCCGGCTTCGCGAACCACGAGCCCGGTGCGAACGAGTTCGCGGTGCTCGATCCCTCGACCGAACAGCGCATCGCGACCCTGCCGAGTTTCGACGTCGACTATGCGCTGCAGCAGGTGGCGATCGCCGACGAGGCCGGCCGCGCCTGGGCGAAGACGACGCCGCGGCACCGCTCCGACGTGCTGCACAACGTCTACGCGACACTGATTGCCAACCTGGATCGCCTCGCGTTCGTTATCAGCCGCGAGATGGGCAAGCCGCTGGCGGAGGCCAAGGGCGAGGTGCAGTACGCGTCCGACTACGTGCGCTGGTACGCCGACGAGCTGCTGCGCCCGGCCGGCGGGTATCGGGAGAACCCCGCTGGCGGCGCGACCATCCTCACCAAGCGTGCGCCGATCGGCCTCGCCGTGCTCATCGCCCCGTGGAACTTCCCGATGGCGATGATCACGCGGAAGATCGCGCCGGCGCTGGCGGCGGGCTGCGCCTCCGTGATCAAGCCGGCCGGGCTCACGCCGCTGACCACGCTGCTCACGGTGGAGCTCATGGCCGAGGCCGGGGTGCCGCGCGAACTCATGCGCATCGTTACGACGACCCAGTCGGGCGCGTTCAGCGAGGCCGTGCTGGGCGACCCACGCGTGCGCAAGATCTCGTTCACCGGGTCGACCGGCGTCGGCAGCACCCTCATGGGCCTCGCCGCGAAGAATATCGTGAAGAGCTCGATGGAGCTGGGCGGCAACGCGCCGCTCCTCGTCTTCGATGACGCCGACCTCGATCGTGCGGTCGACGGCGCGATGCTGGCGAAGCTGCGCAACGGCGGCCAGTCGTGCGTCGCGGCCAACCGAATCTTCGTGCAGGACGGAATCGCGGACGCGTTCGTCGAGGCGTTCACCGAGAAGATTTCGCAGGTCGTCGTGGGCCACTCGATTGCCGACGGGGTCGGCCTCGGCCCGGTCATCGACCGCCGCGCGGTCGAGCGCCTCTCGGGCCTCGTCACCGACGCGACCGCCCGCGGCGCCGAGCTGCGCACCGGCGGCAACGCCCCCGAGGGCAAGGGCTACTTCTTCGAGGGCACTGTTCTCGATCGGGTACCCGCCGACTCGGAAATCGCCAACACCGAGATCTTCGGCCCGGTCGCGGCCATCAGCCGGTTCTCGACTCAGGAGGAGGCCGTGCACGCGGCGAACGACACCCCGTTCGGCCTCGCGGGCTACGTCTTCACCGAGAACCTGGACCGCGCGCTGAACGTCGCGGACCAGCTCGAGACGGGCCTCGTGGGAATCAACCAGGGCGTCCCCTCGAACGTGGTGGCCCCCTTCGGCGGTATGAAGCAGTCGGGTCTCGGCCGCGAGGGCAGCGGCGAGGGTCTCGAGGAGTACCAGGAGATCCGTTTCTATAACATCGCTCGTCGCGACACCGTCTAGATTCTGAGAATACGAAACGCCCCGCTGGTCTGACCGGCGGGGCGTTTCGTATGGGGATCGGTGGCTACTCAGCCTATTCGGTGCCTGATGCGGCGGCCGGTGCGTTCGTCTCGCCCGTCGGGCGGCGACGGCGCCGGCGACGCGGGGCAATGCCCTCCGCCGCTGCCTCTGTCAGCGACACCTGCGCGGTCGGGGCGCCGGGCTCGCCGCCGCCGTCCGAGTCGTGTCCGTGTGACTCGTGACCGTGTGTCTCGTGACGCCCCTGTCCCTTGGGGTTGCCGCTCTCGGTGCGTCGGCGCTGACGCCGCGCGCCCGTGGCGGGCTCTGCCGCTGCGCCCTCGCGGCTCTCGCCGGCGCTGCGACCCTCTCCGCGTCCGCGCCCGCCGCGATCCGAGCGTTCTCCGCCGCGACCGCCGCGCTCGCCACGCCCTCCGCTCGCGCCGGCACGCGGCGCGGTGTCCTTCACCGGCGTCGCCTTCAGGCGGCCCTTGGTGCCCTCGGGGATGTTCAGGTCCGTGTAGAGGTGCGGCGAGGACGAGTAGGTCTCAAGAGGCTCGGGCATCCCGAATTCGAGGGCCTTGTTGATCAGGGCCCACTTGTGCAGGTCGTCCCAGTCGACAAACGTGACGGCGATGCCGGTGCGGCCGGCGCGGCCGGTGCGTCCCACGCGGTGCAGGTACGTCATGTCGTCGTCGGGCACGGTGTGGTTGATCACGTGCGTGACGTCGTCGACGTCGATGCCGCGGGCGGCGACGTCGGTCGCGATGAGGACGTCCTTCTTGCCGGCCTTGAACGACGCCATGGCGCGCTCGCGCTGATCCTGGTTCAGATCGCCGTGCACCGACGCGGCGTTGAAGCCACGGTCGGTCAGTTCCTCCTGCAGGCGTGCGGCGGCGCGCTTCGTGCGCGTGAAGATCACGGTCTTGCCGCGGCCCTCAGCCATCAGGATGCGGCCGATGACCTCTTCCTTATCGAGCGAGTGTGCGCGGTAGACGATGTGTTCGATGTTCGCCTGCGCGACGCCCTCGTCGGGGTCGGTCGCGCGAATGTGGATCGGCTTCGTCATGAAGCGGCGGGCGAGCGTCACGATCGAGCCGGGCATAGTCGCCGAGAACAGCATCGTGTGGCGGCCCTCGGGGGTCTGCGAGAAGAGCTTCTCGATGTCGGCAAGGAAGCCGAGGTCGAGCATCTTGTCCGCCTCGTCGAGCACCATCTCGCGCACGTTCTTGAGGTTGAGGATGCGCTGCTGCGCAAGGTCGAGCAGTCGGCCGGGGGTGCCGACGATGATCTGCGCGCCGTCCTTCAGCTGCTCGATCTGGCCCTCGTATGCCTTGCCGCCGTAGATCGGCACGACGGTCGCCTTGCGGTCCCGCGCGGCGAGCTCGAGGTCCTGGTACACCTGGACGCACAGCTCGCGGGTGGGGACGACGATGAGCGCCTGCACGCCCGGCTCGGGGTTCGCGCCGATGCGCTGCAGCAGGGGAAGCCCGAAGCCGAAGGTCTTGCCGGTACCGGTCTTGGCCTGACCGATGATGTCCTGCCCCGAGAGCGCGAGGGGAATCGTCTGCTCCTGAATGGGGAAGGCGTCGACGATGCCCTCTTGGGCAAGCACATCAACCATGTCCTGGTCGACACCGAGTTCTGCGAAAGTGGTCACGTGCGGTCCTGTTCCGTGTGGAGGTGAGGTCTACGCCCTGATTCACGTCCCAGGCGTAGCGGCGGGCGCTCCTCGGCGCTCGCGATACGAGCAGTCTACCGGCGTGGCCCCGGCGCGTTCGGCGACGCGCATAGTGTGCCGGATACACTGAAGACGTGATTTCCTGGTTCCGGCGTCTGCGTACCCCTGCCCTTCCCGCGCGGAAGATTCGTGTGCGCGGACAGGGGGATGACGCCCAGCAGGTCGAGCTCGCGGAGTTCGCTCCCGGGATCCTGCCCTTCTTGGGGCTGTCGGCCTACCTCCAGCTCGAACTCTACGAGGCGGGAACGCGCGCGGTCGTCGGCGCTCAGTCGCTCGAAGCGAAGGACGTGCTGGCACGCGTCGCCGGCGTCGCCCTCACGAAGCAGCAGCGCTTCGCCGCCGAGATCCGGCGCCGCGGTAAAGAGCCGCACGTCGTGATGGCGCCCTACACGCCCGTCATTGATCGCTACCTCGAGCGCGTGCAGGCGAATGACTGGCACCAGCACGTGCTGTCCGTGTACCTCGTCGGCGGGCTGTTCGACGGCTTCTTCGCGAGCATCGCCGGTGGCATTCGCGACGGCTACGCCCGCGACGCCATCCAGATCTTGACGGGGGAATCGGGGCGCGACGAGCTGAAGGCGCTGCTCGCGGCCGCGATCGCCGCCGACCCGACCCTCGACGATTCCCTTGCGCTCTGGGGCCGCCGCCTCGTCGGCGACACGCTGCTCGTGGCGCGGGAAGTGTTGCTGCTCAGCGAGAACCGCAAGTTTGTGGCCAGCGAGGTCGAGCCCGTGTTCACCGAGCTCATCGCCGAGCACATCCGACGCATGGACGCCCTCGGCCTCACCGCCTAGGGACTCGCATGGAGTGCGCGTACTACGACGCGGGGCGGTGCCGATCCTGCTCCCTGCTGCCCGTTCCGTACCCTCGGCAGGTCTCGGACAAGCAGAATCGCTGCCGCGAGCTGCTCTCGGCGCACCCCGACATTCTCTGGCTCGAACCGGTCCGCGGCGACGGGCGTGCGGGGCAGGATCCGAGCCCCGGCGCCGAACGCGACTTCCGCAATAAGGCGAAGCTCGTAATCGGGGGGACCGTCGAGGCACCGACGCTCGGCATCTTGGACCCCGACCGGCGGGGGGTCGACCTGCGCGACTGCGGCATCCAGTCGCCGGGCATTCGCGCGGTGATCCCCGTGATTGGCGAGTTCCTGACGTTGACCGGGCTCGCTCCGTATGACGTGCCGACCAAGCGCGGCGAGGTGAAGTTCGTGCACGTGACCGAGGCGCCGAGCGGAGAGCTGATGCTGCGCTTCGTCGTGCGGAGCCAGCGCGCCGTGCGGCGCATCCGCGAGCTGCTGGCGGACCTCGTGCGCCTCGTCCCGCTCGCGACGGTCGTCTCCGTGAACCTGCTGCCCGAGCACCGGGCGGTGCTTGAGGGTGAGCACGAGGAGCTCCTGCTCGGCGAATCGCTGGACATGGACCTCGGCGAAGTCTCGCTGCACCTGCGCCCGCAGAGCTTCTTCCAGACGAACACCGCGGTTGCGCGGGCGCTCTACGCGCAGGCGTCGGCGTGGGTCGGTGCGGCCCAGCCCGCGTCTCTCTGGGACCTGTACTGCGGCGTCGGCGGGTTCGCGCTGCACTGTGCTCGGGCCGCGGGCGGCAGCGCCGACCGGATCGTGCTCGGTGTCGAAACGAGCGAGGCTGCGGTCGAGTCCGCGCGTCGCTCTGCGGCGGAGGCCGGGATCGACGCCCGGTTCATCGCAGCGGACGCGACGGCGTTTGCGCTGGGCGCCCGGGCGCGCGGCGAAGCGTTGCCCGAACTGCTGATCGTGAACCCGCCGCGGCGGGGGATCGGGCCTGAGCTCGCCGACTGGCTCGACGCATCGGGCGTGCCGCAGGTCATCTACTCGAGCTGTAACCCCGAGAGCCTGGCGGCCGACCTCACGCGGATGCCGCAGTACGCGGTCCGCGAGGCACGGCTATTCGACATGTTCCCCCACACGCGCCACCTTGAGGTGGCCGTGCGGCTGGAACGACGCTAGCCGAAGCTAGTTGATGAAGCCGACCTTGCGGGCGGCGACCTCACCAATCTCGATGTAGGCGATCGACGCCGCCGGGATGAGGTACTGCTTGCCCTTGCTGTCTCGCAGGGCGACGAGCTTCGCGTCGCTGGACAGGCCAGCTTCGACGATCTGCTGGACCTCGGCCTGCGTGGCGTCGCTCTCGATCGCAATTTCACGCGGGGAGTTGACGATGCCGATGCGGATTTCCACGAGATGCCTCCTGATTGTCGGGATGCTCAGAGTCTACGGGCGCGGGCCTGCTCCGATCGCGCGCGCGAGGCCGCGTTCGCTGCTAGCGCAGGCCGCCTGCGGGCGGGGACTGCGCGCTCGATCACGTCGAGCCGCCGTGTGGGTGGTTCTCGCTACCATGAGCGCATGTCCGAATTCGACCCCTCGCAGCTCGCAGCGATCGCGCTTGATCCGGGCAGCCACGCCAGCGTGCTGGGGGCCCCAGGCTCGGGCAAAACGACCGTCCTGATCGAGACGTTTCTGCGTCAGGCCGACGCGCCCGGGTGGTCGCCGAACGACCTGCTGGTGCTCGCTCCCAACCGCCTCGTGGCGAAGTCCCTGCTCGCCCGTATTGAGGCAGGCTATCCGCGGCCGCTGAACGGCTCCCCGGTCCGCACCGCCGCGTCGCTTGGCTTTACCATCCTGTCCCGGGCGCGCGCCGTCGCGAACCAGCCCGCGCCGCGGCTCCTGACCGGCACCGCGCACGACGAAGCGATCGAGCGTGAGCTCGCCCGCGTCACTGACGAGCGCATCGCCGCGGCCGGGCTCACCCGCGAGCTCACCGAGACCCCCGCGTTCCGCGCGGAGCTGCGCGAGCTCTGGCGGGTGCTCGACGACGCCGGCGTCGACGTCCAGGCGCTGCGGCGCGCGCTCACCGCGGCCGATGACGCCGGGCACGGGGGCGACTCAGAGCTGCGTGCACAGTGGGAGTTCGCGGCCGAGGTGATTTCGTGCGTGCGCGCGCAGCTGGCGCAGGATCGCCCCCACGAGTTCCCGGCCAGCGGGCTCATGCGTGCGGCGCGCGACCTGCTTGCGGGCCCGAGCGAGATTCGGGTGCCGCGGCTCATCCTTGTGGACGACGCGCAGGAACTCACCGAGGGCGGCCTCGCGCTGCTGGCTGCGTGCGCGAACCGGGGCAGCCGGGTCCGCGTGTTCGGCGATCCCGACATCGCGACGAGCGCGTTCCAGGGCGGCGGCACCGCGGTGCTGTCGAGGCTCGAGTCCGAGCTCCGGCGCCGTGGGCATGCGCTGCCCGCGGCGGGGCCAGACGGCGCGAACGAGCTGGTCGTGCTCGAGCGCGTGTACCGGCACGGGCCGCAGCTACGCGAGTTTGTCGGCGGGCTCACCGGCCGCATCGGTGCGGCGGGTGCCGGGGCGCAGCGCCGGGCCGAGGCAGCCGGGGGCGCTCCAATTGCTCTTGCCGGGCCATATCCCATCCAGTTCGCCCGGGCCGCGTCGTCCGCGGAGCAACTGGGCGCGCTTGCACACCGGCTCCGGGAACGTCGTCTCGGCCTCGGTCCTGTGGGTCTTCGCGGGGAGACCCGCACACCGGTGCCCTGGTCACAGATGGCGGTCATCTGCCGAAGCCGCGGCGAGGCGGCTCGCGCCGCCCGGCTGCTTGCCGCGCAGCAGGTGCCGACGGGCATCGCCGCCGGCGGCATCGTGCTGCGCGAGCACACGATTGTGCGTGAACTGATCCGCCTGATGCAGCACGCGCTCGACATCAATCCGCTCGCCCCGGACGAGGTGCTCGGGCTGGTCGGGGGCACCCTGGGCGGGCTCGATCCTATCGGCGTGCGCCGACTGCGCGCGGCGCTGGTGCTGCAGGAAAAGCGCGAGGCGCGCGAACGCGCGGCCGAGGTGGCGGCTGGCGACGACACTGAGGCGGATGGATCGGTGTCGGTCGCTGGCCCACGCCCGCTCGACGAAGTCGTCGCCGAGGCCTTCGCGCACCCCGGCGTCGAGCCGGTGGTAGACAGCCGGGGCGGCCGCGCCCTGCGCCGCGTCGCGCTCACCGCACTCGCCGGAGCCCGCATGCACCAGGCTGGCGGCACGGCGCGCGAGGTGTTGTGGGCGCTCTGGGATGCCTCAAAGCTCGCCGTCTCGTGGGAGCGCGAGGCACTGTCTGGCAAGGGGCCGCGTTCCGCGGCGGCGAACCGCTCGCTCGACGCCACCGTTGCTCTCTTCTACGCGCTCCAGCGTCATGAAGAGCAGGACAGCGATCAGTCGGTCGCCGATCTGCTCGTCGCACTCGACACGAGCGCGCTGCCAGAGGACTCGCTCGCGGCGCGCAGCGTCCGCGACACCATCACCGTGACCACGCCGCAGGGAGCGATCGGCCGCGAGTTCGCGGTCGTCGCGATCCTGGGCCCGCAAGAGGGCGTGTGGCCCAACCTGCGCGCTCGCGGCTCGATGCTCGGCTCGGCTGCGCTGGAGCGCTGGCTGCGCGGCGGCGAGGCCTCGGCGCCCGGGCGGCGCGAGACGATGCACGACGAGCTGCGGCTCTTCGCACAGAGCTGTTCGCGGGCCACGGGGGAGTTGCTCGTGCTGGCTCTCGCCGCCGACGAGCAGCACCCGGGCCCCTTTTTCGGTTTTGGCCGGGCGCACGCCGTCGATGCGCTGCCGAGCAGTCGAATCACCCTCCGCGGTTCCGTCGCTGAGATGCGCCGCCGCGTTACCGCTGATCCCACAGACGAGGCGGCCCTCGCCGCCCTCGTGACCCTGGCGCGGGAGGGCGTGCCCGGCGCGGACCCCGCCGACTGGTACGGCGTCGCGCCCCCCTCAACGATGGCACCGCTCACCGACCTTGCGGGGGATCCCGAGGCGACCGTGGGGGTCAGCCCGTCGCAGCTCGAACGATCCGAGGAATGCCCGCTCGACTGGGTCATCTCGAAGTTGGGCGGCGGCGACACGAACGCCGCGGCCGGCATCGGAACCCTGCTGCATCACGCCCTCGAGACGATCCGCGAGCCCGACCCGGAACGCATTCTCGCCGCGGTGACCGCCGAGTGGGATCGGCTCCCATTCGACGCCGAGTGGGAGTCCGAGCGCCTGCTCGGCACCGCCCGCGCGATGAGCCAGGCTGTCGCCGACTACCTCCGCGAGTTCGAGGGGTCGGGCCGCGAACTCGCGGGCACCGAGGCGTCGTTCGCGCTACCCCTCGGGCGAGCGATGCTGACCGGCATCGTTGACCGCGTCGAGACCGTCGTCTCCGCGGCCGGCTCGCGCGAGACCACGGTGCTCGACCTGAAGACGGGGCGCACCAAACCCTCGGCGGCCGAGGTCACCGAGCACGCCCAGCTGCAGGCCTACCAGCTGGCCACGCTCATGGGCGCGTTCGCCGAGCAGGGTGCGTTCGCCGAGCAGGACGCGGACGCGGGCGCGGGGGAGAGCGCGGGCGCGGGGGAGAGCGCGGACGCTGTCGGCACCGCGGAGGCTCCTGCGAACGGTGGCGCCCGGCTGCTCTATGTCCATCCCGACGCCACGGGTCGGGGGCAGAGCTTTCGCGAGTTCGCGCAGGAGCCGCTCGACGCGGAGAAACGAGAAGCGTTTGTGCAGCGCGTGGCCGCAGCCGCCGAGGTGATGGCCGCCGGCAGATTCACGGCTCGGGTCGAGCATCACTGCACCGATGAGTTCCGTCCGGGAAGCTGCCAGATCCACATTGTCCCGGCGGTGAGTGCCGGGTGACCATGCCGACCGAAGGAGTGAGCGAGATCACCACGCCGTTCAGCGCACCGCGCATCGCCCAGCTATTGGCGGGCCCCGGCGGCGAGGCCCGAGTACCCACGCCCGAACAGCAACGCGTGATCGAACACCCCATTGGTGGCAGCGCACTCGTCGTTGCCGGGGCCGGCAGCGGCAAGACCGAGACGATGGCAAACCGAGTCGTCTGGCTCGTGGCGAACGGGCTCGTGCCACCGGACGGGGTGCTCGGCCTGACCTTCACGCGGAAAGCCGCGAGCGAGCTCGCCGAGCGCGTGCGGCTGCGGCTCATCACCTTCGCGGAGGAGCTCGACGCGGCGCGTGCCGGGGGCGCGCTCAGCGCAGCCGAGGCGGAGCGGGCGCCCGCGCTCATCGACGCGCTCGCGGATGGCCTCGACCTTCCACAAGTGAGCACGTACAACGCGTTCGCCTCGGGAATTGTGCAGGAGTTCGGCGCGAGCGCGGGCGTTGCGGCGGACGCCGTGTTGCTCGACGACGCGAGCGCCTGGCGTCTCGCCCGCGAGGTCGTGCGCACCAGTGCAGACACGGCGCTGCCCGAGTCCGAGCTCTCGCTCGGCCGCCTCACCGAGCTCGTCCTGCAGCTGGATCGCTCGGTGCACGAGCACCTCTCGTCTTTTGGGCGCGTCGACCTGGTCGGTGAGGAGTTCGCTCGAGTCCTCACACTGCCCTATAACGAAGCCGAGGTGCGAAAAGGACAGCCGAGTGGCAAGCAGTACGCCGACATCGTGAAGGCGGTCGATGCGATCGGCGGAACCGCGCTGATCTCGCGCCTCGCCGCGAGCTATGCCGCAGAGAAACAGCGCCGTGGCTGGCTCGAGTTCTCGGACCAGGTCGCGCTCGCGCTCGACGTGGTGGAGCGTTCCCCACAGGCCGCCGCGTCGATACGGCGTCGCAGCCCCGTTGTGCTGCTCGACGAGGTGCAAGACACCTCCGTCGGGCAGACCCGCCTACTCGCGAAGCTCTTCGCCGGCGAGACCGTGATGGCCGTGGGCGACCCGCACCAATCCATCTACGGCTGGCGCGGCGCCTCGAGCGAGAACCTGCCGCAGTTTCACCGCGATTTCCGAGGCCCGGCAGGCTCGGGCGGCTCCGGCGGCTCGGGCGGTGGCGCGGCGCAGGAGTCCGTCACCCTGAGCCTGTCGACGAGCTGGCGAAACGCCGCGGCGGTCTTGGACGCCGCGAACGTGGTAGCGGGTCCACTAGCGGCCGAGTCCCCGATCGCGGTGCCCGTTCTGTCGCCGCGCCCCGGCGCCCCCGCGGGAACCATCGAGGTGCGCTATCCCGAGACGGTGCACGACGAGCGGGCGGAGCTTGCCGTCTGGATGCGCGATGCCCGGGACGAACACCTCGCCCGCACTGGGTCCCTGCCGACGGCCGCGGTTCTGATGCGTAATCGCCGGCCCATGGCGGCGTTCTCGGCAGCGCTCACCGAGCTCGGGGTGCCAAACCAGATCGTCGGGCTCGGCGGCCTGCTCACCACCCCCGAGATCACTGACGTGGTTGCCGCGCTGCGCTGTATCTGGTCGGCCGACGCTGGTGGGCCCCTGATCAGATTGCTTGCGGGCCCGCGCTTCAGGATCGGGGTCGCCGACCTGTCGGGCCTTCGCGACACGATGCGATGGTTCTCAAGGCGCGACGCCTCGCAGCAGCAGCTGAGCGACGAGGATCTCGCGCCCGACGGGGTATTGCCCGACCCCGACCGTCGCACGACGCTGCTCGACGCGCTCGACGAGATCCCGCGGCTGCCTGATTCGCACACGGCGATGCGTTCGATCAGCGAGGTGGGACGAGAACGGCTGCGCGACGCTGGGACGATGCTTGCCGAGCTCCGGCGCGGGGTCGGCGCGAGTCTGCCCGAGCTCGTCCGCCAGATTGAGCATGCCCTCCGCCTCGACATCGAACTCGAGGTCAACGAGCGCGCGAGTCACGCCGGGTCGGCGACGGCCCGCGCGAATCTCGAGGCGTTCCACGAACTCATTGAGGGGTTCGTGTCGACCGACGAATCCGGCAGTCTGCCGGCACTACTGGCCTGGCTCGATCGTGCAATCGGCGACGACGCGCACGCCGAACACGTCCCCGAGCCCGAACCGGGCACCGTCCAGCTCATCACGGTGCACAGTTCGAAGGGCCTCGAATGGGACCTGGTCGCGATCCCGCGCCTTGTGGCCGGCGAGTTTCCGTCGAAGCCGCGCGAGGGCACTGGTTGGTTGCGGGTCGGACAGCTCCCCGACGAGCTGCGGGGAGACGCCGCGTCGAGACCAGCACTGAACTGGCGGATTGCCGCGACGCAGCAAGAATTGAAGAACGACATCGCCGCGTACAAGGCAGAGCTCGCCGAGCGGCACGCCGCAGACGAGCGGCGACTCGCCTACGTGGCGCTCACTCGGGCACGGGATCGGCTCCTGCTCACCGGGTCGTATTGGGGCGGGCAGAAGGGCCAGCGCGGCCCGTCGATCGTGCTGAGCGAACTCGGCGAGGCAGGCATCATCACCGCGCCGCCGGAGGCTTCGCAATATGACGAGGACCCGAGCGCGCGTGCCGAGCTCACGCTGCAGTGGCCGCTCGACCCGCTGGGTCGGCGACGGGAGAAGGTGCTCGCCGCTGCCGAACGCGTGCGCGAGTCCATCGATGCGGTCGCTGGGGAAAGCGGCGCAGGCGATTCCGCCCCGCCGCTCGATCCGACGGTGCGCCTGCTGCTTGCCGAGCGAGACGCGGACGCCGCCGCGGTGGCCCGCCCCGGGCGTACCGAGCTGCTACCGGGGGAGCGCATCAATGCCTCGCTGTTCCACGAGATCATTGCCGACCCCGCAGCCGCCGAGCGCCGGAGGCTGCGCCCGATGCCGGAGCGCCCCTTCCGCCAGACCCGCGTGGGCAACCGCTTCCACGAGTGGGTCGAGCGCCGCGCGACGACCGCGCGCGGCACCGCCCGGGCCCTCTTTGCGTGGGATGTCGATCTTGAGGACCGGCGCGCGGATGAGTTCGACGATCAGCTCGAGGCCGAGGTCGAGGCGTCGTTCGATGACCGGTTTGCGGACGATGCCGAGGCGCTCGCCCCGATGGTCGCGCACTTCGAGGCGTCGCGGTGGGCCGAGCTGATGCCGATCGCGGTCGAGCAGGAAGTGTCGATCCCGTTCGCCGGATCGAGGCTCGTATGCAAACTCGACGCGGTCTACCAGCAGGGGGAGGGCGACGACGCGCGCTTCGAGATTGTTGACTGGAAGGCCGGACGCGCGCCCCGCGACCAGGCGGAAAAGGCTAGCCGATTCCTGCAGCTCGACCTGTATCGCCACGCGTACGCGGCGCACACCGGGATCGACGCGGGCCGCATCGATGTCACTCTGTTCTACGTCGCCGAGGGGATCGAGCTGCAAGGCGAACACCCGCGCGGAGTCGAGGAGCTCGAGCGGCTCTGGAACGAGCGATAGCGCTCGGGCGACGTCGAGAAAGTCGGCCTAGCGGGAGTTTCCGTCCGGGCCATCTTCGAGCTCCCCAAAGTCGAACGGCTCGAGCGGAGCCGTCGCCAGCGGGTCAAACGGAGTGTCCCGCTCGGCCTCGTCGGTGACCCCGGCTTCGGAGAGCTCGTCGACCACCCCGGTCTCGTCGAGGTCGGTTTCAGCGTCGGTGCGGCGCTCGACGGGCTCGATGAAGTCGGTGTCGGCGAAGAACACGCGCTCGTCGTCGAACACGTCGGACGCCGACGTGTCGTGCACGCGCTCGTCGACGCGTGGGGTGTCGTCAAGCAGGTCGTCGACCTGTGCGACATCGAGTACGGAATGGGGGAGCAAGGGCTGCGAGAGCGACGGGAGCTGGTCGACCAGGCGATCAAGCATCGCGACCGCATCATTGACGATGCCCGTGTCGTGCTGCTCGACGCCGTGCAGCAGCCAGCGGGCGACGTCGAGCTCGTGCGCGAAGGCCGCGCGTGCGAGGAGGCGTTCGCCGTCGGCGCTGTCACCCAGCGCCGCGTAGCGGGCGACGACCGCGCAGAGCACACCGGTTTCCGCGCCGGCGAGCCAGGCGAAATCATCGGCCGGGTCGCTGATGTGGAGCTCGGACCAGCCGAGCACTCCCACGACCTGGTCGTCCGAGACGAGCAACTGCGTATCGTCGAGCGAACCGTGTACGACGGTCGGGGCGAACTCCCAGAGCTCGGCGGCCTGCAGCACCTCGGCCCACCGCGCCGCGACCGTCGACGGCAGCATGCGCGTCGCTTCGGCGCGTTCGACGAGACGTGCGCTCGCGGCGCGGGCCTCGGCGGCGGTGCGGCTCGCGAGCCCGGCCTGCTGAACGGTCGAGGGAGGGAGACGATGGATCGCGCTGATGGCCTCGGCGATCGGCTGCAGCAGCAGCGAATCGTCAGCCAGGTCCGAGACCGAGAAATGCTCACCCACGAGGAAGGTGGACACGACCGCGCGGCTCTCGCCCGCTCGGGTCAGCCCGAGGGTTTCGGGCACGGCGAATGGTAGCTGGGCGCGCGTGCCGGCGGTCAACGCCGAACGCCCGAGCAACTCGCCCGACTGCTCCGCCTCGGCGGTGGCGGTGCGCGGAACGCGCACGATCAGGCGGCCGCGATCAGACTCGAGGAGCGCGGAGAGAAAGGACCCGCTCGGCCCTGCGGCGACCCCGGAGGCTCCGTGCACGGCGAGGTCTGGGACCGCCGACGTGGCGAGCGCGGCTAGAGTGAGTGGAGTGCTGGCCATGGCGTCTAGCGTAGGCAAGAGCGCTGGACGTCGAGGGTACGCCACGCGCACGGGAGGAGGAGTCGATGAGGGACTACTCACGCATCCCGCCGCTGGCTCGCGGCGGAATCGACCGCGACGCGGCCACCCGGATGGACGATGCCGCACTTGAGCGGGCCTGGGCCGAGCCGGGTGCGCGGCTGCTCGAACTGCGCGGCACCACGCTGCCGCTGCAGGACGGCGCGCTCGCACTCCTGCCCATTGCCGGCCCGCGGAGCACGGCGCACTGGTATCTCGGACGGTTCGCAGGGGCGCCCATCTTCGCCACGGACGTCGACGGCACAGACGGGACAGACGGCACAGGCGGCTCGGGTGGGACAGGCGACTCGGCTGGGACAGGCGGGACGGCCGACCGCGACGCGACGACCCGCGAGTGGGTCCCCGCGCGGGCCGCGGGGGTGGCGCTGTCTCCCGATGAGGCCGAACTCGTGGCCATGGCGGTCGCGCTGCAGCACTGGCACGCGTCGGCCGCTTTCTCTCCCCGCGACGGCTCGGAAACCCAGACCGCGCAGGGCGGCTGGGCTCGCGTCGAACCCGTGACGGGCGTCGAACACTTTCCGCGGACCGACCCGGCTGTGATCGTCCTGGTCGTGCATGAAAATCGCGCGCTGCTCGGCTCGAACCTGCTCTGGGAAGCGGGCCGCTTCTCGCTCCTCGCGGGGTTTGTCGAGGCCGGCGAGTCCGCGGAACAGGCTGCGCGCCGCGAGGTCGCCGAGGAGTCGGGCGTGCGCATCGACCGGCTGGACTATCTGGGTTCGCAGCCCTGGCCTTTCCCCCGCTCCCTGATGCTCGGCTACCTCGCGGGCTTGGCGGCCGGGCAGGATCCTGCCGCGCTCTCGCCAGACCCGACCGAGATCGCAGAGCTGCGTTGGTTCTCGCGCGACGAGCTGAGAAGCCCGGCGGACGGCCTGAAGCTGCCGCGCGAGGGCTCGATCGCGCGCTGGATTATCGACAGCTGGATCGCCCAGGGCGACGACGCGGAGGTCGGCCGTGCGGGGGGTGCCGAGCGTGGAGTCTGAGCTGCTCGACGCCCTCGACGAGGAACAGCGTGCAGTCGCGGTGACCCTGCGCGGACCGGTCGTCGTACTCGCGGGTGCCGGCACCGGAAAGACTCGCACCATCACCCACCGCATTGCCCACGGCGTCGCCTGTGGCGCGTACGCCCCCGAACGCGTGCTCGCCGTGACGTTCACGCGTAAGGCGGCGGGCGAACTGCAGACCCGGCTGCGTGCGCTCGGCGCGGGCGGCGTGCGGGCGCGGACGTTCCACGGCGCGGCGCTGTCGCAGCTCGGGTTCTTCTGGCCGCAGGTGGTCGGCGGCCTCGCCCCGCGCGTGCTCCCGAGCAAGAGCGCGACGCTCGCGCAAGCTGCCGAGGCGATGCGATTGCGGCTTGACCGCGAGGCGCTGCGCGATGTCGCCGCAGAGATCGAGTGGCGCAAGGTCTCGATGCTGAGCCTCGACAGCTACGCCGGCATGCTGGCCGAGCGACCGCTGCCCGATGCGGTCACACCGGAACAGATGCTCGAAATGCATCGCGCGTACGAGAAGTTCAAAGAGGAGCGGCGCGAGATCGACTTCGAGGACGTGCTGGTGCTCGTCACTGGCATGTTGGAGTCGGAGCCGCGCGTCTCACAGCAAGTGCGCGAGCAGTACCGATTCTTCACCGTGGACGAGTACCAGGACGTTTCGCCGCTCCAGCACGCCCTGCTGTCGGTGTGGCTCGGTGAACGCGACGAGGTCTGCGTGGTCGGCGACGCGAGCCAGACCATTTACTCGTTTGCCGGTGCCTCGAGCCGGTCGCTGCTGCGCTTTGCGAGCGAGCACCCGGGTGCGCACGAGTTTCGGCTGGAACGGAACTACCGCTCCACGGAACCGATCGTGCGCACTGCGAACCGCCTGATGCATGGCCAGCCGGGGGCGCTCACCCTCCGAGCCATGCGGCAGGAAGCGGCGTCCGATCCGAGCTTCGAGTGGTTTCCCGACGAGTCGAGTGAGGCGAACGCGGTTGCGGACGCCATCCGCGCCCGCATTCAGGGCGGCCTGCCGGCATCGGAGATCGCGGTGCTCTCGCGGACCAACGCTCAGTCCGCGCGCATCGAGCAGGCGCTGAACTCGCGTGGCATCAGTAGCCGAGTGCACGGGGCGAAGCGCTACTTCGACCGGGCGGACGTCAAGAGCGCGGTCATGGCGATCCGAGCGCAGTCGTTCGCGCCGGACGGGCGACCGCTCTTTCAGGTGGTCAGCGACGTCATCCGCGAGCTCGGGTGGACGGCGCAGCCTCCGACGGGGCCTGCGCAGCGCGAGCGCTGGGAGGCGCTGGGCGCGCTGCTGACGCTGGTCGATGACGCGCCAGAGGGCATCAGCGTTGCTGACTTCAGCACCGACCTCCTCGAGCGCCAGCGCGCGCATCACGAGCCGACGCTCGAGGCCGTCACGCTCAGCGCGATCCACGCCGCGAAGGGTCTCGAGTGGTCGCTCGTGCACGTGATCGGGATGAGCGAGGGGATCCTGCCGATTTCTTACGCCGTCGGCGACGATGCGATCGACGAGGAGCGCCGTCTGGCTTACGTGGCGCTCACGCGCGCCCGCGACGAGCTGCGGCTCTCGGGCTCAGCCGCGGGCGGGCGGGCGCGACGCACCCCATCCCGCTTCCTGGCGGCCGCCGGCATCGGAGTACCCGCCGCGGCGTAGTCCGGTTCAAGCGCCTCGAGCGTCGCACACGCGCACTCCGCACGGCGGGGCACCTGGCGGTGTTCACCGCCGTGACGCGGCAGTCCCTGGTGCACGGGAAGCTCGAGCTGAGCGCCCAGCGTGTCCCAGCCGCCGGCAGAAGTCGGCGCCAACGGCACGCTCGACGGCGCAGCCGCGACGCGCCCCGCTTGGGCCTCCAATAGTGCGGCGACGTGGGCGGCGAGCGCGAGCGCGACACTGGTCGTCTCGCTCGGAGGTCGCGTTCCCGATACCTGGGCGGTGATGACTGCCCAGGCCGGATCCCGTGCCAGCTCCGCCTGATTGCAACAGTCCAGGCAGGGCGCGCCATTCGCCCCGAGAAGCGGGCCGAGGAGCACCGACCGGTCGCGCAGTCGAATGGAGAGTGTCGGGAGGCCGAGGCTCAACCACGGCCCGAGCTGCGCGCGGGGAGCGGCGTAGCGTTCCGGGAGCACGAGGAAGTCCGCGTCCGTCACCGCGTCGACGGTTGCCGCGATCGCACAGTGCGGCCCAGTCGAGCCGAGGGCAGCGGCGAACACGCGAGCCCACGCGGAATCAACCGAGCCTTCGCCCGCCGCGATGCAGACACGCAGCGGAGGTGTGGGCCGCGGCCATGAGCCCGGCGGCGGCGGCCCCAGCGCGTCCGCGATACGTGCGAGCAGCGCGGTGCGTCGTGCGTGGGTCAACCCGCATCGTTTCGTGACCTCAGCGAGGCGGTCTTCGGAAACGCCGGCAGTGAGCACGGAAAGGAATCGTTGCTCGGCGGGCGAGAGCCCGTCCAGGCGCGCGATGGGACGGGCCACCCCGATCCGCAACCGGTCTGGCGACTCCCAGACGAGGGGGAGGTCGGCGGAAAGTGCGAGCGGCATGGGGGTGTTCATTGCCCCAGTGTGCGACCTTCGCGACCCGCGGAGGAGTTATCCACAGAAAGACGGCCGTGTGCGCTCGACGAGACCCCTGTGAGGGAGGCTCCGCCGAGCGCCGCACCGAACCCCTAGGGGCGCGGGGTGTCCGGCTCGCCCGGGAGCTCCGGATCCTCGGTCTCACCAGTGGTCTCCGGAGCGTCCGCGATGATGCCGCCGTCGACGCCCTCGACGGGCCGGGGCGCATCGCCGAGCAGCTCGGCGAGCGCGCGATCGAACTCGTCTTCCTCGGGCTCGGCGGGTGATCCGGCGAGCCCGAGGCGGGCAAACAACAGCGCCGGGTCAGTGATCTCCTCGGCGGTGGGCAGGAGGTCGGGGTGCGCCCAAAGCGAGTCCCGCGCCTCGGCGCCGCCCAGGTTCTCGAGTCCGCGCCACATCGCGGCTGCCTCGCGGAGGCGCCGCGGGCGAAGCTCGAGGCCGACCAGGGTCGAGAAGGCGTGCTCTGCGGGCCCCCCGGCGGCGCGCCGACGGCGCACCATCTCGGCGATGGCGGTCGAGCCGGGAAGGCGCGAAGTGGCGTTCTCGGTGACGACGTCGACCCAGCCCTCGACGAGCGCGAGCATCGTCTCGAGGCGCGAGTGCGCCGCCTCCTGCTGCGGGGACTTCGGTGGGATCAGCGAGCCATTGGAGAGCATCTCCTGGATCTGCTCGGGGTGCTGCGGGTCGAGATCTGCGGCGAGCTCGCCAATGCGCTCGGTGTCGATGCGGATGCCGCGCGCGTAGTCGGTGATGGCCGTGATGAGGTGCAGCCGCAGCCACTTCGCGTGACGGAAGAGGCGGGCGTGGGCGAGTTCGCGGACCGCGAGCGCGAGCCGCACCTCCTCGGCGTCCTGGTCGAGGCCCTCGGCGAACGCGGCGACGTTGACGGGCAAGAGCGCTCCGCCCTCGCGACCCGGGCCGTGCAAGAGTGGGACACCGACGTCGCCCGCGGAGACGACTTCGGTCGCGAGCTTGCCGATGACCGTGCCGAGCTGCATCGCGAAGAGCGCACCGCCGACGTTGCGCAACATCGCCTCGGCGCCCTGCATCGCCGCGCGCATCTCCTCGGGCAGCTGCGTCGACATCGCTTCGGTGAGCGCGTTGCTGATGGAGTTGGCGACCGGCTCGGCGAGTTCGGTCCAGGTGTCGATTGACTGCTGCACCCACTCGATGCGCGAGAGCGCGCGGGGGGCGTCGGGGGAGGCGCCCATGTCGGTCACCTCGTCGAGCCACAGTGAGGCGACGGGGAAGGCGCGCAGCACGTCGTTCGCATCCGCGGGGGATGAGGGCGCGGCGCTCACCGTATCGATGGCGGTGCGGCGGGCGACCGACCAATCGATGCCGTCGCCGCTCTGCTGCATGGCCCGCTGCAAGGTAGAGAAGAGACCCTGTAGCGCAGCGGAGTCGCCGGGGAGGCCAGCTGCGCGGGCGAGCTGGGCCGGATCGATCCCGGAGGGCCCGCCGCCTGAAAGGAGCTCGCGCAGCATTTTCTGCAGCTCCTCGGCCGCGTCCTCAGGTCCGTCTTCGGGCCGCTCGTCGCGATTGTCGTTCGTCATCTGTGCTTGCCTCCCGCATCGCCACCGAAGCTCGAAGGGCTGAGGCCATCGCTGGTGGTAGAAATTACGCTACCCCGACCTCCTCCAGAATCCGCTGGTAGATTGACCGCCCGAGCACGATTTGGTTGCGCCCAGTGCGAACAGCGAGGCTCCTGCCCGGTCCGGACGCCCCGACGAACCCAGAGAAAGCACCGATGCCGCAGCAACTGCCCGCCATTCAGCCGCCCACGAGCCCCCGCGCATCGCGGGGCATGATCTGGGTGGCGATCCTGTCGATCGTGCTGATACTCGGGTGGACGGTCCCGTCCCAGATGGTGATTGAGCGACCCGGGCCGGTCGTCGACACGCTCGGCGAAATTGAGCTCGACGGCGAGGCCACCCCGGTGATCTCGATCGACGGTGTGCAGACCCACCCGACCGACGGTGAACTCAACCTTCTGACGGTCTCGATCAACGGCAGCCCGGAAAACCAGTTGGGTTGGCTATCGCTGCTGCCGGTGCTGTTCGATCCGTCCCAGACTGCCAAGCCCATCTCCGAGGTATTCCCCGAGGGCGTGACGTCCGAGGACCGGAACGAGCAGAACAAGCTGATGATGGAGAAGTCCCAAGCGGACGCGACCGCCTCCGCACTCCGCGCGCTGGGGATCGACTTCACTGCGCGCGTCGTGATTCAGGACGTCGTGGCGGACCTGCCCGCCGACGGGTTGCTGCAGCCGGGAGACGAGATTCTCAGCGTGGCCGGCGCCCCCATCACCGGGGCCGGGGGGCTGCGGGCCGCGCTCGCCGACGCGGGGGCGGGGACCCCCGTGACCCTCGGGATCCTGAGGGATGACGAGCAACGGGACGTGACCGCCACGCCCGAGCAGCCGAAGGGTGCGACCGCGCCGATCCTGGGGATCACCGTCAGCGCGGAATACGAATTCCCGGTCGACGTCACGATGCATCTCGACCGGATCGGCGGCCCGAGCGCAGGCCTGATGTTCGCCCTGGGTATCGGGGACGAGCTCACGGAGGAGAGCCTCACCGGCGGACACATCATTAGCGGCACCGGCACCATTGACGACACTGGCCGGGTGGGCGCAATCGGCGGGCTGCCGCAAAAGATGTGGGGCGCCTCGCGCGTCGGTACCGAACTCTTCCTCATGCCGCTCGGGAACTGCGCGCAGGTGCCGGCGACGGTGCCCGGCGACATGATCGTGGCCCCGGTCGCTACCCTCGACGAGGCGTTGCAGGCGATCGATGACCTGAACGCCGGCCGTGTGCCCGCAGGTTTGGAGCGCTGCCCCATCGAATCATCAGGGGATGCACGGCTAGGGTAGTAAAACCCCGTTCAAAGACTCAGAAGAGGGCTTCAGTGACCGAAACGACCACCGCCGATTCGACCCCTGTACGGCGTAGACCATCGCCGCTCGCGATCACCATCGTGTTGGTGGTGCTGCTGGTGGGTGGCTTCTTGGCCATCGCCAGCCTGATGAGCGATGTGTTCTGGTACCAGCAGGTCGGCTACCTCGAGGTATTCGCGACGCAATGGATCGCCGCTGTGGTGATGTTCGCCATCGGGTTCCTCGCGATGGCCGTCCCCGTCTTCCTGGCGATCGATATTGCGTACCGCACCCGCCCGGTGTACGCGCGCCTCACGGCCCAGCTTGACCGCTACCAGGAGATGATCGAGCCGCTGCGTCGGGTCGTCAAGTACCTGCTGCCCGCGGCCTTCGGCTTCTTCGCCGGTATCGCGGCGGCGGCCCAGTGGCCGCAGGTGCTGTTGTGGCTGAACCGCGAGGGGACCGGCAAGGTGGACGCCGAGTTCGGTCTCGACCTGTCGTTCTTCCTGTTTGACCTCCCCGTGCTCCAGAGCATCGTGGCCTTCGCGTCTGCGATCCTGCTGATTTCGCTGATCGCGTCGGTCGGCACGAGCTACCTGTACGGCGGCATTTCCTTCAACGGTCGCGACGTCCGCGTCTCCAAGTCCACCAGGATCCAGACCGCCGTCATCGCGGCGCTGTACCTCCTGTTGCAGGCCGGGAGCCTCTGGCTTGACCAGTACCGCACCGTAACGAACCAGGAGGGCATCCTCACGGGTGCCGCCTTCACCGAGGTGCACGCGGTCATCCCCGGTAAGGAAATCCTCGCTGGCATCGCGGCGATCGTCGCGATCCTCTTCATCATTACCGCGTTCACCGGCAAGTGGCGCCTGCCCGTCGCCGGCACCGCGCTGCTCATCGTGGCAAGCCTTGTGATCGGCGTCGGGTACCCCTGGGCCGTGCAGCGCTTCCAGGTCGACCCCGACGAGAAGAGCCTCGAGTCCGAGTACATCTCGCGCAATATCGACGCGACGCGCGACGCCTACGGCCTCGCCGACGTCGAGGTCGAACGCTACGACGCGGTCACCGACGCCACGCCCGGCGCGCTGCGCAACGACGCGGTGGCGACCGCGAACATCCGTATCCTCGACCCCGCGATCGTCTCGCCGACCTTCTCGCAGCTCGAGCAGATTCGCCAGTACTACAAGTTCCCGAGCTCGCTCAACGTCGATCGCTACGAGATCGACGGCAAGATTGAGGACACGGTCTCCGCCGTCCGCGACATTAACATCACGGATCAGACCGGCTGGTACAACCGCACGCTCGTCTACACGCACGGCTACGGCCTCGTCGCCGCCTATGGCAACCAGCGCGCAGTTGACGGTCAGCCGGTGTTCTTGGAAAGCGGGATCCCCACGAGCGGGAAGCTTGGCGAGTTTGAGCCGCGCGTCTACTTCGGCGAGAACTCGCCCGAGTACTCGATCGTCGGAGGCGAGACGAAGAAGCCCATCGAGATCGATTACCCGGCCGATGACACGGGTGACGAGTCGAAGCAGAACATGACGACGTTCACCGGCGACGGCGGACCGGTACTCGAGGGGCTCTTCCACAAGCTCGTGTACGCGCTGAAGTTCCAGTCGATGGAGATCCTGCTCTCGGGCGCCGTGAGCGAGGGCTCCCAGATCCTGTACGACCGCGATCCTGTCGATCGTGTGCAGAAGGTTGCGCCGTATCTGACGATCGACAAGACCCCCTACGCCTCGGTGGTGGACGGGCGCATCGTCTGGATCGTCGACGGGTACACGACGTCGTCCGAGTACCCGTACTCGAAGGTCACCGACATGAACGATTCAATCGTCGACTCGGACAACCCGCGCACCTCGCTGGCCCGCAACGACATCAACTACATCCGCAACTCCGTGAAGGCGACGGTCGATGCCTACGACGGCTCGATCTCGCTGTACGCCTGGGACACCACTGATCCGGTGCTGACGGCCTGGCAGAACGTCTTCCCGACCACGTTGAAGCCGATCTCGGACATGAGCGCCCAGCTCATGAGCCACGTCCGCTACCCGGGTGACCTGTTCAAGGTGCAGCGCGAGATTCTCGGTGAGTACCACGTCACCGATGCCGGCTCGTTCTATTCCCGCGAGGACGCTTGGCGCACGCCGAGCGATCCCGTGTCGGGCAAGACCGCTGGCGAGGCGGCGCTTGCGCAGCCCCCGTACTACCTGACGCTGGCGGCCGGGCTGAAAGCAGACCCGACCTTCTCGATCTACTCGACGTACATTCCGAAGGACGCGAGTGCGGAGTCGCGAGACATCCTCACCGGCTACCTTGCCGCGGACTCGAACGCGGGGAATGTAGCCGGAAAGGTCTCGAAGGATTACGGCACCCTGAAGCTGTTGACGCTGCCGAAGGGCAACACGGTGCCCGGCCCCGGCCAGGTGCAGAACAGCTTCACGACCGACCCGACCGTGTCGAAGGAGCTCAACCTCCTGAGTCAGGGCAGCACCGAGGTCATCAGTGGCAACCTGCTGACCCTGCCAGTCGGTGGCGGACTGCTCTACGTGCAGCCCGTATACGTGAAGGCGAAGACGGGCACGAGCTTCCCGATCCTGCAGAAGGTGCTCGTGTCGTTCGGCGAGAAGATCGCCTTCGAGGACACGCTGGACCTCGCGCTCGACGAGCTGTTCGGCGGCGACTCGGGTGCTGCGGCGGGCGACACGATCGTGCCGGTGACACCGGATGAGCCGACCGATGGCGGGGAGACCCCGGCGACGCCGGACGATACTGCTGCTGGTGGCTCGACCGACTCGCCGGCGCTGCAGGAGGCGCTCGCGCTCATGAAGACCGCCCTGTCGGACCGTGACGCCGCGATGAAGGCGGGGGACTGGACGGCCTTTGGCGAGGCGGACGCTCGCCTCAGAGCAGCCATCACGGCGGCGCTCGCGGCGCAGTAGCGGCCGCGCGGCTCGAACCACAGGCAGGCCCTCACCGACTCGGTGGGGGCCTGCCTGCGTCTGTGGGGGTCCGAGAGTGTCCGTGTCGCTCTGCCGTTCACAGGCTGCGTGGCCGCCCTGGGCGTGGCCGCCTCATCGGTGGTCGTCCGCACACAAAACAGTACGGCCCCTGTCACTGACAGGGGCCGTACTGTTTTGCCGCGATATCTCGTTGCGGGGGCAGGATTTGAACCTACGACCTCCGGGTTATGAGCCCGGCGAGCTACCGAACTGCTCCACCCCGCGGCACAAGAGAGAGTCTACGGGGCTCTCGGCCGCAAATCCATTTGGCCGCCTGGGTGGGCGTGTTCCTGGTGTCTGCCAGACGCAAACGGAAAACAGTACGGCCCCTGTCTGTGACAGGGGCCGTACTGTGTGACCGCGATATCTCGTTGCGGGGGCAGGATTTGAACCTACGACCTCCGGGTTATGAGCCCGGCGAGCTACCGAACTGCTCCACCCCGCGGCACAAGAGAAAATCTACCACGCGATCCCTTCGGCGGTCGAATCGAGGGGTCATTTGCGCGGGAACCGGGCGTGTCGATCCGGATGGCGGCTGTGGATAACGGGGACGGCGGCCGCGGAAACGGCGCAATCTTTCGAGTCTGACGGACCTTCCGTCGAGGAAGGATTGACATGACTGCAATCACCCGCTCGCGCCCGCTACTCTCTGCCGCGGCAATGGTTTGCGCTGTGCTCGCCCTGTGCGGGGCGCTGCTGGTCTCGCCCCTGCCCGGGCTCCAGGGCAACTCGCCTGCCTCGGCGCAGCTTCTCGAGGGTCCCGGCTTTCGGATCCCGCACGACTTCCGGCTCTCGATAGTCGGGGCGTACCGCGCACCCGACGGTTCGCTCGCGTACTGCCTCGAGTGGGGTCAGGAGCCGCCCACGCTTGCGAGTGATCCCGCGCACCAGAGCACAGTGGTCACTCAGTATGCGGGCTGGAGCCCCGAAGAGGTGGCGCGGGTGAACTGGCTCATCGGCGCGCACGGCCAACGGGTCACCAATGAGCAGGCCGCCGCAGTCGGAGTGGCAATCTGGCTGCGTCACCCGGGAGAGGGTGACCCATTTCGGGTGGATCATCGATTCTTCATCGCGGCTATCCCCGACGCCACGGTGCGTGGCCGTGTGGTAGCCGAGGCCCAGCGCCTGAGCAGGCTGATGGATGACTACCGATATGTGGCTCCGGCGCCCGCGGGCTCGGTGCAGGTGGTCCCTGACCCTGCGGACGCGATGCGGGGAGAGATCGCTGTCTCGGGCGTCCCGCTCGGCGCAAGCGGCACGATGACGGTGACGGGGGCGCAGTTCGGTGGCGCGGCCAGCCCCGGGGCCAGTCCCAGTCCCGTGACCACGGCCGCCATTGTCGGCGATGTGCGCCTTCCCTATCGTCTGACACCGAGCGACGCGGAAATCGGTTCAGCCGAGGTGACCGTGTCGGCCGAGCTCACGCTCCCCGGAGGTTCCGCCGGGCCGGCGCTGCGGGTCTGGCAGAGCGCCCCTGCGCTGCAAGATGTCGCCGCGGTCGGCCCCGTCGAATCGGATTTCCGGTGGCAGTTGCGCGCGAGCGAGGCGCACTCGCTCGTCTTTTCGCCGCGCTTTTCGACCCAGGTTCCCAGCAGGATCCTGGCCGAGGGTGAGCCGCTCGCCGACACTGTGAGCCTGTCTCTCGCACACGGCAGCGCGCCCTGGCGTCGATTCACCGACGGGTCCACGCTGCCGATGACGCTGGTGTGTCATGCCTATGGCCCGTTCGAGGCGCCGCCGAAAGAGTCGGCGGATGTTCCGGCAGATGCCCCGCTGGCTACCGCACCGGTGCGTGTGCAGGTGGGCGGGTCCTCGGGCGACCCGCTGGCCGAGGTCGCCTCGTTCGAGTATGCGTTGACGCCCAGTGGTGGCGGCTACTACGTGTCGGTCTGCGGTATCGACGCGAGTGACCAGGACGACGCGCGCAGCGCAGCGGGCCTCCCCGCCGGATATCGCTACGCCGACGCCTTCGGGCTCCGCTCGGAGACGCAATTCGCTCCGGTGGGGGTGCGCTTCGACACCACCCTCTCGGACGCGCAGGTGCACCCTGGCGCTTCGGTCGTGGACGTCATTGTCGGCGAGCCGACTGATGGGCCGTGGGCCGAATGGGAACGCGCGCGCGTGGCAGTCCCGCTTGTGGGGACGGTGTATTGGAGCGAGACGCGTCCGGTCCGGGCGGCCGAGGCCCCCGGCGGCGCTGCGGCGGTGATGACGCTCCGCGCGGAGCTGACGGGTCCGGGGGAACGCGCCGAGGTCGTGATTGATCTCCCGGACCGAGCCGGCTGGTACACCGTGCGCTGGTGCACGGATCCGGCAGGAACCGCCGTCGAGGGTGAGCGTCCGCTCGTGCGAGTCTGGTGCGACGACTACGGCATTCCGTCCGAGACGGTCCACGCGTCTCCGCCTGTCCCGCGTGTGAGCCTCGGGCTCGCGGTGACGGGCGCAGGGGGAGGGGCCGTGCCGGGCTGGGCGGGGTGGCTGGCGACGCTGGGCGGTGTCCTTGTGCTGTCCGCTGGACTCTCGCTGCCGGCACGGCGGAGGTTCGCCCGTCGCGGCTCGGCGCGCGCCTCAAGCCCGGAGCAGTAGAGTGTGGGGCACCAAGCTGACACGAAGGGGCCATTACATTGAGTCTGCAGATGAGTTCCTCACGTCCGCTCGGCGCCGACCTCGGTCGGCTCTGGGGTCTGCTGCTCATGCGCGGCCTCCTGATGATCGTGTTTGGCGTGCTCGCTGTCGGGTTTACGCGCACCGCCGTTGAGGCCCTCATCACCATGCTGGGGCTCTTTCTCATCTTTGACGGCGTCGTGACGGTGATCACTACAGCGATCGAGCGGCGCAAGCTGCAGCGCAGTGGCTGGTTCACTGGCCAGGGCGTGTTCGCCATCATCGTCGGCGCCGTGGCGCTGTTGCTGCCGGGCCTGGTCACCTGGACGGTGTTGAGCCTGTTCGTCATTTGGGGAGCGGTCGTCGTCGGGCTGTTTGCGGGCATCGCCATGTTCCGATTCGCGCTATCCATCAAGCGGGCCGGCGGCGGCTTCGGGGTGCTGGGCGTCGTCGGGGCCGTCATTGCCGGGCTTGCCGCGGCGCTGGCAGTGGCGACTGCGCTGAACCCCTCCGCGGTGGCGCTGGCGCTCCTGTGGCTGATCGGGTTCGGCTCGATCCTGCTGGGTATCGGGGTCGTCGTGTGGGCCATTGGGCTGCGCCGCGTGAGTCGCGAGACGATCACGCTCCTCCCGCCGCAGCGCGAACGAGGCTGAGCAGGCCGCTGTCCGAGCCGGCAGATATAAAGCCTATAAATCCCTGTGAACCTATAAAGGATATAAACAGATCGGCTATGCTGGTGTCACGACGTGAGGAGTGACATGGACAGCCCGTTCCGCCCAGGGTTTGGAAAGAACCCACCGTATCTCGCCGGGCGTGAGGCTGCCCTCAACCAGCTCGAGGACGGGCTCGAACTCGGCCAGTGGCCACAGGAACGCGGCATGCTGCTGACGGGCCTGCGCGGCGTGGGCAAGACGGTGCTGCTGAATCACGCCGAGGACCTCGCCCGCTCGCGGGGTTGGGTCGTCATCTCTGAAACGGCCACGCAGGACTTCTTTGACCGGGTCACCGGCGTGCATCTCCCCAAGATCCTGAATGCACTCGACCCCAAGAACTCATTCCGGGTGACCTCACTCGGGCTCGCAGGGCTCGGCAGTATCGGTATTGAGTACACAGACGGTCGCACCGAGGCTCCGTCGTTCCGGGCCATGTGCGAACAGGTCTGTGCGCTGCTTGAAGGCACCGGTGGGCTCTTATTCACCCTGGATGAGGTGAACAAGGCGGCGCTGAGCACGATCGAGCGCTTCGCCGCGGAGTACCAGCATCTGGTGCGCGCCGATTGCGAAGTGGCGTTCATTGGGGCCGGGGTGCAGGGCGAGGTGCGGGGGCTCCTGTCCTCGAGCTCGGCGACTTTCTTGCGCCGGTGCGCACCCGTGTCGCTCGGGCTGCTGACGCCGCAAGAAACACTCGAGGCGTTTCGCACGCCCATTCGAGACGCGGGTCGTCAGGTCAGCCCCGAGGTCCTGGACTATATGGTGCGCGCCTCGCAGGGCTATCCGTTCCTCGTGCAGCAGATTGGCGACATTGCCTGGCGCCGCCATCCCGCCGCGCCCGCGGTGCTGATCGAAGACGTCGAACATGCGTATCGCCGTGCTCGACGCTCGATGGGAAGCTTCATTCTTGAGCCGTCGCTTTCAGGGCTGTCGGCAACGGACCGTGGCTTTCTTGCCGCGATGGTGCACGACGACCAGGCCAGCCGGATGCAGGACGTCCGGCGCCGCATGGGAAATGTCGCTTCGGGGTACGCGGCGATGTATCGGCAGCGCCTGATCGAGGCTGGGGTGATTGCCCCGGCGGGCTATGGCAAGGTCACCATCACGCTCCCGTATCTGCGGGAGTTCTTGCGGGAACACGTCGTGGCTGACGCGGCGAGTGACGGCACCCGTGAGCACGAGGGCTTTCCCTCCCCGCCTGAGCTCGGGCTGGACTAGCGGCACCGCTCGGGCGCTCCGGGCATTCGTCAAGGTCTGCAGCGGGTGTCCAGGTATAGCAAATGCGATTCATAGATTCAACGGGCAGACTCATCAGTAACGAGAAAGGGCATACACGTGACTTCACCTTCTGATCCCACGAACATCGATCCGGCACAGGGCGGCGCCCCGGAGCCGGTCGTTCCCGTGCCGCCGGCATACGCGCCGCCCGCGGCCCAGCCTGCGTACGCCCAGCAGGCTCCACAGATTGCGGACCAGCAGCACACGCTTCCGCAGCACACCCTGCCGCAGCAGGCGACGCCTGAGACCAACGCCTTCGGCCTCGGCGCCCCAGTCGCTCCCGCGGAGAAATCGGGTGGCCGCGGCGCGGGCATGCTCGTGGCGGGCCTCGCGATCGGCGCCCTGCTCGGCGGAATCGTGGGTGGCGGCACGGCCGCGCTCATCGCGTCGAACCAGACTCCGGCTCCTGTGAGCAGCGGAAGCGGCACGGTCAAGATCGCCAACCCGGGCAGCGTGACCGAGATCACCGCGGTCGCGGCGAAGGCCATGCCGTCGGTGGTCACGCTCGAGGTGAACTCGGCGAGCGCCTCGGGCACCGGATCTGGCGTCATCATTTCCGAGGACGGCTACATTCTGTCGAATGCGCACGTCGTGACGGTCGATGGCAGCGCCACCGACCAGTCCGTCCGCGTGCAGCTCAGCGATGGACGCCTGCTGCAGGCCGAGGTCGTGGGCGTTGACCCCTACGCCGACCTCGCCGTCGTCAAGGTCGACGCGACCGACCTGCCCGCAATTGAATGGGCAGATTCGGACAAGATCAACATCGGCGATCTTGCCGTCGCGATCGGCGCGCCGCTGAATCTGGCGGATACCGTCACCAGCGGCGTCGTGAGCGCGCTCAACCGCGGTATCTCGGTCGGCAGCCCGCTGGTTCCGCAGAACCCGGGGCAGGCCCCCGAGGAGACGCCGGAAAACCCGTGGGACTTCCGCTTCGACGTGCCGAACCCGAACGAGCAGCCCCAGTCGACGGGCGGCGGCCAGGTGACCCTCGGGGTCATCCAGACCGATGCCTCGATCAACCCTGGCAACTCGGGTGGCGCATTGCTGAACAGCAAGGGCGAGCTCATCGGCATCAACGTCGCGATCGCTTCCCCCTCGTCGAGCTCCGGCGTTGCGGGCAGCGACGGCCTCGGCTTCGCGATTCCGTCGAACCTCGCCAAGCGCGTCTCCGACGCGATCATCGCGGGTGAGGTTCCCTCGCACGGCCTGCTCGGCACGACCGTGATGGACGCCGAGAACGACCCGAACGCGACTGTTGCAGGTGCGCTCCTCGGTGAGATCGTTCCGGGCGGCGCTGCCGAGAAGGCGGGCCTTCGCTCCGGCGACGTGGTCACCTCGGTCGATGGCCGTGCGATCGACGACGGCACCTCGCTGTCGGCGCTCGTGCGCTCGCACGCCGGGGGCAGCAAGATCACGCTCGGCTACGTCCGGGACGGCGTTCCTGCCGAGACGACCGTGACCCTCGGTACGCTGTAGGTCTCACTCGTTCTAAGGAGGCCGCGTGGCCGACGCCGCATTCAGCTTCGCTCAGGGAAACCTGGCGAAGCTGTGTGCGTTGCCGAAGTACGTGCTGTCCATCCCGGTGTCCTGGTTGGTGCCGCGCGCTGCGGACCGCTGGGTGTTTGGCAGCGGTGCGGGCGTCGGCGAGGGTGCGCTCGCGCTCGCGGACGAGCTTCGACGGGAAGACCCGGACGCGCGCATTCGCTGGCTCGTCGCGAACGAGGCGGAGGCGGGGCGCGCCCGGGCCGCCGGTTTCGAGCCGGTGCTCCGGGCCGGCTGGCGCGGGTTTTGGGAGACGCTCCGCGCGCGCACGGTCGTCGTGACGCACGGCTTGGGCGACGCAAACCGGTTCGGTCTCTTTGGGGCCCGCGTCGTGCAGCTCTGGCACGGCGCGCCGCTCAAGCGTCTGCACCTCGACTCAGCCGTCACGACCGAGGTGCGAGGGCCCCGGCCGCTGCGCGCACTGCTGCGGCGCATGTACCGCGTGGGTTCCGATCGGATCACGCTGTTTGTCGTCGGCTCGGAAACTGCGGCGGCGCGCATCGTCTCGGCATTCAGGATCTCTCCCGAGCGCGTGCGCGTGCTCGGCGACCCGCGGGACGACGCGCTCGCGATGCAGGCGCAGGATCCTGCCCGGGCGCGCGCGGCTCGTGATGCGGTGCGCGCCGTGCTCGGGCTGCCCGCTGAGCGGTCCGTGACCGCGGACGCGGCCATCGCGCGGGAACGGCTCGTGCTCTACGCGCCGACCTGGCGCGATGGCGCCCCCGACCCGGCCGTGCCGAGCGCCACCGAGGCCGCGGCGATCCACGCCTGGGCTGAACGCGCGAACGCGCGCCTCATGCTTCGTTCGCACCCGCTCGGCGCGGGGGCCTATGCCTCGGTGCTCGGCGAGCGCGTGCACGAGTTTGGCTCCGACCAGGCGCGCGACGTCACCCCGCACTTGGGCGCATTCGATGCGGTGATCACCGACTATTCCTCGATCGCGATCGACTTCGCCTTGCTCGAGCGCCCGATCGTCTGGTTCGCGCCGGACCTCGAGCAGTATGAGGCGACACGGGGGCTGTACGAGCCCCTCGAGCTCACGAGCGGTGGCGCCGTCGCCCGGACGTGGGCAGAGACGCTCGCGCGACTCGAAGCCGCCCTTCCCGCGGGAGATGCGCACGAGGAGAGCGTGGCGCAGGCGAGCGCGCTCGCGCACCGGTTCCATGCCTTCCCGCAGGGAGGTGCGGCCGCGCGGGTGCTTGCGGCGCTGCGGCAGCCTGGTTCCAACGTCGTATCGCTGGCGGCGGCTCCCTCCACCCCCACGGTGTTCTTCGAGAGCTTCTACGGCCGTCAGGTCAGCTGCAACCCGCTCGCGATCGATGGGGAGATCGCGCGTCGTCACCCCGGCGCGCGGCGCTTCTGGAGCGTCACGAGCCCCGATCAGGCGGTCCCCGAGGGTGCGACCGCGGTCGTAGAGGGATCACCCCAGTGGCATCGCGCGCGCGGCGAGGCGAGTCTCTTGGTCGTCAATGATTGGCTGCGTCACGGGTTCTCACGCCGCCGCGGCCAAACCGTCCTGCAGACCTGGCACGGCACCATGCTGAAACACCTGGCACTTGGCCGTCCCGGAGTGTCACTGCGCACGAATCTCGCGATCCGCCGGGAAAGTCGCCGGTGGAGCATCATGCTCTCGCAGAACCCCCATTCCAGCAGCCAGTTCCGAAGGAGCTACGCCTTTCGCGGGACGATCCTTGAAACCGGGTACCCGCGGGACGACCGGCTTGCCCGCTCGCTCCTGAGCGAGGCGCCGGGGGCAGGCGCGTACACCGAGTTGCGGCGAGACCCCGCCGTGGTCCGTGCGGCGCGCGAGGCGCTCGGCGTGGATCCTGCCGCGCGGGTGCTCGCCTATGCGCCGACGTGGCGTGATGCGGGCACGTCTCTCGTGGACGAGCTCGACGTCGCACGGCTGGCCGAGGAACTCGGCCCCGACTGGGTCGTCGTGGCGCGAGGGCACACCCGCACGCACGCCTTCGGCAGCTACGCGGGCGTCGTGGACGCGTCGCGGCATCCTGACGTGAACGACGTGATCCTGGCGGCAGACCTGCTCGTCACCGACTATTCGTCGATCATGTTTGACGCGAGCGTCGCCCGGGTACCACTCGTGTTCCTCGTGCCCGACCTCGCGGCGTACCGCGACACCGAACGCGGTTTCACCTTTGACTTCACGGGGACCGCCCCGGGTCCGCTCGTCACCCAGCGCTCCGACGTGGTGCGCCTGGCCACGGAGCTCGCGGCCGATGGTGATCAGGCGCAGTGGGTGCGGGAATCGGCTCCGCGAGCATCGCTCTGGCGCGAGAAATTCAACCCGCACGACGACGGGCACGCCGCGGAACGAGTGGTGCGCGAGCTGGAACGTCGCGGGATCCTGCCGGCCGCACACTAGCCCGTTCGACGCTCGCGCGGACGCCGGGCAAACGCTACGCGCGCGAGCGGTCCACGGTCTTCCCGCCGCCCTTGAGGAGGCCGGCGAGGAAGCCGCTGCCCCAGCAGACGTGCATCATGACGAGGCAGAGCGCGCTGAGCAGCCGGTCGCGCGGGCTCTGCTGGCCGGGCATCTTCGCGACGGCGTACGCGATGCCCGCGGTGTAGGTGAGGGGGGCGAGATACAGCAGGCTGAGCCAGGCCGAGAGCGGTCCGTCAACCACGCCCGTGAGCTGCAGCACGGCGAGCAGCACGCAGGCGGCGAGGGCCAGCACGAGCGTGCCCGGGACGAAGAAGCGCCACGGGTTCGCCCCGCCGTACTTCCGCACGAGGACAGCCCGCCAGGTTCCGGTCGCGAAGAACTGCTGGGCGAGATGGCTGAGCTTCGAGCGCGGCCAGTACGTGACTTTCAGTGCCGGATCGAACCAGATCAGCCCGCCGCCGCGCCGAATGCGGAGGTTGAGTTCCCAGTCCTCGCCGCGCCGAATGATGGGATCGTAGCCGCCAGCGGCCTCGACCGCCTCACGTCGAAAGATGCCCAGGTAGGCCGACTCGGCAGGCCCGGGGGTGCCGTCGCCGTGGTACGCGCCGCCGCCGAGGCCGAACGGGCTGTTGTACCCCCGGGCGATCGCGCGTTGCAGGGGGGTGCGCCCGGCGGCCTGCATGATGCCACCGACGTTCGCGGCGCCCTCGCGGAGCAGGGTTTCGACGCCAAGCCGCGTGTAGTCCGGGGTCAGCTCCGAGTGTGCGTCGACGCGCACGATGATGGGGGAGTGGCTCGCCGCGATCGCGAGGTTCAGTCCGATGGGGATGTCGCGCCGGGGGTTGTGCACGATCCGCACTCGAGAATCCTCCGCCGCGAGGTGCTCGGCGATCTCAGTGCTGCGGTCGCGCGACGGGCCGAGTGCCAGCACGATCTCCTTCTCGCCCGGGTAGTCCTGGGCAAGAATGGTGCGCACGGCGGCCTCGAGGTGGCCCTCCTCGTTCAAGACGGGCATCACGAAGCTGACTGCGGGGAGTTCACTGGAGGTCACTGAACGATCCTCCCATGCCCGGGCGGGACCAGCCTGGACCGGCGCGGTGGGCCGACGCCGACCGCCGATCAGGAGCCCACCGGTAGACTTGGCTCTCGTGGGAATCCTGAACGATGGTCGACGTGCTCGCAATCTAGTGAAGAAGGTCTTGCGGGGACGCCGCGCGCGCGCGGACGTGCTCGAGGCGCTTGAGGCGCGCGGCCCACTGCCTGAGCAGCACTTCCGGATCGCCGTCTACTTCTCCGACGGCGAGGTCAACCTCTACCAAATGCGTCAGTGGTACGCGCCGCTGCGCGAGCTGTCGAAGCGGTATCCGGTGCTCTTGCTCGCCCGGTCGGCGGGAGGCGCCCGCGCGCTGCTCAACGAGAGCGGCCTGGACGTTGCGTTCGTGCCGCGCGTCGTCGACCTCGAGACGATCGTCACTGAGCAGCCGCTGCAGATCGTGCTCTACGTGAACCAGAACACCCGCAACTTCCAGATGATGCGCTACGGGCGCCGCTGGCACGTCTTCGTCAACCATGGCGAGAGCGACAAGATGTACATGACGTCGAACCAGTTCAAGACCTACGACTACGCGTTTGTCGCCGGCGACGCTGCGAAGGCTCGGCTCTCGCGGGCGCTCTGGGACTACGACGTCGAGAAGCGCACGATCGAGATCGGCCGTCCACAGGCCGACCACTTCGGCGGCGACGCGCCCTACCCGAGCGATGACCGCATGGTCGTGCTGTACTCGCCGACCTGGGAGGGCGACCGCCCGACGGCAACCTACGGCTCGGTCGCGAGCCACGGTGAGCGGCTCGTGAACGCGCTGCTCGCGAGTGGACGCCACCGGGTGATTTACCGCCCGCACCCGCGCAGCGGCGTGGTCGACGCCGAGTTCGGCGCCGCCAACGAGCGGATCATCGCGGCCATCGGCGCGGCGAATGAGGCCGACCCGTCCGCCCACCACATCTTCGACCAATCGCCGAGCATCGGCTGGCAGCTGGCCCTGTCTGACGTCGCGATCTGCGACATTTCCGCGATGATCTACGACCGGCTCGCGACGGGTCGCCCGCTCATGGTCACGCGCCCCGCAAACCCCGAGGCCGAAGTTGACGAGCAGGGGTACCTCAGCGAGTGCGAGTGGTTGACCGTGGACGACGCGAGCAACGCGGTCGCGGTCCTCGACCGAGTCCACGGTGATCCGGACGCGCGGGATCATGTGGCGCAGTGGTCGACACGCTACTTCGGCGACACTACGCCGGGCGCGCCGACGAAGCGATTCCACGCCGCGATCGACACGCTCATGGATCGCTGGGAGGCCTGGAACCGCGGAGAGGGCGTCATTCGCTAGTCGCTGATAGCGGGGGCAGGATCCTGCCGGACGCCCTCCTGGCTAGGCCGGGTGGTCTTCGTTGTACGCCGCCAGCACGTCGGTGATCGGGCCGTCGAGCGCGAGCTTGCCGCCGTCGAGGTAGAGCCCCCGTGTGCAAAAGCGCTTGAGGTCGCGCTCGTTGTGTGACACCAGGAACAGGGTCTTGCCCTCGCCGAGGAGTCGCTCGATGCGCTGGTAGCACTTCTCGCGGAACGCGCGGTCGCCGACCGCGAGCACCTCGTCGACGAGGAGGACGGGCTCGTCCAGTTGTGAGATCACCGAGAATGCGACGCGCACCTTCATGCCGCTCGAGAGGTGCTTGTACGGGGTGTCGAGCACGTCGCCCGCGCCCGCGAAGCTGACGATGTCGTCGAAGCGGGCGAGGATCTCCGCCTTACTCAGGCCGTGCAGGCCCGAGGTGAGAAACACGTTGTCGCGGACCGTCAGATCCCCGACGAAACCGCCCGTGATCTCGATGAGCGGGGCAACCCCGCCGTGTACCGACACGGACCCCTCATCGGGCAGGAGCACGCCGGCGACCAGCTTGAGCAGCGTCGACTTACCCTGGCCGTTGCGGCCGACCACGCCGATGGCCTCGCCCGGACTGACCGAGAACGAGACGTTGCGCAGGGCCCAGAACTCGCCCGGGCGCGAGCGGCGCCGCTTCCCAGCGAACAGGTCCTTGAAGCTCCGACGCGAACCGCGGTTGCGTCGAAAGCGCACGCCGAGGCCGTCGGCCACGATGATGGGATCGGCCACGGTCACAGCTCCTTCAGTACTCCGCCGACGGAGCGGCGGAAAACGATGATGCCCAGCACCAGCATGACGGCGGTGATACCCGCCGAGGACGCGACGAGGCCCCAGTCGAGCTGGTCGGGGAAGAACCCCGCGCGGAACAGGGAGAAGATGCCCGAGAGCGGGTTGATCCAGGCGAGCGGCTGCGCGAACGTCGGCAGGTCGGCGGCGCCGTAGATGATGGGGGAGGCGTAGAACAATACGCGCAAGATCAGGCGCGACGCGCGCTCGAAGTCTCGGAAGAACACGACGAGCGGAGCGACCAGAAGGCCGATTCCCAGGATCAGGAGCCCGAGCAGGACGATGCCGAGCGGGAAGAGCACGATCCGCCAGTTGACCGTGGCGCCGGAGAACACCGCGAAGGCCACCAGCACCGGCAGGCTGAGGAGGAACTCGATGCCCTTCGAAAGGACGATGCGGGCGACCCAAATCCACCGCGGCAGCGCGACGGAGCGCACGAGCTTCACATCGCGCAGAAAGGCCTTCGTGGAGTCAAGAACCGCGCCGTTGAACCAGACCCACGGCAGCATGGCGCACAGGAGGAAGACGATGTAGGGCTCTTCTCCGACTGACCGGGAGAACACCTGCGTGAAGATGAACCAGTAGATCAGGCTCATCAGCAGGGGGTCAAGGATCGACCAGACCCACCCGAGGGCGGACGTTGCGTATCGGACCTTGAGGTCACGCAATGTGAGAAGTCGCAGCGATGACCACGAGGTCGCGCGGCGGACGCGTGGTGCGGGGGATTGGCTCACGTCTGCCATTCTGCCGGTAATGCATGCCGGACGGGCAATCGACGCACTTTCGGATGGCTCAAATTTGGTAGGTTAGAGAGCGTGCCGCCCGAATCAAATGCCCCTGACGCCGAACACGTCGTCGGCGAGCCGGAACGCGCGTCCGTGGTGCCCGTGGCCTCCACTCCCCGCACCGTGACCAGGCGATCCGGGGCTGCCCCGCGCGTGCGCCCGAGCCGCGCGAACGGCGGACCGGTGCTCCCCGTCATCGCCGAAACGTCGCCTGGCGACGAGACCGAGACTGCGCCCGAATACGATGGCGTGACATCCCCAGAGCCCGAAACACAGAATGAGGTCCAGGTCGTGCAGCCCGCGCAAGAGTCGCTGACCGTTTCCGAGGAGAGCGCCCCCGCGCAGGATCCTGTTTCGGCCCCCACAGCCTCGCCCGCACCCGAACCGCTGCCCGTCATTGAGACTCGCGCCGAGGCGCGCTCACCGCGGACCGGCCGGATCCAGGTCCCCGTTCCCTCCGTCGTTCGGGCGCGTGAGCGCGGTCGCATTGCCGAATCGCGGCCCGTGGTGCTGCGCACCGAGGGCCTGACGAAGAGCTACGGTTCGGTGCTCGCGGCGAGCGAGGTATCGATTGCGGTGCACGAGAACTCATTCACTGGCATCGTCGGGCCCAACGGCGCCGGTAAGACGACCCTGCTCTCGATGATCACGGGCCTGTTGCGCCCGAGCTCGGGCCGCGTCACGGTGCGCGAGGTCGATGTCTGGACCGACGGTCCCGCGGCCAAGCGCCTCATCGGTGTCCTGCCCGACCGCCTGCGCCTGTTCGACCGGCTCACGGGCGCCCAGATGCTGTACTACGCAGGCGTGCTGCACGGCGTCGAAGAATCCGTAGTGAACGACCGCGCGTCCGAGCTCGCTGAGGCCTTTGGCCTGGGTTCCGCGCTCGATCGCCTGGTGTCGGACTATTCGGCCGGCATGCAGAAGAAGATCGCCCTGGCCTCGGCCATGATCCACTCGCCCGAGGTGCTGGTGCTCGACGAGCCGTTTGAGGCGATCGACCCCGTGTCTGCCGCGAACGTCACCGAGATTCTTGAGAAGTTCGTATCGGGCGGTGGCAGCGTCATCATGTCGAGCCACAGCCTCGATCTCATTCAGCGCGTGTGTGACCATGTCGCGGTCATCACCGACGGTGAGGTCATCGCGCAGGGAACGGTCGACGCGGTACGCGATGGGGTGAGCCTCGAAGAGCGCTTCACGCACCTCACGCAGGCGTCAGAAGCTGGAAAGGGCTTGGAGTGGTTGCACCGATCCTCAGACTCCGACTAGCGCTGCTGGCGAACACGTTTCGCCACCCCTCGCGCAATCTCGCGCTGATCTTCCTGGGGATCGTGCTGGGGGGCGCGGCCGCAGTCGCGATCGCCTGGGCTCCTAGCGCGCTCTCGAACGGGAATGCCGTGCTTCGCGCCGATCTCGACACGGTGACCTCGACGTTCGTGTTGGGCCTGGCGTGCGTGCTGCCGCTCTTTCTCAACCGCTCGCACCTCGAGCCCCGGCAGTTCGCGGGGTTGCCCGCATCGCCTCGTTCGATCGCGTTCGGTCTGCTCATCAGTACGGTCTTGACCTGGCCGTTCCTGTTCGTGTGCACGTGGCTGATCGCACTGACGGTGTTCCGCCCCGATTGGTGGTCGCAGTCCTGGGCAATGGTGCTCGGAATGCTCGGCACGCTCGTCCTCGCGGCGCTGCTCGGACGCACCGCTTCCGGCGCCTCGAAGCTGATCTTCTCGTCGGAGCGCGCGGCGGACGTGCGTGGCGTCTTGGGTGCCATCATCGCGGTCGCGACGCTTCCGCTGCTGTTCTTCGTTGTGAGCAGCGCGATCGGAGACGGGCTTGAGCGCTCGGCCGCCGACACCGCTGCGGTGGCGGGCTGGACCCCCTTCGGCGCCGCGTTGCGCGGTCTCGACCTCGCGGTGGCGGGGGAGCTCGGCGGCGCGCTCGGGCGCTTCGCCGTGACGCTGGTCTCGATCCTCGTGCTGCTGGCGCTCTGGGTGCTCGTGGTGCGCGTCTCGATGCAGCGCATCGACCGCCCCGTGGCCGTCGGGCTCGCGCGCAGCGGGCTCGGGTGGTTCGAACGATTCTCTGCCCGCCCCTCGTCGCTCATCGGCGCGCGTACGGTGACGTACTGGCTCCGTGACCCTCGTTACCGGGTGGCGCTGTTCGCAATCCCGTTCGCGCCGTTGGCAATGGTGATTGCCATGATGGTCGCTGGCGCCCCGCACCAGGCGCTCGCCCTGATCCCGCTTCCGGTGATCTGCCTGCTGCTTGCCTGGAGCATCCACAACGACGTCGCGACGGACGCCACGGCGATCTGGATCCACGTGGCCAGCGGCATCAAGGGCCGAGACGATCGATTTGGCCGGGTGGTCCCCGTGCTGCTGCTCGGCATCCCGGTCGTACTCATCGGCTCGAGTGTCACGGTCGCCGTGTTTGGTGACTGGCGCCCGCTGCCCGCCGTGATTGGCATGTCGACGGCGGTCCTGTTGATCGGCTGCGGTGTGTCGAGTGTGACGTCGGCGTTGTCGCCGTATCCGACGACTCGTCCCGGCGACAGCCCCTTTGTGCAGCCCCAGTGGTCCGGGTCAGGCTCCGCGCTCACGCAGACGATTTCGATGGGGGCATCGGTCGTGCTCGCGCTGCCGCCGGTCTGGGTCGCCCTCTCGGCGATCACCGAACCGACCTTCCCCGCCCAGATCGGGGCGTTGGTGTTCGGCGTGGTGTATGGCGCGTTCTTCTTGCTCGTCGGAGTGTTTGTCGGCGGGCGGGTCTTTGACCGCAACGCCCCCGAGCTGCTTGCCGTCGCGCAGATGTTTGACTGACCCGTAGAACTCTCGTCGAGCGTGCAGGCGCCTTGCGCGAGCGACGTCGTAGAATGGCGTCATGGGTATCTTTACGCGCAACGATCCGGGCTCGCCCGCAGGCGGAACTGACGTCCTCGACCGCGAACTTGAGGAGCTCCTGAACCAGGAACACCTGGAGGACGGGGACCACGAGCGGTTCTCGCACTACGTGCCCAAGGACAAGATCCTCGAGTCTGCCCTCACGGGGAAGCCCGTGCGTGCGCTCTGCGGCAAGAAGTGGACCCCGGGTCGCGACCCGGAGAAGTTCCCGGTGTGCCCGGACTGCCAGAAGGTCTACGAAAAGATGAAGAAGTAGGGCGGTTCGCCCCACCGCGAGTGCGAGCCGAGGCGCCAGCGCCAGTTCGGCATCTCATTCGCCCCGTTCATTCACGCGCAGACTGTCTGCCGTTTACTGAGAAAACCTAGTGTTGGAGCGGACCGGCCCCCGCCAGAAGCGGTGGCCGCAGGCGCCCTGTTGGGCGGTCCGAACACTCCCCACGGAAGGTTTCCTCAGTGACCGTACGTCCTATCTTGCGTACCGCCGTATTTGCCACCACTGCCCTCGTCCTGGGCGGAACGCTGGTGGCCTGTTCATCGTCGTCCGGAGACGCTGCCGGCAGCGTGTCGGCAACACACGACGCATCGACCGCGAAGAGCGCCGCCGACTTCGGTGGCATGGAGGCCCTGGTACAGGCCGCTCAAGAAGAGGGCCAGCTGAACGTCATCGCCCTCCCCGAGGACTGGGCGAATTACGGTGCGATCATCTCCGGATTCGAGGAGAAATACGACATTACGGTGAACTCCGCCTCGCCCGACGCCTCGAGCGCGGAGGAGATTCAGGCCGCGGACAACCTGCAGGGTCAGGACACTGCCCCCGACGTGTTCGACCTCGGGACCGCGGTCGCACTCGAAAATACCGCGAAGTTTGCCCCCTACCAGGTGGAGACGTGGGACGACATCCCGGCGGCAAACAAGCACCCCGAGGGCCTCTGGGTCAACAACTATTCCGGCATCATGTCGCTCGGCTACGACTCGGACAAGCTCCCCGAGCCCACGGCGCTCGCCGATCTGCTTGGCGCAGACTACCGTGGATCGGTCGCGCTGAACGGAGACCCGACGCAGGCCGGCGCAGCCTTTGCCGCGGTGGGTTGGCTTGCGGCCCTGAACGGCGGCGGCGTCGATGATTTCGGGCCTGGCATCGACTTCGTCGGTGACCTGCGCGCGGCGGGCAACTTCCTGCCGCTCGATCCGACCCCGGCAACCATCGCCTCGGGCGAAACGCCGGCCGTCCTGGACTGGTCGTTCAACAACGTCGCCGTGGCACAGGACGTGCCGAGCTGGAAGACGGTCGTGCTGCCCGGTGCCGCTTACGTCTCCTTCTATAACGAGGCGATCAATGCGGACGCGCCGAACCCGGCCGCGGCGCGCCTCTGGCAGGAATGGATCTTCTCGGACGAGGCCCAGGCTCTGTTCCTCGAAGGTAACGCGGTGCCAGTGCGCATTGACGCGCTGACCGAGTCGGGCGCCGTTGACGAGAAGCTCATCGACGCGGCGACCTTCGGCACGAGCGGTGCCGACTGGGTCTCGCCCGACGAGGCGCAGACTGCGGCCGCAAACGCGGTGCTCGCCGAGCGCTGGGCCGCAGCGATCAAGTAGCGAACGCGTGGGGTGCCGGTTCGTCGGCGCCCCACGTTTCGCCGTGATCCCGCGATGAAACGACTGCTCCCGGCGCTGGGGCTCACCCCCTTCGTCCTGTACATTTTCCTCTTCCTGTGCGTCCCCACCGTGCTCGCCGTCGGAAGCGGCTTCGTCGGCCCCGACGGATTCACCCTCGCGAACCTCTCGGTGCTGCTGTCCCCGAATACGCTCGACGCGTTCGGGGCGAGCGTGTGGGTGAGTGCGCTCACGGCACTCATCGGCGCGTGCGTCGGCGCGATCCTGTGCTGGGCGATCGCCGCCCTCCCCGAGCGCGGGCTGCTGCGCAAGAGCGTGGACGCGGCGAGCTCAGTGCTCGCTCAGTTCGGCGGCATCATGCTTGCCTTCGCGTTCGTCGCGACGGTCGGGATCCAGGGAATCATCACCGTGACGCTCCGCGAGCGTGCGGGGATCGATCTCTTCGCCGACGGCGTGTGGCTGTACGAGCTTCCCGGCCTGATCCTGCCGTATCTGTACTTTCAAATTCCCCTGATGGTGATTACCTTCGGCCCGGCATTCTCGGCGCTGCGCCCCGGATGGGCCGAGGCAGCGGCTACGCTGGGCGGCTCGCGCGTGAGCTATTGGACACGGGTCGGCGCACCGCTGCTCGCGCCCAGCTTCTTCGGGTGCCTGCTGTTGCTCTTCGCGAATGCCTTCTCCTCGTATGCCACGGCGGCGGCGCTGATCAGCCAGGGGTCACAGATCGTCCCGCTGCAGATTCGGGCCGCACTGATCGGTGAGACCGGGGGCAGCAATGCCGGCTCCGCCGGCGTACTGGCGCTGGGCATGATCCTGGTGATGGCCGTCGTGATGTGCGCCTACGGATGGCTCATGCGGCGCGCCGGGCGGTGGCAACGTTGAGGGCGCCGGTCCCGGGCCGCCCGTCGCGCGGCGTCGCGTACGCGGTAATTGGGGGTGTCGGTGTCGTGTTTCTCATTCCGCTGCTCTCGATGCTCGAGTTCACGTTCCGCCAGATGGGCGGTGGGTACGGCCTCGAGCACTGGGGTGCGCTGTTCGCCCCGGAGAATGCGCGCAGTACCCGGGCGCTGGTGCAGGGAATCGGGAACTCGCTCTTGCTGGCGGCACTCACGGTCGTGATCGTGCTCGTCCTCTTCTTCCCGACGATCGTGCTCGTGCATCTGCGCTTTCCGCGCCTGGAGCGCGCGCTCGACCTACTCACCGTGCTTCCCATCGCGATTCCCGCTATCGTGCTCGTCGTCGGATTCGCGCCCCTCTTTCGCGTGCTCGGCAACTGGGGCGCGACGGGAACCTGGACTTTGAGTCTGGCCTACGGCGTGCTCGTGCTGCCGTTTGTCTATCGGGCGATCAACGCCGAGCTCACCGGGATGGATGCGCGGGTGCTCGCGGAGGCCGCCCAGTCGCTGGGGGCGGGCTGGGGCACGGTCCTGGTTCGAGTGATCGCGCCAGGTCTGCGCGGAAGCCTCCTGGCGGCCTCGCTCCTCACGATCGCCATCGTGCTGGGCGAGTTCACGGTGTCATCGCTGCTGAACCGAACCACGCTCCAGACCGCGCTCTTACAGGTTTCAAAGTCCGATCCGTTCGTCGCGGTCGCCGTCTCGCTGCTGGCGCTCGTGGGCGCGTTCCTCCTGCTGCTCACGGTAAGTGGCCTGGATCGGCGCGGGCGCGCTCCGTCGGCACCCCCTCGTTCCGTCTCGAAGAAGGACCCAACCCCATGACTACTCGTCCGACGCCATCTCCCGCCGAGCCGATCGGCGGCGGCCTATCCGTGCGACTCGAAGGCGTCACCAAGGCCTACGGAGCCACGGCCGTGCTGCGAGACTTCGATCTTGCGCTCGCCCCGGGTGAGCTCGTCTGTCTGCTGGGCCCATCCGGTTGCGGGAAGACGACGGCGCTTCGCTGCGTCGCGGGGTTAGAACCGGTGACCAGTGGACGCGTGCGCATCGGAAAGGTCGATGTCACCGACGTGCCGGCGAGCCGTCGCGACATCGGCATGGTCTTTCAGCAGTACTCCCTGTTTCCGCATTTGAGCGTGGCGCGCAACGTCGAGTTCGGCCTTGGGATGCGTCGGGTTCCGCGCGTCGAGCGCGGTGCCCGAGTCGGCGAGATGCTCGATGTTGTGGGACTCGGACACCTCGCGGCGAGGTACCCGCACGAGCTATCCGGCGGCCAACAGCAACGGGTCGCGCTCGCCCGTGCGCTCGTGACTCGGCCGCGCGCCCTATTGCTCGACGAGCCGTTGTCGGCGCTGGACGCCAAAGTGCGGGTGTTGTTGCGGGACCAGATTCGCTCGATCCAGACGGAACTCGGCATCACGACGATCTTCGTGACCCACGACCAGGAGGAGGCGCTCGCGATCTCGGACCGGGTGGCGGTCATGAACCGGGGGAGCATCGCTCAGTTGGGGAGCCCCGAGGAGCTGTACCGGCGGCCAAGCTCGGCGTTTGTTGCCGACTTTGTCGGGCTGTCGAACCGGGTCTCCGGTGTGCTCGACGGTTCGGTGGTCACGGTGCTCGGCGGGGCGCTGCCCGCGCTGCCGGACCCCGGAGGCGCCTCGAGCGGTGTCGACCGTCAGGTCACCGCCTACGTTCGTCCGGAAAATGTCGTGCTGGGCCCGACGCGGGGCGGGGCGGGGGCCGCGGAATCGGTTGTCCTGACGTCCGGCTTTCTCGGGGCGATTCGGCGCACCGTCGTGGAGCTTCCTGACGGGAGCACGCTCGCCTCGCAGCACAGTGCGTCGACGACGTTCCGGCCGGGTGACCGGGTGGGGATCACGCTCATCCCCGAGCCGGTCACGGTCGGTCCGCGTGGTTGACGCGGCCGACGCTCGGCGCTAGCGAATCTCTGTCGGGATCGCCGGGTCACCGCGCGTCAAGCTCATCGCGACGCGCGGTAGCTCGGCGACGCTCTTCGCGTGGCGTTCGCGTGCGGCCTCCATGCCGGCCGCGCCCAGGTGCTGCGTCAGCGGCTCACCCGCGACGACTAGCGGCACGAGGATCTCGCGCGCCGAAGCCCCGAGGTCGGTGCCCTCCGGCGCGCCCGCGGGGCCGTCCCCGACGAGGACGACCTCGGCCACCGCGCGCCCGCGCGCGCTGAATCGGCGCTTGACGCTCTTGCGTCCACCGACAGATGCCTTGTCCTGGGACTTCTTCGCGACCGATACCCATTCCCCGGCGTCGTCCTTGTGGGCGACGAGCTTGTAGACCATGCCCATCGTGGGTGTTCCCGAGCCGACGACGACCGAGGTGCCGACGCCGAACGAGTCGACGGGGGAGTGCGCGAGGGCCGCGACCGTGTACTCGTCGAGGTCGTTCGTCACCGTGATCTTCGTCTGTAGCGCGCCGAGTTCGTCGAGGAGGTCGCGCACCTCAGCGACGACGACGGGCAGGTCGCCCGAGTCGATGCGGACCGCACCGAGGCCGGGGCCGGCGAGCTCGACGGCGTTGCGCACGCCCTGTTCAATGTCGTACGTGTCCACGAGAAGGGTGGTGCCGACGCCCAGCGCGTCGATCTGTGCCTGGAATGCCTCCCGCTCGCTGTCGTGCAGCAGAGTGAACGAGTGCGCGGCGGTGCCCATGGTCGGCACGCCAAAGCGGCGGCCGGCCTCGAGGTTCGACGTGGCGCTGAAGCCGGCGATGTACGCGGCGCGTGCGGCAGTGACGGCGCTGTGCTCGTTGGTGCGGCGCGAGCCCATCTCGGCGAGCGGCTTGCCGTTCGCGGCGTGGGTCATGCGCGAGGCCGCGGTTGCGACAGCCGAGTCGGCGTTGAGCACGCTGAGTGCGAGCGTCTCGAGCAGCACGCCCTCGGCGAAGCTCGACTGCACCACGAGCAGGGGCGAGTTCGGGAAGAACACCTCGCCCTCGGGATAGCCCCAGATGTCGCCGCTGAAGCGATAGTCCGCGAGCCAGTCGAGGGTCTCGGGGCGGAGGAACCCCTGACTGCGCAGCCACTCGAGCTCGGCGTCGCCGAAGCGGAAGTCCTGGATCGCTTCGAGTAATCGGCCGGTGCCGGCGACGACGCCGTAGCGCCGCGCGCCGGGGAGGCGGCGAGCGAAGAGTTCGAACACGCTCTCGCGGTGGGCCGTACCCGCCTGCAGGGCCGCGTCGACCATCGTCAACTCGTAGTGATCGGTGAAGAAGGCGGTCGATGCGTGCCGGGCTACGGTGTCGTTCACACGCGCCAGCCTACTCGTTTGCGGCAGCGGGGGTCAGGTGCGGCTCGGCGAAGAGTTCTCCGATTCCCATCGCGCTTCGCCTGCTTCGAGCTCCTTCGTGGGGTGCAGGCCTCTGCTGCGCGCGACGGCGCGCGGCCGTCACTGGAAGTCTCGGGACCGGGTCTTGCCGGGCGCCGCGAGCGCCTCGAAATGGTCGGCGACGATGTTCACTACACCCTGGGGCGAGCGCTCGAGGTGGCCCCGCACGACGAGCGCCGGGGACGTGCGGGCGACTCGGCGGTAGCGGGTCCACACCCCGACGCTCGCGATCACGTTCACCATGCCCGCCTCGTCCTCGAGGCTGAGGAAGGTGATGCCGCCGGCGGTTCCCGGGCGCTGCCGGTGGGTCACGAGGCCCGCCACTTCGACGCGGCGCCCGCTCTCTGCGTGCGGCAGCCGGTCCGAGCGCAGCACCCCGCGCCGGTCGAGCGAGCGCCTGAGGAAGCTCACGGGGTGCGCGCCCGGGGCGACGCCGGTGGACCACAAATCAATCTCAGTCTGTTCGGCGGGACTGAGTACCGGAAGGAGGGGTGGCTGCACGCTCGCCGCGGTGCCGGGCAGGTAGCGCTCCCGGTTGTCGGCTGCCGGACCGGCGCCCCAGAGGGCTTCGCGGCGCCCGAGACCCAGTCCCGCGCACGCGTCGGCCGAAGCGAGCATCTCGATGCGGGAGCGGTCGAGGTCGGCCCGGCGGGCGAGGTCGGCGAGATCGAGAAACGGCCCGCCGCGCCGGCGTGCCTCGACGATCCGGGCGGCCACCGCCTGTTCGATTCCCCGAATCTCGGCGAGCCCCAGCCGTACGGCGAAGCCACCGTCGCGCCGGTGCTCCGCGGTCGTGTCGGGCGCCGTGCGGTCGAACGCGCCGACGGGATCCTGTGCGGGGTGCGTGCACGTGTGCAGACCGGTGGGTGCGCCGGCGCCCGTGCTCGTCCCGAGCGGCTCGAGGGCGGCGTGCACGTCCGAGTGCTGTACGTCGGGGCGCAACACGCGTACGCCGTGTCTGCGGGCGTCGTCGGTGAGCGTGCGCGCCGAGTAGAAGCCCATCGGCTGTGCGCGCAAGAGCCCCGCGAGAAAGGCCGCGGGGTAGTGCAGCTTGCACCAGGAACTCAGGTAGACGAGCAGGGCGAAGCTGATCGAGTGGCTCTCGGCGAAGCCGAAGCTCGCGAACGCCTCGATCGTGCCGTACAACTGCTCGGCGGCATCGGGCGCGATCCCGTTGTCGGCCATGCCGGCGAGCAGCTTCTCCTTGAGCTCGGAGATGCGCTCTTGGCCTCGCTTGGAGCCCATCGCACGCCGCAGCAGGTCGGCGTCCTCCGCCGAGCAGTTGCCCACGGCCATTGCCATCTGCATGAGTTGTTCTTGGAAGATGGGGATGCCGAGGGTGCGTTTGAGTACCGGTTCGAGCGCGGGGTGCGCGTAGGTGACGGTCTCCTCGCCCGCGCGCCGGCGCAGGTACGGGTGCACGGCGCCGCCCTGTACAGGGCCGGGCCTGATCAGCGCGATCTCGATGACCAGGTCGGTGAACGTTCGCGGCAGCAGGCGCGGCAGGGTGTTCATCTGCGCGCGGCTCTCGACCTGGAACACTCCGATCGAGTCGGCGCGGCAGAGCATGTCGTAGACGCCCCGCTCTTCCTTCGGGATCGAGTCGAAGTCCCACGTTTCGCCGGTGGCGCCGGCGACGAGGTCGAAGGTGAACTGCAGCGCCGACAGCATGCCGAGGCCGAGCAGGTCGAACTTCACGAGCCCCATCCAGGCGCAGTCGTCCTTGTCCCACTGCAACACCGTGCGCCTCTCCATGCGCGCGTGCTCGATGGGGCACACCTCGCCGACGGGGCGGTCGGTGAGCACCATGCCGCCCGAGTGGATGCCGAGGTGTCGCGGGGCCCGCAAAAGGCGGGTCGCGAGCGCGGTCACGGCCGGCGGGATGGGCGAGGACGGGTCCTCCTCGATGCTGCCCCAGCGCTCGATGCCGCGGGTCCAGGCTGCCTGCTGCCCGGCGCTGTACCCGAGCGCCTTCGCCGCGTCGCGCACCGCGGCCTTGGGGCGGTACGTGATGACGTTCGCGACCTGGGCGGCGTTTCTGCGGCCGTAGGTCTCGTAGACGTACTGGATGATCTCTTCGCGCCGACCGGAATCGAAGTCGACGTCGATGTCGGGCTCTTCCTCGCGCATGCTCGACAGGAAGCGCTCGAAGGGCAGCTGGTAGAAGATCGAGTCGACCGAGGTGATGCCGAGCACGTAGCAGACGGCTGAGTTCGCGGCCGAGCCCCGGCCCTGGCACAGGATCCCGAGCTGCCTGGCGCGCTGCACGATGTCGTGCACGATGAGGAAGTAGCCCGGGAAGTCCTTCTGTTCGATGACCTCAAGTTCGCGTTGGATGCGGGCGTGCGTCGCTTCGTCCGCTCGCGGGTAGCGCCGCCGGACCCCCTGTGCGACGAGCTCGCGCAGCCAGCTCATCGGGCTGTGGCCGTCGGGCACGGGGAGCTTTGGCAGCCGCGGGCGCGCGGCGCGCAGCGGGAAGGCGAGATCCTGTGCAAGGGGGACGGTGCGCGCGACGGCGCCGGGGTAGCGGGCGAACCGCCGGGCCATGGCGGCCCCCGAGCGCAGGTGCGCGCTGCCGGTCGCGGGGAGGTAGGGGTCGAGTTCGTCGAGGCTGCGCCTGGCCCGTACGGCGGCGACCGCCTCGGCGACCGCCTGGCCGTCGCGGCGGGCGTAGTGCACGGCGTTCGTGGCGAGGGTGGGCAGGCCGGTATCGGCCGCGAGCTCGGCGAGCCGGTCGTTGCGGACGTCGTCGCCCGGGTGGCCGTGGTCGGTCAGCTCGACAAAGACGTTGTCCCGCCCGAAGAGGTGCATCAGGCGGTCGAGCTCGCGGCGCGCGGCCACTGGGCCCTCTCTCTCGAGGGCACCGCGCACCGCGCCCTTGCGGCACCCCGTCAGGATCACCCATTCGCCGTTCGCCTGCGCGGCGAGCTGCTCGAGGTCGTAGACGGGCCGGCCCTTCTCGCCGCCCGCGAGCTGCGCCTCGGTGATCGCGGTCGCGAGGCGGTGGTACCCGGAGGTGCCGCGGGCGAGCGCGAGCAGGTGGCTGCCCATGGGGTCGGCAACGCCCTGCTGCGGGCCATCGAGCCCGAGGGAGAGCTCGGCGCCGTAGACGGTGAGTAGCTCGGGGTGCGCTGCTGCCGCTTCGGCGAAGCGCACCGATCCGTAGAAGCCGTCGTGGTCGGTCACCGCGAGCCCCGAGAGGCCGAGCCGCGCCGCCTCGGCCACGAGATCCTGTGGCTCGCTGGCACCGTCGAGGAAGCTGTAGGAGGAATGGGCGTGCAGCTCGGCGTATGGGGTGACCGGGGTGGTCTGCGGGATTGTCGGTGGGGTCGGAGTGTTGCCCGCGGCGGCCAGCCCTGCGGGAGCGGACAGTTCCTCGCCGGCCGGTTCGGGCACGGGCAGGGGCGTGGGTCTTGCGCGCCCCGAGAGGGTGCGCTCGAACTCGCTCCAGGGGAGTGGCGGGTTGTTCCAGCCCATGGGGGCCTCCGGTGCTGCGGGGTGTGGTGTGGTGTGGCGTGGTGTGGTGCGTGTGGTGCCGTGGCGGGTGGTGCCGCGTAGGCGGCTGAGCGGGCCGGCCCTAGTGATACTTCCCCTCAGCGAACCAGCCCTGCTCGGTGTGGGCGAGCAGCCAGGCGTTGCCGTCCGCGAGCACGACCTGCATGCGGTGCAGCTCGCCGCTCGGGGCCTCGCCCTCGTCCCACCAGTGTTGGCGAAGGGGCCAGGGTGCCGACCAAGCCTGCACCGCGGTGGGGCGTTCGTGCGGGGAGACCCGGAACCAGCCCGGAGTGGCGGCGAGCAGGTCCTCGTCGTCGATCGTGATGGGTTGGCCGTCCGCCCCGAGCAGCTCGACCTGTTCTCGTTCGCCGAGCACAATGCTGGGGTACGGGGCGGGAAGGTGCCCGGGCCAGGGGCCGGACACCGCTGACGCGCGGGTGCGCTTCGGCGTCGCGCCAGTCTCTTGCGTGCCCCACGGGACGAGCCGCTGCCGGGTGCGTGCCTCGCGCCCGCCCGCGATGCGCGGCGAGACGACCTCCTCGTGGCCGAGGAGGGTTTGCATGCGGGTGAGGTGGTGATGGATGCGTTCGTCGGGGCCGGTGTTCCAGAGCCCCGGTTCGTGGCGCTCGGCGCGATCGGTGCGCTGCGGCGAGATGCGCACCTGGGCGATGCCCGCCCCACCCCGCTCAAGGGCGCTGTACAGTGCGGTGGTTTGCCATCGAATGCGGTTGATGACGTCGCTCGCGGTGAACTGGCGCGGGTGGGCCCAGCTGCGTTCGTGGACCGCGCCGGTGTCGTCCACCAGCGTGATGGTGAGCTCGGTGCAGACGAGCCGTTCCTCCGCGAGTTGGCGGACGAAGCGCTCGGCCTGCGCGCTGCTGGTGAAGGCGAGCTGGTCGACGAGGGCGATCGGAGGTTCGGCGTCGAGCGAGACCTCGAGCTCTCGCGCACGCTTCCGGGGGCGCACCTCTTCGGCAGCCCCACCTGCCCCGTCGGTGGCGCTCGCCAGCCGGTGCGCGGCGGCGCCCGCCGGACCAAATCGCTCGGCGACGACCGCGGCGGGTAGGGCCGCGAGGCCGCCGAGGGTGCGGATGCCGAGGCCGTGCAGCACGTCCGAGAGCTCGGCGCCGGTCGCTCGCGCCACGGGCAGCGGGGAGAGAAACGCCGGCGCGGATCCTGCGGGAACGACGCGGAGTGCCGGATCGGCGCCGGACGACGCGGTCTCTGCGGGGGAGCCGCCGGGGATGGTCTCGCCCCGGGCCGCCTGTTCGGCCGCAAAGCGTCCGTCGGCGATGCCGATGCACGCCTCGGTGAGGCCGCGCTCGCGCAGTACGGCCAGCAGCGCCGCCCCGGCGGCGGCCTCGCCCCCGTAATAGCGGGCGGGCCCACGGGCCCGAATCGCGCACAGCCCCGGCCTGATCGGTTCGACCGCCGGCACCGTTTCCTCGATCGCCGAGAGCACCGGCTCGAACGCCCGGGTGTCGATCTCAGGGTCGTAGGGGTGCAGCTCAATGCCCGGACAGCGTTGCTGGGCCTCGCGCTCGCGCAGGCCCGCGCGCACGCCCTCGGCGCGGGCCGCGGCCGATGCGGCGACGATGCGGCGGCCCGCGACGAGCGCGGTCGGAGTGTCGCCTGCGAGGCCCAGGCTCTGCCGGTGGGCGAGGATCGGCCAGTCAGGGATCCAGACGACCATGGTGCGCGGCGGGACGGCCGAGTGCGCGTTCATCGGGACGCGCCCAGCGGGGGAACCGCGCGCAGCGGGGCGACGGGGGCGCCCGCGACCAGGCGGCCACCCGAGAAGCGGACGGTGTGCCGCCCCAGGCCGCGCCGATCGTCGGAGCTGATCGTGAGTTCGCGGTCCCCGAGTAGGCCGTGGCCCGCGCCGAGGCCGGACCAGACGGAGCGCTCGACGCGGAGCGTGCTCTCGCTGCGCGGCCAATCGCCGAGGACGAGCAGCACTGCGCCATTTTCGCGCAGCTTCGCCGAGAGTCGCTCCGCCTCGCGCGGTTCAACCCGGGTGGTGGGGCGCAGGATGATCCCGGTGAAGACCTCGCTGAGCGTGCCGGCGATGCCGACGGCGTGCTCGCCGGGGTGGGGGATGCTGATCCAGCGGTCGAGGGCGATGCCGATCGTCGCGGCGGCCTCGGCGCCGAGACCCGGCAGACCCACGGCGCCGCACCACGACCCGGCGGCAGACACCTCCGAGAGCAGGGCCAGGGCGAGCTGGGTCGAGCCGTGTACGGCGTAACTCGAACCGCTGCGGAGCGCCCCGCCGGGCAGTAAATCGCGCGCCGCATCAGCAGTGGGCAGGGCGCGATCGTCGAGACGCAGCGACTGCATCTCGGTGATGCGCTGCTGCAGCTGCTGCACGGTCGCGGAATGGTTCATGCTGCAATATTCGAACATATGTTCGAATAAGTCAATCCGGGTTTCAGGCGGCGCGTCCGGGGCTAGGATGGGGGTGATGAACGATGATGAGTTGGACGATTACGAGCGCGAAGCTGAGCTGTCGCTGTTCCGCGAGTACCGGGACATCGTCGGGCAGTTCCGCTATGTCGTCGAGACCGAACGGCGCTTCTATCTCGCGAATGAGGTCGACCTCAAGCGCCAGGACGCCGGCAGTGATTTCTACTTCGAGCTGAGCATGACGGACGTGTGGGTGTGGGATGTGTACCGCGCCGACCGCTTCGTAAAGTCAGTACGCGTGCTGACGTTCAAGGACGTCAACGTTGAAGAGCTCTCGGCCCGCGAGTTCTCGCTGCCGCAGGAGCTCGCGCTCGACGAATAGGCCACCGGCCCTCGTTATCGAACGCACGGACGGCATTTCCCGTCCACAGCGACTCGCCCGAGCGAGTTCTCCACCGATCCTGATTTCCCGCCCCACCGCGCCCCGCTGCATCGCAGGCTGAGTGCGGAGGTGCGAGATGGCACAGCACAGTATTGGCAGCCCTGCGGTACCGCAGGCGGTGCCCCGATCCCGAGCGTTGGGGGATCACGGCGAGGAACTCGCGGCGAGCTACCTCGAAGAGCGCGGGTACCAGATCCTGGCGCGCAACTGGCGGATCGCCCGTGGTGAGCTCGACCTGGTCGCGCTCGACGGTGACACGATCGTCGCGGTTGAGGTGAAGACCCGCAGCGGCACCGGCTACGGCCACCCCCTCGAGGCGATCACCCTGCAGAAGGCGCAGCGGTTGCGCCGGCTATTGCTGAGTTGGGTGCGCGCGGAATACCCCGCCGCGCACGCCCTCAGGATCGACGCGATCGGCATCACGGTCAGGCCGGGCGAGCGCCCCCGCATCGACCACCTCGAGGGCATCTCGTGACTGCCGCGGTCTGCCGGGCCGCAACGATTGCCCTGAACGGCCTTGAGGGGGCCGCGGTGCAGGTCGAGGCGGCCGTGTCGCAGCAGCTCCCCGGCATGGCGATCATTGGCCTGCCCGACGCGGCGCTCGCGGAGGCGAAGCTGCGGGTGCGGCTGGCGACGGCACAGGCCGATCTGCCGCTGACAAACCGCTTCTTGACCGTGAACCTCGCGCCCGCGGCGCTCCCCAAACAGGGCTCCGGTTTCGACCTCGCGATCGCACTCGCATCGCTCGCCGCTTCGGCTCAGCTCCCGGGCAGCGATGACGTACGCGAACGACTTGCCTCGACCGCGCACCTCGGCGAGCTGGGGCTCGACGGCGGTCTGCGGCGCCCTGACGGGCTCCTCGGAACGGTCGTGGCGGCACAGCGGCTCGGGTTTACCCGGGTGATGGTCCCGGCGAGCTGTGCGGCAGAGGCAGGCCTCGTTGCGGGCATGACGGTCGTGGCCCCCGAGACCCTCGCGCAGGCGGTCGACTGGTACCGCGGGGTGCCGATGCAGACACACCCTGCGGCGAGCGCCGACGCGCGTTTCCTCGGGGCTCAGAGCGACACACCCGCGCAGGATCCGGGCGATGCGCTCGACATGGTGGACGTGGTGGGCCAGCCCGAAGCGGTGGAGGCGATGCTCGTCGCCGCCGCCGGGCGCCATCACCTGTCGCTCGTCGGCCCGCCCGGGGCGGGGAAGACGCTGCTGGCGACCCGGCTCCCGTCGATCCTGCCGGACCTCTCGGACGCGGCCTCGATCGAGGCCAGCAGCATTGCGTCGCTGGGCAGCGGTGCCGCGCTGACCCGGCTCGTGCGGCGTCCACCCTTCGAGAGTCCGCACCACACCGCCTCGGCAGCCGCGATCATCGGCGGCGGCACCGGGAACGTGATCCGTCCGGGGGCGGTCACCCGCGCCTGCCATGGAGTGTTGTTTCTCGATGAAGCGGCGGAGTTCGCGCCCAAAGTCTTGGACGCGCTGCGGCAACCGCTTGAGTCGGGCGTGATCGAGATACACCGGGCGCGCATGCGGGCGACCCTGCCCGCGAGTGTGCAACTCATCCTGGCGGCGAACCCCTGCCCGTGCGGCAAGCTCGGCTCCGCCGAAACCTCGCTCGAGTGCGAGTGCCCGCCGCTGCAGCGTCGCCGCTACCTCGCGCGCATCTCCGGCCCCCTTGCGGACCGCATCGATTTGCGGCTCACGGTGCGACGGGTCTCGAGCCTGCTCCTTCAGGACGCGCAGACCGCCCGCCCGAGCAGCGCCGAGCTGCGCGTCCGGGTGGTCGAGGCCCGTGCCCGGGCAGCACAGCGACTCGTCGGCACCCCGTGGGCGGTGAACGCCGACGTGCCCGGACGATGGCTGCGCGGGCCCGAGCTCCGGTTGGCGCGCACCGAAACCATCGTGCTCGACCGGGCACTCGCCAGGGGAGGGATCACGCTACGCGGGTATGACCGGGCGCTCAAAGTTGCGTGGACGATCGCGGACCTCGACGGCATGGAGCGGCCCGGCCGACACGAGGTGGCGCGCGCGCTGATGCTGCGGAATGGGGTGGCGGCATGATCCCCCTCGCCGCCAACGCTGAGACCCGGCGCCTACTAGAAGGGGTACACCCAGCCGGGGCCGCAGGAATGGCCGCGCAGCACGGGGCCGATGAGCTGCTCGCCCGAGCTGCCTGGTCCAGGATCGCCGAGCCCGGTGATCGTGCGGCAGGGGTATTGGTCGCGATGCTCGGCGCGCCGGCGTTACTCGCCCATCTGGTGGCCGGCTCTACTCCGGCTGAGATCGTGGCAGACGCCTGGCGAGACCCGACGGAAGCTCGGCGCGCGGCGCTCGATCCGCGCTCCGTTCGGGCCGCAGTCGAACGGTGGCGCCCGAGGCTCAGCCACAGCGCGACCCTCCGCGACCTAGAGCAGGCCGCCGCTGCGGGGCTTCGTCTGCTCGTCCCAGGCGACCCGAACTGGCCCGCCCGTGTCGATGACCTCGGGGATCACGCACCTCTCGCGCTCTGGGTGCGCGGTGACCCTGGGGTGCTGCACGCGCACGGCCTTGCCGTGGTGGGAGCACGCGCCTCGAGCGGATACGGCGAAAACGTCACCGCCGAGATCGTCGGAGGCGTCTGCGACGCCGGGGCGGTGATCTTCTCGGGCGCCGCGTATGGCATTGATGCCGTCGCTCATCGCGCCGCGCTCGCCGCAGGGGCAACGACCATCGCCGTGCTCGCGGGCGGCGCAGACCGCGCCTATCCGGCTGCGCATGCCACCCTGATCGACCGTATCGCCGAGCAGGGCGCCGTTTGCTCCGAGATCATCCCGGGCGGCGCCCCCACTCGCTGGAGATTTCTGCATCGTAAAAGCAATAATAAGTGTAGGAGGTTCAAAATATGGCAGTGATTTACGTTCGGATATCTCAGGACGAATCAGGCGAAGGTGCCGGAGTCGCTCGACAACTGGCCGAATGCAAAAAATTGGCAGAAGACCTGGGGCTTTTCGTTACCAAGGTGTACAAGGAAAATGACAAGAGCGCGACTAAAGGAGTGCGCCCAGAATTTGAAGCACTTCTTCAATCGAAACCGGACGTAATCCTCACCTGGGCGCAGGATCGGCTTCTGCGCCGCACGAAGGACCTCGAACGGGTCATTGAACTTGGAGTTAACATCCACACGGTGCAGGCAGGTGGTCTTGACTTGACCACCCCGGCGGCTCGTGCCGTGGCGCGCACCGTTGCTGCTTGGTCGCAATATGAGGTTGAACACAAAGCCTCACGTCAGCGGTCGAAAAATAATCAGTTAGTTGAATCTGGCCGCCCGGTCCCCGGAAAAGCACGGTACGGGTACATGTTTGCGGACAAGAAAGTCGGCAGACGTATGAACGAAAAGGTAGACGAGAGCGAAGCGAAGATCGTTAGAGAGCTTTACGCCGCCCTAATCGAGGGAAGATCGATATACGGGATGGCGCAGGATCTAAATGAACGAGGGGTGCCAAAGAAAGAGAAGAAGAACGCAGGCGAAAAGCAGCGCAAGGTGACGCCGTGGCAGGCAGTGCGTATTAGAGACATGTTGGCGAACCCTGCTTACTACGGCTGCGTGGTGCGTCACGGAGAAGCTATCAAGTCTGCACATGTCGAACCGATTGTTAGTGAAGAAATTTGGATGGCTGCGAATGCGATCTTGCGCGATCCTACAAGACAAACTACACCCGGGCCCGCAAGGCGCCATCTTCTAAGCGGGCTAATTCTGTGCGGAACTTGTGGCGCGAAGATGCGATACACAAACAAAGGATATTACTGCTTCACCCCAAAGGCAGGCCACCCAGTAATCAAAGGTGAGATTGCTGAGAAGAGGGTTCTAGAACAGATGGAGCTAGCCTTTCTAACCGGTCCTCCTGCAATGTTCAGACAAGAAGAAGAGATTGACCTCATCGAACCAATGCGAGAGCTTGAAAAAGTCAATAACGACATGCTCAAAACTATGGATCGAGAAGACGAGGGTCTAATTACAACTGCTCAATCAGTACAGAGATTGCGCGACCTGCGAAAAAGATATAACGCACTAGAAACTAAGATTGACCAGCTACGACTTCAGCAATCATCCCTGAGTGTCATGGCATCACTAGCGGTGAATATTATGCCGACATCTAGGAGAGCATCGTTGGATGACGGAGCGGATCCCGTGAAAGCACGTAAAGATATCCGTAAAGCCTTTGAGGAATTAGATCTAGAGCAGAAGAGGAACGTTGTACAGGGGTTGATGGATTTAACTCTTCAACGTGGGCGAGGCTCTGAAAGACTACAGGTAGTGCATAAAATCGCAACAGGATTGAATCTTGAACCGGACTTCTATGGCGGTGAGTACTAGCAATGGATGAAAGACGAGAGTACGAGGAAGTTCTTCCGGAACAAGTGCCCCCAAAAGAAGAAACCACGAATCTGCAGCCAAACGATGTAGAGGGGATAGAACCTGCAGCCAGGGGAGTTGTGTCTAGTAGTAAACGTATTTTACTTACTGAAACGGGAAAGAGAGCTGCTTCTGCAAGAACTGCGCGAGATGTGGAGATACGGTGGCTCTTGCAGGAGTATCTCAGGCTAATGAAGTTGGAGCATAAGGCTTCGCCTTTGTCTAAAGCAGAGAAGGACGAAGGTTCCACTCGGCGGGTTGTCAGATCGGCGAAACCGGCGGGGCGTGAGTGGCGGAATTTTTACATTAAAGCAATACACCTCAATTCAGATCTTCCGGTAAGACAGGTTCCATCCCAGCAAACGAGATTCAGTGATGCCGAGGTGCGATCTATGCGCTGGAGAGCGCAGAACTACCCTGCTAGCCGACTTGACCTACTCAATCGCGTAGCGGTGTCGTTCGCGATGTCACAACCGTTCGAGTTGACAGAGGACGAACTAGCAGAGGAGGTTTACAGATATATTAATAGGGAAATGCTGACAGAGTATACTTACCTATCCTCAGATCCAAATGCAGTCAAGAATGGAAAAGTGGATGTTGCAGTGCTCTGCGGCAGGGCGGCGGAATTTGCCAAGAAGAACTATGATCCTGAAGTGGCAGAAGCCTCTAGCCAGATCAATTCGAAGCGCGGGCAAATAAGTGGCGCTAAATCCCAAAAGACGCGCGACCATCGAGTCGAGATGTGGGCCATCTGGAGGACCACTCTGCGAGGGAGTCTTGCTGCAACTGGAAGCGACACTTTTGAGTCGAAACTTTGGAATGAGGACTTCCCTGACCAAAAAATGAGTAGGGCGACTATCGCTCGATACAGAAAAATGGCCAGATCAGAATAGGAGTGTAAACACACCCTTCAAATTTGTGTACACCTGTGTACACACATAATTCTCAAATTATTCTCATGAACTACCTTAACCTCAGGTTAAGGAGTGTTGTCCATCCAAATGTTACTCTAATTGCTATAGATACGATTTGAAATAGCATAGATCATGAAATATGTTAAATTAATTGAATATTGATAATTTCAGAAACACGCATACGAAATATTCATCTTAGTTCGAATGAACCTTGCATATTTCATCGCAAACTCAACTTCTGATAAAATTAGATCTATTATCAGGGAGTCGGAGATGGAAGTAGAGGTTGCTGAAAGCGGTAGGCCATGCAATGTATGTCGTTCGTTCAAGCGTGTTGAGATTGAGGATGCGATTTACTCGAACACACCAATTTCGCAAATTTCGCAACGGTTCGCAGTTTCTTCCCACTCACTGTACAGGCACATCAAGAATCATGCTGCTCCAGCGATGCAAGATAGCTTCAAAGCGTCTATCAGGATGAACCCGGTGAGTATCTCTGAGCGCATGCTGGACATAGCTGACTCGGCCAGGAAGATACGGCGTGATACGACAAACGAGGCAGCGGCGCTTCGGGCGGGGCTAGCTGAGCTTCAGGTTCTTCAGACGCTGGCTTCTCGTATGGGGGTTACTCACGAGTCATTGCTGGACTCCTTCAAAGATGCGTCGGTGCTCGCAACGGTTGTCGGAGAACTCGCTCGGCAGCGGCCAGTGTTTGGCGAGCTAATGGTAGAGGCGCTGGCAAACCGAGGTGCAGACGAGATGGCCTCAGCAATTTCTCTGACTTTAATCCAAGACAACCACTTGGAACCACTTGAATGCGTTGGGGTTACTCAGTCGTTGAAACAAGGTGGGGAGCTAGGATCCTGCGAATGAGATTCTGTGCTTCCACACTCTTGTGTGCCTCTAGGTGGATCGCATCCGGAAGCCATGTCTTGTTCTTGGCTAGAGCCGGAGCGAATCTTTCCAGCTCGCCAACTTGAACTATATGCAGGCCTCGAGCGTCGAACTTTTTGATGAGTTCCAAGATCGCAGTCTGCGCCTGCCCTCGAAATACAGCGACTCCTGCTGCCTTGGGTTCATGCCATCGATCCTTGCCCGTTCGAAGAAGCTCGTCGATGACCTCCTTGGTGGTGCTGTCGTAGGAGCCTTCCGGGTTCTCCGCTACTTTTGGACCTAGAACGCTAGTAATAGTCTGCAGAACACTACTAAATGTCTTCTTAGCTCCAGCGGTCTTCAGCCACTCTGTAGCCAATCGATAATCTGTATCGACTTCGTTCCAATTTCCACCGAGGCTCTCAAAAAGCTGCTTTGTCTGAACCACGGATTTTAGAATGTCAATGTCCACAATTACTGCGGTTGGTACTGCAAGTTGTTGGAGGGTGGGGATCAGTTTTGCGAACCCGTCCTTCCCATTTGTTGGGATGAAGAGAACATCGCTCGACGGCAGAGGGGCGCTAGCAGTTCCGTCTCCTCCTTCGTCGATGTATGATTCCAGCGCTGTCTCATAGAACCGACAGTCTTGTTCTGCCTCACACAAAATTACGAGTCGCGAGAATAGGCCATCGAGTACATTCGAGTATCTCAGTACGCGATCATCCCAAACCCTCTTTAGGTCAGCTGCTGGGACCTGCGCTATACGCGTATGATTTCCGTCCCGCACCAAACGAGCTACAGATAGGGGTGCTTCTGACTGCAATAGACCGGCGATGAAATCTTTGTCGTGAGTCGCGACTACAAGCTGTTGGTCTGTGTTCTTTGCGATAGTACCAAGCTCGCGCCCTAGCGCTCTCGCCTGGGGCGGGTGCAGGAATGCTTCCGGTTCGTCAACTAGGACAATTTTTTTAGTTCCCGTAATGACCGGCACTATTAGTCCAAAGAAGCTACGCATGCCGTCACCTTGAGTATCTAGTGCGGGCAGATCCCTAACCGCATCTCCGAACTCGCCAAGTGGCTCATTCCGCAAGGGAATAGGAAGATCTACTTTTCCGACTCTAATTCTGAGAGTCCCACCAGCGTAGTCATCCAATAGTAGAGAGCTACCAAACACTCTTTCCGAAATTGCGATTAGATTGTCAAAGACGTCCCTGTTGTCTTGCAGGCGGTGCAGCGGCTCCCCAGAAGGTGCCCCAATTTCTGATTTTCCGGCACACGAAAATTGTTGACCAAGTCTTGACTGAGCGTCTGCAAAGAAGACGAGCTCGCCGTATAGCTGTTGCGCTACGGCAGCTTGCGTACTGTGCAAGCTTCCGTTGAATACTGAAGTCACTGGAATAATTTGACCGTTGCCGTTGTGTAATCCGGCGAGGTGGAAGTAGTCTCCGCCTGCTGCAGGGTCACGCTTAATTACTCCATGAGAAGCTTTGAGCCATTGATATAGAGTTTCACTAGACCACTCCGCGAATATGCCAAGCTGTTGCACTAGACGTGGTAGTTGGTGTGGAAGGACATCAGCCCCTGACTGTAGGACCATATTAATCTGTCGAAGCAACGTCGATTTTCCGGCGTTATTGGCGCCCACTATTACGGTAACGCCGCCGGGCGGCAATTCCAACATTGCGCCAGAAGTTACTAGAACTTGATCAAGTCGAAAATTGACCTTGTCTACCTCGGAGTTGCTCATTGTTCTCCTGTTGGGATGTCGACCCGTTGACATTTGAAGTTGGTGCCACCCTATCTTGTTTGCGGATAGGGTTGCGTGTCACAAACGATGCTTCAGCGAGAGATTCGGTTTCGTGAGCCCTGCTCCGTTTTGAGCGAGTTCATGGGGTCCAAGATGCTCTCAAAACTTGATCTATTATGCGTCGCTTTAACGTATGGAGTTATGAGATAATTTGGTATGGACAAATTGGCGGGATCCGCGAAGGTTGGTTACGTCAGAGTCTCGACTGCTGCGCAGGATGAGGCCCTTCAGCATGATGCCCTCGACAAGGCAGGTGTACTCAAGAGAAATAGGTACATCGACCACGGAGTCAGTGGAGCGAAGCAGTCCCGGCCTGGTCTTGACGCCATGCTTGATGACTTGCAGGCAGGCGAGACTGTTGTTGTCTACAAGCTGGACCGCCTGGGGCGTTCAACCGCGCATGTAACTGGGCTCATTCATGACCTCACGGAACGCGGAGTATTTATTGAGTCCGTTAGCGATGGCTTGAACTCGACCACTCCTACTGGACGAGCGATGCTTCAGATGCTCGCGATCTTTGCTGAGATGGAACGCTCATTCATTCGTGAACGCACAGCTGCGGGACTGGCTGAGGCCAAGAAAGCAGGGAGGGTCGGAGGCAGGAAGGCGGCCCTGGACTCCAAGCAGGTGAAGCAAGCGCAAGCTCTGCGGGAAGCGGGAACTTCGGTTCCGGATATTTCCAAAACTATGGGTGTCTCAATTGCGACCGTTTACAGGGTAACGAAGGTTCAGGTTTCATCTCGTGAGTAGAGGGGCTGGGTGAACTCACCTAGCGTAGTTTCGAATGCTTCTGCAATGCGGAACCAAGTTCTGAGGGTGCCCTCACTGGCGGGTTTCCCGGGGGTCCGTCGCGGCTTGCCTGACTCTAGGGACACCAACGTTGCGCGTCCGACGCCTGAGCGTGCGGCTAGCTCGTCGTAGGACCAGCCCCTTTCGTGCCTCAGTCTTGAGAGCTGCAGTCTGAGTGCGTCGAAGTTTGGTTCGTTTACTGGAGAGATTTCGGGCACGCATCCCAGCACAGCGGCCCCCGGAGCTACTGTTGTTATGGCAAGCCATAAGATGTTGGCTAACCATCACATAGATTCGGAGTCTCAATGGAGAAGAACAAGGCTGGAATTATCGCTCTCTGCCTCGCGTTGGCGGGGGGTGTGTTTGCTTTCGCTACTGGTGCAGTGCCTGCACTTCTGTTTCTGTCTATACCGATCTTGATTGCTTCGCTTGTTGTGAGCATTATTGCGCTGACGCGTAAGGGCAAGGGGAAAGCGAGCGGAGTAATTGCGCTGGTTCTGAGTGTTGTGTTTGGCGTAGTCGGGCCAATCATGTTCGTAGGGAGCTTTATTGGCAGTCTTGCTGAGGGCTCTACCTCCATGGAGAACTCTGAAGTTCTAGTTGAAGGGGGTACGGATGGAGAAGAGGCTGAGCCCCAGCGGAACGAGCGAGGCAACTTGGCGAAGCAAATTGGGGAAGAGGCTTTCATCTTTGGAAGTACAGGCGAGAAAGAAATTTCTTTCAAAGTCTTGGAAGCAGTTCGAAGCCCTGAGTGTCAGCCAAGTGCGTCAACTCAGAACGGTGAGCTTGTGGCGCTGAAGATTGAAATGACTACGACAGAGGACTACCTCTTGCAGACGAAGTACGTTGACACTGTTCGGCTCGATTGGCGGGACTGGACTGGCGTGAGCCTAGATGGCAGCACCATCGAGAACTCTGCATTGGGCCTAACTACCTGTCTCCCGATGACGGAGATCTTTCCGCTAGACGTTCCTCAGGGGGAGACAGTCACCGGTTGGTGGATTCTGGATCTTGCCCCAGGTGCGACCTCTGTCGTATGGAGTCCTGACGGAGAGCCCGGATGGGAATGGCCTGTTCCTTAGGAGCCAGCTACGCAGGTTGAAGGCAGCGTCCCTGGCTTCCGAACTATCGATCGGCAGTCAGGGGAGGTCCCCGAACGTGGAGGGCTGTGCATCAGAACTGGTTTGGGTGCAGAAGTAGATAGGACTGAGTTTTCTTGTCCGGGTCCCATCTTCGAACTAGTCCAGCTAGCCCGCGCCGACGTGATTCTTAGCGTGGAATGCGTAGCCGAAGCGCTCGCCGCAACGAAGACGACAATTAGGTGAGCGGCGAGCGTAGGGTCGAATCATGAGTGATAACTACCGCACCTGCGCTGAATGTGGGGAGGACTGTCTCCCGGATGTTGCCGAGATGGGGGGTGCTCTGATGATTGCTTTCATGTGCCCAGTACATGGAGTCAATGCGTTAGTCGATCCATTTGAAACTGAGTGATTTGTAACTTGCACTTATAATTAGTTTTACGTCAACGAAACAGGATCATCGCAGCGCTCGCCGCCGCCACGCTGGTCACCGAGGCGGGGACGCGATCGGGATCGTTGAACACCGCAGGGCACACCGCCGAGATTGGTCGCCCGCTGGGCGCCGTCCCTGGCCCAGTGAGCTCGGGCACGTCGGCCGGATGTCACCGGCTGATCCGTGAGTACGCCGCGGTACTCGTTACCAATGCCGCTGACGCGTGTGAATTGCTCGCCCTCGACGCGGGGTCGTTACTGGGCGAGGAGTCAGCGCAGGATCGACCGCCGCCGCTGCACCGCCGGCTCGTAGACGCGTTGCCCCTGCGCGGGGCGCGCGAGCTTTCGGACGCGGCGCGTCGGGCAGGGATGTCTCTCGACGATGCCCGTGCCACCGCCGCGGAGCTTGAGCTCCTCGGAGTTGTCGAACGGCGAGCGGTCGACCGAGGGGAGCGGGCCGGCGAAGAGGGTTGGGCGCTCGTGGCAGGCGTGCGCTGAGCGATACTCGGCTGGCGCGTGAACGACGGTGTGAATGACAACCCGGGGCAATCATCTTCATACCAAGGGTTATGTTCCTAACCTTTGTTACTGCAGATCCATGCCTCAGGATAGCAATGCAGTCTCCGCAGCAGGCCGACCACTGTGGCCGGCGCTCACTTACGAGTCTCGCCCGTGGGAACGCTCGGGCAACGAGGTCGCCTCGCGTCGGGCGAAACTCCAGGCCCGTGGCGAGTACCGGGCCTCGGTGCCACCATTCAATGCTGTTGCGGCCGTCGATCTCGCGCCCGAGGTCCGCGCGCTGGCCGATGACGCGAATGGGGAACTTGCCCGTTTCGACGCGACGATTGGGATTATCGCGGCGCCGTTCACCTCGATCCTGCTCCGAACCGAATCTGCCTCGAGTTCTGAGATCGAAAATCTCACCTCAAGTGCCAAGCAGGTGGCGCTCGCAGAGATTGGCGCATCGCAGTCCGAGAACGCGCGGCTCGTCTTCGCAAATGCTCGCGCAATGAGCGCTGCGCTGGAACTCGCCGACGACCTGAGCGTCGCGTCTATGCATTGCCATGCATGATGCACTCCTGGCCGAGAGCGCGCCAGACTTTGTCGGCTCATTCCGGGGCGAGCAGGTCTGGATTGGTGGGGGCGGCATCTCGCCACACGAGGCATTGTTCGTGCCTCCGCACCATGAGCGAGTACCTGACCTGATGAGGGATCTGATTGAGTTCGCGAGCAGGACGGACGTGCCCGTCCTCGTGCACAGCGCCATCGTGCACGCACAGTTCGAGACAATTCACCCGTTCCCCGATGGCAACGGCCGTATCGGCCGGGCGTTCATTCACAGCATGCTCCGCCACGGCGGCATCACACGCAACGTGACCGTTCCCGTTTCGGCCGGGCTGCTGCAGGATACGAGCCGCTACTTCGGCGCGCTGACCTCGTATCGATCCGGCCACCTGAACGCCATTGTCGAGGCCGTCTCCGAAGCTGCGCTTGCCGCAATCAGTAACGGCAGCACGCTCGTCGCCCAGCTGCAAGCCGCCGCGGACCCCTGGAAGGTAGAGATTCGCGCTCGACGGGGCTCGGCTCCGGCTCGTCGATGCCGGTGTTTTGCAACAAACCAACAGTTCGAAGCGAATCGCATCTGGCACGCACCCTTGGTGCTCGCCGCGCTCGACGACTTCGGTCGGCGCGCGCGGCGCGGACGATAATGCACTGCGGCGCGGACACGTCGACTCAACAGTCCGCCTGCGGCCTGGCGCGGCGAGGTTGAGCGGTCGGGCCGGCTGGTGACGATGGTGACTCGGTCGCGGAGGTCCGTGCCGGTGTCAAACAGCTCACGCGAGTTCGGAATCTCTCTACAGGGCCAGAGGTCTCCCTTGGTCTCGACTCCGATGGGTGCCGCAATGCTCGGCAGTTCAGTGCTCATGCGTCGTTATGCGCACGGACCCGCGCGGGCGTGTTGTAGCGTTTGGGGAGAGGCTGTCCGTGATTCGGCACGCCCGAACAACCCTGTAAAGGAAGCCTCATGATTCTTGCGTTTTCAGTTGCACCGGTGGGCGGCGCGGACTCCGATGGCTCTGTATCGGGCGCCGTCGCGGAGGCGGTAAAGATCGTCCGCGAGTCGGGCCTGCCGCACCGGACCTCCAGCATGTTCACCGAGATCGAGGGAACCTGGGACGAGGTGTTCGACGTCGTAAAGCGCGCGACCGAGGCCGTGCTGCCCTTTGGGTCGCGCGTCTCCCTCGTGATGAAGGCGGACATTCGCCCCGGGTTCGAGGGCGAGCTCGACGCAAAGCTTGAGCGGTTGGAAGCCGCGATTGAGGGGACTGCAAACCATGCCAGTTGAGATGCGAATGTGGCGTATTGATGGCCAAACCCCGAAGCAATTGAGCGCTGCAACTCTTCCCACAGAGAATGAGCTGCACCAGTTCCTCCGGCAGGATCCTTCCCTGCTGGGTACTCCGCTCCTGGTGATTGGTAGCGAGATCGTTACCCCGTATGGAAAACGGCTTGATCTCCTGGCAATAGATGCCGAAGGCAACCTGCATGTACTTGAGCTCAAGCGGGACCGAACACCTCGCGAAGTGGTCTCCCAGGTTCTCGACTACGGCTCATGGGTAACAACTCTGCCCCGTGACGAGATCATCGACATTGCAGAAAAAGAACTGGAACAGCCATTTGAAGCGGCATTCGAGGAAACTTTCGGAATCGCACCTCCAGATGATCTCAATGGAGAGCTGCGCCTGACGATCATCGCTTCATCGCTTGATGCGAGTTCTGAGCGTATCGTCACCTATTTGCGGGGCTTTGGAGTGCCGATCAATGCGGTTTTCTTTACATATCTGGAAGACGATGATCGTCGATATCTCGCCCGCTCTTGGCTTGCGACCTCAGAAGAAGGCGTGGCCGGATCGAGCGCAAAGTCAACGTCAAAGCGCGCTGCCTGGAACGGTCTTGATTGGTACGTGTCATTCGGCGGTGGCCGTGCCTGGGAAGATGCGAGAAAGTATGGATTCGTCTCAGCTGGTGGGGGCAAGTTCTACACTCAGACGATTCGCGCCCTGCCTGTGGGTGCCCGAGTGTGGGTCAACATCCCGCAGACGGGCTATGTCGGAGTCGGGGTAGTGACCGGCGCAGCAATGGAGTTTGCAGACGCGATTCTCGATGAGCCGGGGGAAAAGCTTGCCCTATCCGACCAGGCACTGATCGGAACGTATACGCACAGCGGTGCCACCACCGTTGACGACAGTGAATGGGTAGTTCCCGCGCAGTGGATTGGCACGGTAGACGAGCAGTCGGCGTATTGGGAGAAGGGGCTGTTCGCAAACCAGAACAGTGCTTGTAAGCTTCGGCAGGAGTTCACACTGGATCGGCTCACTGAACACTTCGGAGTCCACGATGAGTGAGATGCAAGTTGGGGAACTGTCTGTCGTGGCTGAATACGCGCTCACCCCAGAGCGTGTGAGGCCATCTATGAATCACTCAAAGTCGCGGAAATATTAAGGTGGCCAGGAAAGAGGTTTACGACGGCGAGCTCGACGCAAAGCTCGAACAGGTCGAGAGCACGATGACCAAATCGGCCGCTTAGAATCGCTCGTCCAGGATCGCGGGCATCACGATCTCCCGAATGAATGAGGCCGGCGAGAGTGCCAGGATCATCCGGACCACGTCAAGTACGTCGTGCACGGGGACCAGTAAGCCTTCGCCAGCCAAGGCCGCGCGTTCCTTCGGGACATCGAGTGAGTCGGCGGTATTGAGGTACCCGAGTTGTATCGTCGTGACCGCGAGTCGTTCGGCGCGATAGTTCTCCCGCAAGGCGTCGGCGAGTCCGTTCAACGCGGCCTTTGTCGAGCCAAAGGCGACCTCGGGTCGCCCGCTTCTGGGGAGGCCTGAAGTTGAGCCAGTGAGTATTACCCGGGGCTGGTCGCTGCTGAGCAACCGCGGAAGCAGTCGGTTCAGCAACAGGATCGGCCCGGTAATGTTCGTGGCGATGAGTGACTCTGTCGTGTTGTCCTGCTGCGAGACAAAGTCGTAGTCAGGAGTAAAGGCGTCCGGTTCCCACGCCCCGAGGTTGTAGATCACGAGATCCAATCCGCCTGGGGCATGCAGCGCGACGGTTTCTGCGGCCTGGCGTGGGTCGTCGAAATTTGCCTCGATCCAGTTCATGTCGCTGTCCGCGGGGCGCACCCGCGAGACCCCAGTGACTTGGTGGCCGTCGCCGATAAGCCCCTCAACAAATGCTCGACCGAGACCCTTGCTTGCGCCCACAACCAGTACCTTCACGGGGAGTAGTATCCCATCCGGCGCTTCGCCGTGCCTCGAGCTGGAGAAGGTTCCCACCTGACAGAATGGCGGCATGCGACTAGACGAGGCGATCACGGGATTCCTCGAAACCGTCGAGTTCGAATACGGGTACTCGGCGCACACTCTGCGCGCCTACCGGACCGACCTCCGCAGCCTCGTCGACTACTTGGCCGAGCGTGACGTTACGGACAGTGCGGATCTCTCCATCGATGTGCTCCGTGATTGGCTGTGGGCCCGGCAGCAGGCTGGCCTGTCGTCGAGCACCATCGGGCGGGGCGTCGCGACGCTCAAATCATTTGGTGGCTGGCTCGAGAATCGCCGTGTCGTTCCCGGCAACCCGGCCTCCCGTCTGCGGGCGCCCAAGGCGGCGCAGTCGCTGCCTCGCGTGTTGAGTGACGAGCAGATGGGCAGGATCCTGGACCGTGCCGCTGTGCTCGCCGAATCAGGTGACCCGATCGAGGTGCGCAACCACGCGATCCTCGAGCTGCTGTACGCCTCGGCGTTGCGTGTCTCGGAGCTCAGTGAGCTGCCCCTGCATCAGCTTGATCTGGGGGAGCGGACGGTGCGCGTGCTCGGCAAGGGTGGCAAGGAACGACTGGTTCCGTTCGGTGCCCCCGCGGCGCGAGCTTTGGAACGCTATGTCGATCATGCGCGCCCAGCGTTGAGGGCACGCGCGAACGCCGCAGTAACCCCAGCCCAGCCCGCCGCCGAAGTGTTTCTGGGGAGCCGGGGCCAGGCGATCTCAACCCGCACCGTCTACGATCTCGTGCGTCGCGAGCTCGACCAGGAGCCCGGCAGCGGTCCGCGCGGCCCGCATGCGTTTCGGCACACCGCCGCGACGCACTTGCTCGACGGCGGCGCGGACCTCCGTGTCGTCCAGGAGGTCCTCGGCCACGCGAGCCTCGCGAGCACCCAGGTGTACACGCACGTTTCGACGGAGCGGCTCGCGCAGAGCTACCGCCAGGCGCACCCGAGGGCGTAGCGAAACACCGGCTCACCACGGCAGCAGCTTCGGCCGGCCTGCGAAGAAGCGCAGCGGGTTCACGTACTCGCCATCGACCCGCACCCCGAGGTGCAGGCAGCGCGTGCCGCAGTGTCCGCCGGTGGCAACGGTGCCGACCTCCACGCCCCGGCTGACGAGAGCGCCCTCGAGCAGCTCGGTGGTGACCGGCTCGAGCGATAGGAGGGTGCGCTCGTCAACCCTGATGCTCAGTAGCGGGCGGTCCACCACATTCCCCGCGAAGGTCACGACCCCGCTGGCGGGCGCAAGGACCGGTGTGCCGGTGAGGGCTGCTACGTCGAGGCCGCGATGCCCGGCCGCATAGGGATTGGGCGGAGCGCGGAACTGTTCCGCGACGCGGAGTGGTGGCCCCAGTGGCGGAGCCCAGAGGGTCCCACCGGGAATAATTCCGCCGACGGCGGCAAACATCGCCCCGATGGAGAGCAGACGACGAGCCCACCTCGTCGTTCGGATCGTCGCGCTCATACCCAAGACTCTGCGCCGAGAGACACCGCAGCGGGGCGGATCCTGCGAATCGGTGGAGAAGTCGGCGTTTGCGTGCCCTGTGACCGGAGAAGCACGCGCGGCGAAACCCCTCGCGCCGCTGCGACGTCGGCGCCCTCGGGGGTGATACGATGGGGGAAGCACTCCTCACGGGGTGACTACGCGTGCCCGAAAGCGCTTTTCTGCCACCGGTCCACCTGCATTGTTTCAGTGCGAGTGGCGGCGGGGGAGCCGGGCACCAGGATTAGCCGCACTCGCGGCTGAGACATAACCGCAAATACCGCATCATTTGTGATGCGCAGAATAGGAGAAACGACCATGGCCGTCGTTACCATCCGCCAGCTGCTCGACAGCGGCGTCCACTTCGGACACCAGACCCGTCGTTGGAACCCGAAGATGAAGCGCTTCATTTTCACCGAGCGCTCGGGCATCTACATCATCGATCTGCAGCAGTCGCTTGCATACATCGATCGCGCGTACGACTTCGTCAAGACCACGATCTCTCGTGGCGGCTCGATCCTGTTCGTGGGCACCAAGAAGCAGGCGCAGGAAGCCATCGCAGAGCAGGCCGACCGCGTCGGCCAGCCCTACGTCAACCAGCGCTGGCTCGGTGGCCTGCTCACCAACTTCCAGACCGTCACCAAGCGCCTTGAGCGCATGAAGGAGCTGGAGCAGCTCGACTTCGAGGGCACCACGAGTGGCTTCACCAAGAAGGAGCTCCTCCTCAAGAAGCGCGAGCTCGACAAGCTGCACAAGTCGCTCGGCGGCATCCGCAACATGACGAAGACCCCCTCGGCTCTCTGGGTCGTCGACACCAAGAAGGAGCACCTCGCAATTGACGAGGCGCGCAAGCTCGGTATCCCCGTCATCGCGATCCTCGACACGAACTGTGATCCCGACGAGGTCACCTACCCGATCCCGGGCAACGATGACGCCATCCGCTCGGTCGCACTGCTGACCCGCGTGATCGCCGACGCTGCTGCTGAGGGCCTCATGGAGCGCCACCAGAAGCCGGAAGAGGGCGCTGCTGCTGAGCCCCTCGCCGAGTGGGAGGTCGAGATCCTGACCTCGAGCACCGACGAGGCACCCGCCGCAGAAGAGACCCCCGCGGTCGAGGCTGCTGCTGAGGAAGCCCCCGCTGTCGAGGCCACCGAGGCCGAGGCTGCGGCTCCCGCAGCTGAGTAAGCACCGGATCACTCACACCTCTACGTAAAAGGAGTCAACATGGCAACGGTCAGCATGGCTGCCGTCAAGGAGCTGCGCGAGCGTCTCGGCGCTGGCATGGTCGATAGCAAGAACGCACTCGTTGAAGCTGAAGGCGACATCGAGAAGGCGATTGAGATTCTTCGTCTCAAGGGCATGAAGGGCGTCGCCAAGCGCGAGGGCCGTGCCACGAGCGAGGGCCTCATCGCTGTCAAGGAGTCGGAAGGCTCCGCCACGATGATCGAGCTCGCGTGCGAGACCGACTTCGTCGCGAAGAACGAGAAGTTCATCGCACTGGGTCAGCGCGTGCTCGACGCAGTCGTCGCCGCCGGTGCGAAGACGCTCGAGGAGGCAGTTGCTGCTCCCCTCGAGGGCAAGACCGTCGCGGAGATCATCACCGACGAGGCAGCAATTATCGGCGAGAAGGTTGAACTTCGTCGTATTGCGGTCGTCGAGGGTGAGCACATCGCGGTCTACCTGCACCAGACCTCGAAGGATCTCCCGCCGCAGGTTGGCGTCGTCGTTGGCTTTGCCGGCGGCAGCGCGGACACCGGTACCGGGATCGCCCAGCACATCTCGTTCGCTGATCCGCTGTACGTGGACCGCGACGGTGTGCCCGAGGCTGATGTCGCCAAGGAGCGTGACCTCGTCACCGAGATCGCGCAGAACGAGGGCAAGCCTGCTGCTGCTCTGCCGAAGATCATTGAGGGCCGCCTGAGCGGGTTCTTCAAGACCGTCGTGCTGCTCGAGCAGGATTACGCTCGCGACAGCAAGCAGTCGGTGCGCAAGGTCCTCGAGGCCGAGGGCATGACCATCTCGGGCTTCGCCCGTTTCAAGGTCGGCGCCTAGCCAGACAACACACGAGACCCGGGCCCCTGTGGCCCGGGTCTCGTGCTGTGCCCGGGCCCCGTGGCCCAGGCACCACACAGCAATATCGGCGTAGTCCCGCTACGCTACATGTGAACGAAGGAGACCCTCTGATGACCGAAACCCCCACGAAGAAGCGCCGCGTACTGCTCAAGCTCTCGGGGGAGGCGTTCGGCGGAGGCACCCTCGGGGTCAACCCCGACATCATCAGCCACGTGGCGCGTGAGATCGCCGCAGCCATGGACACCGCCGAGGTCGCGGTCGTCGTCGGCGGCGGCAACTTCTTCCGCGGAGCAGAGCTCTCGCAGCGCGGCATGGACCGTGCCCGGGCCGATTACATGGGCATGCTCGGCACCGTCATGAACGCGCTCGCGTTGCAGGACTTCCTCGAGCAGGCCGGCGTATCGAGCCGCGTCCAGTCCGCGATCACGATGACGCAGGTCGCCGAGACGTACATTCCGCTGCGCGCGATCCGTCACCTCGAGAAGGGCCGCGTCGTCATCTTCGGCGCCGGCGCCGGTTTGCCCTACTTCTCCACCGACACGGTAGCTGCCCAGCGCGCGCTCGAGATTCACGCTGACGAGGTGCTCGTCGCGAAGAACGGCGTGGACGGCGTCTACACCGCCGACCCGAACGTCGACCCGACGGCGACCCGGATCGATCGCATTACCTACAACGAGGCGTTGCAACGCGGCCTGCGTGTCGTCGACTCGACCGCATTCAGCCTCTGCATGGATAATGGCATGCCCATGCGCGTATTCGGCATGTCGCCCGACGGTTCGGTCACTCGCGCGGTGCGTGGCGAAGAGCTCGGCACGCTCGTCCACAGCTAGTCCGGTTCGCCGGCCCACTACTTTCACCGCTCCCGATATGCTGGAACGGTACCCGTACGACGAAGGAGAACCCCGTGATTGATGAGGTCTTTACCAACGCAAAGGACCGAATGAGCAAGGCGCTCGATTCGGCCAAGGAGAGCTTCTCTCAGGTCCGTACCGGTCGCGCGACCCCCTCGATCCTGCAGAACGTGCTGGTCGACTACTACGGCACGCCGACCCCACTGCCGCAGCTCGCCTCGGTTGCCAACCAGGACGCGCGTAGCCTGATCGTCACTCCCTACGACAAGGGGGCGATCCGCGACATCGAGCAGGCCATTCGCGACATGCCGAACCTGGGGGCAAACCCCTCGAACGACGGAACCGTCGTGCGCGTGACGCTTCCCGACCTGACCGAGGAGCGCCGCAAGGAGTTCGTCAAGGTCGTCAAGGCTAAGGCAGAAGATGCGCGCGTCGTGATTCGCAACATGCGCCGCAAGGCGAAGGATGAGCTTGATGCGCTCAAGGCGGAGGTCGGCGAGGACGATATTGTCCGCGCTGAGAAGGAGCTTGAAACGCTGACGAAGCAGTTCATCGACCAGGTCGATGACGCGCTGAAGCGCAAAGAGGCAGAGCTCCTCGAGGTCTAGGCGTCATGTCGGGGGAAGAACGACACGACGACTTACGGGCACACCTCGAGTCGCAGCGCGCGAAGCTTGAGGCCACGAGCGCTCGCATTGAGGAGCGCGCCGGCCGAAACCTGTTCCTGGCGATCGGCACGGGCGTGCTCCTTGGCGGCGTGTTCGTGGGGAGCCTCCTGCTGAACCAGGCGATCTTCGTTGCCCTGGTGGCCGTGATCGTGGCGATTGCGTTGCTCGAGCTTGCCTCTGCGTTTCGCGGATCAGGGCGCCGAGTTCCGCGTTTTGGCGCGATGATCGGTGGCGTAGTCGTGATCGCTGGCGCGTACTGGCAGGGTGCCCAAGGCATGCTGCTGGGGCTCGTTTTGGCGTCGTTGTTGCTCACCGCCTGGCGACTCATCGAGGGCCTCGTGCCCCGGTGGGAGGTACCCCCGAAGACACTCTTGCGCGACATCTTCTCGGGACTTTTCTCGCTCGTGTATGTAGCGTTCCTCGCGGGCTTCACGGTGCTGCTCGTGCGCGAGCCGGGTGGCGAATGGTGGGTGTTCACACTCGTGCTCGTCGTGGTGTCGGTCGATATTGGCGCATACGCTGCGGGGATCACGCTCGGCAAGCACAAGATGACGCCTCGTATCAGCCCGAACAAAACGTGGGAAGGCTTTGCGGGGGCGGCAGTGGCCGCGTGTGTTACCGCGACGCTGATGACCACGCTCGTACTGGGGCAGCCGTGGTGGCTCGGCGTCATTATGGGGGTGCTGCTCTTGCTGAGCGCAACGGGCGGCGACCTCACGGAGTCGCTGATCAAGCGCAACTTGGGAGTGAAAGACATGAGTTCATGGATTCCTGGTCACGGTGGTTTCCTTGACCGCCTTGACTCGATCCTGCCGTCTGCCGCAGTGGTGTTCGGTGTCGCGTTGACCGCCGGAGTGATCGCGTGAGCGCTCGTAGCGCTAGGGCTGGGACAACCGAGACCAGTACGGCGTTTCCGATCGCGCCGCGCGGTGAGCAGGGCTACCGTCGCGCTGACGTCGACACGTTTCTTGGACGCGCCCGCGCGACCTACGAGGGCGCAGGGGGCGACGATCCAGTGACCGCTTCCGAGCTCCGCCGGACATCGTTCCCTTTGGTGAAGTCCGGTTATTCGGCACGCTTTGTCGACGCCGCGATTGACCGTCTCGAAGAGATCTTCTTCGAGCGAGAACGGCGCGCGTTCGTGCAGGAGCACGGTATGGGGGAGTGGGAGACCGAGGTGCGAGCGATTGTCGCGGACGTTCGCGGCCGTATTACTCGCCCGCGCGGGAAGCGTTTTCGCCGCCGCGGCCTGTTCGCGACCGGGTACAAGCGGTCTCAGGTAGACGCGTTCGTTGACCGGATCACTGGACTGCTCGACGGCAGCGCTCCGCTGTCGACGGGCGAGGTGCGCGAGGTCATGTTCCACTCGGAATGGCGTGGGTACGACGAAGACCAGGTCGATGCGCTGCTCGATTCGGTCGTCGAACTGGTGCTCGCCAGCCGCTAGCGTCACCTGCCGAGACCCACATTCGGAGTGTCCTTCAAGGGCACGTGAGATAGAATCGTTGGTATTGTGTTCCTCTCATCATCGCCCGCAGGCACCCCGACCGCGCTCCGGCGCCGCTCAAAGGTGCTGTCCATGCTGGCCGCCGGGGCTGCGGCAACTTTGTTGGGCGCAGCAGTAATCGCGCCCGTGACGCTTTCGGGAACCGCCGCGCAGGCGGCCCCAGAGCCGAGCGCCGAGATCTTCCAGCAGTTCGTCGCGTCGGACATTCCCGACACTTCGATCCCCGCTGAGTCTTTCGAGATCGAGCGACTGCCCGACCCCGAGCCGCCGCCGAAGCCTGCGGCCGCGGCGCAGCCTCAAGCGGCTTCGCGCCCGCTGTACACCGGTGGGGGCGCACCGGCTGAGTGGATGGCAGCCGCAGGTATCGCGCAGAGCGACTGGGGCTATGTTGATTACATTGCCAGCAAGGAAAGTGGCTGGAACCCGAACGCGACGAACTCGAGTTCGGGTGCCTGTGGCGTCATCCAGGCGTTGCCCTGCAGCAAGGTTCCCGGCAACGGATACGACCCGGTTGACAACCTGCGTTGGGCCAACGGCTACGCGACGGGTCGCTACGGCAGCTGGGCGCAGGCCTACGATTTCTGGCTCGCGAACCACTGGTGGTAGCAGGACCCGGCCATGGCGCGTAAGCACCGGCGAGCCGAAGCTGGGCCGCTGAGCGACGTCGGTCGACTCGCGAACGGGGGCGCCCAGCGCGTCACTCGCCGCGGCTCCGAATGGTTTATCCGCGAGATCTCATCGAGTCGCGCCGAGAAGGCCTATCGCTGCCCGGGATGTGGGCAGGAAGTTCCGGTTGGCCAGGCTCACCTGGTCGTCTGGAGCGCCGAGCATTTCTTCGGTGACGAAGCGGCGGTCCGCGACCGGCGTCACTGGCACCTGCACTGCTGGCGCCTCGCCTAGCCCCTCATCGCCGTCGCGCTTGTCCTGCTTCGCTGCGACTAGCCGCGACTGAACTGGCGAAAGCGCACGCGCCAATCGCCGCCCGATCGAACCCAGAGTGAGCTCACCAGGTCAACGCCTTGCGACGTGCTGGCGCGCGAGATCAGTTGAGCGAGGCCTGGGGCGAGCTCTTGGGCTGAAACCGGTTCGAGTGACTCCGACAGTTCCACTGGCGCTGTCTGCGGGGCGCCGAGGGTCGCAAAGTCGTCATGGCGGAGCGCCTTCGCCTCGAAACGGAGCTGAGCCCGCTCGAGGCCAAGCAGCAGTTCAACCAGCGATGGATCGGGCTCTGCCTCGGCGGACTCGTCCAAGCCGTCGAAGAGTGAGAGTTGCGCGGGTAACGCTGGCGCCACAAGGGCCGCCGCCTGGGTCGCAGAAGCAAACGTTGGCGTGGATCCGGCGAAGCCGGGCCCCTCGTCGGGGGCGGTGCGGCTCTGGAAGGCAGTTGCCGCGGCGCGAGCGCGCGAGTCTGCGGCCTCATTCAGCGGGTGTCCTGCGTGTCCTTTCACCCATTCGAAGGTGACGTTGCGGCCGCGCAACTCCTCGTCGAGCTCCTTGAGGAGCTCGAGGTTGAGCACGGGCTTGCCGTCGGCTTTCCGCCACCCCTTCCGCTTCCAGCCCGGCATCCACTTGGTCACCGAGTTGATCACGTACTGGCTATCGCACAGCACGTGGAGCGGGGTGGACGCCACATGGGCGGTCGCCCGCAAGAGGTCGAGCACCGCCATGAGCTCGCCCTGGTTGTTCGTCGCCCGCGGCCAACCGCCCGCCCGCCACTGTGCGTCATCGATCACCCATGCCCAGCCTGCTGGCCCGGGGTTTCCGAGTGCGGATCCATCTGCTGCGGCGGTAATCGTCATAGGTTCCATCCTGCCAGAGGCGAACCAGGGCGCCGGGCAGGAGCTCCTCCTCGGCTGCCGGATAGGCTGGAGATCGCGCGCAATTTGCCTGCGCTTTCGCGAGAATGATGTGAGGTTTAGCCATGAGGATCAAGAGTTCGACGGTGTTGCGCGCCACTCGGGAAGAAATCGAGCTCCACACGTCCGACGGCCTCACGCTGGTCGGAGAACTTGCGTTGCCCGAGGGGCGTCCGCCGCGAGCGACCCTCGTGCTCCTGCATCCGCTTCCCACCGCAGGCGGCTATATGGACTCGCACGTGTTCCTCAAAGCGTCACGCAGACTGCCGGAGCTCGCCGACCTCGCGGTCCTGCGATTTAACACGCGGGGTACGCGGTCGCCTCGTGGCGTCAGTGAGGGCGAGTTTGGCGAGGGGATCGCCGAGCGGGCGGATGTGGCTGCTGCGATGGCATTCGTTGCCGAGCGTGGCCTGCCGAACCCTTGGCTCGTCGGCTGGTCGTTCGGCACCGAGCTGGCGCTGAAGTACGGACTTGAGCACCCGATCGAGGGTGCGATCCTGCTCTCGCCTCCGCTGCACCGGACGACTGCAGAGGAACTCGCGGCGTGGCGTGATGCGTCACCTGCGCTGGTCGCGCTCATTCCGGAACTCGACGACTACCTCCGCCCCGACGAGGCCGCGGTGCGTTTCCAAGAGGTTCCCCGCGCGCGACTCATCAATGTCGAGGGCGGGAAGCATCTATGGGTAGGGGAGACGCAAGTTCGGCGAGTGTTGAGTGAGATTCTCTCCACTGTTGCACCAGCGGCGCTTCCCATGGCCGATGAAATCGATGAGTCGAGAGTGCTGCAGCCGTAGGGGCGAGCGGTATCCCCATCGTATTTGACTGCATTGTCCATGCAATGCGTTATCTGTGAGCCTTTTCCTATCGTTGGCGCGCTTGAGGCAATAGACTTCCGGGAACAGCATGGGTGCCCGGGGGAGGTGCTTGTAGGCCAGTCGACAGCGATGTTCGGCTCGGTTTCGCAGTCCTATTTGGCGCCCAGATGGAGGGGGGAGTGGTGAGCATTTCTCGGGGTCGAGAAGCAGGTGGCCTCACTGCCTCCGCAGAGTTGCCTCCCGTGGCGACAGAGTTCACTGGGCTTGCCCAGGTCGGACGCGCCACCGGACGAGCTCACCTGCCCGGGGTCTCCCGGATGCTGCGTCGCATAGACCGCCGACATACGCCGTACTCCTTCGTGAGTGCCGCCGCGGGCTTCCTGTTGTTCTTGACGTTGATCGTTGACCTGATCTTTAGCAACAACACCGGGAACCCAATCGAGCTCGACGTGTTGCTCCTCGTCGCAAGCGCTGCCTGCACCGTTATTCCACTCGTGATGGGCCGCCGCTACCCGCCGTGGGCGGGCCTCATACCTGTCAGTGTGCTTGCGATCTCGGCGCTGTATTTCATTGGCTTCTCAGATATCGACCAGCGCGTGGTCAGCAGTATGCAGGAGCTGCCGATCGTCGCTCTCTATCTGGGCTGGTTCTACCGGGGCTGGCTTGCACGCAGCATCATCATTGTGTTCTCCATCTGCGTGTTCATCGCGATCTTGCTGAGCTCGAGCTTTGGTGAATCAGGGCACTTCTCACTCCCGATCGGTGTCGCCTCGGTTGCCATCATGGCGTTCTGCTTCGAGGCAGGGTCGTATCTGCAACGCGAGCTTGAACGGCACGCCGTGCACGACCACCTCACGGGGGTGTTGAATCGGCGGGGGTTTAGCGAGCGGTTCGCCCTCGAACAGGATCGGAGCCGCCGTATGGGCGCCAAGCTGACCCTTGCGGTGATCGACTTCGATCATTTCAAGCGTGTCAACGATGAACAAGGGCACGCCGCAGGCGATGAACTCTTGCGCTCATCGGTGCGTGCCTGGTCAATGAGGCTCTTCGACAGCGATGCCCTCGGCCGCCTCGGAGGTGACGAGTTCGTCATGCTCCTGCCCCAACGCTCGCTTCGTGACTCGCGGGCCCTCCTCGAGCTTCTGCGTCGGGCATCAACACACTCGTGGTCCTGGGGCCTCAGCGAGGTTGGCCCCGACGACACGCTCGAATGTGTGCTGTCTCGGGCCGATGCTGAGTTGTACGAACGCAAGGCGAAGGTCCACCAATGATTGCAGAGATGTTCGCTGCCTTTCGAGCCAGACAAACTTCGTACTCAGTGGTGTGCTCGGCGAACGCCCTGTTGTTCTTGCTCACCGCAGGCCTGCATTTCGCATGGGCGCCTCCGGATACAAGCGATCAGCTCTTCGCGGCAGGGGTGGCCCTAGTCTCGGCTGTGTTTGTCATCGTGCCCTTGGTGATGGGCGGACGCTACCCTCGCAGCTTGGGGGTGCTGGGCACGTGCTTTGCGCTGTTCGGAATCACGCTTATTGCTGGCTGGGCGCAGTCTTCGCAAATGGTGTTGAATGCAGTGCTGCTGCTCCCTGTCATCGCGATCACGTGCGGCTGGTTCTTCCCGAGCAAACTTGCCCGGCCAGTCATGCTTGCGGCGGTGGGAGTCCTGATCCTCGTGCTGGGCGCGCGGAGCTACGTCGTTGACTGGCCGGCGTTGACGCTCACCACTCTCATATACATTGCGCTAATCACGGGGTTTCTCTTCGAGGCCGGGGTGTACCTGCACCGGCAGACTGATCACCAGGCGAGCCATGACCCCCTCACGGGGGCGCTCAACAGATTCGGTTTCTGGCGGGACGGCGGGACTGAACTGCGGCGCGCAGGGCGATCCGGGGCGGCAGTCTCAGTCGTGGTGATCGATTTCGACGCGTTCAAGAAGCTCAACGATTCACGCGGACACCTTGCAGGCGACATCGTGCTTCGCCAGGCAACTTCCTCTTGGCGGCAAGGGATTCGACCGTACGACCTCATCGTTCGACTGGGCGGCGATGAATTTGCGTTGCTGCTTCCCGGCGCAGATATCGAGTATGCACAGAGCATTGTGGAGCGACTGCGCGCAGGGTCCGACTTCGCGTGGTCGTGGGGGATCGCACAGTGGACGGCGGGAGAGTCCCTCGAATCTCTCCTCGAACGTGCAGACGAGCAGCTTCTGAGTTCGCGAGCATCGAGGCAGGCGTGACCCGCGCGGATGAACCGCTGTCTCAGGTTCGCCAAGCCGCCCCCATTCGCGAGAGCGAGACGCGACAGTTTGCGTACTCACGGGTGAGCGCATTTGGCGGACTTACCGTCGCCGGTACGTTCGTCGTTGATTTTACGTTCATGGATCATGTCGGAGACGTGTTCTGGACGCTCGTGGTATTGGCGGGCATCAGCGTCGCGGCGGCGATGGTCCCCATTGTGATGGGTGTCGCCTACCCGCGCTGGGCGGGCCTGGTGTTCGCCACGATCCTCATCCTCGGGATTGCGTATTTCGTTGCCGTGGCAGGGGGTGAGCTTCCGGCCATCAATGCACTCATGGAGCTCCCGCTGTTCGCGCTGTACATTGGCTGGTTCTATCGCCCGGTCCTGTCACGGAGCATGCTGCTCGGCGGGTTCGCACTCATCGGATTCGCCGTATGGTGGTCAGGCCTGCACCTCAGTTCGGCTTCGACCGTGCTGTATGCGGTCCTCATCTCGCTGTTCTGTTACGAAACAGGCGTATTCCTGCAGCGAGAGACGAGTCGGCGTGCCACCACCGACCCGCTGACGGGCGCCCTGAACCGATTTGGGATCGTTGACCGCGGGAACAACGAGCTCCGTCGTGCCGCTCGGACGGGCGAGGCGCTCACCGTCGCCGTCGTCGACTTTGATAATTTCAAGCGACTCAACGACACACGTGGCCACGCGGCGGGCGACGCCGCACTGCGCGACACGGTCGCGCAGTGGCGTGGGGCGGTCCGCAGCCACGACATCATTGGCCGCAGTGGGGGAGACGAATTTGTCTTCATTCTCCCCGCGACTGAGCTCGAGCAAGCTGAGAGCCTCCTGCGACGGCTGCGCGAGGACGCAGTGCACCCCTGGACATGGGGATGCGCGCAAGCGACCGCGGGTGAAGACTTGGCCCAGCTCATGGCCCGCGCTGACGAGCAAATCTACCGGCGCAAGCGGAGCGACTAGCCCGTAACTGACTGATCCTCATTGTTGGTCGCGTCGCGGTCGACGGTGTTCGTCTGGATGACCGCGACATCGGTCGCGTTCGCTGCGGTCGAGGACAGCTTCGTCGCGTTCGTGAGTACTTCTCCCAGGCTCTCGAAGTAGCGCGCGACTGCGCCGCGCTCCACCTTCAGCTGAGCCATGCGGTCCTCCGCCGCGGCGAGCACCTCACCTGCCCGGTTCTCGGCGCTCGTGAACGTGAGGTGTGCCCGCTGCTCAGCCTCGCGAATGATCGCGGCGGCAGACGTCTCGGCATCCTCCCGAATCTTGCGAGCTGCCTGGCCTGACTCGGCGACGATTCGTTCGAGTTCGATGCGCTGCTGCTGACCCTGCTCGGTGAGCGACACGAGCTGCGTGCGCGCGTCCTCAAGTTCCTGCTGGGCCGCGGTGCTGGCCTCGGCGTGGCGCAGGCGGAGGTCAGTTTCCAGCTGCTCCCTGAGGCGCGTGTCCTCGAGCGTGAACTCCCGCTTCGCGGCGTCGATGCTCTCGCGCAGCTCGCGTGCATAGTCCTCGGCGAGCGTGCGCAGCGTCGCGAGCGCGGTCTCCTCGTCGCGACGGAACTGGGCAAGCTCTCCGACGGTCTGTGCGCGAAGCACATCCGTCTCCTCGGTGACTTCTCGGCGCTTCTCGGCTACCTCGAGCGCGATGCGCTCGGTCTGCGCCTGCGCCTGCGCGGCCAACTCGGCGGCGTGCTGTTCGGCAGCCGCCGCGAGGCTGCGTTCGTGCTCGTCGCGCTCGCGCGCCACATCCGTCGCGAGGCGGTTGCGACCGACCTCGATCTCGAGCGCCAACGCTTCGCGCTCGAAGCCGAGGATCGCAGCGGCTTCCTGGCGGTCCGTGGCAACCCGCGCCCGGTGCGCCTCGATCTCGTCTGTGATCTCCTGGTCGTGCAAGCGACGCGCCGTATCCAGACGCTCAGTGTGCACCTGAGTCTCGTCGCTGAGCTGCGCGTCATGCGCGGCTCGCTCCGCGGACAGCGCAGTGTCGTGGGCCTCGCGCTCCGCAGCAAGCGCAGACTGCAGCGCAGCTCGCTCGGCAACGAGCGCCGCTTCGTGCTGCGCGCGCTCGTGTGCAATGGTCGCTTCGTGTTCGGCGATTTCGGCGCTCAGTGTCTCGTCGTGCTCGGCGAGTTCTTCGGCAATCAGTGTCTCGTGTTGTGCCCGGCCCGCAGCGATCTCCCGCGCGAGCGATTCTCGCTCTGCCGCGAGGGATTCCTCATGGTCGGCGCGCTCGCGGACCAGCGTGCGCTGGTGGTTCGTGAGTTCCTCGCCCAGCTCCACTGACTGCGTCTCGCGCTCCTGCAGGATCAACGCCTCGTGCGCGGCGATCTCAGCACCGATGCGGGTCTCGTGATCCGACTGCTCGGTGGCGAGGCGCGCGTCGTGCGCTTCGCGCTCGGCAGCGATCGTCGTCTGGTGCTCGTCAAGCTCATTGGAGAGGCGCGCGTCGTGGGCTTCGCGCTCCGCGGAGATCTGTGCCTGGTGCGCCTCGAGTTCGGCGGTGATTCGTGCGTCGTGTGTCTCGCGCTCATCGGCGATCTGGCTCAAGTGCGCCTCGCGCTCGGCAAGGAGGCGTTCAGACTGCGCCGCCGCCTCCGTGAAAAGGCGATTCTGGTGAGCCTCGAGCTCGTTCGCGATGCGGTTCTCGTGGGCGCCGCGCTCCTTCGTGAGTCGCGCCACATGCGTCTCGTTCTCGCTAGCGAGCGTGACATCGTGTTCCGCGCGAAGCGTCGCGATCTGTTCGGCATTCAGCTCCGCCAGGCGCGCGCGCTCTCGTTCTGCCTGGGCAGCGAGCGTGGCGGCCTCTTCAACCTGCGCCTGTACTCCACGCGCGAGTGCCGCTTCGTGCTCCGAGCGCTCCTGTGAAATGCGCTGCTCGTGAGCCTCGCGTTCCTGAGCCACGCGCTGCGCATGTGACTCTTGTTCGCGGGCGATCGCTGCATTGTGCTCGGAGCGTTCCTGCTCGATGCGACCGCGAAGCGTTGTGATTTCCGTCTCGAGTGCACGTGAGCGCGCATCAAAGGTTTCGGTGAGGGTGCGCTCGCGCTCCGCGAAGTTCGCCTCAAGTTCCTGTGCAAGCTTCTCGCGCTGTGCGGTGAACTCGGCGCGCGCCTGCTCGCTTGACTGCGCGAAGCGTGCGCGTTCGAGGGCAGCCTCGCGTTCCGTTTCGGCGGACTCCCGGGCGTGAGCCTCGGCCCGTCGCTCGGTCTCGGCACGAAGCTCGTCAGCAGCCTGCTGCGCTTCAGTCAAGATCATTGCCGCCTGAGCGCGTGCCTCGGCAATGGCCGAACGCGATTCGCGATCCGTCCGCTCGACGCTTGCCGCGACATCACTTTGCAGCGTGGTGCGGAGCAGGTTCGCCGCCTGCTCAGACTCTGCGCGCAGGCGTTCCTTCTCTTCATTCGCCCGGGCGGTCATCTCGGCAACGTCGTTCTTTGCCCCGGTCAGCAGCGCCTCGGCCTGCTCGGTTGCGGAGGTAACGAGCGTGTCTGCCTGTATCTGGGCCTGCGTGAGCAGTCGCTTGGTCTCGAGCTCAGTTGCTTTGCGCAACTTCTCGGCGTCAATGTCGGCCTGCGCAATCAGGCGTTGCGAGTGCGCCTCAGCGACCTGCAGGCTCTTCTCGACGCGGAGGCCGAGGCCCGAGTAACCGGTTGCCCCAAGTTCCGCGACCTGCGCCTGCAGGTCGGCGATCAGCACGCGCTGCTCGTCGCTGTTCGATGTCGACTGCTGGTAGGCGGACTGCAACGAATCGAGGTGAGACTGCAGCGTCGCGACGTGCTCGGTCAGCGCTGCCATTCGGTCATCGACTTCGACACGGTTGTAGCCGCGGAAGACAGAGGTGAAGGGGGCGTGCTGATCGGACAAGGGGCCTCCGTGCGGCGAATGCGGGGTGTTGGGCTCGACGAGGTCCGCGAGAGGGGAAACTCGGCGTCGTTCTAAGAATAGGCCAGGGGTGTGTGTTGAGGTGAGTTTCACTGCGATTCCCCGGGAGTATTCCAGCTCTTCCGGTACCGTTGACGAGATACACCGTTCGCGGTCCGTGCCTACTGAGTGGTTCGGGCGTTGAATCGAACGCAGTGAAGGAGTACGTGTGCGCTACGTCTATGCGATCATCACCCTGGTTTTGGCTGGGGTGCTGCTGGTGCTTGGCGTCGGTCAACAGACCTTCCTCGCCGGCCCAGACGCGATTGTGAAGGACGCGGCAGACACCGGCAAGGCTAGCTACGCGGTAATTTCCGCGGACACGCTGGATGACGTCGTCGGACGGCCAGTCGTCGAGATGAGTGGGAAGAATCCGTTCGTGGCGGTGGGCTCGATGAACGACATCGAGGCCTGGCTTTTGCCGTTCGATCATGCAGTACTCTCGCTCGATGAAGCAGGCACGGAGCTCGTCGCTGAGCAAGTTTCTGGCGTGGCGCCGGTAGATGAAGCGGCCTACGGCGATGCTGCCGCAGCCGACGATCCCGCCGCCAGTGATGCCGCGGCTGACGAGTCGGCGCTTGAGCCGATTGACCCCCGCGGAAGCGATTTGTGGATCGAAGAGCGCTCCGACAAGACCTCCGTATCGTTGCCCGTCGCGTTGCAGCCGAACCAGGGCGTGATCATCGCGACTGACGGTACCGAGCCGCTTCCCGGAAACATCTCAGTCAGCTGGATGCAATCTCAGCGTGCGCCCCTTGCGGGTCCGTTCCTCGTCGCTGGCCTTGTCTTTGGCCTTGCCGGTGCAGTCCTCTACCTCCTCGCCGTTGACCACGATCGGCGGGGGCTTGGCCCGCGTCGCGGGCGGGGCGGGCCGCTTCGTGGCGTGCGCGATCTGTTGGGCCGGTCCGGCACCAAATCCGCCGCGCCGGCGACCCCCGCGGCTGCGGCCGCGACTCCCGAGCATGCCGATCCGTCGGCGGCAGAGCCGTCATCTTCGACGGCCGACACGGCCGACACGGCCGACACGGCCGACACGGCCGATGGCGCTGCTGATGATGCAGCGTCGTCGAAGCCAACTCAGATGCGCTCGCACCGCCCGGCGCGCTGGTTCGCGGCTCTTGGCCTGACCGCGACCCTCGGGTTGACGGGCTGCTCCGCCGACTCCTGGCCCGACTTCAGTCCGGCCCCCGAAGCGACGACGCCCGCAGCGACGTCGACTGGTTCGGACGAGGCGACCGTCGCACCAGTTCCGGTCGTCGATGCGCAGATCGATCGCATTATCTCGGACGTCGCCGATATCGCGAACGCGGCGGACGACGCAATGGATCCCGAGATCCTGAAGACGCGCTTCGCCGGGGACGCGCTCGAGCAGCGCGTCGCGAACTACACGATTCGCTCGGTCGTGCCCGATTATCAGACCCCTCCTCGGATCACGAGCAAGCGTCTCGACTACGAACTCGTACAGAGCACCGAGGGGTGGCCCCGAACCCTATTCGTCGTCGTCGAGTCTTCCGCCGAGGCGGAAACTGACGAAAGCACGAGCCCGAGTCAGTCGGCGGACGAAGCCGCGCCCACGACGCCGTCCTTGGCGCTAGTGCTCACGCAGACCGACCCCCACGAGAACTTCCTCGTCACGCACGTCTCTGAGGTACGCGGCGGCATTACGATGCCTCCGGCTGCTCCGGCCTCGGAGGGCACGGCGCTGCTCGACCCGGACATCAAGACGCTGCGCCTCACACCTGACAAGGTCGGAGAGGCGTACGCGGACATCCTGCAAAACGGCGAGGCTTCGGCCTTCACCGAGGACTTCGACCTCACCGACGACGTGCTGCTCGAAAAGCTCGGCGCGGCCTGGGCCGTGGCGGCGCAGGCCGAGGCAGACGCCGCTGGCCAAAAGGTCCAGCACAGCGTGCAGGTGAGCGAGGCGGCGAGCGTTCCCGTGACGCTGTCAACCGGTGAGGGCGGTGCCCTGGTCTCGGTCGTGATCAACGACGACCTGATCTCGAGCTCGTCGGACCCGCAGTCGAAGGTCAAGCCGACCCCGAGCGTGACCGCGCTCTCCGGCATCACCGATTCGCGAGATCGTATTGTGCAGCACTGGACTCACCAGATGTTGTTCTTCGTACCGAGTGCGGACAGCGGCGAGCTGATCCGCGTGCTGGGAGCCACCAGCGCAATGATTGGAGCGGGTTCCTAACCATGCAGCAGCAAATGCCCGAGCGTATTCCCGGCGGCGCGGTCGACCTCAGCCACCTCGTTGCAAAGGCTCAGGCCGGGCATGCGGGGGCGTCAAGCCCCGCGGGCGCAGCTTCGAGCACGTCAGTGATCGATGTTCCCGCGGCGGTGTTCGATGCCACGGACCTCACCTTTGAGCCGGTTTCCCAGCTGTCACAGGTGGTGCCCGTCGTCATCAACCTCTACTCCGTGCAGAGCGACGCCAGCGCGAAGCTCGGTCCGATTCTCGCGAAGATTACCCGCGAGACCGCGGGGCGCGTGGTGCTCGCGATGGTTGACGTCGACGCGAACCCTGGGCTCGCTCAGGCGTTCCAGGTCCAATCGTTGCCGACCGTGGTCGCGCTGATCAACGGCCAGCCGGTGCCATTGTTCCAGGGGGTTGTGCCGGAGGATCAGCTGCGCGAGCTCTTCGGGCGAATTGTGGAGCTCGGTCAGCAGCAGGGCCTGACGGGTCGCGTGAACGCCCCCGATCTCGCCGAGGGCTTTGTGGGGGAGCCGGCGCCTGCCGAGCCGGTGGTTCCGCCGGCTCACCGTGAGGCGGTCGATGCGATCGAGCGCGGCGACTATGCCGGCGCAGCGGCGGCATACGAGGCCGTCATCGCCCGGGCTCCCCGGGACGAGGAGGCGCGCGCCGCCCTCGTGCAGGTTCGGCTGTTGTTGCGCCTCGATGGTGTTGACGCCAACTCGATCCGCGAGGCGGCATCGGACGCCCCCACGGATGTCGACGCTCAGATGAGCGTGGCGGATCTCGACGTCTCCGGAGGGCACGTCGAGGACGGATTCCTGCGGCTGCTCGAGTGCTACCCGACCGCTTCCGACGAGGACCAGGCGCGCCTGCGGGAACGCCTCGTCGAACTGTTCGAGGTCGTGGGCGTCACTGACGCGCGGGTCGTCGCGGCTCGCCGTCGACTCGCGAGCCTGCTCTACTAGTCCAGATGGCAGGATCCGCGCGGCCCGCACGGGCGTACCTCGACCACGCGGCCACCTCGCCGATGCCGGATGAGGTGCGCACGCAGTACCTGCACGCGCTCGAGCTGGTGGGAAACCCCGCCTCGTCCCATGCGGATGGTCAGTCATCTCTTGAGCTGCTCGAGGCTGCCCGCGAACGGATCGCCGCGACGCTCGGTGCCGAGCGTGTTGAGGTCTCACTGACCTCCGGGGGTACCGAATCGATCAACCTGGCGGTGAAGGGCCTGTTCTGGGCACGGCAGTCAGACGGACCTCGGCCGGTGATTCTGCTGGCCCGTACGGAGCATCACGCGACACTCGAGGCCTGTGAGTGGCTGCGGGACCACCAGGGAGCCGAGCTGGTTTGGCTGGACGTCGACATGGAAGGGGTGTTGCGCCCCGAGACTTTGGCAGCCGCGATCGCCGAGGTCGGTGCTGAACGGGTCGCGCTCGTGACGTTCCTCCTGGCCAACAACGAAGTTGGGTCGGTGCAGCCAGTCGCGGCACTATGCGCGGTCGCTGAGGGCGAGTCGATTCCATGTCATGTCGACGCGGTCGCTGCCCTCGGTCAGGTGCCCATCGACTTTCACGAGCTGGGCGCGAGCACGCTGAGCGTCTCCGCGCACAAGATCGGCGGCCCGGTCGGCGTTGGCGCCCTGTTGATCGCTCGGCGAACGAAGATCGAAGCGCTCCTCCACGGTGGCACGCAACAGCGGGGCAGATCAGGCACGCAGGACGCGGCCGGAGCGGTGGCGTTTGCCGCCGCACTCGATCTGGCCGCGGCGACCGTCGCGGATCCCTCCGCCCTTGCGCGGGCGCGCGACCGCCTCATCTCAGGTGTTCGCGTGCTGGTACCCGACGCGAAGCTGCACGGGACTGCCCCGGGCGCGGGTGTCAGCGCGCGCCTTCCCGGCAACGCCCATTTCACTTTTCCCGGCTGCCAGGGCGACTCACTCTTGTTCCTGTTGGATCAGGCGGGGGTCTCGGTCTCCACCGGGTCCGCCTGCCAGGCGGGAGTCGCCGAGACCTCTCATGTGCTCCTCGCGATGGGGGTTCCCGAGAGCGAGGCGCTCGGCGCGCTCAGGATGACGCTCGGCGGATCAGACGCCGAGTCGGCGGTCGACCGCTTCCTGGATGCGCTGCCAGGGGCCGTGGAGAAGGCCCGGAGGGCGGGGCTGAGCTAGCCGCCCGTCCCAGGAACCACCGCCCAGCTCGGCGTAGACTTGCCCGATGAAGATTTTGGCGGCGATGAGTGGTGGCGTCGATTCTGCGGTCGCTGCGGCGCGCGCGGTTGACGCGGGTCACGAAGTGGTGGGTGTACACCTGGCGCTCAGCCGCATGCCCGGGACCCTGCGCACCGGTTCGCGCGGCTGCTGCACCATCGAGGACTCGATGGACGCGCGCCGCGTCGCCGGCCTGCTCGATATCCCGTTCTACGTCTGGGACTTCAGCGAGCGCTTCAAGGAGGACGTCGTCGACGACTTCGTCGCCGAATACGAGGCCGGGCGCACCCCGAACCCGTGCATGCGCTGCAACGAGAAGATCAAGTTCGCGGCGCTGCTCGACAAGGCGATCGCCCTCGGATTCGACGCGGTCGCGACGGGCCACTACGCAATCATGGCCGAAGGCCCGAACGGCCGCGAGCTGCATCGGGCGAGCGCCTGGGCGAAAGATCAGTCCTATGTCCTCGGGGTGCTGACGGCAGAGCAACTCGCCTATTGCTACTTCCCGCTCGGTGACACCCCGTCGAAGGACCTCGTGCGCGCAGAGGCGGCCGAGCGCGGCATCCAGATCGCGCAGAAGCCGGATAGCCACGACATCTGTTTCATCCCCGATGGCGATACGCGCGGCTGGCTCTCCGATCACAGCGAGCGCACGCCCGGTGACATCGTCGACGAGGCAGGTGCTGTTCTTGGACAGCACGACGGTGCGAACGGGTACACGATCGGTCAGCGCAGGGGCCTGGCGATCGGGCGGCCGGCGGAGGACGGCAAGCCGCGCTTCGTGCTCTCGATCCGGCCGGTATCGAATCAGGTCGTGGTGGGCCCCAAGGAGGCTCTCGCTGTGAGCCAGATCTCGGGCGGCCGCTTCAGCTGGGCAGGCGAGCCCGGTATCGATCTTGCCGAGGCGTTCGACTGCGAGGTGCAGATTCGCGCCCACGCCGACCCCGTGCCGGCGGTCGCGCGGCTGGTCGAGATCACCGACGACGCGCGCACCGAGCTCCACCGCGTCGACGCGACGCACGAGGTTGTCGTCGATCCCATCGATCCGCTTGTGGGTGTCGCTCCCGGCCAGACCGCGGTGCTGTACCTGGGCACGCGTGTGCTCGGTCAGTTCACGATCGATCGCTCGGTATCGGCGACCTCGGTTTCGGCATAGCCGGTTGTCTGCGGCTGCTTCTACACTGGTCATGTGACCGAGCAGCCCCTGAACTTTGAGTCCGCCCGCGCCGAGGCCGAGGAGCTGAGCGCGAAGATTGACGCGTACCGCTTGGCCTATCACTCGAGCGGAGTCAGCCTCGTGAGTGACGCCGAATACGACGCGCTGATCCGACGAGTCGAAGAGATCGAGCGAGCGTTCCCGGAGCTCGCGGGCCAGGACAGCCCGACGCGCCAGGTCGGCGCCGCGATCGTGTCGGCCGGATTCCCCGAGCACGAGCATGCGGAACGCTTGCTGAGCCTCGACAATGTCTTCTCGATCGACGAGTTCCGCGAGTGGGCCGAGAAGACGGCCGCCTCGGCCGGCCGCGCCGTGCACTGGCTGACCGAGCTGAAGATCGACGGCCTCGCGATCAACCTCGCATACCGCAACGGCGTGCTCGAAACCGCGACCACCCGCGGGGACGGGCGGGTGGGTGAGGACATCACCGAGAATGTCGACCTCATTCCGGCGATTCCGCGGAGGTTGAGCGGCACAGAGGCGCCGCCCGAGTTCTTCGAAGCCCGGGGCGAAGTGTTCTTGAGCAGCGAGAACTTCGCCTGGCTGAACGAACGCCAACACCAGCTCCAGGCAGCGTACGTCGCCGAGCAACTCGCGAAGGGCAAGAGCGAGGAAGACATCCCGGTGAAATACCCGGAGTTCGCGAACGCCCGCAACACCGCGGCCGGCAGCCTGCGCCAGCGCGCGGACAAGAAGACCGAAGCCGAGCTCGTACTCATGCGCGAGCGCCTGGGGCGGCTGTCGTTGTACGTGCACGGCATCGGCGCCTGGGAGCGTCCTGACTTCCAGAATCAGTCCGATGCATACGCCGCTTTGGAGGCGTGGGGTCTGCCCGTCTCGCCACACTCTGCGGTGCTCGACTCGATCGAAGAGGTGGTCGACTTCATCGAGTCCCGCGGCGAGCGGCGGCACGATTTTGAACATGAGATCGACGGCATCGTCGTCAAGGTGGACGAGCTCGAACTCCACGCGGAGCTGGGTGCGACGAACCGCGCGCCGCGTTGGGCGATCGCGTACAAGTTCCCGCCCGAAGAGGTGCATACGAAGCTGCTCGACATCAAGGTCGGCGTCGGGCGCACTGGGCGGGCCACGCCCTATGCCGTGATGGCCCCCGTGCATGTCGCCGGTTCGACGGTGAGCCAGGCCACCCTCCACAATCAGGACGTGGTGAAGGCAAAGGGTGTGCGAATCGGCGACACGATCGTACTGCGGAAGGCCGGCGACGTGATCCCCGAGATTCTGGGCGCAGTGGTGGAACTGCGGGACGGGTCCGAGATCGAGTGGCACATGCCGAAGGGGTGCCCCGAGTGCGGCACCGAGCTGCGCGCCATGAAGGACGGCGACATCGATCTGCGCTGCCCGAACGCAAGGAACTGCCCGGCCCAGCTGAGCGGTCGAGTCGAGCACATCGGCTCTCGCGGCGCGCTTGACATTGAGGTGCTCGGTGAGATCACCGCCGACGCCCTCACCCGCCCGGAGGAGCCCGCCGAGCCGCCGCTCGCGACGGAGGCCGGCCTATTCGACCTGACGCTCGAACAGCTCGTGCCGATCGTGATGATCGTTCGAGACCCCGAGACCGGCGAGCAAAAGGCCGACCCCGAGACGGGTGAGCTGGTGCGGCGGGCGCCGTTCCAGAAGGTTACCCTCAGCTACCCTCCGGGGGCCGAGGAGATGACGGCGGCCGAGCGCAAGCGCGACGGCATCCGCAAGAACTTCCGCAACATCTCGCCCTCGAAGGACGCGTACACCCTGCTCGCCGAGCTGGAGAAGGCGAAGACCAAGCCCCTCTGGCGCCTGCTGGTCTCACTGAACATCCGTCACGTCGGCCCGGTCGCGGCGCGTGCCCTTGCCGAGTGGTTCGGCTCGCTCGAGGCAATTCGCGAGGCGACACCCGAGCAGCTAGCCGAGGTGGACGGGGTCGGCGGAGTGATTGCCGAATCGCTCGCGGACTGGTTCGAGGCCGACTGGCATCGGGAGATCATTGAGCGCTGGAGCGCCGCTGGGGTGCAGTGGTCCACGCCGGGTCACCCCGGCCCGGGGGCGGCAGCAGAAGCGGGTGGCGTGCTCGCCGGCCTCACCGTCGTCGCGACCGGCACGCTCGACGGCTTCACGCGTGACGGCGCGAAAGAGGCGATCCTGCAAGCGGGCGGGAAGGCCGCCTCGAGCGTCTCGAAGAAGACCGATTTTGTGGCGGCAGGCCCCGGCGCCGGATCGAAGCACGCAAAAGCGCTCGAGCTCGGCATCCCGGTGCTCGACGCCGCCCAGTTCGCGGTGCTCGTGAGCGAGGGCCCGGCGGCGCTGCAGCTCGGAGCCGATGCGGATCCTGCGGGGGACAGCGCGCCCTAGAATAGGGGGGTCCCCACGTCACCCCCAGACCCGCGGAGCAGCATGCCTGAAAACAGTGCCGCGAGCGGCGAGATCACGGTCGAAACCGTGCAGCACCTCGCCGGACTCGCTCGAATCGCCCTCACCGACGAAGAAGTTGCGACGCTTACCAGCGAGCTCGGCTCGATCGTGCGAAACATCGCCAAGGTGAGCGAGGTGACCACGCCGGATATTCCCGCGACGAGCCACCCCATTCCGCTCTCGAATGTGACCCGCCCCGACGTGATCGCCGACGTGCTGACACAGGAGCAGGCGCTCTCCGGCGCGCCCGACGAATTTGATGGACGATTCCGTGTTTCCGCGATCCTGGGGGAGGAGCAGTAGTGACTGCCGAACTGATTCACCTGACCGCTGCGGATCTCTCCGCGAAGCTCGCCTCGGGCGAAGTTTCCTCGGTCGAGGCCACGCGCGCGCACCTTGACCGCATCAACGAGGTCGACGGGACGCTCAACGCGTTCCTCGCGGTGAACGAGGAGAACTCGCTCGCCGCCGCGGCCGCGATCGACGCCCGCCGTGCCGCGGGGGAGCAGCTGGGCGAACTCGCCGGCGTGCCGCTCGCGATCAAGGACGTCCTTGTCACGACGGACTACCCCTCGACCAGCGGCTCGAAGATCCTCGAGGGCTGGATGTCGCCCTACGACGCCACCGTCGTCCGCAAGACGCGCGAGGCCGGCCTCGTGCCGCTCGGCAAGACGAACATGGACGAGTTCGCGATGGGCTCGTCGACCGAGAACTCGGCGTACGGCCCGACTCGCAACCCGTGGAATCTCGACCGAATCCCGGGTGGATCGGGCGGCGGCTCCGCCGCGGCCGTGAGCGCGTTTGAAGCGCCACTCGCCCTCGGCAGCGACACTGGCGGCTCGATCCGCCAGCCCGCGGCCTTGACTGGAACCGTGGGGGTCAAGCCCACCTACGGCGGCGTCAGCCGCTACGGCGCCATTGCCCTCGCCTCGTCGCTCGACCAGGTTGGCCCGTGCGCCCGCACGGTGCTCGACACCGCGCTGTTGCACGACGTGGTCGCCGGCTTTGACGCGCACGATTCGACCTCGCTGCAGGTCGCGTGGCCGTCGATGGCCGCAGCTGCCCGCGAGGGTGCCGCAGGTTCCTCGCTTAAGGGCCTGCGTGTTGGCGTCGTCAAGCAGCTCATGATCGACGGTGTCCAGGCGGGAGTAAAGGCCCGATTCGAAGAGTCGCTCGCGCTGCTCACCGCCCAGGGTGCCGAGATCATCGAGATCGACGCCCCGCACTTCGAGTACGCGGTCTCCGCGTACTACCTGATCCTGCCGGCCGAGGCCTCGAGCAACCTGGCGAAGTACGACTCAGTGCGGTTCGGCCTCCGAGTGAACCCCGCGGGTGGCGGCACGGTCGAAGGCGTGATGAGCGAGTCTCGCGCGGCCGGGTTCGGTGCAGAGGTCAAACGCCGCATCATCCTGGGCACCTACGCACTGTCTGCTGGTTACTACGACGCCTACTACGGCAGCGCCCAGCAGGTGCGCACGCTGATCCAGCGTGACTTCGCTGCGGGCTTCGCCCAGGTCGACGTCATCGCGTCCCCGACGGCGCCCACCACCGCGTGGAACCTCGGCTCGCACCAGGGCGATCCGATGCAGGACTACCTGAACGACGCCACGACGATCCCGGCGAACCTCGCAGGGATCCCGGGGATGAGCCTTCCCATCGGCCTCGCGGCCGAGGATGGGCTTCCCGTCGGCCTGCAGCTGATGGCCCCCGCAACCGAGGACGCGCGCCTGTACCAGGTCGGCGCGGCCATCGAACAGCTCATCGCGGAGCGCGACGGCGCCCCGTTTTACGCTCAGGCGCCGGCGCTCTCGGCAGCCTCGCTCGGAAAGGCGGCCCTGTAATGGCGAAGACCAAGCTGATGAGCTTCGAAGAGGCGCTCGAGCGCTACGAGCCGGTCATCGGCCTCGAGGTGCACGTCGAGCTCAACACGCAGACGAAGATGTTCTCGTCGGCACCCAATACGTTCGGCGCCGAGCCGAACACGAACCTCACCCCGGTGTGCCTGGGCCTTCCCGGTTCGCTGCCAGTGGTGAACGAAGAAGCGGTGCGCTATTCGATCCGTCTGGGGCTCGCCCTGGACTGCGACATCGCCGAGGTGTCGGGGTTCGCGCGCAAGAACTACTTCTACCCGGACATGGCGAAGAACTATCAGATCTCGCAGTTCGACGACCCGATCGCGGTCGACGGCTCGGTCGAGATTGAATTGGCCAGCGGCCGGGTGGTGCACGTTCCGATCGAGCGCGCACACATGGAGGAGGACGCCGGCAAGCTGACCCACGTGGGCGGTTCGACCGGTCGCATCCAGGGAGCCGAGTACTCCCTCGTCGACTACAACCGCGCGGGCGTTCCGCTCGTAGAGATCGTCACCCGGCCGATCTTTGGCGGAGAGGCCGACACTCCCGAGATCGCGGCAAACTACGTGTCGACCATTCGCGACATCGTGCTCGGGCTCGGGATTTCTGACGCGAAGATGGAGCGCGGGAACCTGCGCTGCGACGCCAACGTGTCGCTGCGCCCCCGCGGGAATGAGGACGCCGGCATGTCGGTGCTCGGTACGCGCACGGAGACCAAGAACGTGAACTCGCTGCGCTCGATTGAGCGCGCGGTGCGCTTCGAGATTCAGCGCCAGGCCCGGATCCTCTCCGAGGGCGGCTCGATTACCCAGGAGACGCGCCACTGGCACGAGGACACGGGCGAGACCTCGCCCGGCCGTCCCAAGAGCGACGCCGACGACTACCGCTACTTCCCGGAGCCCGATCTCGCGCCGCTCACGCCGTCGCGTGAGCTGGTCGAGGAACTGCGTCTCACGCTGCCTGAGCACCCGACGCTGCGTCGTCGCCGGCTGCGCGCGGACTGGGGCTTCACCACGCTCGAGTTCCAGGACGTCGTGAACTCGGGTCTGCTCGACACGCTCGAGCAGACGGTCGCCGCCGGGGTTCCCGCGCAGACCGCCCGCAAGTGGTGGACCGGCGAGATTGCGCGAATTGCGAACGAGCGCGGTGCCGAGGCATCCGAGCTCATCACGCCGGAGCAGCTCTCCGCGGTTGTCGCGCTGGTTGACGCGGGGACGCTCAACGACAAGCTGGCCCGCCAGGTCATCCAGGGTGTCATCGACGGCGAGGGTACGGCGACCGAGATCGTCGAGGCCCGTGGCCTTGCCATCGTCTCGGACGACGGGCCGCTCATTGAGGCTATCGATGCGGCGCTCGCGCAGCAGCCCGATGTGCTCGAAAAGATCCGCGACGGTAAGGTGCAGGCGGCCGGCGCCGTCATCGGCTCGGTCATGAAGGCGATGCGCGGCCAGGCTGATGCCGGCCGCGTACGCGAGCTGGTGCTGGAGCGTGCAGCTCAGCTGTAGCCCCTGCGACGTTCGGGGAGCAATGTCGGTGGTGTGTGAGGGAATGGGACGATGAGTTCCCTCCCTCGCACGCGGGCGTCGATGCTGCACGTTGACATGGACTCGTTCTTTGTCTCTGTCGAGCTCCTGGATCGGCCCGACCTCATCGGCAAACCCGTAGTGGTGGGCGGTACGTCGGGCCGATCAGTCGTTTCCAGCGCAAGTTACGAGGCGCGTACGTTCGGCGTCCGCTCCGCCATGCCGATCGGCCAGGCGCTCGCTCGGTGCCCGCAGCTCGTGATCCTGCCCGGCAGCTACGACAAGTACCGGATCGCCTCGCGTGCGGTGATGGCGATCTTTGCCGAGTTCACCCCGCTCGTCGAACCGCTGAGTATCGACGAGGCGTTTCTTGATGTCGAGGGCTCGCGAAAGCTCTTCGGGGAGCCGATCGAAATTGCCCGCGCAATCCGCGAGCGCGTGCGTGAGGTGACCGGGCTCCCGGCGTCGGTGGGATTGGGCGGGACGAAGTTCATCGCCAAGCTCGCCTCCCAGCGAGCCAAGCCCGACGGGATCTTGGAGATTCCGCCAGCGCGCAGCCTTGAGTTTTTGCACCCGCTTCCCGTGGGGGCGATGTGGGGAGTTGGCGCCGCGACCGAGAAGGCGCTGCGGTCGCGGGCGATTCACACTGTCGCCGATCTCGCGCGCGAGCCGATGGAGTCCCTCAGGCGCCTGGTGGGCGCGGCCTCGGCGCAGAAGCTCCACGAACTCGCGAACGGCCGCGATGCGCGAGATATCGTGACGAGTCGGATCGAGAAGAGCATCGGCCATGAGGAAACGTTTGCGCAGGACGTCGCTGATCCGCGGGTCTTGAATCGCGAGCTTCTCCGTCTGTCCGCGAAGATCGGGGAACGGCTGCGTGCGGCCGAGGTCGAGGCGCGCACGGTAGCGATCAAGGTCCGCTGGGCAAACTTCGAGACGATCACGCGCTCGCGCACATTGCCGGAGGCGACGAACTCGTCGAGACGCCTCTTTCAGACGGCGCGCGAGCTGTTCGAGGCGCTCGATGTAGCGGGTCGGCCGGTGCGCCTGATCGGCGTGCGCGCGGAACAACTCGTCGCAGAGGGAAGTGACCCTGCCGGACTGTGGAGCGACGACGACGGCTGGCGTGCCGTCGACTCAGCGGTGGACGAGCTGCGCGAGCGTTTCGGTGCAGAGGTCGCCCCGGCGCGCCTGCTCGAAGGTCGGGGGACCGTCGTGGACCCGCGGTCCTTGCAGGACCCGCAGTAGCCCGCCACCCCGCAAGCCGGGCTATTCGATGGGCTCGTCGCCGAGGACTGACTCGAAGCGAAGCAGGGAATCGACGATGGCCGCGAGCCAATCAAACACGAGCACGGTGCCGTGGGTGTCGTCGTCCTCGAGCGCGCGTTCATGGTCTTCTTCGCCGTCGATGCCCAGCCGGGCCGCGATGGCGAGGCGCAGCGCGCTGACCGTGCGCACCCATTCCGGCAGTGACTCGGCGGTGATGGTGACGCGCACAGGCTCGTGCGCCGCGGCGTCGACACCGGCGCGATCTGGGGCATCGATCGCGAGCGCCGTGACGACACTCGTGGCGTCCTGCAACTTGCGGTTGAGCAGGCCCTGCTCCGTGACGCGACGAAACTTCGCTGCCTCCTCGGCATCGGAGTAGGCATCGGGGAACAGGCGTGCGAGTGCGGGATCCTCGGGTGTTTCGTCGGTGCCGCCGATCTCGAGGCTCGCGAAGAGCGGATCTGGGTCCAGGCTCGTGCCGCTGTGGCTTTGCAAGAGCTCGATGAGCTGGTCGAGGAGGTTCTCGAGCAGGGTAGCCTCTTCGTCGAAGAGCTCCAGGGTGAGTGCGCCGGCCCGGCCGGCGACGATGCGCACTAGCTCCCCGCCTGGCGGAGTGTTGCCCAGAGGCCGTAGCCATGCATCGCCTCGACGTGCATCTCCATCACCTCTCGCGGGCCGACAGCGACGACCGCGTTGCCGTCGTTGTGGACCTCGAGCATGAGAGCTTCCGCTCGCTCGAGCGTGCAACCAAAATGGGTGCGGAAGACGTACGACACGTACGACATCAAGTTCACGGGGTCGTCCCACACGACCGTCTGCCAGGGTCGCTCCGTGACAGCGACGGGGGAGTTCTCCCGATTGATTCCTGTTTCCGGCATGGCGCTACCCCCAACCCAGCTCGTGAATGCGCTTCTCCGAGAGGCCGTAGAAGTGCGCGATCTCGTGGACGAGAGTCACGCGAATCTCGGCGACCAGGTCTTCTCGATTCTCGCAATGGGCGAGCAACGGCTCGCGGTACAACACAATGCGATCGGGCTCCTCGCCGTACCCGTAGTGCTCACGCTCGGCGAGCGAGAACCCGTGGTACATGCCGAGGATGTCAGAGCCGTCGGTCGGCCGATCCTCGACGAGAAAGATCACGTTGTCGAGTTTGGTGAGCATGTCCTCGTGGAGGGAGTCGAGGCCCTCCGAGACCAGGGTCTCGAACTCGTCGTGTGACATCGTGAGCATGTCTTCACCCTACACATCTGCGCTCGGTGCGTGCCGCGAAAATAGTGAAGGCCCGAACCCCCCATCAGGGGAATCGGGCCTTCACTATGTCTTGCGACTTTTCTTCGGGTGGCTAACGGGGCTCGAACCCGCGACCACCGGCACCACAAGCCGGTGCTCTACCAACTGAGCTATAGCCACCATGTGTTTTCTCGCCGATGCGAGGCAACCTGACCATCATAACCGACGATCTGGGGGAAGTTCCAATCGGCTACCCCCGGGCGGGTCGCGCGGGCTATTCGGGCGTTCCTGCGGACTCAACGAGCGAAGCGAACTGCTCGACGGTGGCCGCGGACAACTGACCGGCGCGCTTCGAATCGGGACCGGGGGAGTCAACGAGCGACGCTGCGCGGAAGTACGCGAGTTCCTGGATCGACTCGGCGATATCCGCGAGTGCGCGGTGCCCGCCGTGCTTGTCTGGGGCGTTGAAGAAGGCCTTCGGGTGCCAGCGGCGGGCGAGTTCTTTCAACGTAGAGACGTCGACGCTGCGGTAGTGCAGGCGCTCGTCAAGAGTCGGCATGTAGCGCGTGATGAAGCGGCGATCCATGCCGATCGTGTTGCCGGCGACCAGTGGGCGGCGGCCCGCGGGGACAAAGCGATCAATGTAGGCGATCACCTGGGCCTCGGCCTCTTCGAGGGTGGCCCCTTCCTCGATGAGCTCGGAAAGCCCCGATGTCTCGTGCATGTTGCGGACGAAATCGTTCATCTGCGCGAGCGCCTGCGGTCCGGGGTTGATCACGAGCTGGAATCCTGGATCGAGCGGGACAAGGTCGAAATCGGTCACGATGACGCCGATTTCCACGAGGCCATCGTTCTCGACGTCCAGGCCTGTCATCTCACAGTCGATCCAGACGAGTTGCTCGGCGGGGGTGTTCGACATGACGTGTGCTCCTTCTGCGGCGCATGCGGGGTGCTGGCGCGGGGACGAGTCTATCGCCCACTGCGTCCGCCCGAGCGGCCAGGGATGGTTAGGCTTGACGCATGGCCATTCTTCCCATTCGCATCTCGGGCGAACCCGTGCTGCATCGCCCCGCTGCTCCCGTCACCGAGTTCGACCAGGAACTGCGGACGTTGGTGAGCGACATGTTCGAGACGACCGTCGCCGCCCCCGGCGTCGGGCTCGCGGCGCCGCAGGTGGGCGTGGGCCTCCGCGTCTTCGTCTGGGACTACGCCGACCAGGACGAGGCCCCTGCCCGGGGCGTCGCGATCAACCCCGAGCTCTGGATCTCGCCGCCCGAGCCAGGCCTGCCCAGCGAAGAAACCGAGGAAGAAGGCTGCCTCTCCTTCCCCGGGGAGCGGTACGCGCTGCGCCGGTCCGAGCGCGCGCTGCTGCGGGCGCAAGATATCGAGGGCAAGCCGTTCGAGATCACGGCGAGCGGTTGGTTCGCCCGCATCCTGCAGCACGAGTACGACCACCTCGAGGGGCTGCTCTACGTTGACCGCCTCGTGCTGCCGTTCTCGCGTCGCGCGATGAAGGCAGAGCGGCGCAACGGCTGGGGCGAGCCCGGCATCAGCTGGACCCCGGGAATCGACGACCTCGAGGGCTAGGCGGTTCGCCGGCGCGAGTCGGGAGACACGCCCCAGAACGACAGCGCGACCACGAGGAGTGCCGCCGTTGCGGCGAAGGCCCAGCCAAAGCCGGCGAGGTCCACAATCGCACCGGCGATGAGTGGGCCGAGCACGCCACCCAGGTCTGCGGACATCGAGTACGCGGCGACCACGGTTCCACCCGGTCGCTTGCCCACGACGTCGGCGAGCACTGCCTGCTGCGCCGGGTTCGCGAGAGCGGATCCGGCACCGGCAACGAACATGCAGGCCATCGCGAGGCCGACCGTCGGCGAGGCGGGAAACACCAGGTAGCCGAGCGTCATGATCGCCATGCCGATGATGAGCAAGGGCTTGCGGCCTAGCCGATCAGTCCATCGGCCGGCGGGGAAGATGAGCAGCGCGTTCCCTGCGGCATACGCGGCGAGCACCCATGCCGCGACACTGGCATCGCCGCCGAGCGCTGCCGCGACAAAGAGTGGTACGACTGAGACGCGCACGCCAAACGATGACCAGCCGAAGCTGAAGACCGAGAAGAGGAGCGCGCGAAACTCGGGCAGGCGAAGGGCTTCTCGTAGCGGCAACGGCTCCAGGTCGCTCGCGAGGCGCGGCCCGGCAACACCCGCGACCTTCGAGCCCCGCAGGGCGACGCTGACGATGGTGGCGGCGGCCACCAACGTAATGAAGTAGAAGACGAAAGGCGCTCGGATCCCGAAGCTCGCCACCAGTGCACCGAACACGGGTCCGAGCAGGCCGCCGAGGAGGAAGCCAGCCGAATTGATGCTGGCGACCCGCCCGCGAGCCTCGACCGGGCTGACCTTCACGAGCAGCGCGGTCGCCGCGATGCTGAACATCGCGGATCCGATACCGCCGAGGCCGCGGAGCACGATCAGCTGCGGATAACTCGCCGCGAGGGCGCAGGCTCCGGTGGAGAGCGCGACGATCAGAATGCCGATTGTGTAGATGCGCCGTTCGCCGAAGCGGCTGACCAGCCATCCAGCGAGTGGAGCCGACACGAGTCGCATGAGCGCGAATGCGCTGACGATCGCGCTGGCCGCCAGGTTGGATACATCGAATGCCTTGGCGAACTGCGGAATCGCCGGCGCGACGACGCCGTAGCCCAGCGCGACGGTGAAACCGCCTGCGACGAGCGCCCACACCTCGAAAGGGAAGGTTTTGCGGGTTGCGGGCACACCACATCCTATCGACGCGAGGTGACCTCTCGGGCCGGGCCGCTACTCGTTCATGGGGGCGTCAAACTGCGCGTTGTACAGCCGCCAGTACGCACCCTTCGCCGCCAGAAGTTCGCCGTGCGTGCCCTGCTCAACAATCGAGCCGTCCTCCATGACCAGAATGAGATCGGCGTCGCGGATGGTGGACAGGCGGTGAGCGATCACAAACGCGGTGCGATTCTCGCGGAGCTTCGACATCGCGCGCTGAATGAGAAGCTCGGTGCGTGTGTCGACGGACGAGGTGGCTTCATCGAGGATGAGGAGCCGCGGGTCGGCGATGAAGGCGCGCGCGATGGTGATGAGCTGCCGTTCGCCGACGCTCAGATTGGTGGCCTCGTCATCGAGCAGCGTGTCGTACCCCTCAGGCAACATGTGCACGAACCGGTCGACGTAGGCGGCAGATGCCGCCTCACTCAATTCCTCTTCGCTTGCGGAAGGACGCCCGTACAGGATGTTCTCGCGAATGGTTCCGGCGAACAGCCAGGTGTCCTGCAGCACCATTCCGGTGCGGGCGCGGAGGTCGTCCCGGCTCATCCGCCGAATGTCGACCGATTCTGCGGCTGCATCCTCACCCGTGCTGAGGGTGATCTCGCCGGAGTTCACGTCGTAGAAACGCATGACTAGGTTGACCAGCGTCGTCTTGCCCGCGCCCGTCGGGCCCACGATGGCGACGGTGCTGCCCGGGTGCACGGACAGGTTCAACCCCTCGATGAGTGGCTTGTCCGGGGCGTAGCGGAACGAGACGTCCGTGAACTCGAGGTGGCTCGCTGTCGGGGACACCGTTGCGGCAGGATCGTCGTCCGGGGTCTGTTCCTCCTCGTCGAGCAACTCGAATACCCGCTCGGCGCTCGCGACGCCCGACTGCAGCAGGTTCGCCATCGATCCGAGCTGAGTGAGCGGCTGGGTGAATTGCCGCGAGTACTGGATAAACGCTTGTACGTCGCCGATGGACATCTGGCCTGCAGCCACGCGGATGCCGCCCACCACGGCGATCGCGACGTAGACGAGGTTGCCGATGAAGGTCATGCTCGGCATGATGATGCCCGACACAAACTGGGCGCCGAAGCTCGCCCGGTACACGCGGTCGTTCTCGGCGGCAAATGCTTCCTCGGCCTCTCGCTGGTGTCCAAAGACCTTGACCACGGCGTGGCCCGAGAAGGTTTCTTCGACCCGGGCGTTCAGGATGCCCGTCTGCTTCCACTGCTCGGTGAAGAGCTTCTGCGAGCGCCGGGCGACCAAGACTGTGATGAGGATCGTCAGCGGAATGGTGACGAGCGCGATCGCGGCGAGCAGGGGTGAGATGAGGAACATCATGAGCAAGACGCCAATGACGGTGAGCAGCGATGTGATGATTTGGGACAGGGTCTGTTGGAGTGACTGACCGATATTGTCGACATCGTTCGTGACTCGGCTCAGGAGCTCGCCGCGCTGCACACGGTCGAAATAGCTCAGCGGAAGCCGATGGATCTTGTCCTCAACCTGGAGCCGTATCCGGTGCGTCGCCCGCTGCACCACGACGTTCAAGATGCGCGCCTGGAAGAGCGCGAACACGCTGCCCAACGTGTACACAGCGAGCACCAGAGTCAGGATCCACCCGAGGTGCGCAAAGTCGATGCCCTGCCCGGGGGTGATCGCCATCGAGCGCAACATGTCCGCCTGGTCCGTGTTCCCGGCTGCCGTGAGCTGATCGATAATCTGCGCCTGTGTGGTCCCTTTCGGGAACTGCAGCGAGATGAAACCGTTGAACACAATGTTCGTGCCTTCGCCCAGCAGCTTCGGCCCGGTCACCGTCAGCCCGACGCTCAGGACCCCTAACACGAGCACCAGGAGGATCCTGCTGGAATCCTGACGAAGCGTTCCGAGCAGCCGCTTCGCCGACGGGAGAAAGTTCTTCGCTTTCACGACCGGCGCACCCGCCCCGCCACCCATCGGGCCGCGACCGCCCATGGGCCCGCGTGCCGGGGGAGACTGCTGTTGGCTCCGTGTCTCGCTCACTGGGTGGCCTCCACGCTCTCCTGCGACTCGACAATCTCGCGGTACGTTTCGTTCAGTTGCACGAGCTCGTCGTGCGTGCCGATTCCCACCACCTCGCCATGATCGAGCACGACGATTTGGTCCGCATCGCGGATGGTGCTGACGCGCTGCGCAACCACCAGGCGGGTCGCGTCGGGAACGCCCGTCGTGAGCGCTCGGCGCAGCGCCGCATCGGTCGCCACGTCGAGCGCCGAGAACGAGTCATCGAAGATATAGATCTCGGGCCGCTTCACCAGCGCTCGCGCGATGGCCAATCGTTGGCGCTGTCCGCCCGAGACGTTCGTGCCGCCCTGGGCAATTTCGGACCCGAGGCCCTGTGGCATTGCCTCGACAAAGCTCCGCGCCTGCGCGATCGTGAGGGCGTGCCAAAGCTCCTCGTCCGTCGCGTCTGGGTTCCCATAGCGGAGGTTCGAGGCGACCGTTCCCGAGAACAGAAACGCGCGTTGTGGGACAAGGCCGATGCGCTGCCAGAGCTCGTCCGGGTCAAGCTCACGCACGTCCGTTCCGTCGACCCGCACTGATCCGGCGGTGACGTCAAACAGGCGCGGTACGAGCCCGATCAGCGTCGTCTTGCCCGAACCGGTGGAGCCGATGATTGCGGTCGTAGTGCCGGGCGCGACGCGGAAGCTCACACGCTTGAGCACGGGTTCCTGCGCGCCCGGATAGGAGAACTCGACCGCGTCGAGCTCGATTTCCCCTGTCGTCCGCGCGGGACGAACGGGGCGGGCGGGGGCCTCGACGGACGGATCGGTGTCGAGCACCTCGCCGATCCTGTTGGCACAGACGGCCGCGCGCGGGATCATGACGAACATGAAGGCGGCCATCATGACCCCCATCAAGATCTGCATGAGGTACTGCAAGAAGGCGAAGAGTGTGCCGATCTGGGCGCTCCCGTCCTGCACCTGGAAGCCGCCAAACCAGATGACGGCGACGCTCGAGACGTTCATGACGAGCATGATCGCGGGGAACATGAGCGCCATCAGGTTGCCCGCCCGAATACCGACCTCGGCAACCCCTTCGCTTGCCGCCTCGAAGCGGCGACGCTCGTCCGGCTCTCGCACGAAGGCTCGAATCACGCGGATGCCGGTGAGCTGCTCTCGGAGGATCTGATTGATCCGGTCGATTCGCTTCTGCATGAGCTGGAACGCGGGCACCATGCGCGTCACGATGAGGCTCACCACAATGAGCAACGCCGGGATACTCACCGCCATCAGCCACGACAACCCGACATCCTGTCGCAGTGCCATGATTACGCCGCCGATCGCGAGCATGGGGGCTGACACCATGAGGGTTGCGGTGACCTGGACCAGCATCTGCACTTGCTGGACGTCGTTCGTGTTGCGGGTGATGAGCGAGGGAGGTCCGAATTGGCCGACCTCTCGCTGGGAGAACGCGACGACGCGGTGGAATAGGTCCGAGCGGAGGTCCCGACCGACTCCCATCGCAAGCTTCGACCCGAAGTAGACGGCGATGATTGCGCAGATCACCTGGACGAGCGTGATGCCCAGCATCAGGAGCCCGGTGGACCAGATGTATCCGATATCACCCGTGACGACTCCGTCGTTGATGATGTCGGCGTTCAAGTTCGGCAACATCAGTGACGCGATCGACTGGGCCAGCTGGAAGACGATGACCGCGCTGACGAGGGGCCATGCCGGGCGGAGATAGCGCTTCAGGAGAGTCCAGAGCACGAGATGTCCTTTCCTGCGGCGGCACAGCGTCGACCCTTCCACGCTAATGAAAGTGGGCTTCGAGCACTAGTGGGGGAAAGGTCGCCGCGAAGCCAGATCTCAGATTGGCACCCAGCTCGCGAGCCAGCGCGCGTCACATGTGACCGGGCGCTCCGGGGAACGTGTTTGATGGAGGCATGACTACCACGCACAACGGAGCGGCCGCAGCGCGGCTGCACGCGGCTCTGGGCGCTGCTGATTCCTCCGATCGTCTGCAGGCGGCACTGACCGCTGGAACATACCCAGAGCCCGAGTATCTCGAGGTGCTGGTCGCCCGGTGCGCCGACGAATCCGACTTCGGCGTGCGCGAAATGCTCACGTGGTCGCTCACTCGGCAACCGGCAGATCTGGTGGTGCCTCGATTGCTGCTCGAGGTTCGGGCTCCTGCTACCCAGGCACGCAGCCAGGCGCTGCACACGCTCTCGAAGATCGGTGACCCGCGCGGGTGGGCTGCGATTTCCGTGGCCCTCCTGCAGGATCCCGACGACGACGTCGCACGCAGTGCGTGGCGGGCAGCCGTCGTGCTCGTTCCCGTCGAACACGCGGCGTGGTTGGCCGAGCAGTTGACAACTCAGCTCGACCGGGGGAGCCGGGAGGTGCAGCTCAGCCTTGGTCGAGCGCTCTCGGCGCTAGGGGACGCTGCCGTTCCTGCGCTCGAGCAGGCGGGCGCTCGGGGTGGCGCCGAGATTGGTGTGCGGGCGGCGGCGGCGATTCGGCTAATTCGCGACCCGGACGAGGGCTACGAGTCGGCGCTGTACGAGGCTCGGCGGGCGCTCGAGGGATGGGGCTGAGCGAAGCCGTCCCGGCCGGCATAGTACGCTGGTCGAGTCGCCTCCGTAGCTCAGGGGATAGAGCAAGAGCCTTCTAATCTCTTGGTCGCAGGTTCGAATCCTGCCGGGGGCACCCAGTCTGCGACGCTCGAAACCGCGACACGGTGTGCCGTGTCGCGGTTTCGCTCTCGCTGCCCCACGATCGTCGCAGCCCAAGGTTCCTCCGAGACAACGCTGGCCGCAGTTGTTCGAGTCGTCCCGGGCACGAGCGTGCATCGCCCGCACGCCCCACAGCACACAGCGAAATCTGGGCCACTCGACGCGGGATCGCTCGCATTGGGCTCGAATCGGGGTAACGTGGGGCCGTGATCCCTGCAGAGCTGACGACGCTGGCGCACGCCGTCGCGGAAGCGATCCCACTCGACCCCAAGCAGTTCCTCGGAATCCCGCTCGCCCTCTTGGGCGCAGTGTTTCTCTCGTATGGCGCGCAATACCAGTCGCGCGGGCTGCGCAAGGTCGAGCGCATCACCGGACAAAGCGCCGGATCAGGCATCAGCTGGAAGCACTTTCTTGGCCTGATCGGGCGGCCCTCTTGGCTGATCGGCACCGTCCTCCTCGGGGCCGCCGTGCTGCTGCAGATCGGTTCGCTTTCGCTCTCACCGCTGACGGTGGTACAGCCCCTCGGTGTGGTGGCGCTCGTGATTACGGCGATCCTGAACTCGCGTATGTCAAACGTGCGCCTCGGGCGCGGGGCCATCGTTTCGATCGCGATGTGTGTTGCGGGAGTATTCATCTTCGTGAGCGTTGCCGCATTCACCGCGGCCGACCGGCCGGTCACTGACGCGAAACTCGTGACGATTCTCATCCTCTTCGCGGTGGTGTTGCTCGTGTTCGGCGGTCTCTTCTTTGTGTTCCGGCACAAAGCAGTCGCCGTGGTCTACATCGTCGGGGCGGGCGTGTTGTACGGCTTTGTCGCGACCTTCGCGAAGACAGTGATTGGGCGAATTATGCAGGGGGAGTTTGACTGGCTCACCTGGCTGTGCGTGCTCGCCCTGGCGCTCGGCGCGCTGGTCGGCATGGTCTTCGTGCAGAACGCATACTCTTCAGGCCCGCCCGACCTCGTTGTTGCCGGGCTCACCGTCGTCGACCCCCTCGTGGCCGTCTTCATCGGCATCGTGGTGCTTGGCGAAGCTGCCTCGGCGCCAGGCTGGGCGATCTGGGTGTTCGGCGTCACCGCGCTGATCGCGATCGCTGGGGTGTTTGGGCTCGCGAAGTATCACCCGCAGTCCGATGAGCGCGAGGCGCTCGAAGACATCTCGGCCTAGTTCGGCACGTTTCGCCCCGGCCGGTATACAGAGACGCTCGGGTCGCCCGCGATCCAGAATCTCCACGGGAAGTTCGGCCCGCCGTACTCGCCGCTGACGCCGACACGCGGTCCGCTGAGGTGGCTGAGTGGTTGCTCCGGCACCCGCAGTGCGAACGGCGCCGCGAGCAGATCGCGTGAATTGTGCAGATCCCGCCGGATCCCGAGTGCTTGCGCCAGCCGGCCAGGTCCGCGGGCGAGATCACGGTCAACGACCGTCGCGGCGGGGGAGCGTGATCCTGCCAGGCGTCTTGTCCGGGCCAGATCGCTTCTGGCCGTGATGGTGCCCGCCCGAAGCAAGACTCCGGAGGCGGTGCCGGCGGGCGAGCAGACCATGTTGAGTGCAAAATGAACGCCGTAGCTGAGGTAGACATACGCGTGACCCGGCTCGCCGAACATGGACGCGTTTCGCTCGGTGAGGCGGTCACGAGAGTGGGAACCCCCGTCGTAAGGCCCGGGAGTTCCGACACCGTGATAGGCCTCGACCTCGGTGATGCGCACGGAGACTCGGCCATCGGGGCTGATCACGTCCAGCTCGGCGCCGAGCAGCAGTGGGGCGACCCGCAACGCGGGCGGGATGAAGAAATCTCTCCCGGGGGTGAAGAACTGTGCCTGGCCTTGCATGCTGTCAGCGTACCCGCGCCGACGCGCACGCAGCCTCAGGCGCAGTCGGTGGCCGACGCGGTACCGTAAGCATCGAGTGAGAATCTGCTCAGTTGGCGGACCGTCGTGAGGAGGCAATTATCGCATCAATACGCGATGGATTGCTGGCGCTGCTCTCGCAGGGCCCCGCGTACGGACTGCTGCTGCGAAACGAACTCGCAAGTCGCACCGGGCGTGAAGCCCCGCTCAATGTCGGCCAGGTGTACACGACGCTAGAACGACTGCTGGGCGCTGGCCTCGTCAGTCAAGACCGGGACACCGCGGACGGGCTGCCCCGGTACGTTCTCACGGAACAGGGGCGGGAGGTTGCTGAAGCGTGGCTCGGCACTCCCGCGATCGATTCGGCGAGTCCCTGGGAGTCGATGCGGTTCCAGGTGCTGTTGGCGCGGTCTCTCCCTGGAGTATCGAGCGATGAACTCGTGCAGCGATATCGAGCGTACTGGGAGCAGCGCCGCACCTCTGCAGGGGAGTCACTCGCCGAGGCTGCTCGCGAGCTCCTCGCCGCGGCAGCGATTGAATGGCTCGACCGAGTATCAGCGTCAAGTGATGCTGGTGAGCCCGTGCAGATGACACGCCCCCCGCGGGGGCGTCCAGTGAGTCACGGGCTTCGCTAGGATTGTCCGCGGGGCGGTAGCTCAGCTGGTTAGAGCAAGCGACTCATAATCGTTCGGTCACGGGTTCAAGTCCCGTCCGCCCTACTGTTCACCTGCGTTCCCGGTTTGTTTTCTGGGGCGCACGTGTGTCGACGAACGTTGCTAGCTCGAAACCGGCTGTTCGGCCGTCCTCGGTGTGGGGGCTCGCCCTGGCCGAGACACTTGGGATGCCGGCGCGCACACCAGCACCACGAGCGAGAGCGCGATCAGACCAAGCCCCGACCAGCCGAGCAGACTCAGGCGTTCACCGACGACGAGGACTGCGAGCACCGTCGTGATTGCCGGTTCGCTGAGGGTGAGTGTCGTGACCGTGCTGACGGGGAGCCGCGCCAAGCCATACCCAAACAGCAGGTAGCCCAGGAACATCGGGACGAGCGCCATATACAGAGCTACCGAGAGCGTGGGGAGGCCCGCGATCAGCGGAGCTCCGGTGACACACACGACGGGAAGCAGCAGGGTGCCGCCCCACCCAAAGATCGCCCCCATCGAGGCCGAACGGCTCACCCCGGAGACCATGAGGCGTTGAGCGCACCACGAATAGACGGCGTAGGTTGTGCCCGCGACCAGTCCGAGTCCGATCCCGAGAAGCGTTGCCGCAAGCTCTTCGGGAGCCGAGGTGAGCTTCGAGAAGCAGAGCAACGCGCTGCCCACGATTCCGAGCCCCGCCGCGCTCAACCACCAGGGACTCAGCGGCGTGCGCTCGACGATCCGCTCGATCACCCCCGACGCGAGCGGGGCAGAAGCGAGCGACGCCACCACGCCTAGCGCGACTCCGGCGAGATGCATCGAGCTGTAGAACGCGAGCGGGTACACGGCGACCGCGAGCGCCCCCAGCACGACTGTCGGGCGGTTGCGGCGAAGCTGCGAGCGGGCGGCCCGCAGCGCGGGAATCGCGACGAGCGCCTGCAGGATCCCGCCGATGCCGAGCGCGAAGGCGCCGATCGCGAGGGGTCCAGCGCCGGGCGCGAAGGTCGCGGCCGTCCCGGTAGTGCCCCACAGGATCGAGCTGATGGCGACGGCGCCAAGCGCCAGGGCGCGCTCGCGACTCATGAGGCGGCCAGGAGTGAGGAGGCGATCTTGCGGGCGCTGTGCAGTCGAGCCGCGCTACCTTCGAGCCCCGCGCGAGCGACGGCACCCTCGAGGAGGAGGAACAGGTGCTCGGCGAGCGCCGCTGATGCGCTTGCGGGGAGCCGCTCCTCGAGGGTTGAGCGCAGGATGGCCTCGACTTCTGCCTTGTGCTCGCGCACCGCAGCTCGGCCGGGACTCCCGGCCGGCAGCTCCGCGGCGGCATTCAGCAGCCCGCAACCCCGGAAACCATGGGCGAACGCGCCACTTGCATGGTCGATGTACGCGTCGAACACCGCAAGCACGCGGCCGTCAGGCGATGACGTGTTCAGGGTGCGTTGGTGGTGGATTTCGAGCCACTCACGATGTCGTGACTCGATATAGGCGAGCACCAGCTCGTCCTTTGACGCGAAGTTGTTGTAGAAACTCTTGCGCGCGATTCCGGCGCGCTCGATGATCGCCTCCACGCCCGTGGCGTGCATGCCGTCGGCATAAAACAGCTCCGCGGCAGCCGAGAGCAGACGCCGGCGTGCCGGTCGATCGCGTGGGACAACGCTGGTCACGAGCACTCCGATCTGAGTAGGGTGATCAGTCTACTCAAGGAGTGTGGATGTGGCACCCTCGTGCCCACGTCCACGACATTCTTGCTCTGGGTGGCCGCGGCCAACGCAGCGCTCATCTTGCCAAACACGAGGGGGCCTCCGAGGGGCAAGTCCTCCGCCGACGCCGCGGCACCTGGGACTGAGTCCCGCAAATCAATGTCGTCACGACGCGCCCAGTGGCCAACGAATCCTCGGGGGAGTCATCGAAGCTGTGCCCGGCGCGCGGATTACGCCTTGTCACTGAGACCGAATCCCAAGAGAATGCTCACCTGCTCTGCGGCGGCCTCGACGCCGGCGCTTCGTCGACCTGCTTGCGCAGGCCGTGCGGGCCGTCGGTGAGCATGATGGAGGGGGCGCCGAGTCGGTCGATGGGGGTGGCGATCCAAAGGTTCTCTCCGGAGATCGGTGACGCCTTCTCGGCAAGGGTCGTCTGGGCGAGTACTTGCTCGGAGCGCGACATCCGGGAGCTCCTTGACCGGTCTATCGGCGACAATCCTGCCCGGCGAAGATAGTGAGTTGCCTTACGGCGTTCGCCTTTGGGTCAATCGGGCACGCTTGTTCGTATCCTGCGCAAGCAGATCCTGGCGTCCTGAACGCTGGCTGTGGATTCGCTGCCGAATTTCATTGCTGAGGCGTATTCTCATCTCATCCGGCGCACCGTGCCGGGTAGCGAAAGGAGCAAGATCATGGGCTTTCTTGCATTTCTCATTTTGGGGCTGGTCGCAGGCGCAATCGCCAAGGCAATCCTGCCGGGTAATCAGGCGGGCGGCTGGTTCGCGACGCTCCTGCTCGGCGTCGTCGGCGCGTTTCTTGGTGGCTGGCTCGGTTCGATGATCTTCGGGACCGGGCTCGCTGACTTCTGGTCCTTCCAGACCTGGATCGTGGCCATCATCGGTTCGATCGTCGTGCTGCTCGTGTACGGGCTGGTCACGGGGCGCAAGTCGCGCGACTAACCCTGCTCCGCAAGGCCCGGGAACGCGAATTGCGCTCCCGGGCCTTGTCATGTCTCGGATCGTGTGTCAGGATCGGCGCAGACGCACAGGCGCACCGAATCGACGTTGGGGAAGACGTTTCGAATCGGGAGGAGCAACTGTGATCGCGTCAGACACCGCGTCGGCGGAGGAATTTCACACGACGGGGCACTTGGTGGTGCATTCAAGCGCACGCGCCCTCGCGCGCCACATCGAGTGGGCGCTCGCGCGTGAGCTCGGTTCAGCGGTGTCCATAGAGTGGCACCCGCAGCCGCTGATCCCGGGTTCGGTGCGCGGCGAGATCGCATGGTCAGGCCCTGTAGGAACCGGGGTGCGGCTCGCCTCGGCGTTACACGGCTGGGAGCAGCTGCGCTACGAAGTCACCGAGTCCTCGAGCCCCGGAGTCGACGGCGGACGGTGGATGCACACCCCGAGTCTCGGCATCGCACATCTGGCTACGGACGCGGGCGGGAGTGCGGTGCTCACCGAGCATCGGATTGAGGCCGTCCTGCACGAGTCTGGCGGCGACCCCACTCGCTTCGCGGTTGCGCTCAGGCTTGCGCTGGCCACCGCGTGGGATGAAGAACTGGAGCTCTTTCGCGGTGTCGCGCTCGGCGCAGATCTCCAAGCAGACGGCGGGGCCTCGGTGCACTGGTTGCATCGAGTGGGCTGAATCCCGCGCGCGACCACGCTGGCGGGCTCACCGCCGACACCACACAGACTTGGCTGGGGAGCTTGCGGGAACCCGAGGGCCCTCCGGTCAGACAACGAGAAGGGCCCCGGATCAACAGATCCGGGGCCCTCGTTCGCGCGAGCGCGACTAGTCCATCGTGCGCAGCGCGACGACGGCATTGTGGCCGCCGAAGCCGAACGAGTTGCTGATGGCGAGCTGTGGCCCGTCACCCAGCGGCTGCTGCGCGCCCGACACCTTGAGCGGGATAGCGGGATCCTGCGTCGTGAGATTAATCGTGGGCGGCGCCTGGCGCTCACGGATGGCGAGCAGCGTGAACATCGCCTCGAGCGCGCCCGTGCCGCCGAGCAGGTGGCCGGTTGCGCCCTTCGTAGCCGAGACGGGGATCTCGTGCACGCGATCGCCGAAGACCTTGTGCAGCGCCGCGTACTCCGCGACGTCGCCCACGGGGGTGCTCGTCGCGTGCGCGTTGATGTGCGTAACCTCGTCGGGCGTCGCGCCCGCCTGCTCGAGGGCCAGGAGGACTGCGCGGCTTGCGCCACGGCCCTCGGGATCGTTCGCGGTGATGTGGTAGGAATCTGCGGTCACGCCGCCGCCGGCGAGCTCGCCGTAGATGCGGGCGCCACGGGCGCGGGCGTGCTCCTCGGTCTCGAGCACGAAGGTCGCCGCACCCTCGCCCATGACGAAGCCGTCACGGTCGATGCTGTACGGGCGAGAGGCGGTCTCGGGGGAGTCATTTCGGCGAGAGAGCGCCTGCATCGACGCAAACGAAGCCAACGTGATGGGGTGAATGGCCGACTCGGTGCCGCCAGCGATGACGACATCGGCGAGGCCCGCCTGCAGGTGGTCGTAGGCGTTCGCGAGCGACTCGGTGCTCGATGCGCATGCGGAAGCGGTGGTGCGCGCGAAGGCGCGGGCCTGGAAGTGCATCGAGATGGCAGCGGCGGGGGCGTTCGGCATCAGCATGGGGACGGTCATGGGGAGCACGCGACGTGCGCCGCGCTCGCGCAGGGTGTCCCAGCCGTTGAGGAGGGACCAGAGCCCGCCGATGCCTGAGGCGTAGTCGACGCCGAGGCGATCAGGGTCGACCTCGGGGGCGCCTGCGTCGGCCCAGGCTTCCATGGCCGAGATGAGCGCGAACTGGCTGGAGGGGTCGAGGCGCTTGGCGACGGGGCGCTCAAGGACTTCTTCCGGGCGGACCTTCGCCTCTGCGGCAAAGGTGACCGGCAGCTCGTACTCGGCTACCCAGTCGTGGGTGAGCGAGCGGGCGCCAGAAACGCCAGCATTGAGGGCTGCCCAGGTCTCGCCGGCGGTACCGCCGAGCGGGGTGGAGGCGCCAATGCCGGTAATGACGATCTTGTGAGTCATGATGTGCTGTCTCCGAGTCGGGAAGAGTCTTCAGGACGAACGGATGGGGTCGGCCGCTCGGCGGCCTGCAGGGCCTCGTGAAGTTGATCCCCGGGTGAAAGCGGGGGAGGCGAGCCTTGGCCCGCCTCCCGTCCGCGGGCGTCTTTAGGCCTGGGCCTTGACGATGAAGGTGACTGCGTCGCCGACCGTCTTGAGGTTCTTGACTTCCTCGTCCGGAATCTTGACGTCGAACTTCTCTTCGGCGTTGACGACGATGGTCATCATCGAGATCGAGTCGATGTCGAGGTCATCGGTGAACGACTTCTCGAGTGCGACCACGTCCGCTGCGATCCCGGTCTCGTCGTTGACGAGCTCGGCCAGACCTGCGAGAACCTCTTCGTTGCTGAATGCCATGTGCTGTATCTCCTTGAATTGTGAATGGGGTCAGTGAAGTGTAAAGCGTGAAGGCCCGCTAGGGCAGCCGGACGACCTGCGCGCCGTAGACCAGGCCGGCGCCAAAGCCGATCTGGAGCGCGAGTCCGCCGGAAAGCTCGGGGTGCGACTCGAGCAGCGCGTGGGTTGCGAGCGGGATCGAGGCGGCCGAGGTGTTGCCCATCGTCTCGATGTCGCGGGCGATCACCACCGATTCGGGCAGCTTCAGCTGCTTTGCGAACTCGTCGATGATGCGCATGTTGGCCTGGTGAGGGATGAACGCGGCGAGGTCTTCGACCTCGATGCCGGCAGTCTCGATGGCCTGGCGAGCAACCTTCGCCATCTCCCAGACGGCCCAGCGGAAGACGGTGGGGCCCTCCTGGCGCAGTGTCGGCCAGGCGGCCGTGCCGTCGCGGAACTCAATGAGCGAGTGGTCCATCGACACGGCATCGGCGCGAGAGCCGTCCGATCCCCAGACGGTCGGGGAGATTCCGGGCGAGTCGCTCGGGCCAATGACGACGGCGCCGGCGCCATCGCCGAGCAGGAACGAAATCGAGCGATCGGTGGGATCGATGACGTCGGAGAGTTTCTCGGCGCCGATCACGAGCGCGTAGTGCGCCGCGCCCCCGCGAATCAGGGCGTCGGCCTGGGCGACGGCGTAGGCGTAGCCGGCGCACGCCGCGTTCATGTCGTAGGCCGCGGCCGGGTTGGCCCCGACGCGATCGGCGACGACCGCAGCGATGGACGGCGTCTGGCGTACGTTGCTGATGGTGGCGACGATGACGAGGTCGATATCCGCAGGATCAATACCCGAGCGCTCGATTGCCTCACGCCCGGCGCCCTCAGCCAGGTCGACCGCGAGCACGTCGGGGGTCGCACGCTTGCGTGTAATGATGCCCGTGCGCTGCCTGATCCACTCGTCGGAGGAGTTGATCGGTTCGATAATCTCGTCGTTGGTGACGGCGAGTGAACCGCGTGCGGCGCCCACGGAAAGAATGCGCGTGTGCGCGACTCCGACAGACTGAGTCAGGGTGGCCATGAGGGTCCTTTGGATCGTGTCTAGGCGGGAATCGAGAGCAGCTCTACAGCCGCATCGAGATCGGACGGGGTCTTGATGGCGACCGTCGGGACGCCGCGAAGGGCACGCCTGGCGATACCCGTCAGCGCTCCGGCGGGGGTGAGCTCGATGAGTCCGGTGATGCCGGCGGCCTGGAAGGACTCCATGCAGGCATCCCAGCGGACGGGGCTTGACACCTGCGAGACCAGGAGCTCAAGGAAACGAGAGCCACTCGCGACGCGGCTGCCGTCCGAGTTGGTCCACAGCGCCAGCGTCGGGTCGTCCGGGGTGATTGCGGCTGCGGCATCTGCGAGGGCGGGAATGGCGCCTGCCATGTATTCCGTGTGGAACGCACCGGCCACCGAGAGCGGGATGACGCGGGCGCCGCGAGGGGCCGCCTCTGCGAGGGCCGCGAGGCCGGCAACGGAGCCCGCTGCCACGATCTGCCCGCCACCGTTGCGGTTCGCGGCGGTGAGCCCGGCGGACTCGATCGCCGCGAGGACGTCTGCTTCGACTCCGCCGACGACGGCCGCCATGCCGGTCTGAGTCTGAGCGGCGGCCTCGGCCATCGCGAGGCCACGGGTGCGCACGAGCGCAAGTGCATCAGTCTCGGTCAGCACGCCGGCGGCAGCAGCGGCCGCAAATTCGCCGACTGAGTGGCCGGCAACGCCGACGCCGCTGAGGTCGGCGCGCGCGCCGAGCGCACGCCAGGCCAGGAGGCTCGCGGCGACGATGAGTGGCTGGGCGACCGCCGTGTCTTTGATGGTGTCGGCGTCGCTGAGCGTGCCGTGGGCGACGAGATCAAGGCCAATGCGCTCGGACACCTCTCCCAGGAACTCGCGCGCGGTCGGGTCTTCAAGCCACTCGGCAAGGAACCCCGGAGTCTGAGAGCCCTGTCCTGGGCAAGCGATGACAATCACGTGTCTAAGTTTCGCAGATGAACGTGCCCGCACCTGCATGTGCCACACGAGAAAAACGCGAAAACGTTGTGGGATCCCACTATTTCTTCGGCTGAGGGGTGCGTCTGGGCCCATTGCTCGCGATGGAGCCCACGATGAGCGCAGCCTGCAGGATCAGCGCCTCACGGGCTCCGGTCGCATTCCAGCCGATGATCTCGGAGACCTTCTTGAGGCGATAGCGGACCGTGTTCGGGTGGACGAAGAGTTCGCGAGCGGTGCCCTCGAGGGAGCGGCCGTTGTCGAGATAGCACCACAGGGTCTCAAGGAGTTCGGGGGAGTGCTCGACGAGCGGGGTGTAGATCTGCTCGATGAGCGTGCGTCGGGCCAGGCCATCGCCGGCAAGCGCGCGCTCGGGAAGCAGGTCATCGGCATGCACCGGGCGCGGGGCGTTCCGCCAGGAACGAGCGACGGCGACACCGGCAAGCGCCGCCCGGGCGCTGCGCGAGGCCTCGACCAGGGTGGGAACTGTCGGGCCCAGTACGAGGGGCCCGTCGGTGAACGAATCGCTGAGTCGGGCGGCGAGCTCGATGAAGTCCGGAGTTTCCACGGTGGCGGTACCCGGTTCGCGCGGTTCAGGATCCGCCCGGCCGATCACGAGCACGAGCCTGGCCCCCTGCAGCCCGATGAGCACGTCAGCCGAGGCGTGACGCGCGATGCGGCGGATCTGGTCGACGTCGACGCTGCGATCGGCGGTGCCGACGAGCACCGTCGCCTCGCCCTGGCCGTGCCAGCCGAGTGCCGCGATCCTGCTGGGCAGTTCGTCGTCGGACTCGCCGGTCAAGATGGAGTCGACCACGAGCGCCTCAAGGCGCGCGTCCCAGAGTCCGCGCGCCTCGGCGGCGCGGGCGTAGACGTCCGCGGCCGCGAAGGCGACATCGCGTGAATAGTGCATGATCGCTTCGCGCAGCGGCTCGCTTTCGCGGGCAACACGATCTTCAACGACGCTCACGACCACGCGAATCAGCTGCAGGGTCTCCTGGAGGCTGATCGAGCGCAGCAGTTCGCGCGGGGCTGAGCCGAACACGTCCGAGGCGATCCACGGTGTGCTGGAAGGGTCCTCGTACCAGCTCATGAACGAGCTGATGCCGGTCTGTGCGACCAGCCCCACCGCGGATCGGCGGCCGGGAGGCATCTCCCCGTACCAGGGGAGCGTCTCCTCAAGCCGCGTGATCGTCAGGGTGGCGAGTTCGCCGGTGATCGTGCGGAGCCACGCGAGCTCCTGCTGTTTCGTACGCGCCATGGTGTGCTGAGCGTATCGTGTTCGTCGGCCGGACGGCCAGCCTAGGCCTCGCCGCCCGCACCCCCGGTCGTGCCAGCGTTCACATCGAGCAGGCGGTATTGCGCCGCCGCCTGGCGCGGAACGCCTGCGTCGATCTTGCCCTGAGCGGCGAGGCTCTGCAGCACGCGGACGACGACGGACTCGCGATCAATCGCGAAGTGGCGGCGTGCGGCGGCGCGCGTGTCGGAGAAGCCGAAGCCGTCGGCGCCGAGAACAGCGAAGTCGCCGGGCACAAACTCGCGGATCTGGTCGGGAACCTGAGTCGCCCAGTCGCTCACCGCGACGAAGGGGCCTTCAGCACCCGCGAGCTTGTCCCGCAGGTACGCGGAGCGCGGAGCCGCTTCGGGGTGCAGGAAGTTGTGCTGCTCAGCCGCAACGCCGTCGCGGCGCAGCTCCGACCAGCTTGTGACGCTCCAGACATCGGCGCTCACGCCCCAGTCGCTCTCCAGCAGCTCGGCTGCCTCCCGTGCCCACGGCACGGCGACTCCGGAGGCCAGGATCTGCGCCCGTAGGCCGCCAGCCGCGCCCTGCGACACCCGGTGGATGCCGCGCACGATGCCGTCAACGTCAACATCGGCCGGCTCGGCCGGGTGCACGATGGGCTCGTTGTAGACCGACATGTAGTAGATGACGTTCGGATCCGGGTGGGTGCCACCGTACATGCGGTCGAGGCCGGAGCGCATGATGTGCCCGATCTCGTAGCCGTAGGCCGGGTCGTAGGAGATCACGGCGGGGTTCGTGGCCGCGAGCACCATCGAGTGCCCGTCGGCGTGCTGCAGTCCCTCGCCGGTCAGCGTCGTGCGTCCGGCGGTCGCGCCAATCATGAAGCCGCGAGCCATCTGGTCGCCTGCGGCCCAGATCGCGTCGCCCGTGCGCTGGAAGCCAAACATCGAGTAGAAGATGTAGATCGGAATGAGCGGTTCGCCCTGCGTCGAGTACGAGGTGCCGACCGCGGTGAACGCGGCGGCGGCGCCGGCCTCGTTGATGCCGACGTGCAGCAGGACGCCCTGCGCGCTCTCCTTGTACGCCAAGAGCAGCTCGCGGTCGACCGAGGTGTAGGTCTGGCCGTGCGGGTTGTAGATCTTCGACGTCGGGAAGTACGAGTCCATGCCGAAGGTGCGGGCCTCGTCGGGGATGATCGGCACGATGCGCGGGCCGAACTCCTTGTCGCGCATGAGGTCCTTCAGCAGGCGCACGAAGATCATCGTGGTCGCGGCTTCCTGCGTGCCCGAACCCTTCTTCGCGATCGCGTAGGTCTTCTCCTCGGGCACACGCACCGGGGTGTGGTTGGTGCGGCGCTCGGGGAGGTATCCGCCGAGCGCACGACGGCGCTCGTGGACGTACTGGATCGCAGGATCCGAGTCAGCCGGCTTGTAGTACGGCGGCAGGTAGGGGTCGGCCTCGAGCTGTGCGTCCGAGATCGGGATGTGCATGGTGTCGCGGAAGAGCTTCAGGTCTTCGAGCGTCATCTTCTTCATCTGGTGAGTCGCGTTGCGCGCCTCGAAGTGCGGACCGAGGCCGTAGCCCTTGATGGTCTTCGCCAGGATGACCGTCGGCTGGCCCTTGTGGTTCATCGCCTGCTGGTAGGCGGCGTGTACCTTGCGGTAGTCGTGGCCGCCGCGGCGCAGGCCCCACACCTGGTCGTCGGTGTAGCCCTCAACGAGCGCGAGTGCGCGCTCGTCGCGCCCGAAGAAGTGCTCGCGGACGTAGGCGCCGTTCTCGGACTTGTACGTCTGGTAGTCACCGTCGGGGGTGACGTTCATGAGGTTGAGCAACGCTCCCGAGCTGTCGCGGTTGAGGAGGTCGTCCCATTCGCGTCCCCAGACGACCTTGATGACGTTCCATCCGGCGCCGCGGAAGTAGCTCTCGAGCTCCTGGATGATCTTTCCGTTGCCGCGGACCGGGCCGTCGAGGCGCTGCAGGTTGCAGTTGACTACGAAGGTGAGGTTGTCGAGGCCCTCGTTGGCGGCGACCTGCAACTGGCCGCGGCTCTCGACCTCGTCCATCTCGCCATCGCCCAAGAACGCCCAAACGTGCTGATCCGAGGCGTCCTTGATGCCCCGGTTCGTGACGTACTTGTTGAGCTGTGCCTGGTAGATCGCGTTGATCGGGCCTAAGCCCATCGATACGGTCGGGAACTGCCAGAAGCTGGGAAGCAGACGGGGGTGCGGGTAGCTGGGCAGGCCGCCGGTCGCATGCGACTTTTCCTGACGGAAGCCATCGAGCTGGTCGGCGCTCAGGCGCCCCTCGAGGAAGGCGCGAGCGTAGATGCCGGGGGAGGCGTGACCCTGGAAGAAGATCTGGTCGCCGCCGCCGGGGTGATCCTGCCCGCGGAAGAAGTGGTTGAAGCCGACCTCATACAGCGAGGCGGCTGAGGCGTAGCTCGAGAGGTGGCCACCGACGCCCACGCCGGGGCGCTGCGCGCGGTGCACGGTCATGGCTGCGTTCCAGCGAATCCACGAGCGGTACTGACGCTCGAGGTCCTCGTCCCCGGGGAAGCTCGGCTCGTTCTCGGAGGCGATCGTGTTGACGTAGTCCGTGGTCGGGACCTGCGGAACGTTGAGGTGCAGCTCGCGCGACTGGGCGAGGAGGCTCGTCATGATCTCGCGTGCACGGGCTGGCCCGTGTGCCGTTACCAGCTGCTGGAGCGACTCGCGCCACTCCGCCGTCTCCTGGGGGTCCTGGTCATCCCGATTGGGTGCGTATGGATCCTGGGTGTTCACAACCACGAGAGCTCTCCTAACGGTGGGCCGGCGCGAAACAGATGTGCACGCGCACGAGCATGGACCGCGGGTGCGCGGACCAGTTCCCAGACTAGCGAAGAACGGCGAAAGTTCTGCGATTCACGCACGCCTATTTGCGCACTTTCGTGGAATTCGTATGTTAGGAGACGGCGAGCCGGATCCACCCGGTTCCGAGATCACGGTTTCCTGCGGTGGGCGCCGGTAGGCTGGAAATCCATCACCCCGCATCGGCGCGCGCTTGCGAGCCGGAAAGGACGCAACTCGTGTCGATTGCTGTCGGAGAAATCGCCCCCGATTTCACGCTCACCACCCACCTCGGCGAGGAAGTCGTGCTTTCTGAGCTCGTCGCAGACAAGCCCGTTGTGCTCGTATTCTTCCCGCTCGCGTTCTCGGGCATCTGCACCACCGAGCTCTGCGAGCTGCGCGACAACCTCGCAGTGTTTGACGGCGAGAACGTGCAGGTTGTCGGTATTTCTGTCGACTCCTCATTCACGCAGCGCGCGTGGGCCGAGGCTGAGGGGTATGATTTCCCGATTCTTTCGGACTTCTGGCCCCACGGTGCGGTCGCGCAGCAGTTCGGCGTCTTCATTGAAGAAGCCGGAATCGCCAAGCGCGGCACCTTCCTGATCGATCAGGAGCGAGTGGTTCGTGCGGCATTCGTGAAGGAGCCGGGCGAGGCTCGTGACTTCGCGGCCTACACCGAGGCGCTCAGCCTGGTGACGGCCTAGCCTTCCAGGCGTTCAACGCAAAACGCCCCGATCCCTCGCCAGCACGGCGGAGGATCGGGGCGTTTTTGGTGCAGCTAAGACTGGAGGTCGTCGTCGCCTGCGGAGTCAGCGCTGTCAGGCTTGGTCGAGGTGGGCCGCTTTCGCAACGCACGAAGGACAATGAGGCCAAGGCCTGCGGCGAGGAGGATCCCTCCGATGACGAAGTACAGAACGAGGCTGTCGCTGCCGGTGGCCGCGAGAGTCGAAGTCGTGCCAAACATGAGTATTCCCATCTGATGTGGCGGTGACGCGGAATCGAGAGGGTCAAACGCGGGGTGACGCCGGATGTGTTGCGTGAAGTAAATGTGTGAAGTGCGCCCGGAGGGACTCGAACCCCCGACATCCACGGTGTAAACGTGGCGCTCTAACCAACTGAGCTACAGGCGCGCACCCGCCGAAGCGGACCTGTACCAGCATAGGGGAGAGTGGACGGTGATCGGTGCACGCGACACACCGTGTCGGGTCTAGCGGCGGCGCTTTCCGGCCCGCACGATGCGCGAAATTGCCTTGCCTGCCACGCAGACGAGCGGGACAGAAACCGCCATGAGGACAATCGTGTTGGGGCGGAACGTCGTTCGCCCGCCCGAGCTGACATACGCGCCGAACGGGAGCGAAACGCCGCCGCCGCCGGCGCCTTCCCCGGCTGCGTCGTCGGTCGACGCGCCGCCCCCGAGGCCCATCCAGACGGCAGCGACGGGAACGATCGTCTCGTCGCCGAGCTCGATCGGGTCGCCGAAGGAACGCTCGACGCCAAGCGTGGACAGTGCGCCGGTGATTTTCTCAGTGAGGTTGGGCATGCCGCCAGACTACGCCCCACGCGCGGCCACCGAAAGGCTGCGGCCGTAGGCTGGCAGTATGAATGATCTCGTCGGCGCCGGAAGATATGCGCCGAGCCCCTCGGGGCGACTCCACGTCGGCAATCTGCGGACTGCCTTGGTCGCGTGGCTGTGCGCCCGTTCGACCGGCCGGGCGTTCCTCGTGCGGGTTGAAGACCTTGATCGGGGGCGTGACGCCGGCGCCGCGAGCGAGCAGCTTGCCGAGCTCGCGGCGATCGGCATCGACTGGGACGGCGAAGTGGTGCTGCAAACCGAGCGTGGTGCGGCGCACGCCGCCGCTATTCGGCGCCTGGCATCAGCTGGTCTGGTGTACGAATGCACGTGCTCGCGCGCCGACATCCTGGCAGCGCCCACGGCGCCGCACGCGCCTCCTGGCGCCTACCCGGGAACCTGCCGCGACCGCACGGCGGAGGAGCGTTCTCGTGCGCGCACCGCGATCGCGCCGCGCCTGCCCGCGTTGCGCCTGAAAGTGCCCGAGGGCACCGTCGCCCCGACTATCACCGACCGCATCCTGGGACAGGTGCCGGGTGTGGTCGACGACTTCGTGCTGCGACGAGGTGACGGAACGATCGCCTATAACCTCGCCGTCGTGGTGGACGATGCCGACATGGGGGTCGACCAGGTCGTGCGCGGCGACGACCTCGCCTCGTCTACCTCGCGCCAGATCTTGTTGCAGCGTCTGCTGGGGCTGCCCGAGCCAGAGTATGCCCATGTCCCGCTCGTGTTAGGCGCGAATGGGGCGCGACTCGCGAAGCGTGACGGGGCGGTCACGCTCGAGGACCTCGCGGCCGACGGGGTCGATGCGGTCGACGTCCGCAGATGGATGGCCGAATCACTCGGCCTTGCAGCGCCGGGGCAATCGATCGAGATGGCGTCCCTGCTCGAACGCTTTGACGTGGGTGGCCTCACCGCCGAACCGGTCTATTGGGCGGACATGTCTCCGGTTGCGGGGACGCCACCCACGAGTTCGTAGCGCAATCTGACGACTCCCCGCGGCGAGGTCACCGCAGGTTCGAGCAGTTGCAGGTTCGTGGGAACCGCGCCGTCGGCAAATACTCGTTTCCCGGGGCCCAGCAGGATCGGGTGTACCCAGAGGGTGAGCTGGTCGAAGAGCTGCTCCGCCAGCAGCGTCTGGACGAAGTCCAGGCTGCCGATCACATGGATTCGTTCGTGGCGGCGGCGGAGATCCTGCACGCCGGCGGCGGTGTTGCTTCCGAGCGGAACGCTGTCAGCCCACGGGAGGGGCATATTCTGGCGCGTCGCCACATACTTGGGAATGCGATTGAACAGGTCGGCAATCTCGCCCTGTTGCTCCGGCCAGTAGCCCGCGAAAATGTCGTAGGTCTTTCTGCCCAGGAGGAGTGCGTCCATGCCGCTCATGCCCGAGAGTACCTGCTCGCCGACAACCTCGTCGATCAGTGGCGCCTGCCAGCCCCCGAAGGCGAATCCGTCCTCCTCGTCCTCCTCGGGGCCACCAGGGGCCTGCGCGACGCCGTCCAGGGAAGTGAAGAGGTCGATACAGATGCGTCCCATGCCGTGCTCCGCTCGTGGCCCGACGTCGTGGATGCGACGGCGTCGCTGCGGCGACGGGACTCAGTCCAGGCTGACACAGCCGGGGGCGAACGGCAATGGCCTAGTCGTGGTCTCCGTGGCGGGGCGCCATCACGGCAGCTTCGGGTCGCTTCGCCTGCACGTTGTCACCTGACGAGACGTGCTTGATGCGGCGGATGACCCATGGCACGAGGTGCTCGCGCGCCCACACCAGATCTTCGCGACGCGCCTGACGCCAGTTGTGCGCCGGAAGTGGCAGCGGGTCGTGAGGCTCGAGGTCGTTCGGAACGTTGAGTGCTCTGAGTGCGGCCCGGGCTACCGTGTGGTGGCCCAGCGCGTTGTAGTGCAGCCGGTCGTCGGCCCAGTAGCGGCTGTCCTGGAGTTCCTCCACGGCCCACAAATCGATCACGATGCAGTCGTGACGGAGCGCAACCTTGCGAACGTTCTCGTTGTAGATCGCTACTTTGCCGCGGATGGGGCGAAACACAGAGGAGAACCCGATGTCGGTAGAGGTGAAGAGCAGGACGGTAGCGCCGCCCTGGCATAGCCGAGCGACGACGCGATCGAGCTCCGCGGCGACCTCGTCGGGGTCCGAGCCCGGTCGAATCACGTCGTTGCCGCCCGCGCAGAGGCTGATGAGATCCGGACGCAAATCCAGTGCGTTCTCGACCTGTTCCTCGGCGATCTGGCGGATCAGCTTCCCGCGGACGGCGAGGTTCGCATACGCAAAGTCAGGATCAAAAGCGCCGAGCACCTCGGCGAATCGGTCGGCCCAGCCGCGCAGGCCCCCGGGGCTCTCTGGCTCAGGATCGCCGACACCCTCGGTGAACGAATCGCCGATAGCGACAAAACGAGACCACGGCAGCGCCATGTTTTCGGGCGCGAAGTCCGCGCCTGCACTGATGTTCGTCACAGTATCCACCCTCCGTCCAGCCCCCGATGTCGCAGTAAACGGTAGTCTAGGACCTCGTGACGGAGATGGGCCCGATTGAGCATGCGCCGGGCACGAGTGCCGCTGAGCAGCTCTCGCCCGCGTACCCCGAGCGCGCCGCCTGGGGTACCGCCGGAAGGCTGCGGGCCTGGCAGGCAGAAGCGATCGGTCAGTACTTCGAGACTGAACCGCGCGACTTCCTCGCGTCGGCTACGCCGGGCGCGGGGAAGACCACATTCGCGCTGCGCCTCGCCGCCGAATTGCGCGGTCGCGGCTCCGTGGAACAGGTCATCGTGGTGGCCCCGACCGAGCACCTGAAGAAGCAGTGGGCTGAGGCGGCATTCCGCGCGGGGATCAGGCTGAACCCGTCATATTCGAATGCCGACGGCCTGGCCTACGGTCGCCACTATCACGGCATCGTCGTGACGTACGCGCAGGTATCGATGAAGCCGGTCCTGCACAAGCTCTTGACCGAACAATCGTCGACACTCGTCATTTTGGACGAGATTCACCACGGCGGCGACGCGCTGAGCTGGGGTGACGCGATTCGCGAAGCCTACGGCGGCGCGCGCCGTCGTCTCTCGCTGACGGGTACCCCGTTCCGCTCGGACGATGCCGAAATTCCGTTCGTGCGATACGCGCCGCAGCCGGACGGCACGCGCGTGTCGCTGACCGACTATGGCTACGGTTACGGCCGCGCGCTAGCCGACGGCATCGTTCGCCCCGTCGTCTTCATGGTGTACGCCGGGAAGATGCGCTGGCAGACCTCTACCGGCGAGGAGATGGAAGCCCGTCTCGGCGAGGGCAACACTAAGGACATCACCTCGCAGGCGTGGCGCACCGCGCTGGATCCTGCCGGCGATTGGATTGCCAAGGTCTTGCGCGCCGCGAATCGCCGTCTCAGCGAGGTGCGCGAGCACATCCCCGACGCCGGGGGCCTTGTCATCGCGACCGACCACGCCTCCGCGCGGGCGTACGCGTCACAGCTGAGTGAGATCACCGGGGAGTCGGTCGCGCTGATCTTGTCGGACGACTCGACCGCGAGCGATCAGATCGAGTCGTTTTCGGCGGGAACCTCACGCTGGATGGTCGCCGTGCGCATGGTGTCGGAAGGAGTCGACGTGCCGCGCCTCGCGGTCGGGGTGTATGCCACGAGTTCTTCAACCCCGCTGTTCTTTGCTCAGGCGATTGGCCGGTTTGTGCGGAGCCGTCGCCGTGGCGAGGTCGCGACCGTCTTCATCCCCAACGTCCCCGCACTCATGCAGCTCGCGCAAGAGCTCGAGAAAGAGCGCGACCACGTCCTCGAAATGCCGGGGAGCGCGGAGGACATGTGGGACGCCGAGGCTGCCCTGCTCGCCGAGGCGAACCGCGAGGACCGGGCATCGGAAGAGATGGAGGGCGAGGGCTTTGTGTACCAGGCCCTCGGCTCTGACGCCCACTTCGACCGTGCGGTGTTCGACGGCACCGAGTTCGGGGGATATGCGGAGGTCGAGAGCGAGGAGGAGCTCGAATTCCTCGGGTTCCCCGGGCTGCTCGAGCCGACCGAGGTTCGCGCGCTGCTCATACAACGACAGTCGCGCCAGGCAAAGCGCAGCGCCCAGAGTCAGGGCATCCTCGAGCACGCGCCCGAGAAGGCGGAGGCGCCAGGGGCACTATTCCGGACCCTCGGGGAGCAGCGCAAGCTGCTGAGCAGCCTGGTCGGCATGTACGCCAAGGTCTCGGGCGAGCCGCACCCGATGATCCATACCGAGCTGCGGCGCAGCTGCGGGGGACCGCCGGTTGCGCAGGCGAGCGTCACCCAGCTGCAAGATCGCATTGACGTCTTGCGGCGGCGTCTGCGCTCCTAGCGGCCTGCTTGACAGGCGAAATGAACTTGTCATCACCGTTGACAAGCTTCCTGCGAATCTCTAGCGTGAGACCTCAACGCTGACAACGACGTCTGGAGATCCTGTGGGCCATCATTCTGACTTTCCCGCCAAATCGCATGAGGCAGGGGCTGCACGCGCCGGAGGACTCACGCGCCGCACCCTGCTCAGCCTGGGCGCTGCCGGAGCCGCGGGGATGCTGCTCACGGCAGCGTCCCCGCCGTCACGGATGGTGATCTCTCCGACGGACGTCTGGGACACAATTGTGGTCGGCGCCGGGGCGTCGGGTTTGGGGGCCGCCCGTGTGCTCGCCGATGCCGGTAAGCGCGTGTTGGTGCTCGAAGCGCGTGATCGGGTCGGTGGCCGCATGTGGACGGATACGACGGGAATGTCGATCCCCTTCGAGCGGGGCGCCGAACTCGTGCACGGATCCGACGTCTCAACGTGGGGCCTCATCAACGACTTGGGGCTGGAGACGCACCGCCAGACCAGCATTCAGTCTCGCCTCACGGCCACGACGCCCTGGATCAGTGCCTTTGACTATGAGGGACTCCGGTTCCCGTTGGGCGCACCCGCGTTTCCGGGTGGCGAAATGCCGCAGCCGGAGCTGGGGGAGACCGCCCTCGATTGGCTGAATCGCATGGGCATCCTCCCGGACAACTACCCGGCAGCGCTGGCGGCGGTCGAGGTCGATAGCGAGCAGCTTGATGTGCTGCCGGCCGGATTCGTCACCGACCTGGTCGAATACTGCCTCTACGTAGAGTCCGAGGGCCTCACCGGGCCGCTTCCTCCGGAAGAGTACGGCGACTACCGCGTCATCGGCGGCTACAGGCAGGTCCTCGCCCCGCTGATGGATGGGGTGCCGGTGCTACTCGAACGCGTTGTGGACACGATCGAATATCGCGCCAATCGCGTCGACGTCCACACGAGCGATGGTTCGTTCCGTGCCAGAACCGTGATCGTGGCGCTCCCCGGCGGAGTGCTCAAGAGCGGGGCGGTCACCTTTGATCCGCCACTTCCCGCCGATCGGCTCGCGGCGATTCAGGAGATCAGCTATCTCTCCGTGTTCAAGGCCATCTTCGAGTTTGCCCAGCCGATCCTGCCCGCGGGCCTTCCCGCGCAACCGACCTGGGACATCGCCACCACGTTCTCACAGAATCCGCCGAGCCTCTGGAACGCCTCCTCCGGCACACCGGGTTTCGGGGGCGAACTGGTGGTCGCGTGGATGACGGGGGCTCGAGCGCAGCAACTCCTGGACATGCCGGAGGATGCGCGGCTCGACCAGGCGCTGCAGAGCATTCGGGCGACCGTGGGGGACCCGAACCTCGCGCCGGTGCACGCGTCAACCTACGACTGGTCGCAGGACCCGTTCACCCTGGGTGCATACCCCGGCCCGTTCTCGCGGCGGCAGGGGCTGACCGACCCGATCGCGGGCGTGCTGTTCTGGGCCGGCATGGTCACGAGCACGATTCACCGCTCGCGTGACTCCGGCGTTGTGGCTGCGCAGGCCGTCCTTGCCGCGCTGGGGGCTACGGAGCCCGCAGGGCCGATCGCCCCCACGAAGCCGGTCTCCGTTGAGACCGGTGCCGCGAACGAGCTTCAGCGAATCCGCCGATGGGGAGGCCTCCGCCAGGACTGATTAGTTGCGCCGTTCGGCGGTCAGCGTATAGGTCAGGGGGAGGCGCCCCGGGTGATCATTCACGACGTACTCGCCATCGTCGCGGAGCGTCATGCGCCCGGGGAGCGCCTCCCACGGCACGCTCTGGTGTTCCACAAACGAGGTCAGGGTGAGACCCTGACCGAGCAGCGCGGAAATCACCTCGCCGATGCCGTGGTTCCACTCGTGAGTCGTTGCCGCTGAGATGTGCGCCGCCGGGTCCGCGTACGTCGAGGAATCGACCCAGACGACGGGATCCTGCGTCTCAAAGTACGGGTACGTGACCACCAAGTCGTCGAGACGTTCCTCGTCGATTGTGTACAGCATGGGGTGCGCCTCGCGGAGGAAGAGTCTGCCGCCCGGTGCAAGGAGCTCCGCTACCACCTCGGCCCACCGTTCAATGCTCGGCAGCCAGCACAGCGCACCGATGCCGGTGTAGACGAGATCGAACTGCCCGTGCTTGAGGGCGCTCGGGGCGTCGTACACGTTGGATTCGACATAGTGAATGGCCTCACCGGCGGCGTCGGCGAGCAGTCGTGCCTCGTGGAGGGAAGCGGCCGAGAAGTCGAGCCCCGTAGCAGTCGCTCCGAGACGCGCGAGGGAGAGCGTATCGGTGCCAATGTGGCATTGGAGATGCAGTGCGCGCAGGCCGGTCAGATCGCCGAGTTGGTCGCGGTCAAAGCGCACGACGTCGCTGAGGAACTCGGGGTCCGACAGGAATTGTGCCACGGCGTAGCTGCTCGCCGCGGCGTGAATGGGCGCACGCTCGTCCCAGTTTTCGCGGTTGGTAGCGAATGAATCGATTGCGTTGTCCATAGTGCCTCCGAGCCTAGCGACGCTTCGTGTGGTCGGCGAGGGAGATGTTGCCGCACCACCGAAGACCGTGTCGTGATCGAGGCCCGGGCAAACAAAATGACCCCCGCTCGGAGATTGCTCTCCGACCCGGGGGCCATTTCCATCACGTGCGCGAAGGGGGACTTGAACCCCCACGCCCTTTCGGGCACTAGCACCTCAAGCTAGCGCGTCTGCCATTCCGCCACTCGCGCTTGCACGTTACTCAGCTGTTTGCGTTTTGCGCTTCCGGCCGAACAGGAAATAACTTATCACGGAAGTTTGTGACCGACGAAATCGACCCAGTCCGCCGCGTGTGTCGCGCGTTCGATACGCTGGAGTCATGAGTCATGAGAGCATGCCGACGCTGGCCGAACCCTCACTATCAGAGACGGTGCGGGTTGCACGGGACCTCATTCGCATCGACACCACCAACCGCGGCGGAGGAGATTCCGTCGGAGAAGTGGAAGCCGCGAAGTACGTCTCTGACTTCCTGCGGAGCCTCGGACTCGCGCCTGAGACGTTTCTCTCGGCGCCGGGTCGCGCGAGCGTCGTGGCCCGCGTCACCGGGTCCCAGCCGGAGTTGCCCGCGCTCGTCCTGCACGGGCACCTCGATGTGGTTCCCGCCGACGCCACGAACTGGTCGGTCGATCCGTTTGCCGGGGAGATCCGCGACGGCATGCTCTGGGGTCGCGGAGCGGTCGACATGAAGGACATGGACGCCATGATCCTGACTGCCATCGCGGAGATTCTGCGCGCGGGGGATCGCCCCCGCCGCGACGTCATCATTGCCTTCTTCTCGGACGAGGAGAACGGCGGCGTGTTTGGTTCGCACTGGCTCGTAGAACATCACCCCGAGCTCTTCGCGGGCGCGGGCACTGCGATTAGCGAGGTCGGCGGCTACTCGGTGCAGTTCGAGGACACCCGCGCGTACCTCGTGCAGACGGGGGAGAAGGCGCTCGATTGGATCCGCCTGCGGGCGCGCGGCACCGCGGAACACGGCTCGCGCATCGCGCACGACAACGCGCTCGTGCGTTTGGCCGAGGCGATCGCCGCTCTCGGGCGCCACGAGTGGCCGATCGCGCTGTGCGACACGACGCGCGACCTCATCGAGCGCGTCGCGAAGATTTACGGCGTCGACCCGACCCAGGTAGACGCTGAACAGATGTTTGTGCGTGCGGGCAAGGGAGCCGGCTTCATCCAGGCGAGCCTGCGCAGCACGAGCAACGCGACCGTGTTGCAGGCCGGGTACAAGCACAATGTCATCCCCGACTCGGCCGAGGCGCTGGTCGACGTGCGCTCGCTGCCCGCCGAGCGCGACGCCGTGCTGGCCAAGATCCGCGAGTTGGTTGGCGACGATATTGAGATCGAAACCGTTCACTCGGACATCGGCCTGGAAACGCCGTTCTCCGGTGAGTTGGTCGACGCGATGACCGCCAGCCTGCTCCGAGAAGACCCCGAGGCGGTTGTCCTGCCCTACCTGCTCTCGGGCGGCACCGACAACAAAGCGCTGAGCAGGCTCGGCATCGTCGGATACGGCTTCGCGCCGCTGCGGCTGCCCGCCGATCTCGATTTCCCCGGGATGTTCCACGGGGTCGACGAACGCGTGCCGCTCGACGCGCTCGACTTTGGGCACCGAGTACTGGTCGACCTGCTGCGCAGCTACTAGCGCGAGCGACGAGTCCAGGGTGTGCGGCCCAGTCCGTACTACGCTGGATCCCGGTCTGCGTTCTCGCGGACACCGAATCTTGATTGAGAACTGACGACACGGGGCACGGCGCAGACAGCATGGGAATCTTCGAGGCGATCATTCTGGGAATCGTGCAGGGGCTCACCGAGTTCCTGCCGATCTCATCAAGCGCGCACCTCCGGCTCGCCGGAGAGCTGCTGCCGGGCGCGGGTGATCCGGGCGCTGCGTTCACCGCCATCACGCAGCTCGGAACCGAGGCCGCTGTCGTGGTCTTCTTCTGGCGCGACATCGTGCGCATCATCGGGCGTTGGTGGGGATCGCTGACCGGCCGCGTGCGGCGGAGCGACCCGGACGCGCGTCTCGGTTGGTGGATTATCCTGGGCAGCGTTCCGATCGTCGTGCTGGGCCTCCTGTTCGAGGACGCAATCGGATCGACCCTCCGCTCACTCTGGTTCGTGGCGATCGCGCTCATCGTGTTCGGCGTGCTGCTCGGCGTCGCCGACCGGATCGGCAAGAAGGTCCGCGAGCTCGATGGGATGACCGCGCCGCACGGCCTGATCTATGGCTTCGCGCAGGCGATGGCGCTGATTCCCGGGGTCTCGCGGTCGGGCGGCACGATCACCGCCGGCCTGTTGATGGGGTATTCCCGCGAAGCCGCGGCCAGATACTCCTTCCTGCTCGCGATTCCGGCAGTGTTCGGCTCGGGTGGCTACAAACTCGTGAAGTCGTTCGGCGACCCGACCTCGGTGGCGCTCATGCCCACCCTGCTCGCAACCGTCATCGCCTTCCTCGTCGCGATCGTCGTGATCGGGCTATTCATGCGGTACATCTCGCGGGGCAGCTTCATGCCGTTCGTGGTCTACCGCGTCATGCTGGGCGGCGTCCTCTTGGTCCTGCTGGCAACCGGCGTCATCTCGCCAGAGAGTGGAGCACACCTGTGAGAACCTGGACCCCGCCGGTCATCCCCGAGCTGCCTGGAAAGGCGCCCGCGCTTCGCCTGTTCAACACGGCGACGGGTCGCCTCGAGCACCCGCCGATCCACGAGGACCGTGCCACGCTGTACGTCTGCGGCATCACGCCGTACGACGCGACGCACCTCGGCCATGCCTTCACCTACCTGGCGTTCGACCTCATGCTGCGCGCCTGGCGCGACGCCGGGATCGAGACCGTCTACGCGCAGAACATCACCGATGTCGACGACCCGCTGCTCGAACGCGCGAGCGACACGGGCGTCGACTGGCGCGAGCTCGCCGACGGGCAGATCGCCCTCTTCCGCTCGGACATGTTTCGGCTGGGCATGATCCCTCCCGAGCACTACGTCGCCGTGACCGAGGCGATTGAGCCCATCGCGCAGGCCGTGCAGGATCTGCGCGAGCGCGGTTTGGCGTACGCGGTCCCGACGGCCGACGCCGCGGGCGACGACATCTACTTCGACACCGTTCGCGCCGAGGCGGACACGCAGTGGCGCCTCGGCGACGTGGCCCCGTACGACCGATCGGTGATGGAGCTACTGAGCGCCGAGCGCGGCGGCGACCCCGACCGCGCGGGCAAGCGCGACCCGCTCGACCCGCTGCTCTGGCGGGCCGCCCGCGAGGGCGAGCCGAGCTGGGGGACCGTCCTCGGTCTTGGACGTCCGGGATGGCACATTGAGTGCGCGGCGATCGCCGTCCAGGCCCTCGGGAACGCCTTCACTGTGCAAGGCGGCGGCCACGACCTGGTCTTCCCGCACCACGAGTTCACTGCGGCGCACGCGACCGCGCTCTCAGGTACGCCGTTGGCACACATTTACGCCCACGCCGGCCTCGTGGGATACCAGGGGCACAAGATGTCCAAGTCGCGAGGGAACCTCGTCTTCGTGCACAAGGTCCTCGACGCCGGATTCGACCCGTCGGCCGTCCGCCTGGGGTTGCTCGCGCACCACTATCGCGAGGAGTGGGAGTGGGAAGACGCGGACATCGACGTCGCCAGCCGGCGTCTCACCGCCTGGCGCGACGGGCTGACTCGGCCGCGCGCTGAGGCCGCACAGTTCGGCGATTCCGCAGAATTTGCCGGGTCCGGGCAGCCGATGGTGGCCGTGGCGATCGTCGAGCGACTGCGTGCAGCGATGGCAAACGACCTCGACACTCCAGTGATGCTCGCGACCCTCGATGAGGCGTGGGACCGCGGTGTCGACGACCCTGAGCTGCTCGCTGACGCGGTGCAGGCACTGTTGGGCGTGGCGCTGCGCCCGAACGAATCGGAGTAGCGCGCCGTTAGCCCGCCGGTGTCTCGTCGGCGGGCGGCTCCGGCGACTGCTGACCCGAGTCGTCGGTGGTCGCCTGATCCGGGTCGATCCTGAGGAATTTCTCGAACTCGTACGCGATCGCGTCGCCGGTCGCCTCGGGCGCCTCGACGGTGTCGCGGGCAGCCTCGAGCCGGCGGATGTAGCGCTGCATCTCGTCGTCGACGGAGGCGACCTGGTCGATATTGCGCTCCCACTGGGTGGCCTGGTCGAGCAGGTCGCCGCGGGGAATGACTGCGTCGAGCAGTTCCTCGAGCTTGTCGAGCAGCGCGAGGGTTGCCTTCGGTGACGGCATGCTGTGCACGTAGTGGGGCACCTGCGCCCAGAGCGCGATGGTCTCGATGCCGGCGCCGTGCAGCGCCATCTCGACGATCGTGGTGATGCCTGCGGGCCCCTCGTAGTCGCCGCGGCTCGCGTCGAACCGGGCACGGGCGGCCGAGCTCTCGCTCGACAGGCTCGTCACGATGGGCCGCGTGTGCGGGGCATCCGAGAAGAATGATCCGAGGAAGATCACCGTGGTGATGCCCCAGGTATCGACTAGCTCGAGGAGCTCGTCCGCGTAGGCCTGCCAGTTTCGGGCGGGTTCGACCCCGGCGAGGAGGAAGAGATCGTTGACGATCGTGCCGTCGAGGCGCGTAATGCGGTCCGGCTTCTTTCCCGCCTCGTCTACCGTAGCCGTGAGTTCCCCGGGGACGGCGGTCGGCGCAGCGGACACCGCGTCCGCGCCGGCCGCGCCCGGCGGTACCTCGGCGCCCGGCCGCTGCACGGTCGCGTAGAGCCGCGTGTCGGGCCAATCGATCGTGCGGGTGCCGTCATCTTCAATCATCACCTTGGGGCGATGCACCTGGTAGTCGACGTACCCTTCGGAACCGATGGTGTGGATCATCTCGGCATCGATGAGATCGCCGAGGTACTCCAACGCCGTGCTGGTCGCCGCCCCGGCGTCGCTCCAACCTTCAAAGGCCGCGATCAACACGCGGCCCTCAGTGTGCTTCTTCTGCTCGTTCAGGGCGACTCCTTTCCCGGCCAGTCTAGGCGCGTGCGCCCGGTAAGCTTGTCAGGATGACTGCAGAGACCCCCGCCGCCGTGCTCTGGGACATGGACGGCACGCTGATCGACTCGGAGCCACTCTGGGTCGACGCGGAGCACGCGCTCCTTGCGCGCTTCGGTGCCTCGCTGACCCCGGAAGAGGAGCTGTCGCTCGTGGGCACGGGCCTCTGGGACTGCGCCGAGTTGATGCGCAGCCGCGGAGTCGACCTGTCGGCCGACGAGATTGTCGCGGAATTGTGCGCCGTTGTTGCGGCGCGCATGGCCGCCGGCGAGGTCGACTGGCGCCCGGGCGCGCGCGAGTTGCTCGCCGACCTTGCAGCGGCCGGGGTGCCCTGTGCGCTCGTGACGATGTCCATTCGTTCGCTCGCGCGGCAGGTCGTTGATTTGCTTCCGGCAGGATCCTTCCAGTTCATCGTCGGAGGCGACGAGGTGAGCGAAGAAAAGCCGCACCCCGAGGCGTACCTGACCGCGGCACGCCGCTTGGGCGTTTCGATCGAGGATTGTCTCGCGTTTGAGGACTCGGTCACCGGACTGCGTTCGGCGAGTGCCTCGGGCGCGGTCGCCGTCGGGATTCCCAACCTCGTAGATCTCGCGGACGCTCCGGCGCACGCGCTGATTCCCACGCTTTCGGGCCTCGACGCCGGGGGAGTGTCCGCACTCTTTGGGCGCCTGCGGCCCACCACCGTTACGACCGAAACCGAAAGGGCGGCGCTGCTTACATGACCGAGGCAACCCACCACATTGACCCTGCAACCCCTGCGCTGAGCGGCCCATTCCGCTACGGCGATCGCGTGCAGCTCACCGGCCCCAAGGGCAAGATGAACACGACCACCTTGATCACGGGCGGCGAGTTCCACAGCCACCGCGGCGTGCTCAAGCACGCGGACATCGTCGGCCTGCCGGACGCCTCGGTTGTCGCGAACAGCACTGGGGAGCAGTATCTGGCGCTGCGCCCCCTGCTTGCCGACTTCGTGATGTCGATGCCGCGTGGCGCGGCAATCGTCTACCCAAAGGACGCCGCGCAGATCCTGTCGCTCGCCGACATCTTCCCCGGGGCTCGCGTCGTCGAGGCCGGCGTCGGCTCAGGGTCGCTCTCGCTGCACCTGTTGCGCGCGGTCGGCGCGACGGGCGAGCTCGCCTCGTTCGAGCGCCGCGACGAGTTCGCGGACATTGCCCGCGCGAACGTCGCGGGCTACCTCGGTCGCGATCCCGAGAACTGGTCGGTCACGGTGGGCGATTTGCAGGACGTCCTTCCGGAAAAGTTCCCCGTAGGGACGGTAGACCGAGTCGTGCTGGACATGCTCGCCCCCTGGGAGTGCGTCGACGTTGCCGCGGACGCGCTGAAGCCGGGCGGCGTGATCATTTGCTACGTTGCCACCGTCACCCAGCTGTCGCGCGTCGCCGAAGAGCTGCGCCGCTCAGGGCTGTTCACGCACCCGAAGTCGTCCGAGACGATGGTGCGCGGCTGGCACGTCGAGGGTCTCGCGGTGCGCCCCGATCACCGGATGGTCGCCCACACCGGCTTCCTCATCACCGCGCGTCGCCTCGCACCGGGGACCGAACTCCCGCAGCTGAAGCGCCGTGCGTCGAAGTCAGACTTCTCGGACGAGGACGTCGCGGCGTGGACGCCCGACCTGGTCGGCGAGCTCGTGAAGAGCGACAAGGTGCTCCGCAAGAAGGTGCGCACCGCGCAGTTGCTCGCAGACCGCGCGCGCGAGGGAACCGCCGACGCTGCGTCTGAGGCCGCTGAGCTGACCGACCAGCCCGAGCGCTGATTTTTCCCCGTCGTTCTTTCGATAGGATGACGTCGCTCCCCAATCCGTGCCGGAAGGACCCCATGCGCGTTCGCACCGCCCCCCTTGTCACCGCTGTAGCCCTGGTACTCGCAGGCGGCCTGTCCGCCTGCAGCCAGGCGGGGACCGCTGCGTCGTGTGCCCCAGTGCTCGAGTCGGGCCCAGTCAGCGACAGCGTCGTGGTGTTGGGCGAGGCTGGCACACCGCCCCAGGTGAGCATCCCGAAGGACGCGGTTCCGACTGTGTCCCAGCGCACCCTGGTGCAGCAGGCAGAGAACCGCGATCGGGTAGTGACCGAGGGCGACCTCGTCACCGTCAATTTTGCCTTCTTCGACGGACTGAGCGGCGAGCAGGTGTTCGCAACCCCCGGCTTCGGATCGGACACCGGCGGGTACATCGTGCAGGACGTCGCCGATACCGAAATTTCGTCGTTCACGACCGCGTTCCGGTGCGCTGCCGCAGGCGATCGTGTCGTCGTCGCGCTCTCGCCGAAGGACAGCGTTGCGTTCGCACAGGGCTACGGCGTCATGCCGGGCACCCCGATCGTGGCGGTGGCAGACGTACAGGGCGTCGCCGGTCTGGCGGCCGATGGCAAGGTGCGCTCGCTTCCCTCCGGGTTCCCCGGAATTGCGGTCGACGAGAACCACCGCCCCGGAATCGTTATTCCTCCCGGCGCTGAGCCCACCAAGGTCAAGTCGGCCGCCCGCATCGTGGGTGACGGCACAAAGATACGCGCGGAGGATGTCGTGATTGCTCAGGTGCTCACCGTCACCTGGAACCGTGACGTCGTGGAGAACACCTGGGAGTCGGGGCCGAAGTCTCTCGGCAACGAAGAGACCCCTGGGGCGACGTTCCGCGACCAACTCACCGGGAAGACCGTGGGGTCGCAGATTGTGGTGATGACCCCCGGCGAGGGTGGCGCTCAGGTGAGCGTCGTCGACATTCTTTCCGTCGGATAGCGCACGCGTGGCGGGCTCAGAGACGAGACAGGCGGGCGGTCACAAGCGGCCGCCGGTGCCCGCTGAACAGCGGGTGTTCAGCCTGATCTTGGCGCTGGTTTCGAGTCCGATCGGCGCGACGAAGCGCGAGTTGCTGAGTAGCGTGCACGGCTACGCCGACGACTTCTCCACCGGCGGCGACACCGCCGCGCTCGAGCGGAAATTTGAGCGCGACAAGGGCGAGCTGCGACGATTGGGCATTCCGCTCGAAACGCTCGACTCTCCCGAGGAGCCGGGAAATAACCAGCTCCTGCGGTACCGGATCTCCAAGGAACGCCTACAGATTCCGGAATCGCTGCGCTTCACCGCCTCGGAACTCACGATGTTGCGTCTGGCCGCCCTTGCTTGGCGCGACGGCAGCCTATCTGCGGAGGCGAGGCGCGCGACAATGAAACTCGAGGCGCTCGGTGCGGCGCTCGACGTGCAGCACCTGGGGGTCGCCCCACGGATCGGGATCCCGGAGCCCGCGGCGCCTGAGCTGCAACGCGCGATCGACGAGACACGTGTGGTGAGCTTTGCCTACCACCACCCCGAACATCCGGAGCCGCTCGCCAGGCGCGTTGCGCCGCTCCGCTTGCATCGCGCTGACGGCCGGTGGCACCTCATCGCATGGGACCTCGAGCGCTCCGACGATCGCGTGTTCCTGCTTTCCCGGATCGAGGGCGCTGTCCGGCTCGAGCGAGAAGAGTTCGATCGCACACGGTTTGCGGGTGTCGAGGCGGTCGTCTCGGACATCGAGCGTCTCCTGCGGGAGCGCATCGCGGGGATTGATGTGCGCGTGGGTTCGCAGGCAGCCGCGCGCCTCACGCCGCGCGCGACGACGGCACACCCGGCAGCGGCGGGCTGGATGCGTCTCACCGTTGGCATGCTCGACCCGCACGTCCTCGCGGACGAAGTCACCAGCTACGGCGCAGATGCGGCGGTCGTCGGCCCGGACGAGCTGCGCGGCGCCGTCATCGCTCGCCTGCAGAAGATTGGCGCAGCTCACGCGCCCTCACCAGTGGTTACTCAGGCCAAAGGAGGTCGCGATGCGCGCTAATCTGACGGCGCCGAACCGCGTCATCTTGCTCCTGTCGCTGGTCGCCTACCTGCAGGATCGCGGACCGACGCCGATTCTCGAGCTGGCTGAAACGTTTGATGTCGAACCGAAAGTGCTGCGCGCGCTCGCGGAATTTCTGGGCACCGCCGGCGTGCCGGGGGAGACGCAGACGTATCAGCATGAGGACCTGTTTGACATTGATTGGCACGCGCTTGAGCATGACGACGTGTTGAGTCTGGTGCGCTTGGTCGCGATTGACGATACCCCTCGATTCGCCGCGTCAGAGGTCGCCGTGCTGCTTGCGGGATTGCACGTGCTTGCCCCCATGCTTCCTCCGGACGACGGCGCCGCGGCGCGCAGTGCGGCGCTCAAGCTGGGCGGCGAGTCCGGGGGTGAACATGCGGTGATCTCGGTCTCTGACGAGTCCACTGACCCCCAAGTAGCGGTACTCGCCGGCGCCATTGCGGCTGGCATGCGGGTCAGTTTTGCCTATCGCGACGCGCGTGGGGGAGAGACCGCCCGCTCGGTTGAGCCGCTGCTGTTGCAGCAGCGCGGGGTGTATTGGTACCTTCGCGGGTATTGCCTCGACCGCGGCGAAGAACGCTCGTTTCGGCTGGACCGTATGTCGCACGCGCATGCGCTGCCGGAACGGTCACTCCGTCGAGCCACGCCGGGGCAGGCCGACGAGTCGCCAAGTGCCTCTGTCTGGTCGGGGACAACGGTGACGCTTTGCGTCCGTGAGCGCGCGCTCCCGAGCCTCGCTGGGTATGGTGCCGAGGTGATTGCCGCGGGCGCCGACGAGCCACTCGACGGCAGCTCTGACCGGGCAATCGACGAGAGTTGGGTCCGGGTGCAGGTGGAGCTCGCGCACGTGGACACGGCGGCGCGCATCGCAGCGACGGCACCGGGAGACGTGATTGTCGAGGCGCCCGCAGCGGCGCGTGCGGCGGTGGAGTCGTGGGCCGAGCAAGCGCTCGCACAGTACGACTATTGAGCCGCTGCGCATCCGGGGATCCCGAGCCCGGTGAGATAGACTTGCCATCAAATCGCTGCGAAAGGAACCGCACCCTCATGCCCCGTATCTTCGGTGATTTTCACGCCGTGTCATCCGGGCGCTTCGCATAGTGGCGCGCGAGCAGAAGGCGCCTCGCAGCAAAGAGGGGCGCATGAGCCTCGGCGAGCATCTCGTCGAGTTACGCAAGCGGCTGATGATCTCTGCCATCGCCATTGTGCTGGCGATGGTGGCTGGCTGGTTCCTCTCGGACTGGGTGTGGGACATGCTGCGCCAGCCGATCGAGATTATCGCGGAGGAGCGCGGGCGTAACGCGCAGATCAATTACGACGACGTCACCGGTGCGTTTGATCTCAAGTTGAAGATCTCCATGTTCATCGCCGTCTTCCTCGCGAGCCCGGTGTGGCTCTACCAGATCTGGGCGTTCCTCTCCCCGGGCCTGAGCGGCAAGGAGAAGCGTTGGGGGGTCGCGTTCCTGGGTTCGGCGCTTCCGCTCTTCCTGTTCGGGGCCTACGTGGGGTGGAGCATCATTCCCAATATCGTCCGCGTGCTGACGAGCTTTGGGTCGGACGAGGATGCGTTGCTGCTGAGCGCCCGCGGCTACCTCGATTTCTCGACCAAACTCCTCCTGGCGGTCGGTGTCGGGTTCGTCATTCCGGTGTTCATCGTGCTGCTGAACTTCGTGGGCATTCTCAGCGCGAAGGCCATTTTTCAGGGTTGGCGCATCGCGATCCTGTGCATCACTTTGTTTGCGGCAATCACCACCCCTGCGGCCGACGTGATGAGCATGTTCTTGCTGGCTGGCCCCATGATCGTCCTGTATTTCCTCGCGGGCGGCATCGCCTGGATTCACGACAGTCGACTGGCCAAGCGACGTGCCGCCGAGTTCGCCGAGTACGACCTGGACAGCGACTCGCCGGCTTCCGAGGCGAACGCGTGACTGACTCCGTGACGGACAGCGAGCCGGACCCCGTCGAACACCCGGCGCTTGCCGCATACGAAGCACGGATCCGGTTTCCCCTCGACGCGTTCCAGCGCGCCGCATGCGAGTCCCTGGAAGAGGGGCGTAGCGTGCTCGTTGCCGCCCCCACCGGGGCTGGCAAGACGGCGATTGCCGAGTTCTCGGTGGCCCTCGCCCGGCGCGAGCGAGATGCTCGGGTGTTTTACACGGCGCCGATCAAGGCGCTCTCGAACCAGAAGTTCCACGAGCTTGCTCAGGAATACGGCGAGGACCAGGTGGGGCTACTCACGGGCGACGTGAACATTCGTGGTGACGCACCCATTGTCGTGATGACGACCGAGGTCCTCCGCAACATGATCTACGCGGATTCCACGGCACTCGCCGACCTCGCCTTCGTCATTCTCGACGAGGTGCACTTCCTGGGGGACCGTTTCCGCGGTGCCGTGTGGGAAGAGATCATCTTGCATCTGCCGTGCCACGTGCGGCTTGTGTCGCTCTCGGCGACCGTGTCAAACGCCGAGGAGTTCGGTGACTGGATGCATGCGATTCGTGGCGATACCGACGTCATCGTGTCCGAACATCGCCCCGTCCCGCTCTACCAGCACGTGCTCACCAAGCGAGCGCTGCTTCCGCTCATCGTCGACCGTGAGGGTGAGCTCAGCACGCACGGCCGGCTGAACCCTGAGGTGATCCGGCTGGGCGGGCACGGTGGCTCCTCTGAGCGAGGCGGAAGAGGCGGCTTCGACGATCGTGGCCGGCGCGGGCGGGGCGGCAGGCAGCGTGGACACGCGCCTCAGCGGCACTCAACCGGGCGAATCTCGCGTGCCGACATTGTGCGTGCGCTGGACGAGACCGAGCTGACGCCCGCGATTGTCTTTATCTTCAGCCGCAACGGTTGCGATCAGGCGGTTCGGCAGGCGCTCTATGAAGGGATTCGCCTCACGACTCGCGAGGAACGCGACGAGATTCGTGACGTCGCCCAGGCCGCGGTCGCTGAGCTCTCGGACGAAGATCTCGCGGTGCTCGGTTACCACGAGTGGCTGTCCGGACTAGAGCGGGGTATCGCGGCACACCACGCGGGGCTGATCCCGGTGTTCAAGAGTGTCGTGGAGACGCTGTTCCAGCGGCGCCTCGTCAAGGCGGTGTTTGCGACGGAGACCCTCGCGCTCGGGATCAACATGCCTGCGCGCTCGGTCGTCATCGAACAGCTCGAGAAGTTCAACGGTGAGCGGCGTGCGCCGCTCACGACTGGTGAATACACGCAACTCACCGGCCGGGCCGGCCGTCGCGGCATCGACACCGAAGGCCACGCCGTCGTGGTGTGGAGCGACGCGGTGGATCCCGAGGCATTGGCGCACCTCGCCTCCAAACGCAGTACCCCGATGAAGTCGAGCTTTCGCCCGACCTACAACATGTCGGTGAACCTGCTCGATCGTGTCGGGATCACCGCCGCGCGCAGCTTGCTCGAACAATCGTTCGCCCAGTTCCAAGCAGACCGCTCGGTTGTCGATATTGCCCGCCAGGTGCGGGCCGCAGAAGAATCGCTGGCCGGGTACGAGTCCTCGATGCACTGCGAGCTCGGTGACTTCCTGGAGTACGCGAAACTGCGGCGCGATCTCGAGTCGATCGAGCGCGGAGAAACCGCAGTCAGGGGCGCGGGTGGACGTCGCGGAAGCGGGTCTGATCGGCGCGAGCGGGTGTCCCAGTTGCGCCGACAGCTCCAGCAGCACCCCTGCGCCTCTTGTCCCGATCTTCGTGCCCACGAGCGCTGGGCTGGGCGCTGGTTCGGACTCAAGCGGACGACCGAGCAACAGGTACGCGAGATTCGGTCGCGCACCGGGACGATCGCGCGGACCTTCGACCGTGTGGTCGACCTCCTGCTCGAACGCGGCTACCTCAGCCGTGCCGTCACCGCGTCGGGGGAGTCTGAGTCCATTACAGTCGAGCCCTGGGGTGCCGTGCTGCGGCGAGTGTACGGCGAGCGTGACCTGCTGGTCGCAGAGTGCCTTCGTCGCGCCTCCTGGAACGGGATCGATGCGGCGGGCCTGGCCGCGCTCAGTTGCGCGCTGACGTACGAGCCGCGCAGAGATGACGAGAACGCTGACCCGGAGCTGCCTCGCGGATCGTTCCGCGAAGCGTTTGCGCAGACCCTGACGATCTGGGCTGAGCTCGACGACCTCGAAGAGCGCCACCGGCTGCCCCGCACACAGCTTCCGCACGCTGGCCTGGCGCTCGCGATGCATGGCTGGGCAAAGGGAGACAGCCTCGCCACGACACTCGAGCGCTCGGACCTGGGGGTCGGAGACTTTGTCCGGTGGAGCAAGCAAACCATCGACCTGCTCGATCAGATCGCCCAGGCATCGCTGAGCGTCGATGCGGCCTCACCTATGGCCGCGCTCGCCCGCGATGCGAAATTGCTCGTGCGGCGCGGCATTGTCGAGGCGTCGAGTACCAGCTAATGCATACCCCTCGAGAACCGCAACAGGGCCGGGATCCAGAGCGCGGACTCCGCTGGTGGCAGGCGGCCGGCGCCGCGGCGCTCGGCGGCTTCCTGCTCGACGTGGCCTCTCCCGGCATCGCGTGGTGGCCCGCGGGTCTGCTCGGCGCCACCCTCATTCTGTGTGCACTGTGGAAACAGCTCCCGTGGGGTGGTCTCGCCATCGGCGCGATTGCCGGCGCCGCCTTCTGGTTTCCCCAGATCTCCTGGCTGACGCTCTATCTCGGCCCGATCCCGTGGCTCGCGCTCGGAACGCTCATGACGCTCTGGTTCGCCGCCATGGGGGCAGTCATCGGGCCCGTGACGCGGGGACTCGCTCGGTTACCGCTTCCTATCGGCGTCATCTTGTCGGCGCAGGTGCTTGCCGCAGCCGGGATCTGGACGGCCCGCGAACTCGCTCAGTCGAGTTGGCCGTATGGGGGCTTCGCGTGGGGGCGCCTCGCCCACACCCAGTCGCAGGGGCCCCTCGCCGAGCTCGTATCCTGGGTCGGCTTCGCGGGCCTCAGCGGACTGATTGCAGCAGCCTGCGCGGTGCCCGCGGCCGTCTGGTTCGCGCGGTTGCCGCGCTCGGGGCGTCGCACGGCGCGAGCGGCAGGTTTCTCGATCGTCGGGCTGATCCTGCTGTCGTTGGTGCCGGTCGCGCCGACACAACAGACCGGAACTGTCCGTATTGCCGCGGTGCAGGGCAACTCCGACGCGGGAATTTTCGACGATCGAGAGTCGGGTGACGTGCTGCGCGACCACGTGCAGACCACGGCCGAGTACCTTGACGCGGTCGAGGCGGGCACCGCCGGCGATCCGCCGGAACTCATCGTTTGGCCGGAGAACAGCGCGGAGTTCAACCTGCCGGGCAGCGCGTACGCTCGGGGACTCGTTGATGGTCTCGCGAGGCGCGCCAACGCCCCCATCGTGCTGGGCTCAATTCTTCCGGCTGACGAACCGGACACGTACACCAACTCCTCGCTGGTGTGGCAGCCCGAGGCGGGGGTGGCCGCGCGATACGACAAGCGCTACCCGGTGCCGTTTGCCGAGTACATGCCGCACCGCGAGTTCTATCGCGCGCTCGCCCCCGACCTCGTCGACCTGGTGCAGCTCGACTACCTGCCTGGGACGCTGCCCGCGGCGATGCCGATCTCTGTGCCAGGTGTGGGGCGGGATCCGCTCCTCGCGGGCATCGCGATCTGTTTCGACATTATCTTTGACGAGCAGGCGGTCGCGATGATCGACGACGGGGCGGAAGTGATCCTCGCGCAGACGAACAACGCTGATTTTGGCCGCACCGACGAGAACGCGCAGCAACTCGAGATTGCTCGTCTGCGTGCCATGGAAACCGGCCGGGTGGTGGTGAACATCTCGACGGTCGGGATCAGCGAGATGATCGGTCCGGATGGCCGCGCCATTGACGCGATCGAGCCCTACACGGCCGGGGTTATGGTCGCGGACATTCCGACCTTCAGCGGCGAGACACCCGCGATCCTGTGGGGCGCCTCGGCTGCTGCGCTGTGGCTCTCGCTCGGTGCCGCCGGCGTGCTGTTGTCGCTAGCTAGCTGGACTTTTCGGTCCCGCGACGAGCGCGCATCAGCGTAAGCCGCTCCTCAAGGAGTTCTTCGAGTTCCTCCACGCTGCGACGCTCGAGCAGCATGTCCCAGGGCGTTCTACCCGGGGCGCCACGCACCTCGAACTCCGCTCGGGCCGCCCTGCCGGCTTCGTCATCGAGAAAGCCGATCTCGCCACTGCGCTGATCGGTCCACTCGACCGGCGGCTCGGCGTCCGCGTCAAACATGACGCGGAACGTGCGGCCACTCTCGGTCAGGTACTGCACGGTTTGACGGGGAGCGAGCTCGACGTTTTGGTCGCCCTGCAGGCTGGTCGAGCCGATTCGTGCTCCGCGTAAGGTTCTGTCTGCCATGTTGCGTCCTTCCCCATTGCTTGCAGAGTACAACGCTGACCCCGCTGGGGATAGTCCCCAATTGGATTGCGCGGGTTCAGGGATATGACCTCCAGTACGCTGGAATCATCGAATTACCCGCGCCTTCCGGCGCCGCCTCATTTTCGCCTCGAAGGAGACACTCGTGACTAACCCCCTCGCCCCGAACGCGCTTGCTGGCCGCCGTGCCCTGGTTACCGGCTCCTCGCGCGGAATTGGCGCCGACACGGTGCGCTACTTTGCCGAGGCCGGCGCGGACGTCGTGATCAACTACCGCAACAAGGCGGCACGTGCGGAGAAGCTTGCGACTGAGCTGAGCGCGCATGGCGGGCGCGTCCTCGTTGAGGCGGCAGACCTCACGAGCCCGGAGTCGGTTGCTGAGATGATGGCTGACATTCAAGAACAGCTGGGCGGTCTTGACGTTCTGGTGCTGAACGCCTCCGGCGGCATGGAAGGCGGCATGGCGGAGGACTACGCGCTCAAGCTGAACCGCGACGCGCAGCTGAACGTGCTCGACCAGGCACTGCCGCTGCTGAGCGAGGGCGCGCGAGTCGTGTTCGTCACGAGCCACCAGGCCCACTTCATCCGCACGACACCGACGATGCCGGAGTATGTGCCGGTCGCAGAGAGCAAGCGCGCCGGCGAAGACGCGCTCCGGGCGCGCATCCCTGAGCTGGCCGAGCGCGGCGTAGAGTTCGTCGTGGTGTCGGGCGACATGATCGAGGGAACGATTACGGCGACCCTGCTTGAGCGCCTGAACCCCGGCGCGATCTCCGACCGTAAGGAAGCCGCGGGCCGCCTGTACAACGTGTCAGAGTTCGCCGCAGAGGTCGCGCAAGCTGCCGTTGACGCTGTTCCGGCCGACAACACCCGGTACGTGGGCGACGTCTCGGGTTTCACCGCTACTGCCTAGGACACTTCGCTCGGGCGCGAACCCGCGCACTGGCCTCGGTCAGTGCGCGGGTTTCTGCTTTCTGCTGCCGTCAGGATTCCAGAGTCCCGAGCATCCACGGCGGTGACTCGCCAGGATATGCGTGTCGACGACACCCACTGCCTCCATGAGCGCGTGCGCGGTGGTGGGGCCGATGAACGTGAAGCCGTGCGCTTTGAGGTCCGCGGCGAGCGCCTCGGACTCCGCAGAGCGTGTCGGCACTTCCGAGGGGTGTTCGGGACGAGGAGTGGTCTTTGGCTGATGCGCCCAGATGAGGCTCGCGAGACCGCCCGACTCGCGGAGCGCGAGGACCGCCCGGGCGTTCGTTACGGTTGCCTGAATTTTCGCGACGTTCCTGACAATCGCCGCGTTGGCGAGCAGCCGCTCAATATCTTTCTCCCCGTAGGCGGCGACGCGGTCGGGATCGAAGTCGTGAAAGGCCGCCCGGAACGCCTCCCGCTTGCGCAGGATCGTGAGCCACGAGAGCCCCGCCTGGAACGCCTCGAGCGAGACCCGTTCAAAGAGCCCCTGCTCGTCGGTCACGGGCATGCCCCACTCGGTGTCGTAGTAACGCGTGAGCAGGGGGTCGCCGTTCGCCCAGTCGGTCCTGATCGGCTCTGGGATCGTTGGGGGTGCCATGGCTGCTCCGTTCGGTTCGTCCTCTCGAGGCTATCCGGGGACGAACGGGACCGCGTCCCTGCGTGGCGAATTGTGGATAAGTGTCGTCCGGCAGCCCCGGTGAACGGAGGGGTGAGGCTCCGATCCCCGAAAGGCGGGCGGCACGCGCGCGGCCCTGGTCGATCGGCGGGTCAGGGTCGGCAGGATCCTGACACAGACCGGGCGGGCGCCGCGGGAAATTCCCCACGGCGCCCGCCCGGTGCAAGATACAGCTCGACTAGTCGCCCTGCCACACCGCGTCAAACGGCGCGTTCGAGGCCACGCGGAGCGTGATCGCCTCGGTCACGAATGCTTTCGCGGTGCGCGCCGCCTCCAGCGTGGTTGCGCCCTTGGCAATCTCGGCTGCGATGGCCGCGGCCAGCGAGCAACCGGCGCCGCTCACGGCGACCTCGCCGACCTTGGGCGCGCGCAGGACCTCGAGGCTCACGCCGTCGAAGTAGACGTCGACGGCCTCGGGGCCGGCGATCCGGACGCCACCCTTGGCGATGACCGTGACGCCGTAGCGCTCGTGGATGCGCTTCGCGGCCTCGATCAGGTCGTCCTCGGTGTCGATCGCGTCCATTCCCGAGAGCGACAGCGACTCAAAGTGATTCGGGGTCACGACGGTCGCGAGGGGAAGGATCTCGGCCTTCAGTGCGTTGTCGGTGTCCAGCGCCGCCCCCGGCTCCTGGCCCTTGCAGATCAGCACGGGGTCGAGCACGACGTTCGTGAACGGACGAGCCGACAGCGCCTTCGCGACCGTCGTGATTGTCGCCGGCGTGCCCAGCATTCCGATCTTGACGGTGTCGAGCGCCTCGGGCCCGTAGGCGCCGGTGATCGCGTCGAGCTGGTCATCGATGACATTCGCGTCGACCGGAACGAATCGGTGCGACCAGTTGTTGGATGGGTTGAACGAGACGATGCACGTGAGTGCGGCGATCCCGTAGACGCCGCGTGCTTGGAAGGTCTTGAGGTCCGCCTGCGCGCCGGCGCCGCCGGTGGCTTCCGAGCCTGCAATCGTGAGTGCGAGTTTTGGCATGAGGACATTCTCGCGCAGCAGGGCGCGCCGCACCAATTCAGGTGGGCGCCGCGCTCCCAGGGTTCTACGCTTATGGGATGGATCCTGTGTTGCTTGACCAGCTGCGAACCGACCTTTCACGTGCCGAGTACACCGAGGCCACGGTGCGCACCCTGCTTGGCGAGGCCGCTGATGCTGCACGGCTGCGTGGTGTGCGCGCGCCTGCCAGGATCGCGCTGCACGGTTTTGCAGCCCGTGCCGAGGCGGGAAATCAGCCTTTGGGCGAGTCGAATGCTGCGGGTTTGGCCTCGACCGGTGCCGCGCTGCGCACGCTGGTGCAGCTTTTCCTGGTCGGCGACCCGGTCACTGAGACGGCGTTCTCATTGGCGTTCCCCACGCTCGGTGCGGTAGGCGCGACGGCACTGGGTCTCGTCACCTCTGATGACGTCGGATTACGTGCCGCACTCGCGCTCTCACCATTTCACGCCATCGGGCCCGGGCTTCCAGAAGAAGGAACTGACTGGTGGCTGCTCTCTGATCTCGACGACCACATTCGGCGCGGCCCCGCTCGGACCGACCATGTCATGGGGGTGGGCGGGGCGACTCGATCCCTGCTCGGCTTCGCGGCGCCGGGCACGGTGGACTCGGCGCTCGACCTGGGGACCGGGTGCGGGGTGATTGCCCTGCACCTTGCGGCCCGTGCGCGTCGAGTAGTGGCCATCGACATCTCGGCGCGTGCGCTCGAGTTCGCGCAGGCGAACGCGAGGATCAACGCGGTGAGCGGCATTGATTTCCGCCGCGGCGACCTCTTCGCGCCGGTTGCTGGGGAGCGCTTCGACCTCATTCTCAGCAACCCGCCCTTCGTCATCACCCCGCGCGACGGTTCCGTGCCTGACTACGAGTATCGCGACGGCGGACGATCTGGCGACGATCTCATTGCACAGGTGTTGCAGGCGGCGCCCGACCACCTCGAGCCGGGTGGCACGCTGCAGTGCCTCGGGAACTGGGAGGTGCGTTGGGGTGCCGATGGGCTTGCGCGGGTGCTCTCTTGGATCGAAGAGGCGCCGGGATCGCGTCCCGTGGACGCGGCCTGGGTCATTGAACGAGACCGTCAACGGCCGGAGGGCTACGCCGAGCTCTGGGCCCGCGACGGGGGCGCACGCCCCGGCACCGAGGCGTTTGACGGCCTCGTGGCGGCATGGCTGGCGGACTTTGCCGCACGCCGCGTGGTGGCGATCGGACTCGGCCTGATTGGGTTCCGGCGCGGACTTCCGGGCGATCCTCAGCCGGCCCCGCGCCGTGCGGAGCGAGCCGACGGGGCGATTGGCGGCCAAGACCGCCTCGGCGATCGCTGGTCATCGGTGTTCGCCACGAACTGCGCCGTCGACCCGGTCGACTCGGTCGCGTTTGGGGAACTCGTGCTCGAGCGGGATGCGTCCGTGCGCGAGGAGCGCGTGTACGAGCCTGGCGCAGAACACCCGATGTCGATTGTGCTGGCGAGTGACGAGGGCATCGCGCGGCGCGTTCACGCTGATACCGTGCTGGCCGCCGCGGTCGGCGCGTGCGATGGGGGCCTGACGGTCGACGAGATCGGCACCGCGCTGACGGGACTCCTGGATGCCGATCCGATCGCCCTGCGCGATGCCTTGCATGCGGGCCTCCGTGAGCTCATCTGGTACGGCATGCTCGTTCCGGCGTCGGCGGCGTCAGGGGGAACCCCCGACGCGCATGATTCCGCAGTCCCGTCGAACTAGAATAGGAAGGTCATGATGCGAACGATTGATCTCCGAGGCACGGATCCGGATCCGGCCGAACTTTTGCGACTCGTCCCTCGCGCTGCGATCGATATCGAGTCAGCGGTCGATACCGTTCGCCCGCTGATCGCCGATGTTGCGGCGCGTGGTGAAGCGGCCCTGCGCGAGCAGGCCAAGAACTTTGACGGCGTCGAGGGTCACGCGTTGCGCGTGCCCGCGGCCGACATCGAGCGTGCACTCCTCGAGTGCGATCCTGCGGTGCGGGACGCCCTCGAGCAGCTGATTGCCCGACTGCGCCGCGCCTCAGCCGCTCAGGTCCCCGCGACCCAGGTGACGACCTTTGGCGATGGAGCGACCATCACCCAGCGCTGGCAGCCCGTGGGACGCGTCGGGCTGTACGTGCCCGGCGGCAAGGCCGTGTACCCCTCGAGCGTGGTGATGAACGCGGTCTCGGCGCAGGTCGCGGGGGTCGCAAGCCTCGCCATTGCCTCGCCGGCCCAGCGCGAAAGCGGGGGAGTCCACCCGACGATCCTCGCGGCTGCGGGGCTACTCGGAGTCACGGAGGTCTACGCCATCGGGGGCGCAGGCGCGATCGCAGCCTTCGCCCATGGCGTGCCCGAGATCGGCCTCGTGCCGGTCGACGTGGTGACTGGCCCCGGCAATATCTTCGTTGCTGCGGCAAAGCGGGTGGTCAACGGGCTCGTCGGGATCGACGCCGAGGCGGGGACGACCGAGATCCTGGTGATCGCCGATGAGCAGGCGAACGCGGGATTTGTCGCTGCCGATTTGATCAGTCAGGCTGAGCACGACGAGGCAGCCGCATCGGTGCTCGTGACCGATTCCGAGGCGCTGGCGGCAGAGGTGCTGAGCGAGATCGCGCTACGCGCCCCGCGGACGATGCACGCCGATCGGGTGCGCGAGGCCCTGAGCGGCCCGCAGTCGGCGGTCATCCTGGTCGACTCGATGTCCCAGGCCGCGCAATTGAGCGACGCCTACGGCCCCGAACACCTCGAGCTCCACAGTTCCGATGATGCAGCGTTGCTCGCCCAGATCACCAACGCCGGCGCGATATTTGTCGGGTCATACACGCCGGTGAGCCTGGGCGACTACCTCGCAGGATCCAACCACGTGCTGCCCACCGGCGGCACGGCGCGATTCGCGTCCGGCCTCGGGGCGCACACCTTCCTGCGTCCGCAACAGATCATCTCGTACGACCGCGCCGCGCTGAGCGAGGTGCACGAGCCGCTGCTCGCGCTCGCCCGCGCCGAAGGCTTGCCCGCGCACGGCGAAGCGGTCAGCGCCCGTTTCGCGCCCGTCGCAGACCGCTAGGAGCTTCACGCTATGCACTGTCCTTTCTGCCGTCACCCCGACTCTCGGGTGATCGACTCGCGCACTTCCGACGACGGTCAGTCGATTCGACGCCGCCGACAGTGCCCCGAGTGCGGTCGTCGATTTAGCACGACCGAGACCGCGAGCCTCACGGTCATTAAGCGCAGCGGCGTCGTTGAGCCGTTCAGTCGAGAGAAGGTGATGAGCGGCGTGCGCAAGGCCTGCCAGGGACGCCCCGTGACCGACTCGAACCTCGCGCTGCTCGCACAGCAGGTCGAAGAGTCGATCCGGCTGTCGGGAGCCTCGCAGTGCGACGCGAACGACATCGGGCTCGCCATCCTGCCGCCGTTGCGCGAACTTGATGAGATCGCCTACCTGCGCTTCGCGAGCGTCTATCAGGCGTTCGAATCGCTGTCCGATTTTGAGGACGCCATCGCAGACCTGCGCAGCGCCCACGGCGCCGCCGCCGATATCGCCACCAACGCAGACGGAGAGTGAGCTGCGCATGCGCGTATATCCCATCGTGTTTCAGACCGTGTTTCGCCGGATGGATCCTGAACGTGCGCATCATCTCGCGTTCGCGTTCATCAAAGCGGCTCCCAAGCTCGGCCTCGGCGGCCTCGTGCATCGCTTCTGCGCGCCGGATCGGTCGCTGCGCGTCCACGCGCTCGGCCAGGTCTTTCCGAGCCCGTTCGGCCTCGCAGCAGGGTTTGACAAGAACGCGGACGGCATCATCGGACTCGGTGATATTGGCTTCGGGCACGTCGAGGTCGGTACGCTCACGGCTCACGCACAGGACGGAAATCCGGCCCCGCGGCTGTTCCGGCTGGTAGAGGATCGCGCTGTCATCAACCGGATGGGCTTCAACAACGGCGGATCAGCCACCGCAGCGCCCCGTATTGAGCGTGCACGGCTTGTGCGCCGTCGGCCAATTATCGGCGTGAACATCGGCAAGAGCCGCGTGACCTCCGTCGAGGACGCCGTGGGGGACTACGTGACGAGCGCCGGCAGGCTTGCGCCGATCGCGGACTACCTGGCGGTGAACGTGAGCTCACCCAACACGCCCGGGCTGCGTGGACTCCAGGACGAGGCGCTGCTTTCGCCGCTGCTCTCCGCCGTTCGCGCGGCCATCGGCGACACGCCGCTGCTCGTCAAGATTGCCCCCGACCTCGACGACGAACAGATCGACGGCATCGTCGATCTCGTGGTGGAACTGGGTCTCGACGGAATCATCGCGACGAACACGACGATCGCGCGCGAAGGTCTGCACGCATCCGCCGCTGAGATCGAACGCATCGGCGCCGGGGGCCTGTCTGGCCAGCCGCTCGCTGACCGCTCACTCGCCGTGCTGCGACGTATTCGATCGCGTGCGCCCCAGAGTCTCTGCGTCATCGCCGTGGGTGGCGTGACAACGCCAGAGGACGTCCGTGATCGTCTCGAGGCCGGCGCGACACTGGTGCAGGGCTACACCGCATTCCTGTACGAGGGGCCCCTGTGGGCGCGGGCTATCAACCGTGGCCTCGTGCGCCTCGGCTGGCGCGGCGACGCATAGCTCTTCGGCAGGATCCTGCCCCGAGTGCAGAGAAGGCCCCAATCCAATCGGATCGGGGCCTTCTCTGCTTCCTGCGGAGTCTGTCTTACGCGGGGAACTTCCCGCGCTTGACCATCGGCTTCGGCATGCGCAGTACGCGCATCTGCATTCCGCGCATTGCCGCGTACCAGCGGTAGCCTGGCTGCAGATTCTCTTCGCCAAACTTCTTGCTCAGGCGCTTCTTCAGCTGCATTCCGAGGAACACCGCATCGAGCACGGCAACGATGAGGAAGCCCCAGATCACGAACACGCTCATGAGCTGAACGGTGCGATCGGGAATGAAGGTGAGGACGAGCACGATACCCATCATCGGGATCAGGAACTCGCCGAGCGTCGTGCGTGCGTCGACGAAGTCGCGCACGTAGCGCCGCTGCGGACCCTTGTCCCTGGGCGTGAGGTATCGCTCGTCGCCCTGCATCATGCCGACGCGTGCGCGTTCGCGCTCGGTGCGCTGGCGATCGCGCTGCGCCTTCGTGGCGGCCTTGTCGCCGCGCCCGGCGACGAGGGGGCGCTGATTCGCTGCCTCTGCCTCTTTGCGGCTCGGCGTGGGGCGTCCCTTGCCAGCGGCCGGGTCGATTTCCTCGGGCCGGTCATTCTCCGGTGCTGAGCTGGTGTTGCGCGCCAAACCAAGTCCTTTGCGTCGAGATTTCGCGCCGCGAGTTCGGCGCAACGTCCAGGGTACCGCGTCCCGTGCCCGGAATCTGCGAGGGGCGCGTAAGATTAATGGGAAGTGTGCGAACCGTGGAATTGTTCCAGCTGGACGAAATCTCCATCGCGCACGGGAATGAGGGGAGTGCAGATGAGCACCGACACGATCGAGAGCGATCAGACTCAAGCCGAGCACAATGTCTCGCTGAGCGATGCCGCGAAGAGCAAGGTGCGCAGCCTGCTCGACCAGGAGGGGCGCGACGATCTCCGCCTGCGAATCGCCGTGCAGCCGGGTGGCTGCTCAGGCCTGATTTACCAACTCTTCTTTGATGAGCGCTACCTCGAGAACGACGCGGTCGTGGAGTTCGACGACGTCGAGGTCATCGTAGACAACATGAGCGTCCCCTATCTCAGCGGCGCCACCATTGACTTCGAAGACACGATTGAGAAGCAGGGCTTCACAATCGACAACCCCAACGCTGCGGGCAGCTGTGCCTGCGGCGACAGCTTTAGTTAATCTTTGTCCTGCGTTGATTCGACGGCACACCGGACAGTGTCCGGCGGGCTGTCGGGTTCGCGCTAAGCTATCAGGGAGTCATCAGCTTTGTTCTTGATGGCATTTCTCAAGAAGATACGTTTCGAAAGGTATGCGGTGCGTTCCAATCGTCGAATGAAATGGGTCGCGGCACCTGTAGCGCTCTCAGCAGCGCTCGTGCTCGCGGGCTGCACCCCCGAACAGCAGCGGGGATTCCTCCCCGGCTCTGAGGGTGTGACGAACCTAACTGATGGCATCACCGGCCTCTGGGTTACGTCATGGATCGTGCTGCTCCTGGTGGGTGTGATCACCTGGAGCCTGATCATCTGGGCAACAATCGCCTACCGGCGGCGCAAGGGCCAGACCGGACTCCCGGTCCAGCTGCGCTACAACATGCCGATCGAGACCTTCTTTACGGTCGTCCCCGTCATCCTGGTGTTGGGCTTCTTTGCCTTCACCGTGCAGGAGCAGGTGAAGATCGAGGCGCGTAACCCCGCTCCGGAGAACGTCGTCGAGGTATTCGGCAAGCGTTGGGCCTGGGACTTCAACTACGTGAACGACGATGTGTTCTTCTCGGGTGTTCAGGTCCAGACTGACGAGGCGGGTTCGGCTGAGGCCGACACCATGCCCGTCCTTTACCTCCCCGTAGACAAGACCACCGAGATCCGTCTTGAGTCGCGCGATGTCATTCACTCCTTCTGGGTGGTGGAGTTCCTCTACAAGAAGGACATGGTTCCCGGTAAGACGAACTACATGTCGTTCACGCCGACGAAGACCGGCACCTACATGGGTAAGTGTGCCGAGCTGTGTGGCGAGTACCACTCGATGATGCTCTTCGAAGTCAAGGTTGTTGAGCAGGACGAGTACGACGCCTATATCAAGAGCCTCCGCGATGCAGGCAACGAAGGTCAGATGGGCGCGGACTTGAACCCCAACCAGAACCTGACCGGCGCCATTGTGTCGGAGACTGAAAGCCACGAGGGATAGTAGAGAAATGAAGAAGGGTAACGTTCTCGTTTCGTGGATCACCTCCACGGACCACAAGGTGATCGGATACATGTATCTGATCAGCTCGTTCATCTACTTCCTGATCGGTGGCCTCATGGCCCTGATCATCCGGGCGCAGCTGTTTGCCCCGGGTCTTGAGGTCGTTGCAACGAAGGAACAGTACAACCAGCTGTTCACCATGCACGGCACCATCATGCTGCTGATGTTTGCGACGCCGCTGTTTGCGGGCTTCGCGAACGTGATCATGCCGCTGCAGATTGGTGCTCCCGACGTCGCCTTCCCGCGACTGAACGCGTTCGCCTACTGGCTCTACAGCTTCGGTTCGCTGATTGCGATCGGCGGCTTCCTCACCCCGCAGGGCGCGGCCTCCTTCGGTTGGTTCGCCTACACCCCGCTGTCCGGAGCGACGTTCTCGCCCGGTGTGGGCGGCAACCTCTGGGTGCTCGGCCTCGGCCTGGGCGGTTTCGGTACGATCCTCGGTGGCGTGAACTTCATCACCACCATCATTACGATGCGCGCCCCGGGCATGACCATGTGGCGTATGTCGGTGTTCACCTGGAACACCCTGGTCACCTCGATCCTCGTCATTCTCGTGTTCCCCGTGCTCGCCGCAGCGTTCTTCGCTCTGGCTGCGGACCGAATCTTCGGTGCCCATAACTACGGCATTGAAACCGGTGGACCAATCCTGTGGCAACACTTGTTCTGGTTCTTCGGACACCCCGAGGTCTACATCATCGCGCTGCCGTTCTTCGGCATTGTGTCCGAGATTTTCCCAGTGTTCAGCCGCAAGCCGATCTTCGGCTACAAGACGCTGATCTACGCAACGATCTCGATTGCTGCGCTGTCGATGACGGTGTGGGCACACCACATGTACGTCACCGGATCCGTCCTGTTGCCCTTCTTCTCGCTGATGACGATGCTGATCGCGGTTCCGACCGGCGTGAAGATCTTCAACTGGCTGGGAACGATGTGGCGCGGCTCGCTCACGTTCGAAACCCCGATGCTCTGGTCGATCGGATTCCTGGTCACCTTCGTATTCGGCGGCTTGACCGGTGTCATCCTGGCTTCGCCGGTGCTTGACTTCCACATCTCCGACACGTACTTCGTGGTGGCGCACTTCCACTACGTGGTGTTCGGCACGGTCGTGTTCGCAATGTTCGCCGGCTTCTACTTCTGGTGGCCGAAGTGGACGGGCAAGATGCTCAACGAGCGCCTCGGCACGATTCACTTCTGGCTGCTGTTTGTCGGCTTCCACACCACGTTCCTCGTGCAGCACTGGCTCGGCGTCATTGCGATGCCTCGCCGCTACTACACGTACCTCCCCGAGGACAACGTGACCTGGATGAACCAGCTCTCGACCGTCGGTGCGATGATTCTCGGCGCTTCGATGATCCCGTTCCTGCTGAATGTGTACTTGACGCACCGCAACGGAACGAAGGTCACGGTCAACGACCCGTGGGGCTTTGGCCGCTCGCTCGAATGGGCAACGTCTTGCCCGCCGCCTCGTCACAACTTCACCTCGATCCCGCGCATTCGCACGGAATCGCCGGCGTTCGACCTCAACCACCCCGAGGTCAGTGGCATCAAGCAGGTCGGTCACGAAGAGAGCGAGCACACGCTCGCCGGTCAGAAGTAAGGCAACGGAGATCGAGTCATGAAGTCTAATATCGGTATCCTTCTGATCCTCACCGCGTACTTCGTCCTCATCGGAGCGGTGTACACGGTCTGGAGCATCCTCGCCACCGGCCACACCGAGTGGGCAGGCAGCACGGCGATCTTCCTCTCTGGCGCACTGACCGCCTTCATCGCGGGCTACCTCATGCTCGGTCAGAAGAAGGAGAAGTGGGACCTCGTTGAGGACCGTGTTGACTCCGACATCGACGACGGGGACCCTGAGCTCGGTGAGTTCAGCCCCTGGAGCTGGTGGCCGATTTCGCTGGCATTCGCTGCAGCACTGGTGTTCCTCGGCATTGCCATCGGGTTCCAGTTCTGGCTTGCCTTCCTGGCCCTCCCGCTCGTGATCGTGTCGGTTGTCGGCTGGATCTACGAGTACTACCGCGGACACTTCGCCCGCTAGGCATATGGGAATCTCAATTCGACGCGGCCAGCTCGAAGACGCCAAGGCGCTCTTCGAGCTGGCTCGCCAGTATCACTCGGGGCGCGAGCCGATCGGGCGCGATGAGTTTGTCGTCGCGCTCGACAACGTGCTGCGCCACCGTGATCAAGAGACGAACGTGCTGTTTGTCGCCGTTGATGGTGAGGAGGTCGTAGGCTACTCGCTTCTGACCGTCTCACGTCTCTTGCACGCGTCAGGCCTCGCCGGTCACCTGCAGGAGATCGTGGTCAACGAGGCCGCTCGAGGGCACGGGATCGGCGATCGGCTGATTCAGGCGAACGAGCATTACTGCATGGGTCGCGGGGTGCGTCAGCTGTCGGCGTCCACCGCCCGCATGGGCTCGTTCTACAACCACCGAGGCTTTGCCCCGGTGGGAGAGCACTACCGCAAGGTCCTCGACCTCGGCTAGTACGCAAGATCTCTACGAAGGCCCCGGCTCGCGCCCACTGCGCGGATCGGGGCCTTCGTGTTTCCTCCCGCAATCACTCCGACCTCTCCCGTTGCAGCTTGCGGCAGTGTGTCGTCGTAGACCCTGACAGAGCCAGCCTGACGAGCAGCACGGGGGAGTGATTGAGCTCGGAACCCGGCCCACTCCGCGGCGCGCGCCAATTCGAATGCGGCGGAACGGCGATCGGGCCGGTGTGAGTGGTGGTGCCTCGAGCTACTCGGCGAGAGAGGCACTCCCGGGCTTTGGATCCTTGCTCAGGTGCAGGATCGGGTAGGGGCGTCCGTCTCCGTCGACTTCGCTGCGGCCGGAGCGCACGAAGCCCTGCCCGAGATAGAAGTTGAGCGCGCCGAGGTTCTGCTCGTTCACGTCGACCCGGGTCACGCCATACTGACTCGTGGCTTCGGAGAGGAGAGCCGTTCCGACGCCTGAGCCTCTCGCCACGGCAGCGACGAAGAGCATTTCGAGGGTGCCCGGCGATATCCCGGCGAACCCCTGCGGCGCCCCGCCGCGCTCCAAGACGATGAGCGTCACGGCTGGCAGGTAGGTCGGGACGAGGTCGGCGTCGATGCGCGCGAAGTCGGCGTCGTCGAGGAAGTCGTGCGTCGCACGAACGGAGCTTCGCCAAATCTCTCGGAGTGCGGGGAACTCCGATGGGCCGCGGCACGGACGAATCGTTGAGGTCTGGTCTTGTCTGACGGGCATAGATTCATTCTCGCAGCGCGAGGCAAGACGTAAAAACGGATCGGGCCTCGCAGGAAGTATTTCCTGCGAGGCCCGATCCGTTGACGCGGGGGAGCGGACTAGTGTCCGTGGCCCTCCTGCTCGATTTCCTTCGGCGTAACCGGAGCGATCCGATCTTCGAAGAACCAGCGGCTCATGCCTGCGCGGAGTCGCTTCGAGAAGGGGATGCGGCCGTCCTGGTTCGGGCGGAGCATCAGCGGTGCGTAATCGTTGTAGCTCACGAGACGCCAGTTCTCGTACTCGTCGAGCTTCTTGTGCACCTCAACGAACTCGCCACCGGGGAGGCGAACGATCCGACCCGACTCGTAGCCGTGCAGAGCGATCGAACGATCCTTCTTCTGCAGGCCGAGGCAGATGCGCTTCGTGATCAAGTACGCGATGATCGGGCCGAAGATCAGCAGGAACTGCAGACCGTGGATCACGCCTTCCATCGAGAGCTGGAAGTGGGTCGCCATGAGGTCCGAGCTTGCGCCGGCCCACATTACTGCGTAGAACGTCACGCCTGCAGCGCCGATCGCGGTGCGGGTGGGAGCGTTGCGCGGGCGATCGAGCAGGTGGTGCTCGCGCTTGTCTCCCGTGACCCACGCCTCAATGAAGGGGTAGGCGGCGACGACGACCAGGAAGAGACCGATGATGATCAGCGGGATCAGCATGTTCCACGACCAGGTGTAGCCGAACCACTCGGTCTCGAGCCCCGGCGGAATCAGGCGGAGCATGCCATCGGCGAAGCCGATGTACCAGTCAGGCTGAGTGCCGGCCGAGACCGGTGAGGGGTCGTACGGTCCGTATGCCCAGATCGCGTTGATGCTCACGAACGAGGCGATCAGCATGATCACACCGAAGACGATGAAGAAGAACCCACCCGCCTTCGCAGCGTAGACCGGAAGGACCGGGAAACCGACAACGTTCTGCTGCGTCTTTCCGGGGCCAGGGTACTGCGTGTGCTTGTGGATGACCACGAACACAAGGTGCAGCGCCACGAACAGGATCACCATGGCGGGCAGCAGCATGATGTGCAGCATGTATAGGCGACCGACGATGTCAGTGCCCGGGAACTCGCCGCCGAAGAAGAGGAACGAGAGCCAGGTGCCGACGACCGGCATCGACTTGATGATGCCGTCGATGATTCGGAGGCCGTTGCCCGAGAGCACGTCATCAGGAAGTGAGTAGCCGGTGAAGCCTTCAGCCATCGCGAGGACGAAGAGGACGAATCCGATGACCCAGTTCAGCTCGCGGGGCTTGCGGAATGCGCCGGTGAAGAAGATCCGGAGCATGTGCAGGCCGATGGAGGCGACGAAGAGCAGCGCAGCCCAGTGGTGGACCTGACGCATGAGCAGGCCGCCACGCACCGAGAACGAAATATCGAGCGTCGACGCCATGGCGCCGGACATCACGATGCCCTTCATCGGGACGTACGGACCGTTGTAGACCGTCTCGATCATGGTCGCCTGGAAGAACAGCGTCAGGAAGGTGCCCGAAAGCAGGATCACGACGAAGCTGTACAGTGCGACCTCGCCGAGGAGGAAGGACCAGTGGTCGGGGAAGACCTTGCGGCCGAACTCCTTGACAGCTACGCCGATCTTGGTGCGCTCGTCAATGTAGTTTGCGGCTGCCGAGGTGAAGCGGGAAGTGCCGCTTGCCTGGGTGGTGGTGGTATCGGTGCTCACTTGAGACGCTCCCAGTAGCTCGGGCCGACGGGTTCGTGGAAATCGCTCTGCGCGACGAGGTAGCCCTCGTCATCCACCGTGATGGGCAGCTGCGGCAGCGGACGCTTGGCGGGGCCGAAAACGACCTTCGCGCCGTCCGACACGTCGAACTGCGACTGGTGGCACGGGCACAGCAGGTGGTGCGTGTGCTGCTCGTAGAGCGCTACCGGGCAGCCGACGTGGGTGCAGACCTTGGAGTACGCGACGATGCCGTTGTAGGACCAGCTCTTCTTGTCCTCGGGCTCGTTGAGATCCTCGGGATCCAGACGCATCAGGAGAACGATGGCTTTCGCCTTCTCGTCGAGGATGTGGCCACCCTCGTTCAGGTTCTCCGGGATGACGTGAAACACCGAGCCGATGGTGACGTCCGCCGCCTTGATGGCGATACCGGAGGGGTCGCGGGCAAGGCGTACACCCTTGTCCCACATCGTGTGCTTGAGGACCTCGACCGGATCGATGTCCTGCGGGGCAAGGCCGCGCAGGAGAACGACGCCCGGAATGGGGAACGCCAGGAGCGCACCGATGAGGCTGTTGCGCACGAGCGAGCGACGGCTGAAGCCGGACTCTTCGTTCGCAAGCGTGAAGACCTCAGCGGCCTCCGCGCGGACCTCGGGGGAGCTCGGCACGGGGTGACGCTCGTCGACGGACTCGTGGTCCGCCATCACGGCCTTACCCCAGTGCACCGCGCCGACGCCGAGGGCGAGCAGCGCGAGGGTCATGCCGGTACCGACCAGCATGGTGTGCAGGCGAATCGCCTCAAGCTCACCGGTCTCAATCGGGATGAACATGTACGCCAGAACGGCGGCCAAGCTACCCACGATCGAGACGTAGAACAGCGTGTAGACAACGCGCTCGGCGCTCTTGTCTTTCTTCGGATCGAGGTCCGTTACACGCTTACGGTGCGGGGGCAGCCCCGGGTTGACTGCGGCATCGGGGGAGATGACCGCGGTACCAACCGCGCTGTCACTCCCACCGTGGCGCTGAGCGGCGACAACGGCGCCTTCGCTACCGTTTTTCGCTTCCTCTGCCATGTTTCTCCTTGGTTACTGACTCTGTCGTCGTGCGTACGTGATCGGCGCTAGTTGGACTTCGCGGTCACCCAAACGGTGAACGCGATGATGATGCCCATACCGATGACCCAGATAAAGAGACCCTCAGAGACGGGGCCAAGAGATCCAAGAGTGAGGCCGCCGACGGACGGCTTCTGCTCGATGTACTGGAGGTACGTGATGATGTCGGACTTGTCCTGCGGCGTGAGGTTCGCGTCGTTGAACACCGGCATGTTCTGCGGGCCGGTGACCATGGCCTCGTAGACGTGCGTCGGAGCAACGCCCTGCAGCGACGGAGCAAATTTGCCCTGCGTCAGTGCGCCACCGGCAGCAGCAACGTTGTGGCACATCGCGCAGTTGATGCGGAACAGTTCGCCACCGGCAGCGGCATTGCCGTCTCCCTGCAGGTACTGGGTTTCGGGAAGGCCGGGTCCGGGAGCCAGCGAGGCGACGTACGCTGCGAGCTGCAGCGTCTGGTCCTCGGTGAACTGCTTCGGCTTGACCATGCCCTGCGGGCCCTGGAAGGCGAGCGGCATGCGGCCGGTGCCCACCTGGAAGTGCACCGATGCGGCGCCAGCACCAATCAGCGAGGGGCCCTCTTCGGTGCCCGCTGCGCCCATGCCGTGGCAGGTAGCGCAGTTTGCAGCGAAGAGCTTCTGGCCCTCGTCGATCGTCGACTGTGCGTTGAGGTCGATCTCAGCCGTAGCTGACGTCTGGCTGAAGCCTGCATATGCAGCTCCGGTGACCAGGAGGCCGACCGCGACGAGCGCGACGGTTGCGAGAGGATGCCGGCGACCCGACTTCCGGAGGTTCTTCTTGGCGCGAGCCATGATGTCGATACTCCTGACGCTACTTGATCATGTAGATGACGATGAACAGGCCGATCCACACGATGTCGACGAAGTGCCAGTAGTAGGACACGACGACGGCGCTGGTGGCCTCCTTGTGAGTGAAGTTCTTGACCGCGTACAGGCGACCGATCACCAAGAGGAAGGCGATCAGACCCAGCGACACGTGAATGCCGTGGAAGCCGGTGGTCATGTAGAACGCGGAGCCGTAGGCGTCGGAGTTCAGCGTGATGCCCTCCGACACGAAGGTTGCGTACTCCCACGCCTGGCCGGCGACGAAGATCGCACCCAGCACGAAGGTGAGGTAGAACCACTCGACGGTTCCCCAGTTGCGCATGCCACGACCCGTGGCATGCGGCTGGTTCCGCTCGGCAGCGAACACGCCTGCCTGGCAGGCGAATGACGACGAGACCAGGATGAGCGTGTTGATCAGCGCAAACGTGAAGTTGTGCTTCTCAGTCTGGACTGCCCAGAGCTCAGGCGCCATGGCCCGCAGTGTGAAGTAAATGGCGAACAGGCCGGCGAAGAACATGACTTCGCTACCCAGCCAAACGATCGTGCCGACAGCGACGATGTTGGGCCGCTTGACCGAAGGCACGGCTGACTTGGTATTCATAGTGGTCGTTGACACCCTTCCATTATGGCTGAAAGTTCGGTGTGTGTTTCGCACCCGAGCGCGGCGTGGCCGAACTTCATCCCTGAGAACCTCACCAGACTACCGTGCTTCGCGACTTTGGGCGTCCGCCTCGCGCCCCGGCGTGGTGCGGAAGGCTCGATATGATGGCGATTATGATTTCGGAACTGACTTGGCCTGTTGTGCTCACCACCTTGCTTGAGGGTGCAGACCTGAGTGTGGCGCAGGCGGAGTGGGCGATGTCTGAGATCATGACGGGCCAGGCATCCGGCGCCCAGATCGGTGGGTTCCTCACCGCGCTGAATGCAAAGGGAGTGACGGTCAACGAGATCGTCGGATTCCGCGATGCCATTCTCGAGGAGGCCGAGCCGATCGGCCTGGATCCGGTGGCGCTCGATATTGTCGGGACCGGTGGCGACCGGTTTGGCACGGTGAACATCTCAACGATGGCTTCGATTATCGCGGCAGCGGCGGGCGCACCGGTCGTGAAGCACGGCAATCGTGCCGCAAGCTCACAGTCTGGTTCGTCGGATGTCTTGACGGCGCTGGGGATCGACTTGGGTCTGGACGCGGCGTCTCTGCTGCAGGTCTACCGCGAGACCGGCATCGCGTTTGTGCACGCCGCGCGGTTCCTGCCCGGCTTCCGGCACGCAGGGCCGGCGCGCGCTGAGTTGGGCATCCCGACCGTGTTCAACTTCCTCGGCCCGCTTTGCAATCCCGTCCGGCCCGAAGCGTCGGCGGTGGGCGTGGCTGATGCAGAGCGTGCTCCATTGATCGCCGGCGTGTTTCAGCTTCGCGGCGCGGCGGCCCTCGTGTTCCGGGGCGACGACGGCCTCGATGAACTCACGACGACGGGTCACTCGCACATTTGGGAGGTCAGTCGCGGCGCGATGACTGAGCATGATCTTGACCCGCGCGACCTGGGGTTGAAGCGAGCCAAGATGCAAGACCTCCTGGGAGGAACGCCCGAAGAGAACGCTGCGGTGGTGCACCGCGTGTTCGCGGGGGAGCTCGGCCCCGTGCGCGACATTGTCCTGCTGAATGCCGCCGCAGGTCTCGTGGCCTTCGATCTTGTGGCTGATCCCGCGTCCGCTGAGCGCGGGATCCTTGAGCGCCTGCAGGAGAAGCTCAGCGTAGCCGCTGACGCGATTGACTCGGGGAAGGCTGCTGCGAAGCTTGCGCTCTGGTCCACGTCGACTCAGCGCGCCGCCGCCGCGCACTAGCCATGGCGAAGGCGCGGCAGAAGTCACCCACAACTCCGGCGACCCGCGCCCTCGACCAGCTCGGGTACCCGTATACAGTTCACACCTTTGTGCACGATCCTCGGGTCCGCAACTACGGTGACGAAGCGATCGCCGCTCTCGGCGTGCCCGCGCAGCGACTGTTTAAGACGCTGATCGTGCAGGTCGATGGACGACAGGCCGTTGCGATCCTGCCGGTGCCGCGCAGGATGCAGCCGCGAAAGGTTGCGCTCGCACTCGGGGCGAAGCAGGCGGAGCTTGCGGACCCGGTCGTTGCTGAGCGTCGGACTGGGTATGTACTGGGCGGGATGAGTCCCTTCGGGCAGCGTTCGAAGTTGCCGATGGTGGTCGACGCCTCGGTACTCGACGCTGAGACGGTGTTTGTCTCGGGCGGCCGACGAGGAGTCGACATCGAGCTTCGAAGTGCTGATCTGGTGTCAGGCTGTTCCGCCGTCGTCGCCGCAATTACGATGGGGGACACGGACGATCCTGTCTGAGTGGTGGGGGAGTGGAGGACCTCGTGAGGTTGACTTTCAGTGCATCTCGCACACTGCCGGCGTCCGCCGAGCGCGTGTGGCAACTGCTCACCGAGCCGGAGCAGTTTGCGGTCTGGTTCGGCACTGACCAGGTCGCGGTTCCGCTTGATGAGCTCGAGATGGACGTTCGCCCCGGTGGGAAGATGCGAGCGACGATGCGACTTCCGGGTGGCGGTGAGATCCGGTGGCGGGGAGTGTACGTGGAGGTGCGTGCGCCGGAGTTTCTCTCCATGGGGCTCAGTGACCAACCGGACGACGACCTGGGCGTGCCCATCGAGTTCTCGTTGGACACGGTTGTTGGAGGCACTCGCCTCACGATCGTGCAGGATCGTGGCGGGTTTTCGGACGAGCAGGTCGAGCGGACGATCGCCGGGTACGGCTCATTCCTCGAAACAATGGACCGAATGCTCGCCAGCGGCTGATCCTCTCGTGCTTGCGACCGGGCCGAAGTAGTCTGGGTCTCCATCGAGTGGCAGGAGGCGCATCGTGGGCGTAGCGGGAATTGGCGGCATTTTCTTCCGGAGTGCGGATCCTGAGGCTCGGACTGCTTGGTATCGCACACATCTGGGAATTGACGCGGGTCATGGCGGGATCTGGCAGCAGGAGGCGGGGATGACTGTGTTCGCACCGTTCCCTAACAACTCTGACTACTTCGCGCCCGATCAAGCATTCATGCTCAATCTCCGCGTGACTGGCCTGGAAGAGATGGCGGCGCGACTTGAGGGTTCGGGCATTCCCGTTGAGCGCCGCGAGGAATGGAACACTGCCGAATACGGCAATTTTGCGCGCATTCATGACCCGGAAGGCCTGCCGATTGAGCTGTGGGAGCCGCCGACTGCCGCTCCTGCCTAGGGGAGATGGGTGAGCCTGCGGAGGGTTGGTCGGCGGGGCAACCGGCTCAGTGAGTTCGCTAGTTATAAAAGCTATAAAGGCTCGCCGCAGAGCCGGGGGTCGCGACAGCGCAAGGTCTTCGCGTGCAGTGGGTCCTCTTGCGTGACAGTTGGATTCGACCAAGCGGCACTTCCGCGTATGTGAACGAGTGGCCTCGGTTGCACAATGTCAGCGCCGGTTGCTGGGTCGGGAAGCGGCGCGAAAGTCTCAAACTGACATAATATAGATTATCAGCGTAATGAGGTTGCGGGTGTGTTGAAGGCAAGAGCTCGGGTTCTGCGTGCGATTCCGCAATCACGCAAGCACTTGTAGTGCTCTCGGAACACCTTCACGTGGGCCGTCACGATGGCGACGACAGGCCGTTGCAACTTCAGCTCAAGAGATCAATTCGACCTGAGGCCAGTCGGTTTCGTTCACGAGGTGAAGCTATGGGCCAGTCGCTAACCGACGAGTGCTCTCGTCGCCTGCACGAGTACCGACTCGACTGGCCGAAAATACGCCCACCGACCTCGCTGTTCGCGCGTCACCAGTCCTGCCTCCACGAGTTGTTTCATGTGGTGAGAAACCGTTGGCTGCGAGAGGCCCACTGGTTCCGTGAGATCGCAGACGCACATCTCCCCCATGGCGCTCGCGGAGATCAATGAAAGTAGCTTCACGCGTGTTGGGTCGCCGAGCGCCTTGAATACCTTTGCGAGCTGGTGTGCGGTTGCATCGTCGACAACCCGGTCGAACTGGGGTGCGCAGTAGCTCGCATTCGCGGCGTCTGTGGTAGCGGTGCTCGTGAGGCTCATGGCTTCCATTCTGCACCCTATATTGACAGTTGTCGATACGACGGGCAGAATTGGCACATTGATAAACGTCGATAGATGGAGATTGGGATGCACCCAGTAGTCGTGATCGGTGCCGGACCGCAGGGACTGGCCGCCGCCGCACACCTTCTCGAGCGCGGGATCGAGCCGCTCGTATTTGAGGCAGGGAGCGGGCCCGCCTTCGCGGTGTCGGAGTGGGCCCATGTGCGTCTCTTCTCGCCGTGGCCCGAGCTCATTGATGCTGCCAGCCAGCGCCTCTTGGCTCGGTCTGGTTGGAAAGCCCCGACCGAGGGCTACCCGACGGGCGCGCAGTGGATCTCCGAGTACCTGGCGCCGCTCGCTGCAGCGCTGGGTGATCGCGTGCACTATGGCGCGCGCGTGGTGGGTATTAGCCGGAAGGGACGCGATCGTTCGGTAGATGCCGGCCGTGCGGATCAGCCGTTCACCGTTCACCTTGAGCATGCCGACGGAACGGGTGAGCGACTCGAGGCAGGCTCAGTTATCGACGCCTCCGGGACGTGGGGCACGCCAAGCCCCGCAGGTGCGGACGGCCTGTCGTCGCGCGGTGAGCGGCAGGCCGCTGCACGAGGCATGCTCAGCTATCAGATCCCGACGATGGAGCGTGTTCGGGCCCTTGCGGGGCGCCATGTCGTTGTCGTGGGAAATGGCGCATCGGCAAAGACGGCGATCACCCAGCTCGCCCGTGTGGTGAAGCAGGAGCCGTCCACACGCGTGAGCTGGGTGCTTCGGCGCGGTGTCGTCGGTAACACCTTTGGCGGAGGGGCAGCGGACGAACTCCCCGAACGCGGTGCGCTTGGCGAGCTTGCGCAACAAGCGGTCACCGCCGGTCAGGTGACGCTCGTCACCGGATTCCGCACCGAATCGGTGCTCGTCGACGATGCGCGAGCCACTCTCGTAGCCGAGGATGGCAGAACGCTTGACCCTGCAGACCAGGTCGTCGTCCTCACCGGTTTCCGTCCGGATCTCTCCTTCCTGTCCGAAGTTCGACTCGGACTTGACCTTCGGCTCGAGGCACCCGCGAAGGTTGCCGAAGAAGTGGACCCCAACTTGCACTCCTGCGGCTCGGTTCGCGCGACCGGAGCTGCCGACCTCGCGCACCCGGAGGCGGGACTGTTCATCGTCGGAGCAAAATCCTACGGACGCGCACCGACGTTCCTGGCGCTGACCGGGTTTGAGCAAGTACGCAGTGTCGCGGCGGAGCTCGCCGGCGACCATGAAGCGGCGCGGCGCGTCGACCTTGTCCTCCCCGACACCGGTGTGTGTGGCGGCGCAGGCGTGTTTGATGCCCCGGAGAACACGAGCACGGCGGATTCCTGTTGCGCCCCCTCTCCCGCCGTGCTGACGAACGCGTGCAGCAATTGAGTCGGGGGCGCCTGCTCATCGTCGGCGGCGGCCAGTCCGGACTCAGCGCTGCCCGCGTCGGTCGTGAACAGGGTTGGGAGCCAGTTGTCCTCGAGGCCGGCGCTTCGCCGGTCGGATCATGGCCGGCTTACTATGACGGGCTCACGTTGTTCTCGCCCGCCCAATACAGCGGGTTTCCCGGGTTCCCCTTTCCCGGCGATTCCACTCGCTATCCCCGTCGGGACGAGGTTGTTCAGTTCCTCAAGGATTACGCGTCTTGGCTCGATGTCGACATCCGAACCAGTTCCCGTGTCGCCACAGTCTCGGCGGATACCGATGGGTTCACCGTCACGCTGACGGATGGCAGCACGATCGCTGGAGACGCACTCGTCGCGGCCAGCGGCTCCTTCTCGAACCCGTCCATTCCGACTCTTCCCGGAAGCGAGTTGTTCGAAGGCAGCTTGTTGCATGTTTCCGAGTACCGGGTGCCAGAGGCCTTTGCAGGTCAGCGCGTCATTGTCGTAGGCGCGGGCAACTCGGCTGTACAGGTCGGCCATGAACTCACGCAACATGCTCGAGTCACTGTCGCGACACGAGACAAGTTCCGGTTTCTCCCGCAGGTCATCGCTGGTCGGGACCTACATTTCTGGCTGCTCGGACTCCGGTTTGACCTGTTGCCGAAGGCCCTGCTGAAACGAGTGCTGCGCGGCACACCTGTCATTGATCGGGGAACGTACCGTGCCGCATTGGACTCGAACGAGCTCAGCCATCGCGCGATGTTTACCGCGTTCACTCCTGACGGGGTGATCTGGGCGGACGGCAGCCGCGAGCAGGTGGACACGGTGATCTTTGCCACTGGTTATCGGCCGCACCTCCCCTATCTGCAGCAGATGGGCGCTCTCGATGACATTGGCCGCCCGCGCGAACGCCATGGCATTTCAACCACTCATCCCCGCTTGGCGTATCTCGGTCTCGAACTGCAGCGATCATTCTCCTCGAACACGATTCGAGGGGTGCACCGCGATGCGGAGTATGTGGTGAGCGCGCTGGGCCGGGGAACGCATCGGCCCAGCGGTCTAGTCATTCAGGAAGCAATGAGGCTATCAGTGCTTCGATCCTCGTCTTGATCTCGTCGCGGATCGGGCGTACGGATTCGATCCCCTGGCCCGCAGGATCCTCGAGTACCCAGTCCTCGTACCGTTTCCCGGGGAAGAAGGGGCAGGCGTCCCCGCAACCCATCGTGATGACGACGTCTGAAGCTTGCACTGCCTCGGTCGTCAGCACCTTGGGCTGCTCGGTCGTGATGTCGATGCCTTCCTCGAGCATCGCTTCAACCGCGGTGGGGTTGATGTGTTCGGCGGGCATTGACCCGGCGGAGCGAACCTCAATGGCATCGCCGGCGAGGTGCCGGAGATACCCGGCGGCCATCTGGGAGCGACCAGCATTGTGGACGCAGACGAACAGGACGGACGGTTGGGAAGTAGTCATAATGGGGCTCTCTTGTTAGTCGATGGCCAGAGTGGTGAGAAGGTGCTTCACGCGGGCGGCGATGTCGTCGCGGATCGCTTCGGCGCCGTCACGTGAGGCGAGCGCGGGATCTCCCACGACCCAGTCTTCGTAGCGCACGCCCGGAATGACCGGACACACGTCGCCACATCCCATCGTGATCACGACGTCCGCCGCGCGGACCGCATCATCGGTGAGTGGCTTTGGAAATGCTTCATCCGCGGGATTGCCACTATCGATCTCGGCGAGGAGCGAACGAACGTGCGGGTGCACGTCGGCCGCCGGCGCGGATCCTGCCGAGCGTGCGACGACTCTCCCCTTCGCGTACTGATTGACGAGGGCGGCCGCGAGCTGCGACCGACCCGCATTCGCGACACACACAAACAGCACCTGCGGCACGGAGGATGCAGGGTCTCGAGCCAGGTCCGCCAGGCGCTGCCGCGCGAACCGTTCGGTCAATGGGATCATGTGCTGCGTGAGTTTGGCCGAGCGGACAAGTCCGGCGTACGACTCGCGGACGATCGCGACAACGAGATCGCGGCCAAGCCCAGTGAGCTCGTTTGCGAGCTCGGCGGCGAGACGAGTCACTCGAGCGTCCATCGTGCGGAGCGCCTCTGCCCGGACGGCAGGATCCTCCTCATCGACCTGCGGCGCATCCGGCGTAAACGAATCGAGCAGCGACGTCACCGCGCTCTTTCGCGCCGGCGTGATCCGGTACCACACCCAGGTTCCGCGCCGCTCGGACAGCAGCAGTCCGGCGTCTCTGAGTGTTTTCAAGTGGTGGGAGACGGTCGGTTGAGATACGTCGGTGAGCTCGGCCAGGTCGCAGACACACGACTCGCCGCGAGGGTCAGTCGCGATGGCCGAGAGCATCCTCAAGCGCAACGGGTCAGCGATCGCCTTCAGTGTCCCGGCAACAGCGGTTGCCGCGGTGAGGCCCATCGCATGCTCGACCGCTGGCGCGCACACTTCTTCAACGGTTTCAGCGAACGGTGTCGTCATGATGTCCTCGATTCAGTGGCGTACGGATCGGTGTGGAACCACGCACGCGCTGCCCAGAGTGAAACGTAGACAAGTCCCACCAAGATCGGTACCTCAATCAGCGGCCCCACAACACCGGCGAGAGCTTGTCCACTTGCCGCGCCGAAGGTACCGATGGCGACCGCGATCGCCAGCTCAAAGTTGTTGCCGGCGGCGGTGAAGGCAAGTGCCGTAGAACGGGCATAGCCGAGTCCGAGGCCTTTCCCAAGGAGGAGACCGGCGAACCACATCAGAGCGAAGTAGACCAGCAACGGAAGCGCGATCCGTGCGACGTCGAGAGGGTTCGCAACGATTGCGTTTCCCTGCAAGGCGAACAGCAGCACGATCGTGAAGAGCAGTCCGTAGAGTGCCCAGGGGCCGATCTTCGGGAGGAAGGTGCCCTCATACCAGTCGCGGCCCTTACGCTTCTCGCCGATCCAGCGGGAGGCGAAACCCGCGACAAGTGGCACACCAAGGAATACCAGCACGTTGAGCGCGATCTGCCAGACCGACACTTCGAGGCCTTGAGTGTCGAGTCCGAGCCAGCCGGGAAGCACCGTGAGATAGAACCAGCCGAGCAGCGCGAACGCGAATACCTGGAACACCGAGTTGATCGCGATCAGCACCGCTGTCGCCTCACGGTCGCCGCAGGCGAGGTCGTTCCAGATGACGACCATCGCGATGCAGCGAGCGAGCCCCACGATGATGAGACCGGTACGGTACTCGGGGAGATCTGGCAGGAACAGCCAGGCGAGCGCGAACATCACTGCAGGGCCGGCCACCCAGTTCAGCAGCAATGACGAGATAAGCAGGCGCTTGTCTCCCGTTACGGCCGCGACCTTGTCATATCGGACCTTTGCCAGGACCGGGTACATCATGACGAGCAGGCCGAGCCCGATCGGTATCGAGATACCACCGACCTCAAGACTTGCGAGGATCCCGGAGAGCGCAGGCACGAAGCGGCCCAGCAGGATCCCTGAGACCATCGCGAGGCCGATCCAGAGGGGCAGCCATTTGTCGAGCGTGGACATCCGCTTCGGGGCGAACCGAACCGGGGAGGATTTCAGTGCCGTGTTCACGAAAGCAGCTCCTCGATCTTGGCGGCGTAAACCGGCTTGGGATGCGCGCCAATCAGCACGTCGACCCGCTCCCCAGCGCGATAGAAACCGAGTGTCGGAATCGAGCTCACGCCAGCCGCTGTTACTGTCGCGGGGTTCGTGTCGGCGTCGACCTTCACGATCTTGATTCGGCCGGCGTATTCCTCGGCCAGCTGATCCAGGATTGGGGCGATCGCTTTGCAGGGCCCGCACCATGCGGCCCAAATGTCTACGATGACGGGCAGCGCAGACTCGAGCACCTCCCTTCTGAATGTGGCATCGGTGACGTGGATGATGCTCATGCGGAGGCCTCCAAGATCAATGACGCGGCACGGTCGGCCGTCGTGAGGTTTGAGAGATAGTGCTGCGCATCTTGCGCTGCGGCGCAACCGGTGCCCGCCGCGGTAATCGCCTGCCGGTAGGTGTGGTCTACCAAGTCACCCGCAGCGAACACGCCGGGCAGGTTGGTGCGAGTTGAGGGGTGGGCGACAAGGACGTAACCATCCGGATCAATGTCGACTTGCTCGGCTACAAGCTCAGAGCGGGGGTCGTGGCCAATTGCCACGAATAGGCCAGTGACTTCGAGCGTCCGATCTGCACCGGTAACAGTGTCGCGTAGCTTCAGGCCGGTGACTGATTCCTCACCGATGATGGCGGCAACTTCGCTATTCCAGGCGACGTCAATCTTGGGTTCTGCGAGCACTCGCTCGGCCATGATCTTCGAGGCACGGAACTCGTCGCGCCGGTGCACGAGCGTGACCTTCGCGGCGAAGCGCGTCAAGAACAGTGCCTCTTCCATCGCCGAGTCGCCACCGCCGATGACTGCGACGTGCTTGTCACGGAAGAAGAAGCCATCGCAGGTTGCGCACCAGGAAACGCCATGACCCGACAGTCGATCCTCATTGGGGAGCCCGAGCTTTCGATAGGCCGAGCCCATTGCGAGGACGACCGCAGGAGCTTGAAACACGTCCCCGCCGCCGGTGCGAATCGTCTTCACCGGCTCGTTGAGTTCAAGGCTCGTAGCGTCGTCGTAGAAGATTCGTGCGCCGAAGCGCTCGGCCTGCGCGCGCATCGATTCCATGAGGTCCGGTCCTTGCACGCCGTCGACGAAACCGGGGAAGTTCTCCACCTCCGTGGTCGTCATCAACGCACCGCCGGCGGTCACTGATCCAGCGAGAACGACCGGAGCGAGTCCTGCACGGGCGGCATACACCGCAGCGGTGTAGCCGGCAGGTCCGGACCCAACGATGACGAGTTCAACATTTTGTATCGACATGTGTCTATATTGACAATCATCGATGCAGATTGCAAATGAACAGTTCGCGACGCCTCTGCCGGGGAGCGGCCCGCTCCGGTTGCAGCGGCGGGTTCCTGCGGGTGGGCTACTGTACGTCAGCGCCGACGTACGCCGCGAGGTGTTGCGCCGTCAGCGTTTCCTGCTCGCGCACGAGCTCCTGTGGCGTCCCAGAAAACACGATGTTGCCGCCGTCGTGGCCGGCCCCCGGCCCCAGGTCGATGATCCAGTCGGCGTGCGCCATGACCGCCTGGTGGTGTTCGACGACGATGACGCTCTTGCCGGATTCCACGAGGCGGTCCAGCACGCCGAGCAATTGTTCGACATCAGCGAGGTGCAGGCCGGTCGTTGGCTCGTCGAGCACGAAGATCCCGCCGGCCTCACCGAGGTGGGTCGCGAGCTTTAAGCGCTGACGTTCACCGCCGGACAACGTCGTGAGCGGCTGCCCGATCGTCAGATATCCGAGCCCGACGTCGGCGAGCCTGGCGAGGACCTTGTGGGCGGCGGGAATGCGCGACTCCCCCTCAGCGAAAAACTTCTCCGCGTCTGCGACAGACAGTGACAGCACCTCACTGATGTTGAGCTCCCCCAGCCGATAGTCGAGCACCTCGGCCTGGAACCGCTTCCCGCCGCACTCCTCGCAGACCGACGCGACGCCGGCCATCATGGCGAGGTCGGTGTAGATGACGCCGGCGCCGGAACACGCCGGGCACGCACCCTCCGAGTTCGCGCTAAAGAGTGCCGGACGCACGCTATTTGCCTTTGCGAAGGCCTTGCGGATGGGCTCGAGCATGCCAGTGTACGTCGCCGGGTTGCTCCGCCGGGAGCCCTTGATCGCACTCTGGTCAATCAGCACGACATCGTCTCGGCCGGCGATCGATCCATTGATCAATGAGCTCTTTCCCGAGCCCGCGACGCCGGTGAGTACGGTCAGGATGCCGAGTGGAATATCGACGTCCACATCCTTGAGGTTGTGCGTGTCTGCGCCGCGGACTTCCAGGGCACCGACTGGCGTGCGGGTCACGGTCTTGAGGGTCGCTCGATCATCGAGATGGCGGCCGGTGAGGGTTCCGCTTGAGCGGAGTCCATCGACGCTTCCTTCGTAAACGATCTCTCCCCCGGCGGTGCCGGCCCGTGGCCCCAGGTCGACGACATGATCCGCAATCACGATCACTTCGGGCTTGTGCTCGACGACGATCACCGTATTGCCCTTGTCACGAAGCCGCAGGAGGAGGCCGTTCATGCGCGAGATATCGTGCGGGTGTAGGCCAATCGTCGGTTCGTCAAAGACGTACGTCACGTCGGTGAGCGACGATCCCAGGTGGCGGATCATCTTGGTGCGCTGCGCTTCTCCCCCGGACAGCGTGCCCGACGGGCGATCGAGGCTCAGGTAGCCCAGGCCGATCTCTACGAACGAATCAAGGGTCGCGGACAGTGCCTCAAGTAGCGGTGCGACGGACGGCTCATCGAGCCCGCGAATCCATCCCGCGAGGTCGCTGACCTGCATCGCGCACGCGTCAGCGATGCTGACCTCCCCGATCTTGGAGTTTCGTGTCGCCTCGGCGAGTCGAGTCCCGGCGCACTCCGGGCAGGTCGTGAAGGTGATTGCCCGCTCGACGAACGCGCGCACGTGCGGTTGCAGTGACTCGACGTCCTTGCTCAGCATGGACTTCTGCATCTTCGGGATGATGCCCTCGAAGGTCACGTTGATCCCGTCGACCTTGATCTTGGACGGCTCCTTGTTGAGCAGGTCGTGTAGCTGCTTCTTGGAGAAGTCTCGAATGGGCCTGTCCATCGGGAAAAAGCCTGATCCCGAGAAAATACGTCCGTACCAGCCATCCATGCTGTACCCGGGAATGCGTAGCGCGCCCTCGCTGAGGGACTTGCTGTCGTCGAAAAGCGCGGTGAGGTCGAAATCGGTGACCGAGCCCATGCCTTCACAGCGCGGGCACATGCCTCCGGTGCGGTTGTACGTTGTCTTGACGGCCTGCGATTTTCCCTCGCCCTTGTCGACCGTGATCGCCCCCGAGGCGCGCACGCTGGGGACATTGAACGAATAGGCCTGGGCAGACCCGAGTGACGGCTTCGCTAGACGACTAAAGATGATGCGGAGCATTGCGTTGACGTCGGTGACTGTTCCGAGAGTCGACCGCGGGTTCGAGCCAATACGTTCTTGGTCGACGATAATCGCGGTGGTCAGCCCCTCAAGCAGGTCGACGTCGGGCCGCGACAGGGTGGGCATGAAGCCTTGCACGAACGCGCTATACGTCTCGTTGATCATGCGCTGAGACTCCGCCGCGATGGTTCCGAACACCAGCGAACTCTTGCCCGAGCCAGAGACTCCGGTAAACACCGTCAGCCGGCGCTTCGGGATCTGGACGCTCACGTTCTTGAGGTTGTTCGTCCGTGCACCGACGACCCGAATGAGGTCGTGCCGATCAGCTGCGTGGGAGGAATCGGGGGTGCCTGCGCCGGTGGTAGCCATAGTGGCTAGCTTACGGCTGTGCGTCCCAGCATGAGGAAGGAACGTGCCACCAGGAGGGAGCCGCCGGCCCCAGCAACCTCGCCCGCGAGCAGCAGCAATTGCGAACGCTCGAGCCCTGATGGCGTCACAAACAAGGCAATGCCGACGAGGAGCAGACCGCCCAGCAGTGCGAGACCGCCAAACGTGACCAGGAACAGGCTGGCGACTCCAGAAGCCGGCCGGGTGGCTGCCGCTCGGGGCGCGAGAAGCGTTGCCACGGCGAACACTGCGATTGTCAGCGCGAGTGCGCCGATAATATCGCTGGGTCGGTGCCAGCCATAGGCCAGCAACTGCCACGAGGCGGCTGAGAGTACGAACGCCCCGATTACGGCTACTAGGCCCCGAAGGCGGGTCGGCACGGCGAGAATGAGCCCGCCGAGCAGTGCCGCGAAAACGGTCATGTGCCCGCTGGGGAATGTATTCGGAGCGTCGAGCTCAAACAGGCCGGGTCGGTCGAGAACGCGCAGCTTCAGGATCTGGGATGCGAGGATCGCCGCACCCGGCGCAAGGGTGGCGAGTGCCGCGCGACGCATGCCATGTGCCGCCAGCGCGACTCCACCGACGAGGATGAGCGCAACCAGCGCAGCCGGCGCTGACACGAGGTTCAGCGGCGCAGGCGGGTCGGTCGAGAACGTTGCGGCGCCGAGCGCGCTCGCCTCGGCTGCCTGGCCGATCGTGCTCTGCACCGCGAGCACGTACGCGCCCGCTCCCCCGATGCCGGCAACCAACGCGACGGCGATCGCGCGTACGCGAACTCGTCGGCTGCTCGAAGGCGCCAGCGTTGTGCTCACTCGGGGCACCCTTCAGGTTCTGTGGTCATCGAGTTTCGAGCGTAGCGCTGGCGCATGTTCTCGCCCTGAGTGCGGACTTGGAGCTCGCTCCGAACCACCCAGGTAACGATTTGGCTACGCAGAAAACCCCTGATCGGAGCGTCGTCTCTCCGAAAATTCCGCGGAAATCCGGAGTTCTCGCTTTGCTCCCCGACAGGCCAGTTGTTAGCGTGGGGCGTGGCTTCACCGCCACACCACCAGTCCGCGACACTGCGCCGATGTTGACATCGGAACGCGTCGTATGGGCGCAATGGACGAACCAGCTCCCATAGCCGGTTCTGCCGTGCAAGTGGAATCCGGATGACCATGCGCGAGATCCGTGCATCCCGGATGACCCGCACAGCGAGTTCCCGTTGCTCCCCGGGCGAAACACTGCAGCAAGGCCTCGTTTGGCGTTCTTGCTAAGGAAAACACGTGACCCTGGATACCCATGCCCAGGCGGGCACAAGTACCGCCATTTCTGCACCACCCACTCCAATCGATGAGCTCGGTCAACCGATTCCGGCCGTAGCAGTCACCGGACTCTTCAAAGTCTTCGGGAAGCGCCCGAAGGAAGCGGTCCGGCGCCTGCGCACCGGTGTCGCCCGAGAGGATCTCGGCGCTCTCGGTACTGCCGCGGTCATCGACGCATCGTTCTCCGTCAAACCGGGCGAGATATTCGTCGTGATGGGTCTGAGCGGATCAGGGAAATCTACCCTCATTCGAACGCTGAACGGGCTGAATGAATCGAGCGCTGGTTCCATTCGAGTGTTCGGAACCGAGGTTGTCGGCCTCGGCGCCCGCGAGCTGCGGGAACTCCGCCAGCAGCGCGTCTCGATGGTCTTTCAACACTTCGCCCTGCTCCCCCACCGCACGGTCCTCGACAACGCCGCATACGCCCTCGAGGTGCAAGGGGTGGCGCTCGCCGAGCGCCACGATCGTGCGCGTCGCGTCATTGAGCGCGTGGGCCTGTCTGGTTGGGAAGATCACCTCCCCGGCGAACTGTCCGGTGGAATGCGTCAGCGCGTTGGCCTCGCGCGGGCCCTCACCGCCGACACCGACATCCTGCTGATGGACGAGGCGTTCTCCGCGCTTGACCCGCTCATTCGCCGCGAAATGCAAGAGCAGCTCGTCGAACTGCAGCAGGAGCTGGGAAAGACGATTATCTTCATCACCCACGACCTCAACGAGGCAATGTTTCTCGGTGATCGCATCGCAGTCATGCGCGACGGACGCATTGTGCAAGTGGGAACTCCGAACGATATTCTGACCGATCCTGCCAACGACTACGTTGCTCAGTTTGTGCAGGACGTCGATCGCGCACGCGTGCTGACCGCTGGGGACGTGATGGAACCGCCTCGCGCCGTGGTGCCCGCGACTGCCGGCCCACGGGCCGCGCTTCGAATTATGCGCGACCTCCAGACCTCAGCGTGCTTCGTCACGAGCGGGCGCCGGCTCGTCGGCGTCGTTCGCGATAGCGACATGCTGAGGCAGGTGCGCGAGGGCGAGGCCGGCCACATGCGGCTCGTTCGAAAGGCGCCAGCGGTCGTCAGCCCCGGCGACTTCCTCGCAGAACTGTTTGAGCTTGCGGCCGAGAATTCGCTGCCGGTCGCCGTTGTTGACGAGGACGGACGTTTCGTCGGGGTGATCCCCCGCGTCACGTTGCTCGCCTCCCTCGCGAACGTATCCACGCACACGAGCGAAATCGACATCGTCGAACCCGCGGCGACGATCTCGCCTGCCATCATCACCGAGACACTGCGAGAAACCGAAGCGCAGATGCTGACGCCGCTCGAGGGAGACGCACGATGAATGACTTCCGAATTCCGCTCGGTACCTGGGCAGAGACCGCGATCGATGCCGTCATCGACTTCGCTCAGCCATTCTTCACACTGCTGCGCACGATATTCCTGGGCATCTACGATGCCGTCGCGTGGGTGCTCCTGAATCCGCCGTTCTGGGCAGTCTTGCTCGTGCTCGTCGCGTTGGCCTTCTTCCTCAGGGGATGGAAGTTCGCGCTCGGCACCGCCCTGAGCTTCGCGCTTATTGTGGGCGTCGGGCAGTGGGAGAACGCGATGGCAACGCTCGCCCTCGTACTGGTCGCAAGCGGCATAGCCGTGCTGATCAGCGTGCCGCTCGGCATTCTGGCTGCCCGAAACGACGTCGCCTCTCGCATCATCCGGCCGATCCTGGACTTTCTGCAGACCATGCCGGCATTTGTGTACCTCATCCCCGCGCTCATCCTCTTCCGAGTCGGCGTGGTCCCCGGCATCGTGGCGACGGTTCTGTTCGCGATGGCGCCCGGCGTTCGATTCACCGAGCTCGGCATTCGAGGGGTCGACCGTGAGGTCGTCGAAGCTGGCACGGCGTTCGGCGCGAGTTCTGGCAGGATCCTGCGCCAGATTCAGTTCCCACTGGCGTTGCCCAGCATCATGGCGGGGATCAACCAGGTCATCATGCTTGCGCTGTCGATGGTCGTCATCGCCGGCATGGTCGGTGCGGGCGGCCTGGGCGGAGATATCGTGCGCAGCCTCACGAGCCTGAACGTCGGGCTGGGCTTTGAAGCCGGACTCTCCGTCGTGATCTTGGCCATCGTCCTTGATCGCATGACGGCGTCGCTGGGCGATCGAGTCGGCAACATCAGCCGACGTGCGCCAGTCAAGCCGCCCGCTGCGAACGCAGTAGCCACGACCACCACAGCCTGAAATCCACACTGAAAGGAACAGAATGAAAATCACGAAGTTCACGAAGTTTGCCGCGATTGGCGCCATCAGCGCGCTGGCGATGACCGGTTGTGCGGCGGCTGCGCCCACCGGAGCCCAAGACCAGGCTGAGCCCATCAAGATCGCCGTCTTCAACGGCTGGGACGAGGGCGTCGCCGTCAGTGAGTTGTGGAAGGCGGTGCTTGAGGAGAAAGGCATTCCCGTCGAGCTTGAGTACGCCGATGCTGCCCCCGTCTTCGAGGGCCTCTCAACCGGCGACTACGACGTCACGATGGACGTCTGGCTGCCGCTCACCCACGCAGACTATCTCGAGCGGTACGGCGATGACATCGAGAAGATCGGCGTCTGGAACGACGAAGCCGCGCTCACGATCGCGGTGAACGAGGACTCCCCGATCACCTCGCTCGAGGAGCTCGCTGCCAACGCGAAGACGTTCGGCAACCGGATCGTGGGGATCGAACCGGGTGCGGGCCTCACGACCGCGACGCAGGAATCGGTTATTCCTCAGTACGGCCTCGAGGATATGGAGTACGTCACTTCGTCGACGCCGGCCATGCTGAGCGAGCTCAAGGCCGCGACGAAGAACAACGAGGACATTGTCGTGACACTGTGGCGCCCGCACTGGGCCTACGACGCGTTCCCGATGCGTGACCTCGAAGACCCGAAGGGTGCACTCGGCGACGCTGAGGAGCTGAACATCTTCGGCAGCAGCGCCTTCTCGGCCGACCACCCGGAGGTGGCGGGGTGGTTGGAAGGCTTCACCATGGACTCGGAGCTACTCTTCTCGCTCGAGAACGCCATGTTCAACGAGGCTGATACCGACAACTACGGCGAGATCGTTGCGACCTGGATCAGCGAGAACCGCGAGTGGGTTGACACCCTGACTCAGTAGTCAGCTCGCGGCATTCGCCGCGGTGCGCTGTGGACCGGCGCCGGGGACGAGAGTCACCGGTGCCGGTTTCGTGCACCCGCCTGCACGCCCCAGAGCACGACTGCCGCGGCGGTCGCGACGTTCAACGAATCGACGCCGTGTGCCATCGGGATCGTCACGACCGTGTCCGCGGCCGCGAGCGCGCGCGGGCTGAGCCCCTGCCCCTCGGTGCCAAAGAGCAGCGCAAGTCGCTCAGGGCTGTCGTTCACAAAATCGGCGAGGTCCACGGCGGCATCGCTCAAGGCAAGCGCCGCGACCGTGTATCCAGCGTCTCGTAGCAGCGGGCTCGCCTCGTTCCACAAGGGCAGGCGCGCCCACGGCACCTGCAGCACCGCGCCCATCGAGACGCGAATGGACCGGCGATACAGCGGATCGGCGCAGCGCGGGCTGAGCAGCACGGCGTCCGCGCCCAGGGCAGCGACGGAGCGAAAAATCGCGCCAACATTGGTGTGATCGACGAGGTCCTCGAGAATCACCACGCGACGAGACGAGGCGAGAAGATCCGCCACTGAACGCTCGTCTGGACGGTGCATCGAGGCGAGCGCCCCGCGGTGCATATGAAACCCGGTGAGCTCCTCGAGCTGCGCGGACTCCCCTACGAACACCGGGACATCGGGGAACGCCTCGAGCAAGGGTGCGACCTGCGGAATCCACTCTTCGAGCAGGAGGAGCGACCTCGGCTGGTGCCCCGCCCTGAGCGCCCGCTCAATGACCTTCGGCGACTCCGCGAGGTACAGGCCCTCCGCGGGTTCGCGCACGCGGCGCAGCTTGACGTCGGTGAGGCTCGTGTAGTCGGCCAGCTCTGGGCGGTGCAGGTCGGCGATGCGCTCGATTCTCATACAGCGGCCTCGTGCGTCTCAGTTGTAGCTTCGGGCTGGGCAGGATCCGCCTGAGCCATGAATTCCGTGACCCACTCCGCTGCGTCTCCTACTGCCTCGTAATGGACGAGGTGTCCGACTCCGGGAGTGATCTTGAGCTCAGCCCCGGGGACCCGTCGTTGCAGCTCGAGCTGCGCGCGAAGCGGGGTGAGATCGTCCCGGTCACCCGTGATGAGCAACGTGGGCATGGTGAATGCGTCGGAAAACTCGCCGACCGTATGCGAGACGGAGGCGCGAAAGGCCTCGAGCAGCGTGCGCTTGTCAGAAAACTCGCTGAAATACTGATTGTGCTGATCGTGAATCCAGTTGCGTAGTTCGGGATCTCGGGTCTTCGCCATGGTTTCGCTCATCACACGGACCATCAGGCGGTTGGCGAGGAGGGCATGCCCCGCGCGCTCGGGAAGCGCGTCGCCGAGCCGGTAGTACGCGATCGCGCCCTGGGTGAGGATCCTGCGTGGCCCCTCGAGGGCCGGCGTAGAAATTGGGTTGATCAGGATGAGCCGGCGCGGGGCGAGGCCGCTCGCGACGGCGGCGGACACGACGAGCGACCCGAAGGAGTGGCCCAGTACCGAGCTTCCCTCAGGCGCGACTGCGTCAGAGAACGCGCGCAGCCACTCCGCGTAGGTCTCGAGCGTGTGCTCGCGTCCGGGAAGCGCTGGGCTGCGCCCGAAACCGGGAAGGTCGGGGACGATGACGCGCGCGCGCCGCAGGCGCTCGGCGATCCCCTGGAGCCCGTGATGATCGCCGCGGAAACCGTGCACGAGCACGAGCGGTTCCCCCGCTGGTTCGCCATACTCCCAAGCGAAGGTGGGGGCGCCGAGGACGTCGATCTCAATCTCGCGGGGGCTACTCACTCGCCGATTCTATCGAGGAGCGTCGCGCCGCGGCTGTGGGCGCCCCGGTGCTGTGGGCGGTGCCGGATAGCATCGAAGTATGTTGAAAGGAACGCGATGACCGCGAAGCTGCCCCTGTGGGCCGAACGATTGGCCGTATTCGACACCGAGACGACCGGGATCTCTCCCGAGCACTCCCGAGTGGTCAGCGCGACGGTGGCGCTTTTGGGGGCAAATGGCGAAGTGCTTGAGCGCTACGACTGGCTGCTTGACCCGGGAGTAGATATTCCCGCGAGCGCGGCCGAAATTCACGGCATCACGACCGAGGTCGCGCGTGCCAACGGCACCGATGCAGCGGTGGGAATCGCCCAGATCGTGGCCCAGCTTGCCTCGATGGGTGAACGCGGTTTCCCGATTGTCGCGTACAACGCCCCGTTTGACCTCACGCTGGTGCGCGCCGAGGCCGCGCGTCACAGCGTCGCCTGGCCGGCGGCCCTCGCCCCGGTGCTTGATCCCCTCGTGATCGACAAGCAGGTCGATCGATACCGCAAGGGAAAGCGTACGTTGACGGCCGCCGCGGAGCACTACGGCGTGTCGCTCGAGGCTGCGCACGACGCGGGCGAGGACGCAATTGCCGCGGGGCGGGTGCTCCAAGCCATCGCTACCCGCTATGCCGCGGACCTCCCCGAAGAGCTCACCGCGCTCCACGACGCGCAAGTGACGTGGGCCGCCACGCAGGCGGCCGGGCTGCAGGAATACCTGCGGCGGGTGAAAGATCCAGCGGCGGTGGTCGAGGGCGGCTGGCCTCTTCGTTAAGGGAAGGTCGGCGGCCGGGCGGACGTCGCCTGGCCGCCGCGGGGTTGGCGATTATCCCCTGTCGTACCGAGCCTCGAAAACGACAAACGGGCGGCCCCCCGAAGGGAACCGCCCGTTTGCGAAACCTGCTGGCTTTAGGCGCCGAAGCCCTTGAAGCGCTCGTTGAACTTCTCGATGCGGCCGGCCGAGTCCATGATGCGCTGCTTGCCCGTGTAGAACGGGTGCGACTCGCTGGAGATCTCGACGTCGATCAGCGGGTAGGTCTCGCCGTCGAGCTCGATGGTCTTGCTGCTGCCCAGGGTCGAGCGGGTCAGGAACGTTGCGCCCGATGCGAGGTCGCGGAAGACGATCGCGTTGTATTCGGGGTGAGTTTCGGTCTTCATCGGGATCCTTCGAGTTGTGACTGCGTGATGGAGCTGAGGTGCGCGGCGCGCACGGAAGTCTTGAAGCGCACGGGCGCCAAATACAGAGTTTAGCAGATTACGCGAGCAAATTAGTCGCGCGCCACGGCCGAGTATCGACCGTTGCTCATCGTCAGGGCAAAAGGCAGACCGAATGTCGCCTCAAGCGTGTCGGCGGTGAGGGCTTCGGACAGCGGGCCGTTCGCGGTGACGATCCCGTCGCGAAGCATGAGCACGTGCGTGAAGCCCGGCGGAATCTCCTCAACGTGGTGAGTCACCATCACCATGGCCGGTGAACTCGGCGACTGGGCAAAGCTAGACAACGCTTGCATCAGTCGTTCTCGCGACCCGAGGTCGAGGCTGGCGCTCGGCTCGTCGAGGAGCAGAAGCTCGGGGTCGGTCATGACGGCGCGCGCGATCATCGCGCGCTTGCGCTCGCCATCGCTGAGCGTGCCGAACGTGCGATCGGCGAGGTGCAGCAGGTCCCACTCGGCCAACACGCGCTCGGCCTGTCGCAGGTCGAGGCTGTCGTACTGCTCGTTCCAGCGGCCCGAGACCGAGTACGCGGCGGTGAGGACGACATCACGCACCGACTCATTTGCGGGGATGAGCCGCGCGTGGGCCGACGAGGCGAAGCCGATCCGGTTGCGGAGCTCGAACACGTCCACCTTGCCGAGGCGCTCATCGAGTACGTCGACGGTGCCCCGCGTGGGGAAGGTCTGGGCGGTCGCCATTCCGAGCGCGGTCGTCTTGCCCGCACCATTCGGGCCCAGCACGACCCAACGTTCGTCGCTATTCACCGTCCAGTTCAGTCCGTCGAGGATGGCTCTGCCGTCGCGAATATAGGAGACATCGGTGAAACGCAGCACTGTGACCATGGGTTTCAGCTTAGCGCCGAGCGCGTGTGTGGGTGCCGTGTGCCGCGAGGTGGGTCGCGGAGATCCCTAGACTGGAAGGCATGACTTCACCGGCAGCCGTGCGCCCCCTCGTCGTCCTTGACTGCGACTCGACCACCATCCAGGACGAGGTAATCGAACTCCTCGCCGAGTCCGCCGGCACGCGCGCCGAGGTGGCGGAGGTGACCGAGCGTGCGATGCGCGGCGAGCTTGACTTTGCCGAGAGCCTGCGCGAGCGCGTGGCGACGCTGGCCGGAACACCCGACACCGTCTTTGCCGAGGCCTACGGCAAGGTGCGTAAGAGCGCGGGCATCGACGCGCTGGTCGCCGAGGTGCACGCGCGGGGAGGCCTGGTGGGTGTGGTCTCGGGAGGCTTTCACGAGGTGCTCGACCCGCTCGCCGCCGATCTTGGCCTGGACCATTGGCGGGCCAACCGGCTCGAGGTGACCGACGGCCGCCTGACGGGGCGAGTAAGCGGACCCATCGTCGACGCTGAGGCGAAGGCCGCGGCACTGACTGAGTGGGCCAGCGCCGCGAACATTCCGCTCAGCGCGACGGTGGCGATCGGTGACGGCGCGAACGACCTCGCCATGATGGCCGTCGCGGGGCTTTCAGTCGCCTACAACGCGAAGCCGATCGTGCGCGAGCGCGCCGATGTTGAGGTTGAGAATGATCTCTCGCTCGTCATCCCGCTGCTCGATCGCCTGAGCAACTCTTAGGAACTGTTGGCGAGGGGCTAATGCCCCATTCCGAGGCCGCCGTCCACGGGAATGACCGCGCCGGAGATGTATCCGGCCTGGTCGCTTGCGAGCCACGATGCCGTGTTGGCGATCTCCGAGACCTGGCCGAACCGCCCCGCCGGAATCGAAGCGAGATACTGCTTCTGCTGCGCCTCGGGAAGCGCTGCGGTCATGTCCGTCTCGATGAAGCCCGGCGCGATGACGTTGGCGGTGATTCCGCGGCTGCCGAGCTCGCGCGTGAGCGAACGTGCAAAGCCGATCAGGGCTGCTTTTGACGACGCGTAATTGATCTGCCCTGCCGAGCCGTAGAGGCCGACGACGCTTGAGATCAGGATGACGCGCCCGAAGCGCTGCTTCAGAAGCCCCTTTGCCGCGCGCTTCACGACGCGGAACGTGCCCGTCAGGTTCGTGTCAATGACGCTGGTGAACTCTTCCTCCGACATGCGCAGCAGCAGCGTGTCCTTGGTGATGCCGGCGTTCGCGACGACGACCTCAATGGGGCCATACTCCGCTTCGATTTGCGTGAAGGCGGCATCGATCGATGCGGCATCCGACATATCCGCACTGACCGTGAGGGTGCCCTCGGGGCCGGACCCTGAGCGTGCGGTGACCGCGACGCGATGCCCGTCGGCCAGGAGGCGCTCGGCGATCGCGAAACCGATGCCGCGGTTGCCGCCAGTCACTACGACGGTGCGCGGGGTCTGATCTGCCAGCTGCGTCATGAGGGTCCTTCCGATGCGTGATCCCGGGGCGCGTGCCGCGAGAGGTGGCCTCCAGCCTACCGAACGGCAGGTACTCATTCGGGCAGAGCACAGCGGCACCGCGTAGGCTGTGGTCGACAGAAATGGGGACATGCGCCGATGGTTGAATGCGCAGAAACCGGTGGCGCCGCCAGTAGCGGCGCACGGTTCACTGGAGGCACGTCCCGGAGATCTCATGCCTCGGACGCCCCGACCGAGTACCTCGTCACTTCCGTCGGCGAAACGCCCGCAGAGGAGCGTTCGCGGCGCATGCGCTCCTACTACGTCGCGATGAGTCTGCGGCTGCTGTGCGTCGCCTCGCTCGCGTTCGTGCGCGGTTGGTGGATCATCATTCCCGCCCTCGGCGCGATCCTGCTCCCGTACTTTGCCGTCATGATTGGCAACGCGATCGGCAGCCGAGAGGGCTCGGCGCCGGCAGAGATGACGCCGCAGGCGCTCACCGGAGCGCCCGGCGAACCTCCCGAGCCCGGCGAGGCGGCAGGGCCGCTCCTCATCGTGGTCGATGCCCCTGCGGAGCGCCGATCGAGCGCACGGAGCGAGACGCCGTCCCCTCCCCCGACACACGTGCCCACTGAGAGCATGCCCGAACCCGGTGAGGCTGCCCGATGAGCGCCCTCGGGATGCTCGGTGGCGAGGTAGACGGCGGTGTGCGGTGCTCGCGCGCTGGGTGCCGCGACCGTGCTGACTGGGCGATCGAATGGCGCAACCCCAAGATTCACTCGCAGGATCGCCGCAAGACGTGGCTCGCCTGCGAGGCACACCGTTCAGTGCTCGAGGAATTCCTCGCTGCACGAGACTTTCCCCTGCACGTAGTTCCCGTGTCCGCACTCGACAGCGCGTCGACCGGCACGGATCTGAAGGAGCACGACGCGTGAACGTCACCCAGGCACCCGAGGCGCCACTCGAGACCGAGTCCCCTGACGGGCCGATTGGCTGGTCGTTTCTCGGCTCGAGGCGATGGCTCGGGTACTTCGCGATGCTGCTGTTGTTCTCGGTCATCTGCGTGCTGCTGGGCAACTGGCAGTTCGAGCGCCGCGCAGAAGCGCGCGACGAGATCAACCGCATCGACCAGAACTACGATGCCGCCGCGGTCCCGATCGCAGACGCGCTCCCCGACCCCGCCGGGTACGACGAGAACGCGAATAAGTGGCTCACGGTCGAGACGACGGGCCACTACCTCGACGAGTACTTCCTGGCACGTAACCGCCCCAATCAGCAGCTCGTCGGGACGAACCTGCTCGTTCCGTTTGAGACCGAGGACGGAACGATCCTGTTTGTGGATCGCGGCTGGCTTGCGCCGGGCAGCGACCCGCAGACTCCCGAGTCCGTGCCGGCCTCGCCCGAGGGAACGGTCACCCTGCACGCGCGCCTGCGCGGCAGCGAGCCGCTCACCGACGGGCGGGAAACCGCCGGACGCACGGTCCCGAGCATCCACCTTCCCGAGCTCGCTCGCCTCGTCGACGCGCCGAGTTACACCGGCGCCTATGGGGTGCTCGTCTCTGAGTCGCCCGAAGCGGAACACGGTGCGCTTCCTCCGCGCCCCGAGCGCGATGAAGGCCCCCACCTTTCCTACGCGTTGCAGTGGTACGTGTTCATCATCATCGCCGCGACGGGCGTTGGGTACGCCGCGCGCCAGGAATACCGCACCCTCAACGCTGGCAGCGCCGCCGTTCGCCGAGACGACGAACGTCTCGCTGAACGCAAGCGTCGCCGGGGCCCGAGTGACGCAGACGAAGAAGACGCCCTGCTCGATCACTGAGCCGATGAGGGCACAGCGTCAGGCAGGGCGTCTTGGCGCTCACACCGTTTCTAGGCGAGCTCGATGAGGTCCAGGTAGTCCTTTGCCCAGTGGTCCTCAGTGCCCTCGGGCATGATGAGCACGCGCTCGGGGTTCAGCGCCTCCACGGCACCAGAGTCGTGGCTGACGAGCACGACGGCTCCGCTGAAGTGCGCGAGGGCATCCAGGATCTCTTCGCGGCTGGCCGGGTCGAGGTTGTTCGTGGGCTCGTCAAGCAGCAGCACGTTCGCGCTTGACACGACGAGCATCGCGAGCGCGAGACGGGTCTTCTCGCCACCGGACAGCACACCGGCCGGCTTGTGCACATCATCGCCGGTGAACAGGAACGAACCCAGCACGCGGCGGGCCTCAGTCTCAGTCAGGTGCTGCGACACACCCACCATGTTGTGCAACACACTGGCTTTGACGTCGAGCGTCTCGTGCTCCTGCGCGTAGTAGCCGACCTTCAGGCCGTTGCCGGCGATGATCTCACCGGTGTCGGCCTCGTCAACGCCTGCCAGAATACGCAGCAGGGTCGTCTTGCCCGCGCCGTTCAGGCCCAGGATCACGACCTTCGAGCCGCGGTCGATCGCCAGGTCGACGCCGGCGAAAATCTCGAGCGAGCCGTACGACTTGGAGAGACCGCGTCCCATGAGCGGGGTCTTGCCGCAGGGCGACGGGTCCGGGAAACGGAGCTTGGCGACCCGCTCGACCTGGCGCACCTCTTCGAGGCTCGACAGCATCTTCTCGGCGCGCGCGACCATCTGGTGAGCGGAGGCCGCCTTCGAGGCCTTCGCGCCGAAGCGCGCGGCCTGATCCTGCAGCGCAGTCGCCTTCTTTTCGACGTTCGTGCGTTCCTTGCGGCGACGCTCCTCGTCGCTGGCGCGCTGACGCAGGTACAGTTTCCAGTTCATGTTGTAGACGTCGATGACCTGGCGGTTTCCGTCGAGGTAGAAGACCCGGTTCACGGTGTCCCCCACGAGCTCGATATCGTGGCTGATCACGATGACGCCGCCGCGATAGCTCTTCAGGAACTCGCGCAGCCAGACGATTGAATCGGCGTCGAGGTGGTTGGTGGGCTCATCGAGGATCATCGTGTCGGCGTCCGAGAAGAGGATGCGCGCGAGCTCGATACGGCGGCGCTGGCCGCCCGAGAGGGTCGAGAGCGGCTGGTCCAGGATCCGGTCCGGCAGGCTGAGGTTATTCGCGATGGACGCGGCCTCTGCCTCGGCGGCGTACCCACCGAGCGTCTGGAAGCGATCGGTCAGGTTACCGAAGCGCTTCATGCCCTTCTCGGACACGGCGGGGTCGTCCGACGCCATGTCGAGGGTGGCCTGTGTCATCTGCTCGGAGATCGTGCCGAGGCCGCGCGCGTCGAGGATGCGGTTGCGTGCAATCTGCGTGGGGTCGCCGGTGCGCGGATCCTGCGGGAGGAAGCCGAGCTCACCGTTGACCTTGACCGAGCCTTCTGCGGGCTCGAGCTCGCCGGAGAGCGTGCGCGTCAGGGTCGTCTTTCCGGCGCCGTTGCGCCCCACGAGTCCGATCTTGTCGCCGGGGTTGACGCGGAACTCGACACCCGACATCAGGCGGCGTGCGCCGACGTCAATGGCGAGATTCTCGACGGTAATCACTGATGAACTCCTTGTGAGCGCTCTACTGATGCGTTAAACCAACGGGCAAAGTCGAAATCGAGCAGACGCGACTCCTGGCATGAGGGTCCTCCCCCGCCGGCAGCGCCGAATCCGGGTGGACAACCGCCCCAGTCTACTCGATGACGCTGCGTGGTGGCTGCGCGGCTCGGCGCACCGGCGCCTCGGGCGGCGAGGCGAAAAGTTGAGCGCCATTTCCGCGTCACATTTCGTCGGCTCATCGCTCTTCGTGGTGAAGTACTTGACTCAACCACGCGTACACGAACAAAGGCAGGACACATGAGAGTTCAACAACAGCGCCGTCTGCGCATGCGGATCAACGTTGCAGCGGCATTGACGCTTGCCGGAGTTGGCGCACTGATGCTCAGTACCCCCGCACAGGCGTCTGCGCCGTCGATCACTGCGTTGGTCAGCGAGACCTGCCTCGACGTGCACACAAAATCGGCGACCTGGAACATTGGCGCTTGGCAGGCGATCACCGATGGCACGGCAGTCATCACCGGTGGCGACCGCGCGATCCTGGAGTATGCCGACGGGTCCATCTCAACACCGAATCTGCCGCTGAGTACCAGTGCGGTCGTCGACGCAAACGGAAATGCGCTATTGACGGTGAGCGGACTGCCGGCAACCGCGACGAAGGCCGTCGTGATGTTCATCATCAACGGGAACATGATCGGCTCTGTCTCAGGGACACTCACGAAGGACTGCGCGGTTGTGCCAGTTGACCTGGAGCCGGTCGAACCTGTGGTCCCGGCGCAGACAGAGGCGCCGATGTCGACCAGTGGCCTGGTCGCACCTCAAGTCCCACATCGAATCGAGGCGGGTGCCGAGAGCGTGCATTCGGCACAGTCCGCGAGCGTGCGACTGCTCGCTGAGGCTGGAGAGCGAAACTTCGTGCCGGTGTCGGTCGTTGCGCTGATGGTCGCTCTCGGCGGTGTGGGTGCGCTGCTTGTCGTCCGCCGCCGGGCTCCGCATGCGGATACTGCCGCTGAGTAGGGCGGTCCTTGATTCCAGCACCACGGGGCGGGAAGTGATTCCGAGTATCACCCGGCTACTGCGGCCTCCATGGCGGCAATCGTGGCGAGCTGGAGCGCTGGGTGGGCGTCTGCATCGAGTCTGTAATTACCGTTCAGGGACTCGCGGTAGACGCGGGACACGCGCTGAAGCGTCTCCTCGTGACCCTCGTCGAGCCAGTCCAGTGCAGCGCGGCCATAGTCCACCAGGTTGTGATCGAAATCTACCGGTATGGAAAGCCGAAACGGCTTCCTAGCTGCTCGCGCCCATGCGAATATCGCGAGGCCGATCGGGCCGTAATCATCGAACCGAGGCAGCGGATTCGTCGCCCGTGCGACGGCTACCTGGTCCGCAATGCCTCGCTCGCAGTGAAAGCGCACGAGCCAGTTGCCGCGTCGGATCACCAGATCCCAGACCGCCATCTGCTCCGGGCCCCAGGCCGAACGAACCGCACCGCCGTCATCGATCAAGAGCTGCGCGAATGCGGCAGTCTCGGGCGCAATTGTGGCCAAGTAGTCGAGCAGCTTCGGCACGATACGTGAATCGGAGGTCGAATCGCTCCGGTCAGTCTCGGTCATGCGGCCAGAATAACCGAGGCATCGCTCTGAAGCAGTCCCGCGCCCGCGCTAGTTCGCTGTATCGGGCCGAGGCGTCTCGGAGACTGGCCACGCTCCGGAGGGGATGCCCGCTTGCTGCAGGGCGGTTACCACGGCATCGACGTGCTTGGTGAAGTGAGGGGTGGCGAAGTTGCCCGCGGGCAGCAGCGGCTTGGAGTCGATGCGGAAGAAGATCCCGGTAGCGTCCGAACCTATCTCTGAGACCGTGACTCTCGCGGGCATCGACTTCTTCCAGAAACCTGGAATGAGGGCGATTGGCAAGAAATCAGCGGACACCTGGCCGGCGATGTTGAGGGCGAGCGAGCCCCATCGCAGTTGTACCGGGAGCGTGTGCGGCGCGGAATCCAACTTGTAGCCACTCTGCACAAGGGAGGCAATAATGACCGGCAGCGCAGCGTCGGTCGTTGCGCCGGCGTGCACGGTGCGCCCGAACTCTAGCGAATTGACCATTTCTGCTACAGACTCCAGGAAGAGGCAATACTGCGCTCAGTTGCGACGTATCGTTCCTGCGCCGCGGCTGCCGCGTCGCTTGCGGAATCAAGTAGCCCACGCATCTCGTTCAAGCCGGTGCTCCACCGGCGGTGTGCGTCTGCATACGCGAGCTGGGCGTCACCGGACCAAGCGACAGCGAGTACGGCAGAGCGCGACTCAAGGGCAGCAAGCTCGGCCGCTATCTCGCTCGCCGCAACGCGAAGCGTCGCCACAGCAGCCTCAAGGGAAGACGAATCTACGTTGAGCATGGGTCACCTACACCGTTCCGAATCGCTGCTGGAAATCGCGAACTCGCTGCTGCATCTGCTCGAGCATCTCCTCTGCCTCAGCGCGCGGCGAGGCCTCATCAGGGTCTTCCTCTGTGAGCCTATCCATTCGCTCATTGAGCTGATCGATGTTCCCACGCAGGAGCTTCCGCACGCGCACCGCTTCCGCGGACGTATCTTCGCCCCGCAAAACCTCATTGAGCGTGGTCTGATTCAGATCGATCCGGCTCTGGAGTACTTGCCAGTCTCTCCCGCGCGCTCCACTTCGATTGAGCTTGGCGGTCTCCTCGTTGGCCCGCTCCTGCTCACTCCGCTGCTCCGCAAGCTGCTCGGCGAGTGAGGCCGAGAGTGCGTGCAGTGAATCGATTGCCGCCCGCATGCGCTCCTGCGCGTCTTCGAAGTTCACGCGCGCACCGCCCGTGTCACAACGCTATTCACCAGATCCTCGGCCATGAACGCAGCCTGCGCGATCTTCTCCCGTGCAGCGATGAACTCGTTGATCGCGTCCATCAATGCGTTGATCGCCATGTTGATGCCTTTGACGATCATCAACACCTGCCGAATCTGGGTCATTGCCGTGACGGTCGCCGTGATCCAGCCGGCGACCGGAACAGTGAGCTGCGGAATGATGAGCAGCACGATCGTCTCGATCAAGCCAATCGCTGATGCGACCGCAGCGCAGGCGAGCCGCGCGGCGGTGACGACAAGATCGACCATGCCCGAGACTGCATCGTAGGCGTAGCTCAGGGCCACAGTGGCGGCGCTCATCGCTGCCATCACCAGTTGGTAGGCGTTCGCCGCATCTCCGACCCAGCCGCTTGTTTGTCCGGGAAGTCCCGAGAAGTTGCCAGCGGTCTCCATGAGATTTTGGCCGCCATGGCCCCACGCGGCCGAGGCGCGGCCGATGGCTTGCCAATCGCCGCCGAACGGCTTCAGGACATACTCTTCGAGCACGCTGTAGCCCAAAATTTGGTCGAGCACCCAATCAATTGAACCGAGGATCAGGCCGGCATTCCAGCGGAGCTCTTCGACGAAGTTGTCCGTTTTCGTCTCCGGCGCGACGAGATAGCTACTGGGATCCGAGCGCTCGACCACTCCCCCGCGACCGGTCATATGAGAGAGCCGATCGACCGTGGTAGCTACAGCGTGGGAGACAAGATCCGCTCCCTCGGAGGCAGAATCAGCCGCGGTCAGGATGTAGTCGAAGTCGAGTGGCTTCGCGGAGCGAGACGTGCCGTAGTCCGCGTCCGCGCTGGAGGCTGCCCCACCCAATCGGGGGAAGTCTGAAGGAGAAACAGGAAAAGGAGAAGCGCCCGTGCCCAGCTGGCGCAGGAGCGCATTTGCTTCGGCATACGCTTCACGATCTGCATCGAGGTAGGAGTTGAGCGACGCGCGCGTGTTCTGGCCGGCCCAGCGTGACGCATCGCCGATCAGCGTGGCGCCGTATTTTCCGGCATCAACCACCAGGCCGTTGACCGGGTGCAGCAGTTGCAACAGAAAGCCGAACGAGGACGCCTCCAACCGGCACTGCGCATCCAGGTACTGTTTCAGTTTCTCGCTGTGTACTCGCTGACGATCGAGGAGCTCAGCCGCCATGCTGAGTTGCGTGTAATCCACTGAAAACGTTGCCATTCAGAAGCTCCCCAAAGCCCCTCGTTCGATTCGGCCTATCGTCCCAAAGGAGTGGGGCGGGCTCCGCCTCTCGGCAGAACCCGCCCCACTCTGATGCCCACTGGGCTGTTAGATGCTGAAGCCCAACGCTCTCATCATGTCGCGGCCGTCATCGGTGATGCGCTGCGGCGTCCACGGCGGCATCCACACCCAGTTGATGCGGAAGGCTGTGACGAGTCCGTCCAGCGACTCGGCGATATCGGCCTCGATCACGTCGGTCAGAGGGCAGCCGGCGCTCGTGAGCGTCATGCTGATGACCAGCGCGTCGTGCTCCTCGTCGAAGGCGAGATCGTAGATCAGGCCAAGGTCGACGATGTTCACACCGAGCTCGGGGTCAGAGACCTCCTTGAGTGCCTCGAGCGCCTGCTCGCGGAACTCCGGGTCGATCGTCAACGTCGTCATGATTAGGCCTGCGCGTCCTCGGTCAGGAAGCGGTCGTAGCCCTCCGACTCGAGACGATCTGCGAGCTCGGGGCCACCCTGCTCAGCGATCTTGCCGTTCACAAACACGTGCACGAAGTCCGGCTTGATGTAGCGGAGAATGCGCGTGTAGTGCGTGATGAGCAGCAGGCCGAGACCGGTGCTGTCCTTGGCGCGGTTGACGCCCTCAGAAACGATCTTCAGCGCGTCGACGTCGAGGCCCGAATCGGTCTCGTCGAGGACACCGAACTTCGGCGTGAGGAGCTCCATCTGCAGGATCTCGTTGCGCTTCTTCTCGCCGCCCGAGAAGCCCTCGTTGACGTTGCGCTCCGCGAAGGACGAGTCCATGCGGAGGTTCTCCATGGCGCCGCGAACCTGCTTCATCCAGCCACGGATCGCGGGCGCTTCGCCCTCGATGGCCGTCTTGGCGGTGCGCAGGAAGTTGGCGTTGGTGACGCCCGGGATCTCGACCGGATACTGCATTGCGAGGAAGAGCCCCGCCTTGGCGCGCTCGTCAACGCTCATCTCGGTGACCTCTTCGCCGTCGAGCAGAATCGATCCGCTGTCAACGATGTAGCGAGGGTGGCCGGCGATCGTGTACGCGAGCGTCGACTTGCCCGAGCCGTTGGGGCCCATGACGGCGTGCGTCTCGCCCTGCTTGATCGTGAGGTCGACGCCGCGCAGGATCTGCTTCATTCCCTGATCGGTCTCAACGCTGACGTGCAGGTCCTTGATCTCAAGAACGGAACTCATGTGGTGATCTCTTTCGTAACAGTGGGGTCAATGTACACGTATCCGTCTTCGATCTCGACGACGTACACGGGAACCGGCTCGTAGGCCGGCAGGTTCTGCGGGACGCCGGTGCGCAGCGAGAACGCCGAGCCGTGGGCCCAGCACTCGAGCGTGTCGCCCTCGATGAATCCCTCAGACAGGCTGATCTGGCCGTGCGAACAGGTGTCCCCGATCGCGTGCACCTCACCCTGATTGTCGAGCACTACCGCGATGTCGACTCCGCCGAGCTCAACCTTGATGGGTTGATCCTGCACGAGGTCGGCAACCGGCAGCACTTGGGTGCGCGCCATCTAGTACACGCCCTCTTCGAGCTCCGCCTCGATTGCTGCCTGCAGGCGCGCTTCCGTTGCGGGGTGACCGATCTGGTTAATGACCTCGAGCAGGAAGCCACGCACGACGAGCTTGCGTGCCTCCTCCTCCGAGATGCCGCGGCTCATGAGGTAGAACAGGTGCTCATCGTCGAACCGGCCGGTGGCGCTGGCGTGGCCGGCACCCTCGATGTCTCCGGTCTCGATCTCCAGGTTCGGAATCGAGTCCGCACGGGTGCCCGGTGAGAGCACAAGGTTGCGGTTCTGCTCGTAGCTGTCGGTGCCCTCGGCGCTGCGCCGGATCAGCACATCGCCGATCCAGACGGTGCGCGCACCTTCGCCCTGCAACGCGCCCTTGTAGGTGACGCGGCTGCGCGTGTGCGGCGAGAGGTGGTCGACGTAGACCTGCTGCTCGAGGTGCTGACCGGCGTCAGCGAAGTACGCGCCGAGTGCCTCGATGCCAGCGCCCTCGTGATCGAGGTGGAACGACGGATTCAGGCGAACGGTCTCGCCGCCCAGCGACACCACGATGTGGGTCAGCTCAGCGTTGCGGCCAATCGTGGCGTAGTGGCTCGACAGGTGCGTTGCCGCGTCGCCCCACTGCTGCACCGAAACCACGGTGAGCTTGGACTCGTCGCCCAGCACGATCTCGACGTTCTCCGAGAGCAGGGCTTCGCCCGTGTGCTCGAGGATGACGAGGCCGCGCGAGAACGGCGTCGACTCGATGACGAGGTGCGCCGCGCGAGCGGCGGTCCCGAGTGAGTCTCGGGTCACCACGACGGTGCTCTCCTCTTCACCGCTCACGGTGATGAGGAGAGCCTCGCCGAACGCCGACCAAGCAGCGGCTGCGCCGCGCTCCTCCGGGGTGCCGGCGCGGCCGATACGGGCGTCATCGCGAGCAATCCATTCGTGCGAGATGCCCTCGGCCTCGGAAACGGTCACCGGGGTGCGGCTTCCGTCAAGCTCACCGTTCAGGAGCGCGTCGAGCTTCTTGATGGGGCTGAACTTCCAGTTCGCCTCGCGACCCGTAACGATCGGGAAGTCTGCAACATCGGTCGAGGTGAATCGCTCGGAACGCGTCTGCACGGGCACCTTGCGATCCCATCCGCCGTCCGAGTGCGCCTTCAGGCCGTGCTGTGCGGTCTCGGCGGTCGTATCAACGATCGTCATTATCCGACGGATCCTTCCATGCCCATCTCGATGAGCTTGTTCAGTTCGAGGGCGTATTCCATGGGGAGCTCGCGGGCGATCGGCTCGATGAAGCCACGGACGATCATTGCCATGCCTTCTTCTTCCGTCATTCCGCGGCTCATGAGGTAGAAGAGCTGGTCTTCGCTCACACGCGAAACCGTCGCCTCGTGCCCGAGCACCGCGTCGTCCGTGCGAATGTCGATCGCCGGATAGGTGTCAGAGCGAGAGATGCGGTCAACGAGCAATGCGTCACAGACCACCGAGTTGGCGGCGTGGTGCGCGCCAGCTTCAATGCGGATCTCGCCGCGATAGCCGGTGCGGCCGCCGCCACGCGCGATCGACTTCGACAGGATCGAAGACGTCGTGTGCGGGGCGAGGTGCACCATCTTGGCGCCCGCGTCCTGGTGCTGGCCGGGGCCGGCAAAGGCGACCGAGAGCGTCTCGCCCTTGGCGTGCTCGCCGGTGAGGTAGATCGAGGGGTACTTCATGGTGACCTTCGAGCCGATGTTGCCATCGACCCACTCCATGATGGCGCCCTCTTCAGCAATCGCGCGCTTCGTGACCAAGTTGTAGACGTTCGTCGACCAGTTCTGGATCGTGGTGTAGCGAACGCGAGCGTTCTTCTTCACGATGATCTCCACGACCGCCGAGTGCAGCGAGTCAGAGCTGTAGATCGGGGCCGTGCAGCCCTCGATGTAGTGCACGTAGCTGCCCTCGTCGGCGATGATCAGCGTGCGCTCGAACTGGCCCATGTTCTCCGTGTTGATACGGAAGTACGCCTGCAGCGGGATCTCGACGTGGACACCCTTCGGGACGTACACGAACGAGCCACCCGACCACACAGCGGTGTTCAGGGCCGCGAACTTGTTGTCGCCCGACGGAATGACGCTGCCGAAGTACTCCTGGAAGATCTCGGGGTGCTCGCGCAGCGCGGTGTCGGTGTCGAGGAAGAGCACGCCCTGCTCCTCCAGATCCTCGCGGATCTGGTGATAGACGACCTCGGACTCGTACTGAGCCGCAACGCCGGCAACGAGGCGCTGACGCTCCGCCTCGGGGATGCCGAGCTTTTCGTACGTGTTCTTAATCTCGTCCGGGAGTTCCTCCCAGGTCGTCGCCTGCTTCTCAGTCGAACGAACGAAGTACTTGATGTTGTCGAAGTCAATCCCCGACAGGTCCGCACCCCAAGTGGGCATCGGCTTCCGGCCGAAGATCTGCAGCGCCTTCATGCGACGCTCGAGCATCCACGCCGGCTCGTCTTTCAAGGCGGAGATGTTCTTCACGACGGCATCGCTGAGTCCGCGTTTCGCGGTGGCACCAGCGATATCCGAGTCGTGCCAACCAAATTCGTATGTGCCCAAACCTTCGAGTTCAGGACGATCAATCAGAACGTCTGGCATCCTCTTCCCTCTTCTGGATCTCGCTGGGGGGAGCAACCCGCACTGAGTCGGAGGGATCCGACCCAGCTCGGCGCGTAGCGCACACCGGGTTCTCCGCAACAGTGCAGTAATCTAAACAACGGCCGGACACGCGAATTTCTTCCCTTCAGAAGGAACGGGTCATCGAGCCACTGCCACAGCTTCCCATTCTACAGAATTCCCGCGAAAAAGGGAGGGTCTGCCGTGCGCGTCTTTTTACGCGTTCAGATTGGCCCGTCGCGCCTAAGGAGCAATCGTGCCTGATGCCACCGTCCGCCCCACAGCCGCCACCTCGGCGCACGAACCTGGTCCCCGGCTCCCCCGCCGCATCAGGATCCTGGCGTGGTGGGTGTTCGTCACCCAGGTCCTCATTGTGGCCACCGGTGGGGCCGTGCGACTGACCGGATCGGGCCTCGGCTGCGACACCTGGCCGAAATGCACCGCGGACTCGTTCGTGCACAACCCGGCAATGGGCATTCATTCCTATATTGAGTTCGGGAACCGGACGCTCTTCTTCCTGCTCGAAATCGTGGCCATTCTCGCGCTCATCGCGCTCTGGAAGTTCCGGAAGGCACGCCCCGACCTCTTCTGGCTAGTCGTTGTCCCGACCCTCAGCATCCCGATCCAGGCAGTCCTGGGTGGGATCACGGTGCTGTCGGACCTGAACCCGTACGTCGTCGGCGTGCACTTCCTCGTGAGCGTCGTCCTCGTCATGCTCGCCGCGCTCCTCGTGAAGCGCGCGTACGAGCCGGGCGGCCCGCGCGCACTGGCGGTCTCCGCGCCCCTGTTGCAGAACGCCTGGATCGCCACCATTGTCGGCATGATTACGGTCGTGGTCGGCACGCTCCTCACCGGATCGGGCCCCCACGCCGGCGACGGCGGCGCTGCGCGCAACGGACTCGACTCTGCCGTCGTGCAGACGCTTCACGTTGCGCCCGCCTACGCGACGCTTATCTTCACCGCGCTGGTCTGCTTCCTGGCGTACCAGGAGCGTGCGTTCTCAGTGCAGCGTTTTGCGGGTTGGGCGCTCGTGGTCATGGCCCTCCAAATCATGGTCGGCATCGCGCAGGCCCGCCTGGCGCTCCCTCCGCTGCTCGTGGGCATCCATATGGTGCTCGCCTGCCTGCTCGCCTCGGCCCTGTTCCTCATGCTCGTCGAGACGCGCCAGCGGGTGCGAGTGGCGATCGTCGCCTAGCTCGCTGGCTCGTCCAGGCGAGGGTGGGTGGCCGTTGGGCTACCCACCCTCGCCTCGTTGCGCATCCCTTGGGCGCGAACTCGCAACCGTCGCGAGTTCCCTCGGCGCCACGGAGATGTCGGAAGCGGACCGGCGAAGGGAACTGAGTCAGCTCCGAGTGCCGAACGCAGCGATGGCTGTCGAGCTGACGCTCCGAGCGCTGCGGAGCGGGGACCCAGAAACAGAACAGGCGCCTCCCGAAGGGAGACGCCTGGATCCTGCGCAGACGGCTAGAAGGGCAGTAGCGGGTCGATCGCGATCGCGAGGAACAGCACCGACAGGTACGTGATCGAGCCGTGGAAGAGCTGCATCGGCTTACCCTCGGCACCGCGAATCGCGCTGCTGTAGAGCCGATGCGCCGCGACGATGAAGTAGCCGCCCGTGAGCAGCGCCACGGCCGTGTACGTCCAACCCATGTCCGCGACGGGGATCAACAGCAACGAGCTGACGACCGTCGCCCAGGTGTAGAGGATGATCTGCAGGCCGACCGTAATGCGGCCGCGGACGACGCCGAGCATCGGCACACCCGCCGCGGCGTAGTCGTCGCGGTACCGCATGGAGAGCGGCCAGTAGTGCGGCGGTGTCCAGAGGAAGATGATGAGGAAGAGGATGAACGGCGGCCACGAGAGGCTCTCGGTGACGGCGGCCCAGCCGATGAGCACGGGGAAGCAGCCGGCCAGGCCGCCCCAGATGATGTTCTGCTCACTGTGGCGCTTGAGAATCAGCGTGTACAAGACGACATAGAACAGGATCGCGGCGAGCGAGAGTGCGGCGGCGAGCCAGTTCGTGGTGAGCCAGAGCCACACGATCGAGGCGATGCCGAGCACCCACGCGAAGATGAGCGCGTTGCGGTCCGAGATTTCCCCCGTGACGAGCGGACGCTTGCTGGTCCGTTTCATCAAGCGGTCCATGTCGCGATCGATGTAGCAGTTGAACGCGCCTGCCGAGCCGGCGCTCATCGCGCCGCCAATCAGCGTCGCCAAAACGAGCCAGAGGCTTGGCAGCGCGTGCGCCGCAAGAATCATGGCCGGAACCGTCACCACCAGCAGCAACTCGACCACTCGTGGTTTCGTTAAAGCGACATACGCTTTCACGCGACGCACGAGTGTCGAGGAAGTCGAAGCGGAGGGACGACGCGGGGACAAGGTCTCGGATGACATCGCGAAACAGTCTACGCCAGGCGAGGGATGCGCAACCTGAGCGCATGCGCGCGTCGACAGGGGCGTCGAGGGCGCCATGCACGGTAGTCTGGTTTGCGGTGAACTTCGGGGGCAGACCGAGCTCGGGCAGCCCCCTCCCCCAACACGTCCGGAGAGGCTGACGAATTGTCGAACGAACTGCACTGGGATGAACGCGACGACCGAGCGGTAGATACCGCTCGTGTGCTCGCTGCTGACGCTGTCGAAAGCGTCGGCAATGGACATCCTGGGACCGCCATTAGCCTCGCACCGGTCTCGTACCTGCTGCACCAGAAGGTCATGCGCCACGACCCGAGCGATACCGACTGGATCGGCCGCGACCGCTTCATCCTGTCGGTGGGCCACTCGTCGCTGACGCAGTATGTCCAGTTGTACCTCGGTGGCTACGGCCTCGAGCTTGATGATCTGAAGGCGCTGCGCCGCTGGGGCTCGAAGACCCCGGGTCACCCCGAGTACGGCCACACGCGCGGCGTGGAGATTACGACCGGACCGCTCGGCCAGGGCCTCGCCTCTGCCGTCGGCTTCGCCTATGCCGCACGGTACGAGCGCGGCCTGTTCGACCCCGAGGCAGCGCCCGGGACGAGCCCGTTCGATCACCATATCTACGTGGTCGCCGGCGATGGAGACCTCCAGGAGGGCGTGACCGCCGAGGCGTCGTCGCTCGCCGGGCACCAGGAGCTCGGCAACCTCATTGCGATCTACGACAGCAACCAGATCTCGATCGAGGACGACACCGATATCTCGTTCTCCGAGGACGTCGCGAAGCGCTACGAAGCCTACGGTTGGCAGGTGCTGCACGTCGATTGGAAGCGCACCGGCGCCTACGTCGAGGACGTCCGCGAGCTGAACGCCGCGATCGAGGCCGCGAAGGCTGAGACGGGCAAGCCCTCGCTCATCATCCTGAGCACGATTATTGGGTGGCCGAGCCCGGGCAAGCAGAACACCGGCGGCATCCATGGCTCGAAGCTCGGAGCCGAAGAGCTCGCCGGGCTGAAGGTCGCCCTCGACTTCGACCCCGAGCAGCACTTCGTCGTCGAGCCCGAGGTCATCGCCCACACCCGTGAGGCACTGACCCGAGGCGCGCAGACGCGCGCCGAGTGGCAGGCTGGCTTTGACTCGTGGGCCGCGGCGAACCCCGAGCGCAAGGCGCTGTTCGACCGCATCGAGGCGCAGGAACTTCCCGCCGAGGCGGCCGCCGCGCTGCCGACCTTCACCCCCGGTGAGAGCGTCGCCACCCGCTCGGCGAGCGGCAAGGTACTCGCGGCCCTCGGCCCGATCATGCCCGAGCTCTGGGGCGGCTCCGCCGACCTCGCAGGATCGAACAATACGACCATCCCGAACGCGGCCTCGTTCGTGCCGGTGAACCACTCCACCTCGAGTTGGAGCGGCGATCCCTACGGCCGCGTGCTGCACTTCGGCATCCGCGAGCACGCCATGGGCGCGATCCTGAATGGTATTCAGCTGCACGGGAAGACCCGCAGCTACGGCGGCACCTTCCTCATCTTCAGCGACTACATGCGCCCCGCGGTCCGTCTCGCGGCGCTCATGAACGTGCCGAGCATCTTCGTCTGGACGCACGACTCGGTCGCCCTCGGCGAGGACGGGCCGACCCACCAGCCGATTGAGCAGCTTGCGACGCTGCGCGCGATTCCAAACCTCGCCATGGTGCGCCCCGCGGACGCGAACGAGGTGTCCGTTGCCTGGCACGAGATCCTGTCGCGCCACGCTGGTCCCACCGGCATCGCGCTGACCCGCCAGAACGTGCCGGTGCTGCCTCGCGGGGGCGACTTCGCCTCGGCCGAGGGTGCGCGCAAGGGCGCCTATGTGCTCGTCGATTCACCCACAGACTCGGTGGACGTGCTGTTGATCGCCACCGGTTCCGAGGTGCAGCTCGCGGTCGAGGCCCGCGAGCGTCTCGCCGCCGAGGGCGTGGGGGCCCGCGTCGTCTCGGCGCCTTGCCTCGAGTGGTTTGACGAGCAGACCGCCGAGTACCGCGAATCGGTGCTTCCCGCGGCCGTGACCGCACGCGTCAGCGTCGAGGCCGGGCTTGCCCTGACCTGGACAGGCATTGTCGGTGACCGCGGCCGCTCGGTGTCGATCGAGCACTTCGGTGCCTCGGCCGACTACGAGACGCTGTTCCGCGAGTTCGGCATCACGACCGACGCCGTTGTTGCCGCGGCCCGCGAGTCCATCGCGAGCTAGCTCGGCTCGTCGCCCACCGCATCACGCAACGATTGATTCTCGATTCCGCTCAGCAAGAGGAGAAACACCATGAATGACTCCCCCACCGCACTGCTCAGCCGCGCTGGCGTCAGCATTTGGCTCGACGACCTGTCGCGCGAGCGGCTGGACAGTGGAAACCTTGTTGAGCTCATCGAGACGCGCGATGTGGTGGGCGTCACCACCAACCCGACGATCTTCGCTGGCGCATTTGCGAACGGTCAGGCCTACGCGGAGGGCGTCGCAGAGGCCCGCGCTGCGGGCATGAGTACCGAGGCGACGATTTTCGAGCTCATGTCCCGCGACGTTTCCGACGCGTGCGACGTGTTCCAGCCGATCTTCGAGCGGACACACGGCTACGACGGACGCGTCTCGATCGAAGTCGCTCCGTCGCTCGCTCGGGACACCGAGGGAACGGTCGCGCAGGCGAAAGAGTTGTGGGCACGGATCAACCGTCCCAACGCGATGATCAAGATCCCGGCAACCGAAGAGGGGCTGCCCGCGATCACTGCCGCGATCGCCGCCGGCATCAGCGTCAACGTCACCCTCATCTTCAGTCTGGAGCGCTACCGCGCCGTCACAAACGCATACCTCACGGGCCTCGAGCAGGCGCGCGCCGCGGGCATCCCGCTCGCCGGCATCCACTCGGTCGCTTCGTTCTTCGTCTCGCGCGTCGATACCGAGGTGGACCGCCGTCTGAACGAGGTTGGCACGGACGAGGCGCTCGCCTTGCGCAGCGACGCGGGAATCGCCAACGCCCGCCTTGCATACGAGATCTTCTTGGAGTCCTTCGCGAGCGAACGGGCCCGGATGCTACTGGCTGCGGGCGCAAACTCGCAGCGGCCGCTGTGGGCGTCAACCGGTGTGAAGGATCCAAGCCTGCCCGACACGCGTTACGTCGTCGAGTTGGTCGCGGAGGGCGTCGTCAACACGATGCCCGCCGGCACCCTCGAGGCAACGGCCGACCACGGCGTGGTCCGGGGCGACACCATCTCAGGCACCTTCTCCGAGTCGAACGCGCACCTCAACGCTCTGGACGGCGTGGGCATCGACTACACCGAGGTGACCGATTTGCTGGAGGTCGAGGGCCTCGCCAAGTTTGACGCGTCATGGGACGAACTGGTGGAGATGGTTGATACCGCGCTGAAGGGCGCACAGTGACTCCGGCGCCACTCGCGCTCACCCTGGCCGCGCCGGCCGCGGCAGACGAGGCTCTCGCCTCGCTGATCCGCGATCGCGTGGCAAGCCGCCTGTTCGCTGCGGACGACTCGCTCTGGGGGCCCGCGGCGCAGCCCGAGGCGTCTGTCCGTCTGGGCTGGGTCCGCCCGGCGGGCCTCGCCGGTTCCACCGAAGCACTCATCGACGATATTGAGGCGCTGCGCAACGAGCTCACCTCCGCCGGCGTCGACCGCATCGTACTGAGCGGAATGGGCGGCTCGAGCCTGGCACCCGAGGTCATCACCCGCCGCTACGGCGTCCCCCTTATCGTCCTCGACTCGACGCACCCGGCCCGCGTGCGCGCAGCTCTCGGAACCGACCTGTCGCGCACCGCACTCGTCGTGAGCTCGAAGTCGGGATCGACGGTTGAGACGCAGAGCCACCGCGAGACATTTGAGGCGGCGTTTGCCGCTCAGGGGCTTGACCCTGCCGCCAGGATCATCGTCGTCACCGATCCCGGCTCGCCGTTCGAGGCCTCAGCGCGGGAGCGCGGGAACCGCGTCTTTCTCGCGGACCCGCACGTCGGCGGACGCTACTCCGCACTCACGGCGTTTGGGCTCGTCCCCTCCGGTCTTGCCGGTGCGAACATTCGGGCGCTCCTGGCCGAGGCCACCGCGTGCCTCGGCGGACTCGCGCTTGACTCAGAGGAGAACCCGGCGCTCCGCCTCGCGGCCGCACTTTACGCGGGACTCCCCAGCCGCTTCGCGCTCGTGCTTGCACCAGGCGCCGAACCCGGAGGCGCGCACAGCGACGCTGCGACCGACTGGGGCCTGCCCGACTGGATCGAGCAGCTCGTGGCAGAGTCGACGGGGAAGCTCGGCCTCGGCGTGCTGCCGGTGGCGGTCCACCCGGGCTCACCCGAGACCGTCGGGCATCTCCCGTCAACCGCACAGCTGGTTTCGGTATCGCCCCTTCCCTCACACGCGAGTGGCGACCGCCTTGCTGGGCCCCTCGGCGCCCAGTTCCTTTGCTGGGAGGCCGCGACCGCCGTGCTGGGCCGTCTCATGAACATCAACCCGTTCGACCAGCCCGACGTCGAGTCCGCGAAGACGGCCACCCGCGCGCTGCTCGGGCAGGGCGTTCGTGATGAGCCGGTGCTGGGCCCCCTGAGCGACGTCGCTGGCGCGGCGATCCTGCGCGCTCCCGCCGGTGAGTTGCCCGCCGACGCGACGTCTATGTGGAGGGAGCTCTTTGCCCAGCTTCCCGCGAGTGGCTATCTCGCGGTCCAGGCCTACCTCGACGCAGGATCCCCGCTGGCGCCAGAGCTCGAAGGTTTGCGGGAAGCGCTCGCCGAACGGCTCGACGTGCCGGTCACGCTCGGCTGGGGCCCGCGATTCCTCCACTCCACCGGCCAGCTACACAAGGGCGGTCCCGCAGTGGGCGTTTTCCTGCAGCTCACCGACGAGGTGCGGGAAGACCTGGCCATCCCCGGCTCCGCGCAGAGCTATCACGAGCTGTTGACGGCGCAGGCCGCCGGTGACGCGAGCGTGCTCGTCGAGCGTGGCCGGCCAGTCGTTTCGCTGCGGCTTGCCGACCCGCTTAGCGGGGTGCGTGCGCTGCGCGCCGCGCTCCAGGCGTTGCCGGGGTCGGCCCGATGAGCGAAACTCCGTCCGCGGAGAATCGCCTGCGCTCGCCGGGAGACGTTCGTCTTGACCGGGTTGCTGGCCCCTGTGCGATCGTCCTCTTCGGTGTCACGGGCGACCTCGCTCGCAAGAAGCTTCTCCCGGCGATCTACGACCTCGCAAATCGCGGGCTCCTCCCACCAGGCTTTGCGCTCGTCGGGTTCGGCAGGCGCGAATGGTCGGACGAACAATTCGTCGATGTCGTCCGCGAGTCGGTACGGGAGCATTCTCGTACCGAGTTCGACGCTGACGTGTGGGAGCAGTTCCGCACGGGCATTCGCTTCGTCAACGGCTCGTTCGAAGACGCTGAGGCGTACGCCCGCATGCGGGTCGTGCTCGAGGACCTCCGTAGGGAACGTGGCACCGGTGGAAACACTGCGTTCTACCTCTCGGTGCCGCCCAGCTCCTTCCAGGTCGTGGGCGGGCACCTGCGTGACGCAGGCCTCGCCGAGGCCGACGATGACGCCTGGCGGCGCGTCGTCATCGAGAAGCCGTTCGGTCACGATTTGCCGAGTGCGCAGGAGCTCGGACGGGCCATCGACGCCGTATTCCCCCCGGAGCATGTCTTCCGCATTGACCACTATCTCGGCAAAGAGACGGTGCAGAACATCCTCGCGTTGCGGTTCGCAAACGTGATGTACGAGCCAATCTGGAATTCGGAGTATGTCGACCACGTGCAGATCACGATGGCCGAGGACATCGGGGTCGCCGGGCGGGCCGGCTACTACGACGGCATTGGGGCCGCGCGCGACGTGATCCAAAATCACCTGCTGCAGCTCCTTGCGCTCACCGCCATGGAACAGCCAGCCTCGCTGGGAGCAGACGACCTCCGGGTCGAGAAGGAGCGCGTCCTCGGTGCAGTCGTGCTGCCCGAAGACCTTGCCGCCTCGACCGCTCGCGGTCAGTACGCCAGCGGCTGGCAGGGCGGCGAGTATGTCCGGGGGTTTGTCGAGGAGGACGGAATGGCACCCGACTCGCGGACCGAGACGTTTGCCGCGATCACTCTCGGTATCGACTCCCCGCGGTGGCGCGGCGTCCCCTTCTACCTCCGCACCGGCAAGCGGCTCGCGCGACGCGTGACCGAGATTGCCGTGGTCTTCAAGAAGCCCGCCTTTGCGATCGTCGCTCCCGAGGCGCTCGGAAACAACGCCCTCGTCATCCGGATCCAGCCCGATGAGGGTGTGACCACGCGCTTCAGCTCGAAGGTTCCGGGCCCCGGAAACCAACTGCGCGACGTGACGATGGACTTTGGCTATAGCCACGCCTTCACCGAGGCGAGCCCCGAAGCCTACGAGCGTCTGATCCTGGACGTCCTGCTCGGCGAGCCGCCATTGTTCCCACGGCAGCGCGAGGTGGAGCTCTCCTGGCGGATTCTTGACCCCATCGAAGCCGAGTGGCGTCGCACCGGAGCACCCGAGCAGTATGCGTCGGGAAGCTGGGGCCCGGAGGGGGCCGCCGAAATGCTTGCCCGTGACGGCCGCGTCTGGAGGCGACCATGATCGAGACGATTTCCGACACCACGATTAGCGGGCTCAGCCGACGAATGGTGGCGCTGCGCATCGAGGGCGGCGCGACTACCCTCGGCCGCGTGCTCACCCTCGTCATTCCGTGCACGCTGGACGGAGTCGAAGAGGCAATCGAGGCGGCGAACTTCGCCTCTCGCGAGCACCCGATGCGCGTCATCCTGATCGCGCTTCCGGGCATCGAGCCCGGCGGGCGGCCTGGCCCGGGGATCTCGCAGCTCGCCCTCGTGCCCCGTGAGCCCAAAGACGGTCTGGACGCGGAGATTCGTGTGGGCGGCGATGCCGGCGCGAGCGAGGTCATCGTACTGCTCCCGCGAGGCGCCGTCGCGGCGGCGCCCGACCGGCTCGTGTCAGGGCTGCTGCTCCCGGACGCGCCGGTCGTCGTGTGGTGGTCTGATATCTGGCCCGATCACGCCGCGGAGACGCCCCTCGGCCGCCTTGCGCAGCGCAGGATTACCGACTCGGGAGCGTTTCTCGACCCGGCCGATCGCCTCCGCGCCTTGGCGCACGATTCGCAGCCGGGCGACACCGACCTCGCCTGGGCCCGCCTCACCCTCTGGCGCGCGCAGCTCGCCGCGGCACTCGATAATGCCCCGCACTGCACGATCAGTGATGTGACCGTGAGCGGCACCCCCGATTCGTCGTCCACCACGCTGCTCGCGGCCTGGCTGCGGCTGCAGCTCGGCGTGCCCGTCCACCGGCGCGAGATGCCCTTCGACGCCGGCGTCACATGGGGTATTCACTCAGTCGTCATCCACTCCCCCGACGGCGACATCTCGATTACGCGTAGTCACGGCGCGTTTGTCGCAATCGAGCAGCCCGGGCACCCCCGGCTCGAGGTGCCGCTTCCGCGCCGCCCGCTTCGGGAGTGCCTCGCGGAGGACCTCCGCCTGCTCCGACCAGACGAGCTCTATCAGCGCGTCGTCACCGAGGGGGTCCCGTTGCTGCTCGGAGACCCCACCACCGACATCCTGATTCTGCCGGAGGGACTCGCATGATGCGCCTCGAGACTGCACCGGATCAGGAGACTCTCGCCGCCTCGATAGCCACCGCCGCACTCGGCGTGCTCGCCGAGGTACAGCGCGACGGTCGGGTGCCGGTATTCGTGTTGACTGGCGGCAGCATGGGTATTGCCGCGCTCGCGGCGATCGCGCGTGACGCAACCGTGAGCGCCGTTGACTGGTCGCGCGTCGCACTGGTCTGGGGGGACGAGCGCTGGCTGCCCGCAGGCGACGCGGAACGCAACGAGCTCCAGGCGGACGACGCGCTGCTACGTGCGCTTCCGCTCGACCCTGCGCTGGTGCATCGCGTCGACGCCTCGGATGCCGGTTTCAGCCTTGACGCGGCCGCCGAGCGGTACGCGTCGATTGTGGATTCGCTCGGGCGCATCGATCTGGCTCTCTTCGGAGTCGGCCCGGACGGGCACGTCGCGTCGCTGTTCCCCGGACGAGACGACCTCCTGCTCGACGGGCCAGGCGTGCCGTCGGCACTTCCCGTCCGCGACTCCCCCAAGCCGCCCCCCGAGCGCGTGACGCTCACGCTCGACGCCATCCGGCGAGCGGATCGGGTGTGGCTGCTTGCGGCTGGCGCGGGCAAAGCCGAAGCAGTTGCGCACATTCGCGTTCCTGGACCGGAGCCGCTCCCAGCCGCACGGATCTCGGGTCTCGTCGAGACGGTCCTCTGGGCGGACACCGAGGCGCTCAGTACGTCATAGTGGGGTCGCGCACAAGCGCTGCGCCGACCAAAAAGCCGACGCGCACCGCGGCCCGAGGGCCAGGGTGCGCGTCGGCTGAGTGACAGCGAGTACGCTAGGCGCGCTTTGCCGTACCGCGGCGCTCGCGAAGCTTCTGCAAGGCGGCTTCGAGTAACTCGACGGCCTCCTCCTCGGTACGTCGCTCCTTCACGTAGGCGAGGTGCGTCTTGTAGGGCTCCGGCTTGGACAGGCTCGGAGGGTTCTCCTTGTCGCGACCAGCGGGCAGGCCGGACTGCGGGCAATCGATCTGGTCGGGGATCTCCTCGTCAGGAACGTCCGACGAGAAGTGGCGAATCGTCTCGTTGCCGAGTGCGTCCCAGTACGAGACCGCGTTGCGCTCGGCGTGGAATCCGTGATCCTTCTCGCCCATTGGACCTGACCCGACGCGGGCCCCACGAATTGCGTTGCTCCCAGTAGCCATGCGGAGACTCTCCCTCTAATGATGCGGATGCGCCGAAACGACGGCGAACGGCGAAAGTGTTACGTGCGTTTAGAAAACGCTAAAACGGGCGATGAGGCCCAGTCCCACGATGGACACGAACCACGTGATCGAGACCACGATCGTGATGCGGTTGAGGTTGCGCTCTGCGACGCCCGACGACCCAAGGCTCGACATCATGCCGCCACCAAACATGTCGGAGAGGCCGCCACCGCGGCCCTTGTGCAGCAGGATGAACAGGATGAGCAGGAGGCTGGTGATGACCAGCAGCACCTGCAGAATCACCTGGAAAACGAGGAGCACGTCGGGGAACCCTTTCGTGGAAGTGTAGAGCGGCGCAGCGCGCCACTGACCTAGTATAGCCGTCGCCCGACGCAATCATCGGGCGACGGGCAGTGAACTACGCCGTGACGTGCTTTCTGAACTGCACGATGCGGGTGAATTCGTCGATCTTCAAGCTTGCTCCACCGATGAGTGCGCCATCGATGTCGGGCTGGGACATGAAGCCCGCGATGTTCTGGCTGGCGACCGAGCCGCCGTAGAGCACGCGAACGCGCTGGGCATCGTCTTCTCCGCGCAACTCGGAGATCTTCTCGCGCAGCGCGCGAGCGACCTGCTGCGCCTGTGCGGGAGTCGCCGCTTGGCCGCTGCCGATCGCCCAGACAGGCTCGTAAGCCACGACATACTCCGCGCCTTCGGGCAGTCCCGCAAGCGACGCTTCGAGCTGGGCGACGGGGACAGCCGACGCGCCATGCAGTTCGAGGTCCTCCGCGGTCTCTCCGACGCAGATGACCGGTACCATGCCCGCGCGGCTGGTCGCGACGGCCTTTGCCGCCACGATCGCGTCGTCTTCGTGATGGCCCGCGCGGCGCTCCGAATGCCCGACGATGACATAGTGGACCTCGAGCTTGGCGAGGAACGGCGCGGCAATGTCGCCCGTATACGCGCCCGACTCGTGCGGTGACACGTCTTGCGCACCGAGGCGCAGGGCGAGCTTGTCGGCGGCAAGGAGAGTCTGCACTGAGCGAAGGTCAGTGTACGGCGGGAAGACCGCCACCTCGACGTCGGAGTAGTTGTGCTTGACGTCACCCAGACCCCACGACAGCTTCTGCACGAATGCGATCGCCTGCAGGTGGTCGAGATTCATCTTCCAGTTGCCCGCAATCAGCGGGACACGTGCATTACTCACGCGAGTACCTCCAGTCCAGGCAGCTGCTTTCCCTCGAGGAACTCGAGGCTGGCGCCGCCGCCAGTAGAAATGTGGCCGAACTGATCATCGGCAAATCCGAGTGCGCGCACGGCGGCCGCGGAATCACCGCCGCCGACGACCGTGAAGCCGCTTGTTTCGGTGAGGGCGTGCGCGACCTCACGCGTACCGTTCGCGAATGCGGGCATCTCGAAGACGCCCATGGGACCGTTCCAGAACACCGTCGCTGATCCCATGATTGCCTCCGCAAACGTGCGAGCGGAATCGGGGCCGATGTCGAGACCGATGCCGGCAGCGCCGAAGGCGCTCGACTCGATGTCATGCGCCGGGACGATCTCGTGCGCGGCATCGGCGGCGAACGCCTCTGCCACGACGACATCGGTCGGCAGCACGATCCGGACGCCGCGGCGCTCGGCCTCGGCGAGATACCCCCGCACCGTCTCGATCTGGTCGGACTCGAGCAGGCTCGCGCCCACGCGATATCCCTGTGCCGCAAGGAAAGTGAAGAGCATGCCGCCACCGATGAGCAGCGTGTCGACGCGCTCAATCAGGTGCGCGATGACTCCGAGCTTGTCGGACACCTTCGAGCCCCCGAGGACCACCGTTGCCGGGCGTGCGGGCGACACCGTCAGGCGTTCGAGCACCTCCAGTTCGGCCTGCACGAGACGGCCCGCAGCGGAGGGCAGGATCTCAGCGAGTTCGGTGACGCTGGCCTGTCGGCGGTGCATGACGCCGAACCCGTCTGAGACGAATGCGGTACCAAACTCAGCGAGCTTCGCGGCAAACGCGTGCCGCTCGCCTGCGTCCTTACTCGTCTCCCCCGGCGAGAAGCGCAAGTTCTCGAGGAGCGCTACCTGGCCCGCCTCGAGGCCAGCCACTGCCTTTCGGGCCTCGTCGCCGACGGTGTCGGCGGCGAATGCGACGGGAGCGTCGAGCAGCTCGGCGAGACGCGCGGCGACGGGGCGCAAGGAGTACCGCGCCTCGGGCGCCCCAGCGGGACGCCCGAGGTGGCTGATCAACACAACCCTCGCACCGGTTGCGGTGAGCTCACGGATCGTCGTGAGTGACGCCCGGATCCTGCCGTCGTCGGTAATGACACCGTCGCTAAGCGGGACGTTGAGGTCACATCGGACGATGACCGTCTGGGTGCTGAGATCACCGAGAGATTCGAGGGTTCGCATGCCGAAAGCACTCCTTCTGCGGAAATGAAATGAAACGGGACGCTGACTAGCTCGTCGCAGGCAACGTGTCCGCGACGTACTCAGCCAGGTCCACGAGCTGGTTCGAGTAACCCCACTCGTTGTCGTACCAGGCCGAAACCTTGACAAGCGGGCCGCTCACGCTCGTGAGGCCCGAGTCGAAGATCGTTGGGTGGGGATTCTGCACGATATCTGACGATACGAGCGGATCTTCGCTGTATTGCAGGATACCGGACAGCGAACCGCCAGCGGCCGCGAGGTAGGCAGCGTTGATCTCCTCGACGGTCAGCCCGTCGCGCGTGATCACGGTCAAATCGACAATGGAACCCGCGGGAATTGGTACCCGGTAGGAGGAACCGTTGAGCTTTCCGCTGAGCTCGGGGAGCACGAGGCCGATGGCGTGTGCAGCGCCGGTCGAAGTGGGGACGATATTCACCGCTGCAGCCCGCGCGCGTCGGAGGTCGCGGTGCGGGCTGTCCTGCAGCACCTGATCCGCCGTATAGGCGTGTGCCGTCATCATCGTTCCGTGCTCAATACCGAACGCATCGTTCAGTACCTTCGCGAGAGGGGCGAGGCAGTTGGTCGTGCAGGAAGCGTTCGAAATGACGTGATCGTTCGCGGGGTCGTAGACGCCCTCGTTCACGCCCATCACGATCGTCGGAGCGGGACCGTACGCCGGCGCCGAGATCAGCACCTTTCGCGCTCCCGCGGCGAGATGCGCCGACGCATCCTCCACCTTCGTAAAGTGACCGGTCGACTCAATCACGATCTCGACGCCGAGCTTTGCCCAAGGAAGGTTCTTCGGGTCGCGCTCAGAGAAGACGTCGAAACGATCGCCGTTCACCGTGATGCTCGACTCGTCGTGCGTGACCTCGGCATCGAGGACACCGCCGACCGAGTCGTACTTCAATAGGTGTGCCAGCGTCTTCGTGTCGGTGAGGTCATTCACCGCCACAATGTCGAGATCAGCCCCCTGTGCCAGAGAAGCTCGGAGGAAGTTTCGACCAATGCGGCCGAATCCGTTGATTGCGATACGTGTGCCCATTCACGTGCCTTTCAACTCGAAGGTGAGTGTTACATGACGATGCCGCCGGGCGGATGCCCTGGCGACCGATCGGCGGTCTTCCGCCGAAAGCAAAGCGGGCCGGCCCCAGAAACTGGAACCGACCCGCGAAGAACTATGCGCCGAGCTGAATCAGCCCGCTCGACTGCGTACGCGCGGCCTCGAGCCGCTTCGCGACGTCCTGCCAGTTCGCGATGTTCCAGAATGCCTTGACGTAGTCAGCGCGGACGTTGAGGTAGTCGAGGTAGTACGCGTGCTCCCATACGTCCAGCATGAGAAGCGGAACCGTTCCAGCGGGGAGGTTTCCCTGCTGATCGAACATCTGCACGACGTTCGCGCGCTGTCCCAGCGAGTCCCATGCGAGCACCGACCAGCCGGAGCCCTGCACGCCCATCGCGGTCGCGGTGAAGTGTGCCTGGAACTTTTCGAAGCTGCCGAAGAACTCGTCGATAGCCGATGCGAGCTCACCCTCGGGGCGTCCGCCGCCGTCCGGCGACATGTTGTTCCAGAAGATGGTGTGGTTGACGTGACCGCCAAGGTTGAACGCGAGGTCCTTCTCAAGCTTGTTCACATTTGCAAGGTTGCCGCTCTCGCGGGCTTCAGCCAGAGCGTCGACTGCGGCGTTCGCGCCGGTCACATAGGCCTGGTGGTGCTTGTCGTGGTGCAGCTCCATGATCTTGCCGCTGATGTGCGGTTCAAGAGCGGAGTAGTCGTAGGGAAGTTCAGCGAGCGTGTACGCAGCCATGATGCCGTTTCTCCTTTAATTCAGTGTCCTTCCACCCTATCGCGATGCCTATCCAAATGGGTTCGCTTCGAGCGCACAGAAACGGCCGGACACCCGGAATATTCCAGGTGTCCGGCCGTTTCTCGCACGAGGGTGCGTGACGCCGTTAGCTCATGTCGTCGGGAAGCCCGGCGTCGGTCCCCGGGATGCCCTGGGTCTCCGCCGCCTTGTCGGCCATCGCGAGCAAGCGGCGAATGCGTCCTGCCACGGCATCCTTCGTGAGCGGCGGATCCGCCTGCGCGCCGAGCTCATCGAGGCTGGCCTCGCGGTGAGCGAGCCGCAGATCTCCGGCATAGCGGAGGTGATCGGGCACCTCGTCGCCGAGAATCTGGAGTGCACGCTCAACGCGCGAGCAGGCGGCGACGGAAGCCTGCGCCGAACGGCGAAGGTTCGCGTCGTCGAAGTTCACGAGTCGGTTCGCGGTGGCGCGGGTCTCGCGCTGCTTTCGCCGGTCTTCCCAGGCAGCGAGGGCCTGAGGCGCACCCATCAGGCCGAGCATGCGACCGATCGCCTCGTCATCACGCACCATTACCTTGTGGATGCTGCGGATCTCGCGGCTCTTCGCGGGAACGCCCAGGCGTCCGGCCGCACCAACGAGGGCCATCGCGGCCTCGTTCGACGGGCAGACGACCTCGAGGCTGGCCGAGCGGCCGGGCTCAGTCAGGGTGCCACGGGCCAGGAATGCCCCGCGCCAGATGGCCGCAAGCTCTTCGCGCCCACCGGTGGTGAGCCGGTTCGGCAATCCGCGGATCTGACGACGGTGACCATCCAGCAGGCCGATCTGGCGCGCGAGGGTCTCGCCGTCCATGACGCGGACCAAGAATCCGGGAGCGCCCGGACGGGTGCTGGCGGGGTGGTGCTGGATCGCTTCGGAGCGAACGCCGTAGAGCTCTGCAAGTGCCCGGCGCAGACGCTGAACGATCTGCGGAGTGTGCAGTTCGGACTCGAGCGCGATCCGGCCCGAGATGGTGTGCAAACCGCCAGAGAAGCGGAGCACGGTCGTCGTTTCTGCGACTCGAACGCTGGTTTTTGCGGCAGCAAACTGCACGAGTTCGGTCTTCACGTCGGCCGTCGGTGACACTGCGGCTTCCTCTCTCACATGGGTTTGTTCCGGGTGGCCCGGAACATCATTTTGAGCCCCACGAGTATCCGTAGGGCAAAGAATAGTCGGGCGAGCGCTGCCCGTGGGATTATTCGCGACCGAGGTCGCGGTGGCGCACGCTCACGTGCACCCCAGGCAGCGCCGCGAGGCGGTCTGCCAGCTCCCGTGCCATGGCAACCGAGCGGTGCTTACCGCCGGTGCAACCAATTGCGAGCGAAGCGTGCCGCTTGTTCTCTCGCTGATACCCGGCAAAAACGGGGGCGAGTGCGGCCACATAGTGGTCGAGAAACTCTGCGGCACCCTCCTGCGCGAGCACGTACGACTTTACCTCGGGATCGACGCCCGTAAGTGCACGTAGCTCCGGCTCCCAAAACGGATTGGGGAGGAATCGCATGTCAGCAACGATGTCCACATCGGTCGGAGAGCCATACTTGAAGCCGAAACTCTGCACGGACAATTGCAGCCCGGGGGTGTCGTCGTCGGAGAACAGTTCGCGGGTCGCGGTCGAGAGTTCGTGCACGTTGAAGCGCGAGGTATCGATGACTACATCGCTCGAGGCGCGCAGTTCTTGCAGCCGTTCGCGCTCGAGCACGATCCCATCGCTGAGCGTGCCTTCTCCCTGCAACGGGTGCGGGCGACGGACAGCCTCGTAGCGACGCACGAGGACGTCGTTGGTCGCGTCGAGGAAGACCACGCGGACCGTAGCGTTCGCCCGAAGGTCTCGCACCGTCTGCTGGATGTCGTCGAAGAGGTCGCGGCCGCGAACATCGACCACCGCGGCGATCTTCGGCAACGCTCCCCCTGAGCGGTCTGCCATGTCGGCCAACGTCTTGAGCATCGGGAGCGGCAGGTTGTCGACGACGTACCAGCCGAGGTCCTCGAGCGCGTTCGCGACGGTGCTCCGACCGGCACCCGACATGCCGGTCACGATCAGGATCTCTTGCTCGGACTGCAAGGCATTCACGGGCTGTCCTCCTCGTCCGGCGTCTGGGTGGTGCGGTCGTCCTCTAGCGTACCCTCACTCGGGCTGCCAAGATGCCGAACTATTGACTCCGCCAGCTGCATTCCCACCCCGGGCGCCGCGGCAATCTCCTCGAGGCTGGCCGTCCGTAGTCGGGCGACCGAGCCGAAGTGACTGAGGATGGCCTTCACGCGCTTGGGACCGAGTCCCGGGATCTCGGAAAGCCGACTTGAGATGCTCGCCTTCCGAGTCTGACGCTGGAAAGTAATCGCGAATCGATGCGCCTCATCGCGGACGCGCTGCACCATAAACAGTGCCTCACTCGACCGAGGCAGGATTACTGGGAACGGGTCCCCCGGCAGCCACAGCTCCTCGAGACGCTTCGCGACCCCGCAGAGCACGACATCGGTGATTCCCTGCTCCTCGAGGGCGCGTGCCGCGGCCTTCACCTGTGGCTCTCCACCATCGACGATGAGCAGTTGCGGCCGGTCGCGGTAGCGGCTCACCGGGAGCTCTGCGGCGTCTTGAAGCTGGCGGAGTTGAGCGGCCCGACGGCTGACCACCTGGTAGATCGAATCGGTGTCGTCGGTCGTCTGCTCGATGCGGTACTTCCGGTACGCGCCTTTCGCGGGGAGGCCATCTTCGAAGACCACGAGGGACGCCACCACGCCCGTGCCCTGCAGATGCGAAACGTCGATGCACTCGATGCGGAGCGGGGCCTCGGTCATCCCGAGGGCGGATTGCAACTCAGCGAGGGCGTCGCTGCGGGCCGCGAGATCCGCCGTTCGTTTGAGCTTCGAACGAATGAGGTGCTCCCCCGCGTTGAGCACCGCACGATCCATGAGCTGCGCCTTGTCTCCCCGCTCGGGCACGCGGAGACGCACGCGACCCCTGCCCGGGCGCTTCAGTGACAGCGCGTCCTCGAGCGCCGAAGCGTCGTCGGGCAGCGTCGGCACCAAGATCTCGCCGGGCGGCTCGTGGTCACCCTCGTACGCTGACTGAACGACCTGCTCGAGCAAACTTCCAGGGGAATCGTCGAGTTCGACATCGACGATCCAGCTGCGCTCGCCACGCACCCTGCCGCCACGGATGATGAACTGGTGGGCCGCGGCCGAGAGCTCGTCATGACGCAGCCCGAATACGTCGAGGTTCACATCGGTGCGGAGCACCACCGCGTTGCGCTCAAGGACGTGCTCGACCGCCTGTACCTGGTCCCGCAGCCGGGCGGCCTCCTCATAATGCTGCTCGCGTGCCGCCTCCTGCATCTGCTCACGCAGCTCACGCAGGTGCACGCCGTCGTTCCCCGCGAGGAAGGCGACGAGCTGTTCGATCCGTTCCCGGTGCTCCTCGAAACTGACCTTCCCCGAGCAGGGACCGTGGCACCGCCCGATCTGCCCAGCGAGACAGGGTCGGCCCGACGAAATGGCGCGCCGGTAGTCAGCCTCGTTGCAGGTGCGCACCGGGAAGGCCTGTTGGAGCAGTGACACCGTCTCCTTCAGTGCCCATACTTTCGGGTACGGCCCGAAGTAGCGCGCGCCACGAATCTTTTCGTTGCGCGTGATCAGTACGCGCGGTGCGTCGTCCGCGAGCGTGATCGCCAGGTACGGGTACGTTTTGTCGTCCTTGAACTGCACGTTGAAGGGCGGGCTGAACTCCGTGATCCAAGTGTGCTCGAGCACGAGCGATTCCGTGTCGGTCGCCACGACCGTCCAGTCGAGACGCTGCGCGAGCATGAGCATGCGCTGGGTGCGCGGCTGCAGCGCATGCAGCGGCTGGAAGTAGTTTGCGAGGCGTTGGCGCAGGTTCTTCGCCTTGCCGATGTAGAGCACGCGCCCGTACTTGTCCGAGAACCGGTACACGCCGGGCGCGGTCGGGATCTCTCCCTGCGCCGGCCGAAAACTCGCCCGGTGGTCGGTTTCGGCCATCACGACTTCTTGGGCCGGCCCGCGCGCTTCTTCGGCGAGACACTCTGCGCCGGATCAATGCCGTCGCGCGCAAACATTTCCGCGAGGAAGTGCCCGGTGTGGCTCTCGGGAACCAGCGCAAGCGCCTCGGGCGTTCCGGTCGCGAGGACCGTGCCGCCGCCGGAACCGCCCTCCGGGCCGAGATCGATGACCCAGTCGGCCGCCATGATGACGTCGAGATTGTGCTCGATGGTCAGGACGCTATTGCCCTTCTCCACGAGGCCATTCAGCACGATCAGGAGCTTGCGGACGTCCTCGAAGTGGAGGCCAGTCGTCGGCTCGTCAAGGACGTACACGCTGCGTCCATTTGACCGCTTCTGCAGCTCAGTCGCGAGCTTAACGCGCTGTGCCTCGCCACCCGACAGTGTGGTCGCGCTCTGGCCGAGGCGCACGTAGCCGAGCCCGACATCCACCAGGGTCTTCAGGAATCGGTGAATCGAGGAGATCGGCTCGAAGAACTGCTCTGCCTCGGCGATCGGCATCTCGAGGACCTCAGAGATCGACTTGCCCTTGTACTTCACCTGTAGCGTCTCGCGGTTGTAGCGAGAACCGCCGCAGACCTCGCACGCGACGTAGACGTCCGGCAAGAAGTTCATCTCGATCTTGAGCGTGCCGTCGCCCGAGCAGGCCTCGCAGCGGCCGCCCTTCACGTTGAAGCTGAAGCGGCCCGGAAGGTACCCACGAATCTTCGATTCCTGGGTCTCGGCGAACAGATTGCGGATCTTGTCGAACACACCCGTGTAGGTAGCGGGATTCGAGCGCGGCGTGCGGCCGATCGGCGCTTGATCGACATGCACGACCTTGTCGAGGTGTTCCAGGCCGAGCACTCGGGTGTGCCGCCCGGGCACGAGACGCGCGCCGTTGAGCTGGTTCGCGAGAACCTTGTACAGGATGTCGTTGACGAGGCTCGACTTTCCCGAGCCGCTCACGCCGGTGACGGCCACGAAGACTCCCAGCGGGAACGTCGCGTCGACGTTCTGGAGGTTGTTTGCGCGCGCGCCCACGACAGTCAGCTCGCGGCCCGGTTCGATCGGACGCCGCGCGTGCCGCGCCTCGATCCTGCGCCGGCCGGCGAGGTAGTCACCCGTGAGTGACCGTTTGTTCGCGAGCAGGTCGGCGTAGCTGCCGGAGTGCACAACTGTGCCCCCCTCGACTCCGGCCCCGGGGCCGATATCGACGATCCAGTCCGCCGCCCGGATCGTGTCTTCGTCGTGCTCGACCACGATGAGGGTGTTGCCGAGCTCGCGCAGTTTCATGAGCGTATCGATGAGGCGTCGGTTATCGCGCTGGTGCAGGCCGATACTGGGTTCGTCGAGCACATACAGCACGCCGGTCAGGCCTGAGCCAATCTGTGTCGCGAGCCGGATCCGCTGTGCCTCTCCGCCGGAAAGCGTGCCCGCGGCGCGGGCGAGCGTCAGGTAACCGAGGCCGACCTCGATCAGGAAGTCGAAGCGCAGGCGAATCTCGCGGAGCACCTGCGCGCCGATTTTCGCCTCGCGCTCGGTCAGCTGGACATCCCGGAAGAAGCGCTGGGCCTCGAGCAGGCTGAGCTCAGTCACGGAGGCGATGGAGCTGCCGTCGATCGTCACCGCCAGGACCTCGGGCTTGAGGCGCTGCCCTTGGCACGCATGGCAGGGAACCTCACGCAGGAACTCCGCCCAACGCTCGCGGCGATTGTCCGACTCGGCCTCCGCGTACTGGCGCTCGATGAACGGGATGACGCCCTCGAACCCCGAGGAGTACTTCACCTCGCGGCCGAAACGGTTCTTCCAGCGCACGTTGACCTTGAAGTTGTTGCCGCGCAGGACGGCCTCCTGGACCTCTTCGTGCAGCTCACCCCAGGGCGTGGATAGGTCGAACTCGAGGTCGCGTGCGAGCGCGGCCAGTAGCTTTTCGTAGTACTGATACAGGCTCTTGCCCTGGCTGGTCCAGGGGATGATGACACCCTCGTCGATCGAGAGTGCCGGATCGCCGAGCACCAGCTCGTCGTCGACCGACATGCTCGTCCCGAGTCCTGAACAGGTCGGGCAGGCGCCGAAGGGAGCGTTGAAGGAGAATGTGCGCGGCTCAATCTCGGTGAGCTGCACCGGGTGCTGGTTCGGGCACGAGAGCTTCTCGGAATAGAGGCGGCTGCGTGCAGGATCTTTCGCATCGAGGTCGATCCGGTCAATCTCGACGATGCCGTTGGAGAGGCGCAGCGCGGTCTCGAGCGAGTCGGTGAGTCGGCCGAGCATGTCCGGGCCCGCGACCAAGCGGTCGACGACGACCGAGATGGAGTGTTTGATCTGCTTCTTCAGCTTCGGCGGGTCCGACAGCTGGATGACCTCGCCGTCGACGACCGCGCGGGCATATCCGCTCGCCGCGAGCTCCGTGAACAGGTCGACGAACTCGCCCTTCTTCTGCGTCACGACGGGAGCGAGCACCTGGTACCGGGTGCGCTCGGGCAGCTCCATCAGCTGATCTGCGATCTGCTGGACGGTCTGCGACGAGATCTTCTCGCCACAGACGGCACAGTGCGGGATGCCGACTCGCGCCCAGAACAGGCGCATGTAGTCGAAGATCTCGGTGATGGTGCCGACCGTCGAGCGCGGGTTGCGGTTCGTCGACTTCTGGTCGATCGAGACCGCCGGGCTCAATCCCTCGATGAAGTCGACGTCGGGGCGGTCCACCTGGCCGAGGAACTGACGCGCGTACGCGCTCAACGACTCAACGTAGCGGCGCTGCCCCTCCGCGAAGATCGTGTCAAACGCGAGGCTCGACTTGCCGCTGCCCGAGAGACCGGTGAACACGACCAGAGAGTCGCGCGGGATCGCGACGTCGACGTTCTGCAGATTGTGGACGCGCGCGCCCTGGACGCTGATTTCCGAGTGCATCGAACTGGAACGAACAGGGGCTGCGGGGGGCTGAATGCTCACCCGTTCATCCTATGGGCCAAAGCTGAGATTCGAAAGTGTGTTCGATCGTGTCGCCGGTGTCCTCCTCCCCCGTTACTGTGAGCACATGAACAGCCACGAGACCCCCACTCTTGCCGGTAGTCGCGTCCGCCTCGAGCCGCTCGGCCCGCAGCACCGAGACGATCTCGCCGATTCGGTGGGCCCAGGTGAGCTGTGGCGCACCTGGTACACGAGCATCCCGTCGCCCGAGGGAATGCTTGCCGAGATCGAGCGCAGGAGGGAAGCGCAGGCTGCTGGAACCCTCGCGCCCTGGGCGATCATCGACGCCGATAGCGATCGTGCAGTCGGCATGACCTCATATCTAAATCTCGCGCCGGCGAACCGCCGGTTGGAGATTGGGTCGACGTGGATCGGTCGGTCTGCCCAGGGCACCGGGATCAACGCCGAGGCCAAACTGCTGCTGCTGACGCGCGCATTCGACGAGCTGGACTGCCTGGCCGTCGAATTTCGCACCCATTGGCATAACCAGCAGTCGCGTGCAGCGATCGCGCGACTGGGCGCACATCAAGACGGTGTGCTGCGCAAGCACATGATCCTCGGGAACGGGACAGTCCGAGACACGGTCGTCTTCTCGATCACGGACGACGAATGGCCGGCCGTGCGGCTGGGGCTCGAGGCGCGCCTGCCCTAGCAAAAGGGCACGCGGGGGCCTACGCTCAAAGCATGAGTCTTCGTTTCAACTTCATCGGAATCGTCACCCGCGACCTGGCCGCCTCCCTCGAGTTCTACCGCGCTCTGGGGCTCGACATCCCAGACGGTCAGGACGACGCGGATCACGTTGAGATCGCGCTGCCCGGGGGCATGACGCTCGCCTGGGACCCGATTGAGACCATTCTCGGGTTCGACCTCAGCTACGTGATGCCCGCGGGCAGCCACCGCATCGCCTTCGCCTTCGCGGCGGACAGCCCGGCGGAGGTGGACCGCACAGTCGCGGAACTGTCCGCCGCAGGCCACAAGGTGCACACGGAACCGTTCGACGCCCCGTGGGGCCAGCGCTATGCGACGCTGCACGACCCGGACGGCAACGCCGTCGACATTTACGCGCTGCTTCCCGCTGACTGAGCTATGACTTGCGCACCGGCTGCCGGAGCAGGGTGCGCTGCTTGTCCGGAGTGACCCTGCGGAAGTCACTCAGGTAGATCTCGTGGTGCTTTCCCGCGAACTCAAGTCCGTTCGCGGGAATGAACTCTTCGTGCATCGTCGCGAGGATCCCGCCCTCCTGCTCAAAGGAGCCCACGTGCAGGGTCTGCACGCAGCGTCCCTCGTGCAGGGTCTCCAAGCGCACCTTTCCCAGAGCCGCAGGAGGGTGGTCCTTCGCGGTGACGGCAGCGACCGACTCGGCCACCTCGTCTGCGCCGAGCCAGTCGGGCACCATGATCATGAGCGTCCAGTCCCACTTGGACTGGTCTCGCGCCGACGTAAACACCGTCTGGTCCTCAGCCCACCACAGGCCCTCCAGCGGCGGAACCACGTAGTCGAGGTTTCGCGACTTGCTGGCAAACTTGAGCGCATATGCGAGCGGGAACAGCGCCTCGATCGCCTGGGTAAACGCGGGCTCGGTGTTGGGATTGCCGTGCCCGTCGACCATCAGGTACTGCCGCGGCGGCACGTCAATCACGCGGAACACGTGCGGTCGCGCCTGAAACGAGTCGAGCGTTTTCTTGAAATCGATCTTCGACACGGCATCCCTTCGCTAGCGGTGGCCAGCGGCGTCCATTTGACGCAACTCGCGCTTGAGATCGGAGACCTCGTCACGCAAGCGCGCGGCGAGCTCGAATTTGAGGTCCTCGGCCGCGGCGAGCATCTGCGCGGTGAGGTCCGCCACGAGTGATTCGATTGTCGCCGAGCCCTCCTCCGCGATCGCACCGGCGCGAGCGGCGACCTTGCTTTTCGGGCGCTGCGCCGCCCCGTGGCGTGACGAAAGCACCGCCTCAGTGTCGGCGGCCTCGCGGTTGAGCATCGCCGTGATATCGCCGATCTTCTTGCGCAGCGGGGTTGGGTCGATGCCGTGCTCGGTGTTGTACGCCACCTGGCGCTCGCGGCGACGATTCGTCTCGTCGATGGCCTGCTGCATCGAACGCGTGACGCGGTCCGCGTACATGTGTACCTCGCCCGAGACGTTACGTGCGGCGCGCCCGATGGTCTGAATGAGTGAGGTGCTAGACCGGAGAAAGCCCTCCTTGTCGGCGTCGAGAATCGCGACGAGCGACACCTCCGGAAGGTCAAGTCCCTCGCGAAGCAGGTTGATGCCGACGAGCACATCGAACACGCCCGCGCGCAGCTCGGTGAGCAGCTCCACTCGACGTAGCGTGTCTACGTCCGAGTGCAGGTAGCGCACCCGCACTCCGGCCTCCTCCATGAAGGTGGTGAGTTGCTCGGCCATCTTCTTGGTGAGCGTCGTGACGAGCACACGCTCGTTCTTCGCGGCGCGCACGCGCACCTGCTCGAGGAGGTCATCGATTTGGCCTTCGCTCGGCTTGACGACGATCTCCGGGTCAATGAGCCCGGTCGGGCGGATGATCTGCTCGACCACGCCGTCGGCGAGCTCCAGCTCGTACTTCCCCGGCGTCGCCGAGAGGTACACGATCTGTCCGACCCGGTCTTTGAACTCTGAAAACTTCAGTGGCCGGTTGTCGAGCGCACTCGGTAGCCGGAACCCGTGATCGACGAGGGTGCGCTTGCGCGACGCGTCGCCCTCGTACATCGCGCCGATCTGCGGCACGGTGACGTGCGACTCGTCAATGACCACAAGGAAGTCGTCGGGGAAGTAGTCGAGCAGGCAGTGCGGCGCCTCCCCCGGCTGCCGGCCGTCCATGTGCATCGAATAGTTCTCGATGCCCGAGCAGAAGCCGATCTGCTCCATCATCTCGAGGTCGAAGGTCGTCCGCATGCGCAGCCGTTGTTCCTCGACGAGCTTGTTCTGCCGTTTGAGCTCATCGAGGCGCTGGTCGAGCTCGAGGCTGATGCTGCCCATCGCCCGGTTCATTACCTCGCGGCTCGCGACGTAGTGCGACCCCGGGAACACCGAGACTGAGTCGACCTGTTTGATGACTTCACCCGACACGGGGTGCAAATAGTACAGGGCCTCGATCTCGTCTCCGAAGAACTCGATTCGGATGGCGAGCTCCTCGTACATGGGGATAATCTCGACCGTGTCCCCGCGCACCCGGAAATTGCCGCGCACAAACTCGATGTCGTTGCGCTGGTATTGCATGTCGACGAAGCGCCGCAGGAGGACGTCGCGATCGAGTCGGTCACCCACGACCAGTGGCACCATCGCCTCGTAGTACTCCTCCGGCTTGCCGAGGCCGTAAATGCAGGAGACGGTCGAGATAACCACGACGTCGCGTCGGCTGAGCAACGAGTTGGTCGTCGAGTGTCGCAGACGCTCGACCTCGGCGTTTACCGAAGAGTCCTTCTCGATGAATGTGTCGGTCTGTGGGACGTACGCCTCAGGCTGGTAGTAGTCGTAGTAGGAGACGAAGTACTCGACCGCGTTGTTCGGCATCAGCATGCGGAACTCGTTCGCGAGCTGCGCCGCGAGTGTCTTGTTGTGGGCCAGGATCAGCGTCGGGCGCTGGACCTGCTCGATGAGCCAGGCAGTGGTTGCCGACTTGCCGGTACCCGTCGCGCCGAGCAGCACGATATCGGTTTCGCCGGCGTTGATGCGGCCCGCGAGCTCGGAAATTGCCTGCGGCTGATCACCGCTCGGTTCATACTCACTGATGACCTCGAAGGGCCGTACGCTGCGCGTGGCTTCCATCCCGCCAGTCTACGAGCCGCCACCGACATTCTTCTCCGAAGCCGGGTGCCGGGATCCTGTAGGGACGAGAAAGGGGGCCGCGGCGCAACGCCACGGCCCCCTCGCAAGAAGCGGTGGTTACGCGAACCAGAGCGCGAGCTCGCGCGCGGCGGACTCGGGTGAGTCGGAGCCGTGAACGAGGTTCTGCTGCACCTTCACGCCCCAGTCACGGCCCAGATCGCCGCGGATCGTGCCGGGAGCTGCCGTCGTCGGATCGGTCGTGCCGGCGAGCGAGCGGAAGCCCTCGATGACGCGGTGACCGCTCAGGCGGATCGCAACCGACGGGCCGGAGCCCATGAACTCGAGCAGTGGCTCATAGAACGGCTTTCCCTCGTGTTCCGCGTAGTGCGCGGCGAGCAGCGCACGATCGGGGGCGACCAAGCGCAGGTCCACCAGCGTGTAGCCCTTGCTCTCGATGCGACGGAGGATCTCCCCCGTGAGTCCACGGGCAACCCCGTCCGGCTTGACCAGGATGAGCGTCTCTTCGACCTGCATTGCGGCCCCTTTCACTGCATGAAAATCTTGGGATGTGGCCGCTTTCGCGGCCGGAACGATTCTATTCGGTTGGTGTGTGATCTCACGCCGCCTGATGCGCCGCGGCCGACTGCCGGTCGAGGCGGGCGCCGACCACCATGCAGTACACCCACAGCGCCGTGAAAATGACGACGATGATGAGCGACGGCGGGAGCACGAACCCGGCGAGGAACATGAGACCGTGCACCACCCAGCCGAGCGTGAGCCCCACCTTGCCGAGACGCATCGTCCCGAGCGCGACGAGGATCACGGCGCACAGGCCGAGGCCACCCCAGATACCGAGTTCCCGGGGCTCAATCACCCCGAGACCGAAGACGGTCATGCCGGCGAGGAAGACGACGAAGAGCTCGAAGCCCAGCACGATTGACCCCAGAGCGCGCTGCGTCGAACGACGCGCGCCCCGGCCCCCAGCGAGGTGCATCGCTGCCCCCGCGCCCATCGCCTCGGACGGCGAGAGCACAAGCTCCTCGCCGCCGTCGGGCTGCGTCACCGGGTCGCTCACAGTGCGACCCCCCAATCGCCGGCGCGCGCAAGCGAGAGTGCCTCGCCCGCGAGCACCACCGAACCAGTGACGAGGACGGCGCGGCCGGGTGCTTCAAGGGCCCAGTCGCGGGCCTCGGTGAGCGCTTCGGTGAGCGAGTCGGTTTGCGTGACGCTGAGCTCACCCAACTCGGCGTCCGCAATATCGAGCAGCTCACCCACCTCGAGGGCGCGGGGCGAATCGGGGCGCGTCAGGATCATGCGGGCCGCGATGGGCGCCAGCGCCGAGAGCACGCCCGACGCATCCTTCTCCCCAAATATCCCGACGACGACCGCGAGCTCGCTGAACGAGAACGACTCGCGCACCGCCTCCGCGAGCGCGCGGGCACCGTGAGGGTTATGGGCGGCGTCCACATAGACGATGGGCTCGGTGCCAATGAGCTGCAGCCGGCCAGGGACGGTGAGCTGTGCGAGCCCCTCGTCGAGCACGGCCTCGGGCACGGGACGTGCGCCCCCGAAGAATGCCTCGACCGCGGCGATCGCGACGGCGGTGTTCGCCGACTGGTGGCTGCCGTGCAGCGGGACAAACGCGGGGTCATAGCTGGCCCCGGACGGGCCGACGACGTCGATCTGGCGACCACCGACCGCGAGTCGGTCACCCGACAGCTGGAAATCCCGGCCGAGGACGTGCAGTGCGACGCCGGTCTCCTCGGCGCGCGCGACGAGCTCGGCGAGCGCCTCGGGATCCTGCTCGGCGGAGACCGCGATCGCGCCGGCTTCGCCCATTCCCGGCTTCAGAATGCCGGCCTTCGTGCGCGCGATCTCGGCGATCGTGTCACCGAGGATGCCGACGTGGTCGAGCGCGATCGGCGTGAACACGGCGACGGTCGCGTCGGCGATGTTACTCGCGTCCCATGCGCCGCCCATGCCCACCTCGATGACGGCCACCTCGACGGGCGCGTCCGCGAACGCGAGGAACGCCAGCACCATCAGCGCCTCGAAGAACGTGACCCGGGACTGGCCATCGGCCTCGAGCTCGGCGTCCAGCACCTCGAGTGGCAGGGCAAGCTCCTCCCAGGCGGCGGCCAGCGCGTCTGGGGCGATCGGGTCGCCATCGATGCGGATGCGTTCCGTGAACTGCTCGAGATGCGGGCTCGTGAAGAGGCCCGTGCGCAGGCCATAGGCGCGCAGGATCGACTCGATGGCGCGGCTCGTGCTCGTCTTCCCGTTCGTGCCCGCGACCTGGATCACGGGGAACGTGGCCTGCGGCGCACCGGCGAGGTCGGCAAGCCGGCGCACGGGCTCCAGCCGGGGACGCGGGTGCGCCTCCCCCACTCGTTCGAGTAGTGCGGCGTACACCTGGGCGGCGTGATGGGTCATCGTCCGGCCTCCTCATCCTGCGTGGACTTCTGAATCGTGATGCCGATGCTGGCCTTGCCGGCGCCGAGCGCCGGCGCGACGCTCGCGGAAACAATCTGGTCCGTGCGGCCGTTCGTGCCGGCCGGGACCGTGTGCACCTCGTCGACCGCCGAGACGGAGAACTCGGTCGCGAGCGTCTCGCCTGCGATGAGCGCCGCGTGCGTCTCGAGGGCCGACGCGAACTCCGCGGTCGCCGCCAGCGCCAGCACGATGCGGTCGCTCACCTCGAGGCCGGCATTCTTGCGCGCCTCCTGCACCGCGCGGATCGAGTCGCGGGCGATGCCCTCCGCCTCGAGCTCCGGCGTCGTGTCGGTGTTGAGCAGCAGGAAACCGCCGCCCGGCAGCAGCGACAGCGCGGGCGCGTCGGCCTCGTCGTCGCCGCCGACCCGGAGGGTGAGTTCGTACTCACTCGGCTCAAGCGGGATGTCCCCGGCAATCACGACGCCGTCGACCTCCGACCAGTTGCCCGCCTTCGCTGCCTTGATCGCTTCCTGCACGCGCTTCCCGAGGCGCGGCCCGGCGGCGCGCGCATTGACGGAGAGCTGGCTGGTGATCCCGTGCTCGGCCGCACTGTCCTCAGTCTGCAGGGTCAGGCGGACGCTCTTCACGTTGAGCTCCTCGCGCAGGATCGCCGCGAACGGCTCGATCCTGCCCGGGTGTGCGGTCACGACGGTCAGCTCGGCGAGCGGGAGGCGCACGCGCAGCGAGTGCTGCTTGCGCAGTGCCAGCGCCTGCGAGGTGATCTGACGGACCTCGTCCATCGCGGCAACCAGCTCGGGGTCGACGGGGAACTCTGCGGCGTCCGGCCAATCCGTCAGGTGCACGGAGCGCCCGCCGGTCAGGCCCTGCCAGATCTCCTCGCCGATCAGGGGCATCATCGGTGCGGCCACACGCAGCGTGGTCTCGAGCACCGTGTAGAGCGTGTCGAACGCCTGCTGGTTCGCGGGGTCCGCCTGGGTCCCGCCCCAGAAGCGGTCGCGCGAGCGCCGCACGTACCAGTTGGTGAGCACCTCCGCGAAGTCGCGCAGGTGCGCGGCGGCGGCGGTCGAGTCGAGTCGTTCGAGCGCCGCACCGACCTCGGTCACGAGCGTCCCGGTTTTCGCCAGAATGTAACGATCAAGCGGATCGGTCGAGGACGTCGAACGCGTCGCCTCGGCGCCGTCCGCGTTCGCGTACATCCCGAAGAACGTCCAGGCGTTCCAGATCGGCAAGATGAACTGGCGGACCCCCTCACGGATGCCCTCCTCGGTAACGACGAGGTTACCGCCGCGCACAACCGGGCTCGCCATCAGGAACCAGCGCATCGCGTCCGAGCCATCGCGGTCAAAGACCTCGTTCACGTCGGGGTAGTTCTGGAGCGACTTCGACATCTTGTTGCCGTCCGAGCCCAGCACAATGCCGTGGCTGATGACGTTCTTGAACGCGGGCCGGTGGAAGAGCGCCGTCGCCAGCACATGCTGCACGTAGAACCAGCCGCGGGTCTGCCCGATGTACTCGACGATGAAGTCGGCCGGCTGGTGTGTGTCGAACCACTCCTGGTTCTCGAACGGGTAGTGCGCCTGCGCGAACGGCATGGACGCGGAGTCGAACCAGACGTCGAGCACGTCCTCGATGCGACGCATCGTCGACTGGCCGCTCGGGTCGTCGGGGTTCGCACGGGTGAGCTCATCAATGAACGGCCGGTGCAGGTCATCGGGACGCATGCCGAAGTCCGCCTCGATCTCGTCGAGCGAGCCGTAGACGTCGACGCGCGGGTACTCGGGGTTGTCGCTCTTCCACACCGGGATGGGCGAGCCAAAGTAGCGATTGCGGCTGACGGACCAGTCACGGGCTCCCGCAACCCACTTGCCGAACTGCCCGTCCTTCACGTTCTCCGGAACCCAGGTGATGTCCTGGTTGAGTCGCTCCATCTCGTCGCGGATCTCGGTGACGCGGACGAACCAGCTCGAGACCGCCTTGTAGATCAGCGGCGTACGGCAGCGCCAGCAGTGCGGGTACGAGTGCTCGTAGGAGGCCTGGCGGAGCAGGCGGCCAGCGTCCCGCAGCGCGCGGGTGATTCCGGGGTTCGCATCGAAGACCTGCTCGCCCACGAAATCGGTCACCGCGGGCAGGAAGCGCCCCCCGTCGTCCACCGAGAGAATCGTGGGGATGCCGGCGGCGTCGGTGGCTTCCTTATCGACCTCGCCATAGGCGGGCGCGAGGTGCACGATACCCGTGCCGTCCTCGGTCGTGACGTAGTCGGCGAGCAGGATCCGCCAGGCGTCGCCCGTCCCCCACTCGTCGGCGTCAGAGAAGTAGTTGAACAGCGGCGCGTACTGCACGCCTGCGAGCTCGGTGCCGACCAGCGTGCGCTCGATCGCCGCCTGCGCGTCCTCGGCGCTCGCGTACCCGAGCTCCTTTGCGTGGGCGGCGACCCGCGCGCACGCCAGGACGTACTGGTCCGCCGCGGCGGTGGCCCCCTCGGGGCCCGCGGGCAGGACAGCGTACTCAACCTCGGGGCCAACGGCCAGCGCGAGGTTCGTAGGCAACGTCCAGGGGGTCGTGGTCCAGGCAAGCGCGGCGGCGCCCTCGAGGCCGAGCTCGGCTGCGCGCGCGCCCTGCAGCGGGAACGTGACCGTGACGGTCTGATCCTGACGCATCTTGTAGACGTCGTCGTCCATCTTGAGCTCGTGGTTCGACAGTGGCGTCTCGTCGCGCCAGCAGTAGGGCAGCACGCGGTAGCCCTCGTAGGCGAGCCCCAGGTCGTAGAGCTGCTTGAAGGCCCAGATGACCGACTCCATGTAGTCGAGGTCGAGCGTCTTATAGCCCTTGTCGAAGTCGACCCAGCGGGCCTGGCGGGTGACGTACTCCTGCCACTCCTTCGTGTACTGCAACACCGAAGACTTGGCCTGCGCGTTGAATGCCGCAAGTCCCATCTCGTCGATCTCGCGCTTCTCGGTGATGCCGAGCTGCTTCATCGCTTCGAGCTCTGCCGGGAGGCCGTGCGTGTCCCAGCCGAAGCGACGCTCGACGTGGCGGCCGCGCATCGTTTGGAAGCGCGGGAACACGTCCTTGGCATAGCCGGTGAGCAGGTGGCCGTAGTGGGGCAGGCCATTCGCGAAGGGCGGGCCGTCGTTGAACACCCATTCGGAGGCACCTACGCGTTGCGCGATGGACTCCAGGAAGGTGTCGTCCGCCTGCCAGAACGCGAGCACCCGCTCCTCGATCGTCGGGAAGGAAGGAGACGGCGTCATCCCGAACGCCGCGCCGGGGGCGTGCTCGGCCGCGTGCTTCGGTCCGGTGGACGGTACGGGGCGTGGCTTGGGGTACGTCATTGCGTCGGGTGCTCCTGGCTCGAACGGCGATCTGGATCTCGCCGGGACGAGCCCGAGATTCTCGGCCCCGCGGTACCACCCCGCGTTGCCCGTTCCAAGGAACAGGCCACTTCATTTCGGCGATGACGGGCCGTGGCCGTTCGGATCTACTGAGCGGCACGCCGCTGTTCTCCCGAAGACTCCCCGGTGATGGCCGGATCTCAGTCGTTCCGAGCAGTCTACCTCGTATTCTCCGGCCTCGCTGGGAGGCTGGCGGCCGCGAGCAGCTCGCGCGTGAAGTCGTGGGCGGGAGAGCCCAGTACTTGGGTCGCGTTGCCCTGCTCGACGACCTCGCCGGCACGCAGCACGATCACCTCGTCCGAGACCCGTCGCACCGCCTCGACGTCGTGCGAGATGAAGACCATCGCGACGCCGGTTTCGCGTTGCAGGCGCTCCAGCAGGTCCAGCACGCGACCGCGCGCCGTCGCGTCGAGCGCGGACACGGCTTCGTCACAGACGAGTACCTCGGGGTTCGTTGCGAGGGCCCGCGCGATGGCGACCCGCTGCGCCTGGCCTCCCGACAGCGTGTCGGCGCGGCGCCGCGCGAGCGCCGGATCGAGGCCAACCTGGGCGAGGAGTTCGTCGCAGCGTGCGCGCAATCTGGCCCGACTGCACGGGCGACCGGCGGCCTCGCCGCCGCGTGCCCGCAGCGCTTCACACAGAATCGCGCGGACACGGGCGCCGGGCGAGAACGACGCGACCGCGGACTGGGGTACGAGCTGGATACGGTGACGCAGCGGTCGTTTCGCGCGCTCGGGAAGCCCACTCCAGGCGCCGCCGCCGAGTCGCACCTCGCCGGTGGCCGCCTGACGGGTGCCGAGCAGCGCCGCGGCCAGGCTGGTCTTGCCGGCACCGGATTCGCCGAGCACGCCGAGCGTCCGTCCCGGGGCAAGCGCGAAGGACACGCCGGCGATCGCGGTCCCGTTCGCGCCCGGGTGGGCGACGGACAGCCCTCGTGCTTCGATCGCGGGCAGCTCCCCGCGCGCGTCCGAGTAGCGAGGACGCGCATGCGGCGCGGATTTCGCGGCGTCGAGCAGCGCGATCGTGGTCGGATGCTTCGGGCTACGCAGGAGTGTCGCGGGAGGGCCCGACTCGACGATCCGGCCGCCGCTGACCACGAGCACCCGGTCGGCAATGCGGCCCACCGCCCCGAGATCGTGAGAAACCAGGAGCAGTCCGAGATTGCCCTCCTCGAGCTGCGCGCGCAACATCTCGAGTACTCGGCGCTGGACCGTCGCGTCGAGCGCGGTCGTCGGCTCGTCGGCGACGAGCAGTCTCGGTGACGCGACCAGCCCCCCGGCGATGAGGGCGCGCTGACGCATGCCTCCGGACAGCTCGTGGGGCCAGGACCGCGCGGCGACTGCCGCATCCGAGAGCCCTGCTCGTGCCAGCGACGCTTCCGCCGCAGCCGCACGTTGCACTCGCCCGCCGAGGTGATGGCGACGCAACGTCGCGGCGGTCTGGGCGCCGACCCGCATGAGTGGATCGAGGGCCCCGAGCGCGTCTTGGTGCACATACCCAGCATCGACGCCGCGCACGCGCTGCCAGGCGCGCTCCGGCGCTTGCCGCATGTCGTGGCCCAGCACCTCGTGTGTGCTGGTCTCGGCGCGGAGGCCAGCCGGCAGCAAGCCCAGCGCGGCACGAGCAATCAGGCTCTTGCCGGCACCGGAGTCGCCCACCAAAGCGACGCACTCCCCCGCCGCCACGTGCAGGTCGACGCCGGCCAACAGCTCCTGTGAGTCGGCGAACACCCGGAGCTCATTGAATCGGAGCAGGTCGCTCATGCTCGGTCCTCCCGTGCCGCTCGAGCGAGCACCGTCAGCGCGCCGACGGTCACGACCAACGCGAGTCCAGGGAAGACGACGATCCACCACCCGCGACTCACGAAGCCCTGCCCCTCGGCGAGCATGGCTCCCCAGTCCGGGCTCGGCGGAGCGATGCCCAGTCCGAGGAAGGTCAAGCCGGCGATAGACAACATCGCGAATGCGGCCCCCGCGGCGGCGAGCGAGCCAAGCGGCCGGGCCACGCGCGGCAGTACATGCACGAAGAATCGCCGGGACGGGCCGGCCCCGACCAGTCGCGCCGCCTCAACCGCCGGTGACCCGATCACCTCGCGCGCCGACAGGGCAGCGACCCGGGCGTAGCCGGGAAACGCCGCGACCGCGACCGCGATGGCGACTCCCGTGGGCCCGGCTCCGATGACCGCCACCAGCAACAGGGCGAGAAGGAACTCCGGGATCGCAAGTGCGACCTCGGTCACTCGCAAGAACAGCGCGCGCACCGGGCCGGGCCCGAACGCGCTCAACAGGCCCAGCACCCCGCCGCAGACGAGTGCCGCTGCCGTCGCGGCGAGCCCGGAAAGCACTGTGCTCGCGGATCCGTGCACGACGCGCGCCCACATGTCGCGCCCGACCTGATCGGTGCCGAGCAGGTGGCCGGGCCCCGGCGCCGTGAACGCGGCCGACGGATCGGTCGCGAGCGGGTCGACCGCGGTCAGGACAGTTGGGGCGAAGACTGCGATGGCGACCGCAGCGAGGAGGCACGCCGCAACCCAGCGAAGCGCGCGGGTCATCGCGCCACCGCGCGTCGTGAGCCCGGGCGCGGGTCGGCCCAGGTGACCACTGCGTCGACGAGAATGCCGACAACCGCAAACAGGCACGCGCTCAGGACAATCAGTCCGAACACGACGGGAAGATCGCGGTTCAGGATTGCTGTGAGGGTGACCTGTCCGAGGCCCGGCCGGGAGAAGACCCGTTCGACCAGGACGGCACCGCCGAGCACGCCGCCGACGATCGTGCCCGTGATCGCCGCGGTCGCGGGCACCGCATGGCGAAGGCCGTGTCGGGAGACGATCTCCAGCCGCGACGCGCCACCGGCGCGCGCAGTCAACGCGTACCCGCTCCGCTCCGCTCGATCGAGTTCCCCGGACACAAGCTGGCCGAGAAACCCAGCCACCGGGATCGCGATCGCGATTGACGGCAACACCAGCGAGGCGAACCCTAGGCTTCCGCCCGGGGGGAACCAGCCGAGACCAAAGGAGAAGACGGTCAGCAGGAGAAATCCGATCCAGAAGCTGGGCAGCGTGACGGCTAGCACTTCGAACGTCGCGACCACCGCGCCTCTCGCTCGCCCCGTGCGCGTACCAGTTCGGAGCAACGCCTGGCCCAGGACGACCAGGAGGAGGGCAAACAGTAACGAGAGCGCCGTGAGCTGCAGGGTGGGGGTGAGCTGGCGCGCGATGATTTCCGAGACGTCAAGCTGCTGTTGATACGAGCGGCCGAGGTCTCCGCGCAGCAGATCGCCCATCGTCGCAAGATACTGCTGCAGGAGGGGGCGATCCAGCCCCAAGTCCGCGCGGATCGCGGTGCGCTGCTCGGCGCTCGTGGACGATAGTGGCCCCAGCATCACGTCGACGGGGTCGCCCGGGACGGCCCGCATGGCGAGAAACCCGACCGTCGCGGCCGCCCACACGGTGACGACGGCCACGGCGAACCGCCCGGAAAGCCAGCGCAGCGCGCCACGTTCCGGGCGACCCCACCGTGGTCGTCGTTGTGTCATCCCTCGTAGCCTAGGCGCCGGCCGCGGCAGGTCCCGCGAGCACCGGCCAACCGAATCCGTCGAAGAACAGTCCATCGACGTGCTGCGCGTGTGCAGTCAATACGCCAGGCGAGTACAGGGGCAGGATCCACACCTGTTCGGCGTTTTGCACCTGCAGGTCCCGATACTGCTGGGCACGAACGGCAGGATCCTGCTCGGCCGCGGCTGCGTCGAGTGCCGCATCGAGCGCGGGATCGGCGACGTGCGAGGCGTTCTGGAAGCCCTCGGAGTGGAGGTGGTTTCGCAGCACGTCGCCGTCAGTCGCGGCAAAGCCCCAATCGGTGAGGTCGAAGTCCCCTGCACCGTAGGCCTCGTTGTATGCGCCGGGCTCGAGGATCTGGTGGTCGACCTCGACCCCGATGCCGCGCCAGCCGTCGATCAGATACGCCGCGAGGCTCAATCGGTCCTCGGGGAACGGGGTCCAGGACGCCCAGGTGAGAGTCAGGCGCTCGCCGTCCCGGGTGCGGATCCCGTCGTCGCCAATGGTGTCCCATCCGGCTGCATCGAGCAGCGCACCCGCGCGTTCGGCATCGAACTCCGCGCTGCCGTCAAGCTCGCTCGCGTAGACCCCGGGAGTGCTCGGGCTCAGCACGCTCTCGGCGCGCGTGAACTGACCGGCGAAGACACTCTCTACCGCGGCGTCGATGTCGACGCCTAGCCCGAGCGCCTGGCGCACTCGTGCGTCGTCGAGCGCACCGTGCTGCACATTGAGGTACAGCGAGTAGGGCACGCCGGGGCTCGGCACCGCCGAAACGTCGAATCCGGCGGCGGTCAGCTCGCTCGCGGTCGACGGGGTCAACTCGCTCGCGAGGTCGGTCTGGCCGGCGCGGAAGCTCTCGGCGCGAATCTTGGCGTCGGGGACGAGCGACACCTGCAGCTTGGTTGAGGTGTTCGCATCTGCGTCGAGTTCTGCGGGCGCCCAGGCGTAGTTGGGGTTGCGCTCGTAGCTCAGGTGATCCCCGGCAACCTGCTCAGTGAGCACCCAGGGGCCGCTGCCGACCGTGACGCCGGGCCCGCCCGTCGCCAACTTCTCGGGCGAATCGGCGAGCGCCTTGGGCGAGTACATGCCCAGGAACGCGGTCGACGCGTTCGTCAGAAACGGGGTAAAGGGCTGGCTGAAGACGACGTCGACGGTGTCATCGTCGATCACGACCGTCTCGAGGTAGTTATCGCCGCCCAACAGGTCAGCGGCCTGCGCCGAGGCCGTGTCCTCCGCCACCACGTGGTCGAAGTTGGCTTTGACGGCCGCCGCGTCGAACTTCTCACCGTCGCTAAAGGTGACGTCGTCGCGCAGATCGAGCGTGACGTGCGTGCCGTCCTCACTCACGGTCCAGTCGGTCGCGAGCCAGGGGTGGAGCACGCCCTCAGCGTCGAGATACGTCAGAGAATCAAGCGAGAGGCGGCCGACCATGGCGCTGACGTCGAGCTGACTCTTATGCGGGTCCATGTGGCCGTTCTCGAGGTTCGCGCCACCGAGCGCCCAGCGGATGGTTTCCCCGGATCCGCCTTCCGACGGGCCCGCACAACCGGTGAGCAGCAGTGCCCCCGCAGCGACTGCGGTGACGAAGGCAAAGGGACTTCTGTGTGACATGACCGACCAACTCCAGAGCGCGAAAGATGAATGACATTAGTTAATGTACTGCGCACATTAAAGAACGTTGCTACTGTAACAGCAGCGAATACCGGAGGGGGCATAGGCTCATGCAGGAGACACCCGGACTCCCGACGACGCGCCGGGGCCGCCCCCCGGCCACCGACGCGGCGACGCTGCAGGACGCCGCGTACGAACTGTTCACGCTGTACGGCTACGAGCAGACGAGCATTGGCGATATTGCCCAGCTCGCGGGCGTGAGCCGAAACACGTTCTTCAACTACTTCAGCGGCAAGACGGACGTGTTCTGGCTCCAGGTCGATGCCGCGCTCGCGGCGCTTCCCGAGGCCCTCACTCGGACGGCCCAAGACCTTCCCCCCGTTGCAGCGATCGGCGAGGCCGTGGCGGACTGCGTCGCTGGCTGGGATGCGGGGAAAGTGCCCTGGGTGCTGACCCAATTTGACGTGATCGGCGCCCCAGATGCGGTCCGCGAGAGCGGCATGTCGCGATTTATCGAGGCGTCCTCGCTGCTCACCAGTTTTGCGGCGACACGCCTGGGGCGCGCCGAACGAGACCTCCTCCCTGCGGTCATCGGCGCGACGACGACGGCGGGGATTGTCGCCGCCGCACGATCCTGGGCAGAGGCCGGGCCAGCGCGTGGACACGTGCAGGCATACCTCTTGCGCGCGCTCGCCCCACTCGCCGATGGGTTCTCTGCAGCGAGGTAACCGGGCGACGCCTGCGAAATGAGTGGGTAGACTATTCGGGTTGACCATTTGGCACCACGGGTCCAGTCCCGCAGACACGGTGCCGTCCACATCGATCCCCACCGGAAACCGGAGCAGCGCACATGAGCCCCACCCCCGACAAGCCCGCACTCGAAGGACTTGAGCAGAAGTGGGGAACGGTCTGGGAGGACAAGGGGACCTATCGCTTCGATCGCGAAGGCGCCACGCGCGAGTGCATCTACAGCATCGACACTCCCCCGCCGACGGCCTCGGGATCGCTCCACGTAGGCCACGTGTTCAGCTACACCCACACCGATACCGTCGCCCGGTTCCAGCGCATGCAGGGCAAGCGCGTCTTCTACCCGATGGGGTGGGACGACAACGGACTGCCGACCGAGCGTCGCGTCCAGAACTACTATGGCGTGCGCTGCGACCCCAGCCTCCCCTACATCGCAGACTTCGTCCCTCCGATCACCGGCGGCGACAATAAGGGCGGTAAGGCCGCCGAACAGCAGCCGATCTCTCGCCGCAACTTCATCGAGCTGTGCGAGACGCTGACCGAGGAAGACGAGCGACAGTTCGAGGCGCTCTGGCGCACCCTCGGCCTGTCAGTCGACTGGAAGCAGAGCTACCGCACCATCGGGAGCGACTCGATTCGCGCGTCGCAGCTCGCCTTCGTGCGCAACGCCGCTCGCGGCGAGGCATACCAGGCGATGGCCCCGACCCTGTGGGACGTCACGTTCCGTACCGCGGTTGCGCAGGCCGAGCTGGAGGATCGCGAGCAGCCCGGCGCCTACCACGCGCTCGCGTTCGCGCTGCCGGACGGCGGCGAGGTCCTCATCGACACGACCCGTCCCGAGCTCCTTCCCGCGTGCGTCGCGCTGGTGGCCCACCCCGACGATGAGCGCTACCAGGCGCTCTTTGGCAAGACCGTCCGCACCCCGCTCTTCGGCGTCGACGTCACGGTACACCCGCACCCGCTCGCCCAGCCCGATAAGGGCACCGGCATCGCGATGGTGTGTACTTTCGGTGACATGAACGACGTCATCTGGTGGCGCGAGCTCGATCTCCCCGCCCGCGGAATCCTCGGATTCGACGGACGCGTGCAGTCGGAAGCCCCCGAGGCCATCACGAGCGAGGCCGGCCTTGCTGCCTACGGCGAGCTCGCGGGCAAGACCGTGTTCAGCGCCAAGAAGAGCATCGTCGAGCTGTTGACCGCGAGCGGAGACCTGCGCGGAGAGATTCGTCCGATCACCCACCCGGTGAAGTTCTTCGAGAAGGGCGACCGCCCGCTCGAGATCGTCTCGACCCGCCAGTGGTACATCAAGAACGGATCCCGCGACGAGGGTCTCCGCGAGCGCTTGCTGGCCCACGGCCGCGAGCTCGAGTGGCACCCCGAGTTCATGCGCGTGCGCTACGAGAACTGGGTCGAGGGCCTTGCCGGCGACTGGTTGATTTCGCGCCAGCGCTTCTTCGGCGTTCCCCTGCCCGTCTGGTACCCGCTTGACGCCGACGGCAACCAGGTCTTCGATGCGCCGATCGTGGCACCCGAGGCCAGCTTGCCGGTTGACCCGTCCAGCGAGGCACCCGCCGGGTACACGGAGGATCAGCGAGGCGTCCCCGGTGGATTCATCGGCGAGCTCGATGTGATGGACACCTGGGCGACCTCCTCGCTCACTCCGCAGCTCGCCGCCGGCTGGGAGCGGGACCCTGAGCTCTACAACCTCGTGTACCCCTTCAGTCTGCGCCCGCAGGGCCAGGACATCATCCGCACCTGGCTCTTCAGTACTGTGTTGCGCTCGGAGCTCGAGTCGGGCACGCTCCCCTGGGCCCACGCGGGTATTTCGGGCTGGATCCTCGACCCCGACCGTAAGAAGATGTCGAAGTCGAAGGGCAACGTGGTCACGCCGGCCGGTCTGCTCGAACAGCACGGATCTGACGCAGTGCGTTACTGGGCTGCCTCCGCAAAGCTCGGCGTCGACGCGGCGTTCGACCCGCAAAACCCCACGCAAATCAAGATCGGCCGTCGTCTGGCCATCAAGGTGCTCAATGCCACCAAGTTCGCCCTGAGCTTCCCGTTCTCGGGCGAGGGCGATGGCGTCACCGAGCCGCTCGACCGCAGCATGCTGGCGGCCCTGGCAGAGGTCGTCGACGCCGCCACCAAGGCGTTTGAGGGTTACGATCATGCCCGCGCGCTTGAGTTGACCGAGTCCTTCTTCTGGACGTTCTGCGACGACTACCTCGAGCTTGTCAAGGAGCGCGCGCACGGCGGCGAAGGCCAGGCTCAGGCCTCGGCAGTCGCGGCACTCCGCGCGGCGCTGTCGATCTTCCTGCGACTTTTCGCCCCGTTCATCCCGTTTGCAACGGAGGAAGCATGGTCGTGGTCGAATGACGACTCGGTGCACACCGCGGCGTGGCCGAAGCGTGCCGAGCTTGACGCCCTCACCGGCTCGGACGCCGACCCGACGATCCTGGATTTGGTGGGTGCGGCCCTGATCGGCATTCGACGCGCGAAGACGGATGCGAAGGCGTCGCAGAAGACCCCCGTGCGCTCGGCGGTCATCAGCGCGACGGACGAGGATCGCTCGCGCGTCGAGCTTGCCGCTGACGACCTGCGCGCCGTAGGCCGCATCGCGGACCTCACGTTCGAAGATGGCGGCGCCGACGGCATTGCCGTGACCCGCATCGAGCTTGAAACCGTTCCGGAGGCCTAGTCATGCAACTCGGTGCACGCTGGACGGTGGGGGCTCCCCCGCACCGTTCCGTGCCCGCCGTGCTGCACGAGGTGATCGTCGAGGTCGAGGCTGAGGCTGGCCGGCCGAATGCCTCATGGACGCTGACCTGGCTTGAGGGACGGCCTCGACTTTCACTCGAGGGCGAACTGCGTCTCACCCTCGACGGGTCGGGCGACCCGGTGCACGTCGCGCCGGGATCAGCGTCCCCCCTCGCACACGCACTCCCTACGATCGATGAGGATGATGATGACTGGCTCGGCTAACCGCACCCCGCTCGTTCGTTCCGCAGCGCTATTGAGCGCCGTTGTGCTCGCACTCGGACTGTCCGCGTGCGCCCCTGAACCGGACGCGATGCCGACGGGAAAGTCGAACCCGGAGGCTACCACCGAGCCGAGCTGGCCCGAGGCAGATGCCGAAGAAACGGACAAGAACCGCATGCTTCCGGTGACCTTCCCGGGAGCCTTCGTGCCACTTCCGGCGAACCCAGACGTCGACAACGCCGGCGAACGCGGCGAGGGATCCTGGTTTGTGGTGCTGCGCGCAGACTCACTCGAGGCAGCAAGCGCGATGCTCGATCAGCTTGCGACGGATGGCGCCTTCACGGTGACCGAGGACATCGAAACCGGTGACGGTGGGCGCAGCGCCACGCTCACGGTCGACGGCTACGTCGTACATGCTCTGACGCTCACCGAGGGCAAGCAGGCGCTGCTCAGCCTGGATGTGAGCAACACGCAGGTCTAGCGGACACTCCGTTCCCGCAATCGCCACAGTTGACAAACGATGAGGTTTGACCGCCGCCGAATGACGAGGCGTCGCCCCTCCCTGCAGGCGAGATTGCGCCCTGTGGATGTTCTTTTATGAGCGCGGGCCGTTGGCGTTTACGAGCGCGAGCGATCACACTGATTTGTGATCGAGTTCCGCGCAGATTCAAGGGGAGGTATCTGCGATTTGCCGACGGCGAAATTCGGTTCAATCGACCCCTCGTGGAAGTTCTGGTTTCGGTCACCCATCAGCGCAAAAGACAGGGTTACCACTGAGCCGTCGGAGAGATCGAACCCACCATTCACCGTCGTATAGCCAGCCGTGCTGAACCCATATGTAGCGGTTGACTCCTGACCTGTAAAGGCGAGAATAATGCCTTCTGCAGCACTAGCGGTCGAAGCAGACTGGAGTAATGCGATCGGCCGCCCCTCGAGCTTCGGCGCCCGATCCGGCAAGCTACCCCAATCGCTGTCTCCCCAAGAAACACTTGTCCCGCTGACAACGACGTTGCTCGAAGTACCGTCGCGGTTCTGAAAGGTCATGACTGTTCCGTTATCAAGAAGTGGGCTCACTGCCACAAGCATGGCCCGCATGTCGCCCCCTGTGTTTGAGCGCAAGTCGAGAATCCAACCGCAGGCAGAACGAGCGCGTTCCGAATCAAACACCCGCGCGGCAGACTCGAGGTACTGGCCGATATCGTTCTCGCGGCCGCTTGAGAACGCAGGGATGCTCAAAAGCGCGATTCCACCATCGAAAGTCACTTCGAGCTCCGGAACTTCGCTGGGCAAGTATGGCTCCTCCCAGGTGATCACCTCTGATGGAGTCGAAAAGAAACTATGTGAACCACCCGCAACCTTGGTGAGTGCAGACAAAATGCGGTGAGTTTCAGGAATGGATCTTGCCGCGTAGAGCCGAGGCAAGGCCTCGTCAACTGCTACGCTCCAGAGAATCGAGTCAGCGTAGTAGCCGTCCGCGAGCCCGGCAAGAGCGCTATCTACATATGTTCGGACTTCCGGCTCAGTTTGATGGGAACAGGCACTCAGACTGAGCAGCAAGAGAGCTGCGCCCGACGAGGAAACTACGCGCCAAATGCTCGGGCATTTCACCACGAACTCCCGCCGCCTGAGGCTGCCACATCGCTTAGACACATAGCCGCGTAAGTGCCAAGACATCCATATTCCATGCAACCAAGATACTCATAGGGCTCTCTCAGACCCCGAAGAATAACTGGTGAGTTCCCCGCTCTATGAGCGGGCCCGCGTATGGCCGCCTCAGAACTCGTTGAACCAGAGGCAAAATTTGAACTCGTGCGAAACGTCGAGCCGATCGTGCAGACTGCACAACCGCAGGGGGCCTACGCCGAGGCGCGGCCGCGGGCGGCCAGGATGCGCGGGGCGGCTTCGCCCAGCACCGACTCGCGCGTCACGATCACCTTTGCGGCGTCTTCGCTCGACGGGATGTCGAACATGACCGGGCCGAGGACGTCTTCGAGAATCGCCCGGAGACCTCGCGCGCCCGTCTTGCGGGCGACTGCCAGTTCGGCGATCGACTCGAGCGCGGCTTCCTCGAACTCAAGGCTGACACCGTCGAGCTCGAACATCCGCTGGTACTGACGCACGAGCGCGTTCTTCGGTTCGGTAAGAATACGAGTGAGCGCCGACACGTCGAGCGGGTCGACCGTCGCCACGACGGGAAGCCGCCCAATGAACTCAGGGATCAGACCGTACTTGTGCAGGTCCTCGGGAAGGACCTCCGAGAACAGCTCGGACTCGTCGCGCTTCGTCGAGAGGGCGGCACCGAAGCCGATTCCGCCCTTCCCGACGCGATTTGCGATGATCGTCTCGAGGCCAGAGAAAGCGCCCGCGACGATGAACAGCACGTTCGTGGTGTCGAGCTGAATAAACTCTTGGTTCGGGTGCTTACGCCCGCCCTGCGGCGGGATGGAAGCGACGGTGCCCTCGAGAATTTTGAGGAGCGCCTGCTGCACGCCCTCTCCCGAGACATCCCGCGTGATTGAGGGGTTCTCCGCCTTACGCGCGATCTTGTCGATCTCATCGATATAGATGATGCCCGTCTCCGCGCGCTGCACGTCGAAGTCGGCCGCCTGCAGCAGCTTGAGGAGGATGTTCTCGACGTCCTCCCCCACATAACCCGCCTCGGTGAGCGCGGTCGCGTCCGCCACTGCGAACGGGACTCCGAGCTGTCGGGCGAGTGATTGCGCGAGATAGGTCTTGCCGCAGCCGGTCGGGCCGACCATCAGAATGTTCGACTTTGCGATCTCGACCTCTTCAGCGGCCGCTTCGGCGCTCGACAGGCTCTGCATCGCGCGGACACGCTTGTAGTGGTTGTAGACCGCGACCGCGAGGGACTGCTTCGCTCGCTCCTGGCCGATGACGTACTGCTCGAGGAAGTCGTAGATTTCGCGAGGCTTCTTCAGCGTGAACTCAGTCGACTCGGTCGTACCGCTCTCGGAAAGCCGTTCCTCGATGATCTCGTTGCACAGGCCCACGCACTCGTCACAGATGTAGATCTGCGGTCCAGCGATGAGCTGCTGCACCTGCTTCTGCGATTTTCCACAGAAGGAACACTTGAGCAGGTCTCCGCTTTCGCCGATCTTTGCCATGATATCCCTCCGATTTTCGTCTGGCACGAGCCTAGCGCGCCGCACCGACATCAAGTGACGTCAGCGCGGCGCGCCGAGGAGCTAGGCTCCGGTGACCGCCGCCGGGTTCTTCCGGCTGGTGAGCACCTGGTCGATCAGACCGTACTCGAGCGCTTCCTGCGCGCCGAGGATCTTGTCACGATCGATGTCCTTGTGTACCTCCGCGACCGTGCGCTTCGAGTGGTCCGAAAGCGTCTGCTCGAGCCATTCGCGCATGCGCAGGATCTCAGCAGCCTGGATCTCGATGTCCGATGCCTGGCCCTGAGCTCCACCGCTGGACGGCTGGTGGATAAGCACGCGGGCGTTCGGGAGCGCCAGGCGCTTGCCGGGCGTTCCTCCGGCCAGCAGTACGGCGGCGGCCGATGCCGCCTGCCCGAGGCAGACCGTCTGGATGTGGGGCTTGATGTACTGCATCGTGTCGTAGATCGCCGTCATCGCAGTGAACGAGCCACCCGGTGAGTTGATGTACATGATGATGTCGCGCTCGGAGTCCTGGCTCTCCAAAACGAGAAGCTGAGCCATGACGTCATCCGCAGACGCGTCGTCGACCTGCACACCGAGGAAGACGATCCGGTCCTCGAACAGCTTCGCGTACGGGTCCTGACGCTTGTACCCGTAGGCGGTGCGCTCTTCGAAGGTGGGCAGGATGTAGCGCGAGCTCGGCATCGCGAGACCGCTTCCGCCAGCGGAGGGAAGGTGCGGGGTAATCATTCGCTAGATCTCTTTCTCTCGCTGCTTACTTGCTCGTGCCGCCGCCACCGATGACATCGGAGGCAGAGTCACGGATGTAGTCGACGAAGCCGTACTCCAGCGCTTCGTCGGCGGTGAACCAGCGGTCACGGTCGCCATCGGCGTTGACCTGCTCGACCGTCTTACCGGTCTGGTCAGCGGTGATCTGCGCGAGGCGGTTCTTCATCGAGACGATGAGCTGAGCCTGCGTCTGGATGTCGCTTGCGGTGCCGCCAAAGCCGCCGTGCGGCTGGTGCAGCAGCACGCGGGCATTCGGGGTGATGTACCGCTTCCCCTTGGTGCCCGCGGTCAGCAGGAACTGACCCATTGAGGCGGCCATTCCAATGCCGACCGTCACGATGTCGTTCGGGACGAACTGCATCGTGTCATAGATCGCCATGCCGGCCGTGATCGAGCCACCGGGTGAGTTGATGTACAGGTAGATATCTGCTTCGGAATCTTCCGCCGCGAGCAGCAGGATCTTCGCGCAGATCTCGTTTGCGTTGTCGTCACGGACTTCTGACCCCAGCCAGATAATCCGGTCCTTCAGCAGTCGCTCGAACACACTGTTCGGCATCGTCGGTTCTGCCATGCTGCGCTCCGTTTCGATAAAGGGTGCTTGGTATTGAGGCTAACGAATCCCCGGCCCACATTCGGCCATGTTCGCCCTGGGCACACTGTCCTGAATACGAAGGATCCCCCGCTCCTTGCGGAACGAGGGATCCTGTCGAATCGAAGAGACGGATTACTCCGCGGCGGCCGCCTTCGGAGCAGCCTTCTTCGCGGGAGCCTTCTTGGCCGGAGCCTTCTTCGCAGGGGCCTCGGCGTCGTCTGCCTTCGGAGCAGCCTTCTTCGCGGGAGCCTTCTTCGCGGCGGGCTTCTTGGCGGGAGCCTCGGCCTCGTCCTCAGCCTTGTCAGCCTTCGGAGCAGCCTTCTTCGCGGGAGCCTTCTTGGCCGGGGCCTTCTCAGCGGGAGCGGCAGCCTCTTCGGCCTCCTCTTCCTCCGAGCGATCTACCGAGGTGAACTCGCTCAGGTCAACCTTGTTGCCGTCCTGGTCGACAACCTCGGCCTTGGCGAGGGCGATCGCGAGGGCCTTGTTGCGGGTGACCTCTCCGACGATCATGGGGAGCTGGTTGCCCTGCTCCAGCGCCTGCACGAACTGTGCCGGCTCCATGCCGTACTGCGAAGCCGACGAGAAGATGTACTGCGACAGCTCGTTCTGGGTGATCTGGACCTTCTCGAGGTCAGCGAGCTCGTCGAGCAGAAGCTGCATCTGCAGCTGCTTGGTGCTCGACTCGGTGACCTCTGCACGGTGCTCGTCGTCCTCGAGGCGGTTCTCGCCCTCCAGGTGACGGTGAACTTCCTGCTCAACGAGCTCTTCCGAAACGGGGATCTTGGCGCCCTCAATGAGCGCATCCGTGAAGAGGTCCCGCGCCTGGCGGCCCTGTGCGAATACGGCGGTCTGCGAGACCTGCTCGGTGAGGCTTGCGCGCAGCTCGGCGATCGTGTCGAACTCGCTGGCCAGCTGAGCGAACTCGTCGTCTGCAACGGGAAGCTCGCGCTCCTTCACCGCGGTGACGGTGACCGAAACCTCGGCGTCCTTGCCCTCGTGCTCGCCGCCCAGCAGCTGCGACGTGAAGGTCGTGGACTCGCCAGCCGTCAGGGTGTCGATTGCCTCATCGATGCCCTCGAGCAGGTTGCCTGCGCCGACCTCGTAGGAGACGCCGTTTGCCTGGTCGACGTCGTTCCCGTCGATGCGCGCTACCAGGTCGAGCTCGACAAAGTCACCCTTGCTCGCTGCGCGCTCCACCGTGACGAGCGTGCCGAAGCGCTCGCGCAGGGCGTCGAGCTCTGCGTCAATGGCGGTCTCGTCGATCACGGCGTTGTCGACCGTGAGCTTCATGCCGTCGTACTTGGGGAGGGTGAACTCGGGGCGAACCTCAACCTCAAAGGCGAGGACAAGTACGCTCTTCGGGTCCTTCGCGTCGATCCAGGTCTCGACGTCAGCGGTCGGGCGGCCCATGGGACGCACGTCAGCCTCGGTTACAGCGATCTGGAAGAAGTCGTCGAGCGACGAGTTGACAGCCTGCTCGATGACGGCGCCGCGGCCCACACGCTGATCGATGATCGGCGCGGGCACCTTGCCCTTGCGGAAGCCAGGAATCGAGACCGTCTCGGCGATCGTCTGGTACGCCTTGGTCAGGTGGGGAGCCAGCTCATCCTGAGTGATCGAAACGCTGAGCTTTACGCGCGTCGGGGTGAGCTTCTCGGCGGTGGTCTTCGGCATTTTGGCCTCTCCATTTGTCATCAGGTCGTTGATACGTCTGCGGGCACGATGTGACCCGAGTCGGGGTAACAGGATTCGAACCTGCGACCTCCCGCTCCCAAAGCGGGCGCTCTAGCCAAGCTGAGCTATACCCCGGATCATGACGCATCCGATCCCGCGCGTTCGCACACGGAATCTTTCTCCGCGCACCCGAGAACACGCAGGCAACCCGAGACAGTCTAGCGGATACAGAGGGCACGCGGGCGCATTGCAAAAAACGAAAAAGCCCCCACCGCGAACGGTGAGGGCTTGCCGCTCCCCCGATTGGACTCGAACCAATAACCTGCCGGTTAACAGCCGGCTGCTCTGCCAATTGAGCTACAGGGGAATGCTGCCGAAGCAACGCCACAAACTCTACCCGGGGCACAATTGTCGCGCAAATCGGGCCCGCACACCGCGCGTGGCGAGCGGGCCCGACCCGGAATTCGGAGGATCTACTCGGCGACGTGCGCGAACAAGAACCAGCGGTCCTTGTCGAGCTGCTGAGCGATGGCGATTGCGATGTCCTGGCTCACGAGGTCGACGTCGTCGAGTTCCTCGACCGCACGGTTCACGGTCTTGATTGCGGCGTCAAGCTGCGCCACAACCTCCGCGATCGTCACCGCCGACTGCTGGAAGCCAGGTGACAGCTCAGGTACGCTCGTCTGCTTCGCAACCGTTCCCAGGCGGGCGTCAAGCGGCAAGCCCAGCGCGACGATCCGCTCGGCGGCAGTGTCTGATGCGTCTTGCGCGTGCGCCACGATGTCATCAAGCAGCTCGTGGACACCAATGAAGTTGGCGCCGCGCACGTGCCAGTGAGCCTGCTTGCCACCCACCGCGATGGCGATGAGGTCGTGCACGACCGGCGTCAGGAACTGCGCGACACCCGCTGCGAGGTTCGGATCAGCAACGGTAGCGGGAAGCGTGGTCTTCGTCTTTGTGGTGGTCATCGGTGAGGACTCCTTCAGCACATCATGTTTCTGTCGGGTGAACAGGATCAACGCTACGCTGATCTCAGCGGATTACAAGCAATCTGAGGCTTACCTACATGCAGGAAAGCCTTGCCTGCGTCGCGGAAAAGGAGCCGAAATGGAGCCGAGCCAGGTGTGGGCGCTGAGCGCTTCCCAGTCCCCCGAGATCCACCCGAGTGCATGGATCGCCCCGAGCGCGGTCGTCATCGGCGCCGTCGAACTCGGTCCGGACGCGAGCGTCTGGTACAACGCTGTTCTGCGGGGCGATTCGGACCGCATCGTCATTGGCGCGCGCAGCAATCTGCAGGACGGCGTCGCCGTCCATGTTGACCGAGGGCATCCCGTCACACTCGGTTCCGACGTGTCGGTGGGGCACAACGCAATCGTGCACGGTGCGACCGTGGCGGATGGCTGCCTGATTGGTATGGGCGCCACGATCCTGAGTGGCGCCATGATCGGCGCCGGATCCCTCATCGCCGCGGGCGCTCTCGTCGCTCAAGGAAAGGTGATTCCACGGGGTTCTCTGGTGGCCGGGGTCCCCGGAAAGGTCGTTCGGCAGCTGAGCGCCGAGGAACGGGCCGGCCTCATCACCAACGCGGCACTGTACCTGGGGCACGTGCACACGCACCGGGCGGCACATTCCGCCAGAGAGGAGAGCCTGGCGAGGAGTGACCAGCGGAGTCAAACTCACGCTGAGTAATTGGAGGGGCTGACGGGAATCGAACCCGCATCATCTGTTTGGAAGACAGAGGCTTTACCACTAAGCTACAGCCCCGAATCCGGCGCAATATCACCGGAGTTGAGTATTCAATTGTTTCGCATCCCGACACCTTCTTGGATTCGAAGGGCGCCTTGCAGCGCCGCAGATCAGTCTAGTACACACCCTGGCGCGGCATCGACCAGGCACGGCTTTTCAACGAAGCCCCGGGCGCGTCGCCACGTCAGGCTCAGTCGCCCGCGATCTCGTCGTACGCGGTCGCCCGGAGGGCCTCAGCGAGCTGCTGCACATAGGTGTGCGAAGCGTCGCGGAACACGTCGTTGATCTGCCCGCGGCCCACCGCCCGGCCGTGCTGCATCACGATGACCTCGTCCACGAGCGCCTCGAGCATGCCAATATCGTGGCTAATGAGGAGCATGGTCGCCCCGGTGCGCTCCCGGTACCAGTTGAGCAGGTTGATGATGCGGGGCCGGTTGTTCGCGTCCACCCCCAGGGTCGGCTCGTCAGCGACCAGGAGCGCCGGATCCATGATGAGCGAGCGCATGACGGCGACGCGCTGGCGCTGGCCCTTCGACAGTTCAAACGGGTAGCTCTGCAACATCGTGAGCGGCAGCGCGAGGAGATCCATCATCTCGGCGATCGTCTCACCGAGCGCCTCGCGGTCAAACTTCTTCGACCGCTCCATCACGGGCTCGCAGACAATATCGCCGACGTTGAGATCGGGCGGCAGCGTGGCACCCGCGTCCTGCCCGAGATGACCGACAAAAGCTGTGAGACGTCCGCGATTGCGTCGACTGATCTTGCGCAGCGGCTGGCCGAGGACGGTCGCCTCCCCGCCGATCGCGGTGATGTGCGCTGATTTCTGCACCGGATCGGTCGCGCGTCCCGCGAGGAAGCGGGCGAGCGTGGACTTTCCTGAGCCGCTCTCCCCCAGCACCGCAAGGGTCTCGCCGCGACGAAGGGTGAGGCTCATCCCCTCAACGGCCTGGAACTCTTTGCCGCCCCCGTGTGCGGGGTAGGCCAATGACAGGTCTGAGACCACTACTGCGGGGTCGGCGTCGGGCTGAACATCGGTCACGACCGGGCTCCTTCGGGGCGGGATACGGGCAATCGGGAGTGGAAGCAAGCGGTGTACGTCATGACTCCCTCAATCCTCGTCGAGCCTGTTCGAGTGCTACCAGCTGCTCCTGGATTCGGCGAGAGTCCGCCTCTCCCGCGTGCCCAGCCCGCTGCAAGCGGGCGACCAGCTCGGACTTCAAACTCAGGAGATCCCGCTCGAGCAGCGACACCACGACATCGCGCGCATACGCCGCGAGTTGGTCGGGCTTTCGCTGTGGCATGGGCGCGATCGCGAGCTCGGTCACGAGGCCTTGGTACGGGCCTGGCGCTGCGTCCACGACGCTCGCGAGCCATTTGGCATCGCTTCCAGCGGGGAGTTGTGTGCCAATCGCATCACGCACGACCCGCAGGTTCGGGTCGTCGACCTTGGCGGTCACGGCCTGCGCAAGGAGTTCAGCGCCGATCGCCTCGGGCTGCTGCATCATTGCCATCAGGGCATCGCGTTCCAGCCACGTGCTCGGATTGTTTGGGAGCGCAGACAGGCTGGCGCGACGCTGCTCCGGCGCCACGAGATCCGGATCCTGCGCGTGCGACGGTGTCTGATGGGTGCTCTTGCCGCGAGATTCGGCGGCGCGGACCGCCCGCTGCACCTCGGCGATCTCGGCGCCAAGCATGCGCGCGAGCTCGCGGGTGTACCCGGGTTTCAACGACGCATCGCGAATCTCGGCGACGATGGGAGCAGCTGCGCGCAGCGCGGAGACGCGCCCCTCGACGCTGTTCAGGTCGAACCGACCAATGGCCTGACGGAGCGCGAATTCGAAGAGCGGGACGCGGCGAGTAAAGAGGTCCCGCAGGGCTTCATCGCCCCGGTGTAGCCGCAGGTCACACGGATCAAATCCGTCGGGTGCGACCGCCACGTATGTCTGGGCGGTGAAGCGCTTCTCATCGCTAAAGGCGCGAAGCGCGGCCTTCTGCCCGGCCTCGTCCGGGTCAAACGTAAACACGACCTCACCTGCGGTGTCATCGCCCATGATGCGGCGGAGCACCGTGATGTGGTCGCTGCCAAACGCGGTGCCGCAGGTCGCGACCGCCTCCTCGATACCGGCGAGGTGGCAGGCCATCACGTCGGTGTACCCCTCGACCACGACGACTCGTTTGCCGCGCGAAATGGCGCGCTTGGCGAGGTCAAGGCCGTACAGGACCTGGGACTTGTGGTAAACCGGCGACTCTGGCGTGTTGAGGTATTTGGGACCCTGGTCGTCGTCATGCAAGCGGCGGGCGCCGAAGCCAAGAACTTGCCCGCTGGTGTCGCGGATCGGCCAGATGACCCTGCCGCGGAATCGATCGTACGCGCCACGGTTGCCTTGCGAGAGTAAGCCTGCCGTGAGCATCTCCTCCTGGGAGTACCCCTTCGCGGCCAGATGCTTGGAGAGCCCGTCCCAACCCCGTGGCGCGTAGCCGACACCGAACGTCGCCGCCGCCGCTTGATCGAACCCCCGACCGGCGAGGAACGTCCGTGCGATCTCTGCCTCCGCGCCCGCGAGCTGCTCCACGAAGAACGCAGCCGCGTCCTGGTTCGCGGCGAGCAGCCGGGCCCGGTTCGGGCCGTCGTCGCGCTTCTCGCCGCCCTCTTCGTAGGTGAGCGTGTAGCTGATCCGAGCGGCAAGGCGCTCCACCGACTCAGTAAAACTCAGGTGGTCCATGCGCTGCACGAACGTGATTGCGTCACCCGATTCGCCGCAGCCGAAGCAGTGATAGTAGCCGAGGTTCGGCCGCACGTGGAAGCTGGGGCTGCGCTCATCGTGGAACGGGCAGAGACCCTTCATTGAGTCCACGCCGGCTGACTTGAGAGCGACGTGATCGCCCACCAGATCACCCAGATTCGTGCGCTGTTTCACCTCATCGATGTCGCTCGCGCGGATCCGCCCTGCCATAACTACCGAGTCTAGTCGCGCGGGGCCCGCCCAGCCGTGAACTCGGTCAGACGGGGTGGCTGGGTTTCCGGGCCTCGGCTCTCGCGTGACCTTGAGCCGCGACGACCGCACCACCGCGGTCGTGTGGGGTTGGGTCCCTTACAGACGGCCCTGCGGGGCCACTACCACTTGTGGCAAACGCTGTGCGTTTGCTTCACACGAGGCGACGCTGTGGCGTCGCTACCGCTGGTCGCAAAGGCGATGCCTTTGCATCAGACCTGGCGGTCCTGTGGGGCCGCTACCGCTCGTGGCAAACGCTGTGCGTTTGCTTCACACGAGGCGACGCTGTGGCGTCGCTACCGCTGGTCGCAAAGGCGATGCCTTTGCATCAGACCAGCGGTACATCGCACAACCGCTTGTGCCAGGCGATCGCGGACTGATCCGTCAGCGAGGCGAGTTGATCGACCACGGCGCGCCGGGCGGCGCCCTCGCTTTCCGCCGCACGGAAGTCGGCGGCAAACGCAGGATCCAGCTCGCCCGGCCCCGCCGCCCACAACGCCTCGAGGAGGTCAAGCAGGAGCTCGCGCTGCCGGCGATACGTCGGCTGACGGTGCCCGCTCGCCATGACGAACGCCGCGACGATGCCCTTGAGTACCGCGATCTCCGCGCGCACCTCGCGCGGCACGATCACGTCGGCACCGTAGCGTGCGAGCGGCCCGGGCGCGGCGTGCTCGCGGGTCGCCTGAATCGAGGCACGAGCGAAGCGTCCGATCATGTCGCTCGTGAAGTTCTTCAGCTGGGCCTGATTGGCGCGGCTTCCCTCCCACGTTGACAGCCAGGTCGGAGCGGACTCGATGCGGTCGAACGCGGCCGCGAGCTCGTCGCTCGTGAACTTTCCGCCCGCCCACTCCGAGATTGCGCGGATCAGCGCACCGTGACCCGAGCGCAGGGTAAGCAGCTCGGGGTCGATGTACCCGCTCACGACGGCGTCTTCAAAGTCGTGTACCGAGTACGCGATGTCATCGGAGAGATCCATCACCTGCGCCTCGACACAGCGTCGCCGCTCCCCCACGCCGGTCCGCACCCAATCAAAGATGTGCGCGTCGTCCTCGTAGTACCCGAACTTCACGCGACCCTCGGCATCGTCGATCTCGGGCGCCGAGCGCGGCCAGGGATACTTGCAGCTCGCGTCGAGCACCGCGCGCGTCAGGTTCAGCCCAACGCTCGCGCCCGAGGCATCGAAGCGCTTCGGCTCGAGGCGCGCGAGCACCCGAAGCGTCTGCGCGTTCCCCTCGAACCCACCAAAGCCGGTCATCCACTCATCGAGCGCCCGCTCGCCGTTGTGTCCGAAGGGCGGGTGGCCGATGTCGTGGGCGAGGCAGGCGGTATCGACGACGTCTTGCGCAAGGTCGAGCGATACGGCAAGCTCGCGGCCAATCTGTGCAACCTCCAGCGAGTGCGTCAGCCGATTCCGGGCGAAGTCGATGCCGGCGGTGGGGCTGAGCACCTGCGTCTTCGCGGCAAGCCGTCGCCAACCGCTCGAGTGCAGCACTCGGGCGCGATCGCGCGCGAAATCATTGCGGACGCCGCTGTGCTGCTCGGGCACGAAGCGTTCCTCGGCGTCGGGGCCATACCCCAGTGCAGCGAACTCGCCGCTACCCACCGCTATCGTCCCGCTCCGCCTCTGCGAGGTCGATGAAGTCAATGTTCTCGCTCGTCCGGCTGTCGAGCCAGCCCGCCGGAAGGACTGTGCGCTTCGGCGCGCCAGCACGGCCACGCGGCCCCTCGGCGCCCTCACCGGGGTACGGCGACTCGCGGTCCATGGTGGCGAAAATCTCGTCCATCTGTTCGAGCGATTCGACCATCGCCAGGGAACGACGAAGATCGCCTCCCACGGCGTAGCCTTTGTAGTACCAGGCAACGTGCTTGCGAATGTCGCGGCAGGCACGATCCTCTTCGCCGTCGAAGAAGTCAATCAGCAGCTCAGTGTGCCGACGCATGGCGTCCATCACGACGCCGAGGGGCGGGCGGGCGGTCAGCGCTTCCGCCTCTGCCACGGTCATCTCGCCATTACGCGCCTTGAAACTTGCTGCCAGGTCGCCGAACAGCCACGGGCGGCCGAGGCAGCCACGCCCGACCACGATGCCGTCGCACCCCGTCTCGTCCATCATGCGCACCCCATCGGCGCCCGACCAGATATCGCCGTTGCCCAAGATTGGGACGCTCGTGATGGCCTCTTTCAGCGTCGCAATGGAGGACCAATCGGCCTGACCCGAGTAGTGCTGATTTGCGGTACGTCCGTGCAACGCGATTGCGGCGACGCCGGCGCCCTCAGCCGCGCGCGCGGCGTCGAGATAGGTGAGGTGATCGTCGTCGATCCCCTTGCGCATCTTGATGGTCAGCGGAATATCGCCGGCAGCACGTACCGCCTGTTCAACGATTGCGCGAAACAGGTCCTGCTTCCAGGGCAGGGCCGAGCCGCCGCCCTTTCTCGTCACCTTGGGCACCGGGCAGCCAAAGTTCAAGTCGATGTGGTCCGCGCGGTCTTCCGCGACGAGCATGGTGACCGCCTCCGCGACGGTCTTCGGGTCGACGCCGTACAGCTGAATCGACCGCGTTGTTTCGCTCTCGTGGTGCTGAATCAGGCGCATCGAATCGGGCGTGCGCTCAACCAGCGCTCGGCTCGTGATCATCTCGCTGACATAGAGGCCTGCGCCGAATTCGCGGCACAGCCGACGAAAGGCGGTGTTCGTAATCCCAGCCATCGGCGCGAGGACCACGGGAGTGTCGAGGGTCAACGGACCAATGCGCAATTGCTGCTGGGGAACGGTGGCTGTACTCACCGGTCTATTCTCGCAGACAGCGCCCGCGGCGCGCTCCACCCACGCTCAGCTGGCAGGATCCTGCCCTGGTGTGTCAATCGCCCCGCCGAAGCGACGCTCGCGCGAGTGATATTCCTGAATGCCGCGCCACAGGTCTGCGCGGCCGAAGTCGGGCCACAGCGTATCGAGGAACACCATCTCCGCGTAGGCGGACTGCCACAGCAGGAAGTTGCTCGTGCGCTGCTCACCCGAGCTCCGCATAAAGAGGTCGACGGGCGGAAGCTCCGGCACATAGAGGTGCCGTTCGATCGTCCGCTCGGTGATCCCGCCGGGGGTGAGTCGTCCGGCCTTCACCTCGGCCGCGATCTCGCGCACGGCATCGGTGATCTCGGTCCGCCCGCCGTAGTTGACGCACATGGTGAGTGTCAGTCCGGTGTTGTGGCGGGTCGCGTGCTCGGTGTCGCGCAGCTCCTTGAGCACGGACCCCCACAGGCGGGGCTTGCGCCCGGACCAGCGCACGCGCACGTTCCAGGCGTCGAGCTGCGCCCGCCGGCGCCGCAGCACGTCCCGGTTGAAGCCCATCAGGAAGCGCACCTCCTCGGGAGAGCGACGCCAGTTCTCGGTCGAGAACGCATACACGCTGAGGTACTTGACGCCCGCCTGGATTGCGCCGGCAACGACGTCGAGCAGGACCTGCTCGCCCATCTTGTGGCCCTCGACCCGAGGGAGGCCGCGGCGATTGGCCCACCGGCCATTGCCGTCCATGACGATGGCGATGTGCTCGGGTACCTTGCCCTGCCAGCTCGGGGGCTCTCCCCCGGTCCAGTCGACCGGCACGATCTCTTGTGGCGCGCGCTGCATGGGTCGATGTTAGCGGGCTGGGGAACTAGCGGGGGCCAATTCCCGCGCTCCGCACCGCTCCTGCGCCACCCCGCCTGCCGCCTTCGCCGGTGTTCATCGAGCGGAGCCCCCGCTCGAGATGCCACTGGGTGTACGCCGCGGTGAACCCCTCCGCCTGGGTGCGCGCGCCATCAGGCGCGGCGCGGGCCGCTGGCCAGTCCCCGGTGAGCAGGGCCCCCAACAAGTCAACCGTGAGTGGCCCAAGGCGCGGCGCCCCGGGCACGGCGCACGCATTGCACACGACACCGCCCAACTCAATCGCGGCGGCCGTGTGCGGGCCGGGCGCGCCGCAGCGGACGCACTCGTCAAACCCGGGAGCCCATCCCGCAAGGCCAATCGCGCGCAGCAGATAGGCATCGCGAACGAGCGCCCACGGGTTCTCGCCCGCCGCGAGCGAGCGGAGCGCGCCCACGAGGAGGACGTACTGCGAGTGTGCCGGGGCGCCCTCGCTCAGGCGCTCCGCCATCTCCACCATGATGTTGCCGGCCCGAAATACGTCGTAGTCGGCGCTGATCTGGGCACCGTACGCGCCCAACGTCTCGGCCTGGGTGATGGTGTCGAGCGTGCGGCCCTCGTAGCACTGAATGTCGGCGACCATGAACGGTTCGAGCCGTGCTCCGAACTTCGACGACGTTCGCCGCACCCCCTTCGCGACGGCGCGCAGCAGCCCGCGCTCGCGCGTGAGCAGCGTCACGATGCGGTCCGCTTCGCCCAGCTTGTGGGTTCGCAGCACCACACCTTCGTCGCGATAGAGGGGCATTCCCCCAGTATGACGGGGCTTCCCGGGCACCACCTGCGGGCGCGCCGGGCACAGATTCCGTCGCGATCCCGCAGAATAGAGGGGTGCTCGACGAGACCTTCCAGACCCCGATCGCCATCGACCTCATTGCGGTGGGTGTCGGCAGTTTGCAGGGCGCCATGTTCGCCGCCGGGTTCAAACGAATCGACCTGCTCGGAGTCGCGATCATCGGCATCGCATCGGGCATCGGCGGCGGCTTCCTGCGCGACGTCCTGCTGAGCGTCACCCCGATGGCGTTCTCGAACAACTGGTACCTCCTGACAGCGACGATCGCCGCGCTCGTCGGCATGTTGCTGCAGCGACTTCTACAGCGAGTCGACCCCGTGATCACGCTACTCGACGCCGTCACGATTGGCTTGTTTGGCGCGATCGGCACCACCAAGGCGCTCGCGATGGGGCTGCCGACCGTTCCTGCACTCTTCATCGGAGGCGTCTCTGCCGTCGGCGGCGGCGTGCTGCGTGACCTCATGCTCAACATCCCGATCGCGCTCATGCACGTCGGCTCGCTGTACGCGATCGCGAGCCTCGTCGGGACCGGAGTTCTCGTGACACTCCTGACCTTCGGAGTGGATGTGTTCGTCGCGGGGATCATCTGCGTCGTGGTGACCACCGTGTTGCGTCTCCTCGCCGTGCGATACGGCTGGAGCCTGCCCGAGCAGCGCGCCCTGAGCCGTTTGCGCCGGCGGAAGGAACGCGAGGCCGAGGCCACCATCGAGGCGATTCAGACCCAAGCGATCCGCACGATCCCGCCGATCGCCCCGATCACCGCCGAGATGCCAAGCGCGGGCCCAACTCCCCCGCAGGATCCCGGGCCAGCCGCCCCGGGGGCACACCCGGCGCGGTAGCTACTTGCGGGCCCCTCGGCGCTCGGCCTCGCGCCACGCGCGCTGAGCCGGAGTCTCCCCGCCGGGCGTCACCGGGATCCGGACCTGCGCGGAAATGCCCGAACGGGGCGCGCCGACGACAGCCGCGCCACCGCGTCCGAGCTGCCAGGCATGGGTGATCGCCAGGGCGAGGGCATCCGCCGCGTCCGCTGGCTTGGGCGGGGCGTCGAGCCCCAGCAGCCGAGTGACCATGCGCGTCACCTGGCCTTTGTCGGCATTGCCGTACCCGGTCACCTGGGCCTTCACCTCGCTGGGGGTGTACATCGTCACCGGGATCCCGCGTTGGGCCGCCAGGAACATGACGACACCACTGATCTGTGCAACCCCCATCACACTAGGCAGATTCTGCTGAGCGAAGACGCGCTCGATCGCCAGCGCGTCCGGGCGATTGCCGTCTAAGATCCGTCCGATCGCCTCGCCGAGCATCAACAGACGCTCCGGCAGGGGCGTATCGGCGGCGCTCGTCACCACCTCGACATGTTCGAAGGTCACCTTCCGGCGGGGAGAAACAGAAACGACACCGACCCCGCACCTGGTGAGGCCGGGGTCGATGCCGATAATGCGCATAGCGGTGGTGACTACTCGTCTTCCGCGAGCTCGGCCTGCACGGCGTCCGTGAGGTCGAAGTTTGCGAAGATGTTCTGCACGTCGTCGAGGTCCTCAAGCGCGTCGATCAAACGGAACACCTTGCGGGCCGTCTCAGCGTCAATCTCGACCTTGAGGTTCGGTACGAACTCGGCCTCGGCGGAGTCATAGTCGATCCCGGCCTCCATGAGTGCGGTGCGGGTCGCCACCAGATCGCTCGCCTCGGTGAGGACCTCGAAGGTCTCGCCGTTCGGTGCGGCGTTGACTTCCTCCGCGCCTGCCTCGAGCACGGCCATGAGAATGTCGTCCTCGGTCGTCCCCTCGGCGGGGATCGTGATGACACCCTTCCGCGTGAAGTTATAGGCGACGCTGCCCGGGTCTGCCATGTTGCCGCCATTACGGCTCATGGCCGTGCGGACCTCCGCGGCGGCGCGGTTCTTGTTGTCCGTGAGGCACTCGATCAGCAGCGCGATGCCGCCCGGAGCGTAGCCTTCGTACATGATCGTCGTGTACTCGACGGCATCGCCGGTGAGACCTGCGCCGCGCTTAATCGCGCGATCGATGTTGTCGCCGGGAACCGAGTTCTTCTTCGCCATCCGCACAACCTCGGCGAGGCCGGGGTTGCCCTCAAGGTCAGCGCCGCCGATGCGGGCGGCAACCTCGATGTTCTTGATGTACTTCGCGAAGGCCTTCGCGCGACGCGAGTCGATGATGGCCTTCTTGTGCTTGGTGGTGGCCCATTTGGAGTGTCCGGACATTGAGAATCATCCTCTTCTGGTGTCAGTACGGTCTAGATTACGTCAGTGCGGCGTCGCCTCACGTGAATTCGGCGACGCGAGCCCTAGGGCTCGGGCCAAGCCGCGGCAATCGACGCGCGAACGTCGCCGAGCAGCTGCGGGAGCGCCTTCGTCTTCGCGATGATCGGAAGGAAGTTCGCGTCGGACTTCCAGCGCGGCACGATGTGCTGGTGCAGGTGCGCGGCGATGCCGGCCCCTGCGACCTCGCCCTGGTTCATACCGAGGTTGTACCCGTCGTTTCGCGAGACCTGCTTCACCACGCGCATCGCAATCTGCGTCAACGCGCCGATCTCGGCGACCTCTTCGGCAGTCGCGAGGTCGTACGTCGAGAAGTGCCGATAGGGGCAGACGAGCAAGTGCCCGCTGTTGTACGGGAACAGATTCAGCAACACGAACGCGTGCTCGCCGCGGGCCACGATCAACGATTCCTCGTCTGACATCGACGGCGCCACGCAGAACGGACAATCGTCGCGGTCGGGCTGTTGTCCATCAGTGATGTACACCATGCGGTGCGGCGTCCAGAGCCGCTGGAACTCATCGGGCACCCCGGCAAGGTGGGCGGAAGCGGCGAGCGCGGAATCGGCTGCCGCCTCGCGCGATGCCTCCATGTCGGGGTGCTCCGAGTCGTCCATATACGAACCGAGGGTTAGGCGTCCCATGCCGTGAGCACCTGCTCCTTGGCGGCGATCGCACCGAGAATCCGCTCGATCGCATCGTCGACCGAGACGCCATTCATCTGCGTGCCGTCGCGGAAGCGGAAGCTCACCGTGCCGCCATCGCGGTCCGCCTCGCCAGCGATGAGCTGGAAGGGGACCCTTTCCTTCGTGTGGTTGCGGATCTTCTTCTGCATGCGATCGTCGCTGTGATCGACGTGGGCGCGCACACCCTTCGCCTTCAGCCGGTCGATGATCTCCTGCAGGTAGTCGCCAAACTGATCGGCGACGGGAACGCCCACGACCTGCACTGGCGAGAGCCAGACCGGGAAGGCTCCCGCATAGTGCTCCAGCAGGATCGCGAAGAAGCGCTCAATCGAACCCAGCAGCGCGCGGTGAATCATGACGGGCTGCTTGCGCGTCCCGTCGCTCGCGGCGTACTCAAGCTCGAACAGCTCGGGCTGGTTGAAGTCCAGCTGCACGGTCGAGAGCTGCCAAGTGCGGCCGATCGCGTCGCGCGCCTGGACCGAGATCTTGGGACCGTAGAAGGCCGCGCCGCCGGGATCGGCGACGAGCTCCAGGCCCGATTCCAGTGCGACCTCGCGCAGCGTCTCGGTCGCCTCGTCCCACTGGGCGTCCGTGCCGACCGACTTCTTCGGGTCGCGCGTCGACAACTCGAGGTAGAAGTCATCGAGGCCGTAGCCGCGCAGCGTCTCGAACACGAACTCGAGCTGCTTCTTCACCTCGTCCTTGACCTGCTCGTCGGTGACGTAGATGTGCGCGTCGTCCTGGGTCAAGCCGCGTACCCGAGTGAGGCCCGCCAGCGTGCCGCTCTTCTCGTAGCGATAGACCGTGCCGAACTCGGCAAGGCGCAGCGGGAGCTCGCGGTACGAGCGGCCGCGCGCGCGGAAGATGAGGTTGTGGAACGGGCAGTTCATGGGCTTCAGGTAGTAATCCTGGCCCTGCCGGGTGACGTTGCCGTCGGCGTCCTTGATCTCGTCAAGGTGCATCGCCGGGAACATGCCGTCCTTGTACCAGTTCAGGTGCTGGCTGGTCTCGAACAGCGAGCCCTTCGTGATGTGCGGGCTATTCACGAGCTCGTAGCCGTTCGCGAGCAACTGCTCGCGCATGAACGACTCAATCTCGTGTCGGATGATGCCGCCCTTGGGGTGGAACACCGCGAGCCCCGAACCGATTTCGTCGGGGAAGCTAAAGAGATCGAGCTCGCTGCCAAGGCGGCGGTGGTCACGCTTCAGCGCTTCTTCGATGCGTCCTTGATAGGCGCGCAGCTCATCCTTCGACGGCCAAGCGGTGCCATACATGCGCTGGAGCTGGGGGTTGTGCTCACTGCCGCGCCAGTACGCCGCAGCAGTGCGGGTCAGTGCCCAGCCGTTGCCGATCATGCGGGTGTTCGGCAGGTGCGGTCCGCGGCAGAGGTCCTTCCAGCAGACCTCGCCGGTCTTCGGATCGACGTTGTCGTAGATCGTGAGCTCGGCGCCGCCGACCTCGACGCTCTCGTTGTCCGAGCCAGCGTCGGAGCCGCCCTTCAAACCGATGAGTTCGAGCTTGTAGGGCTCGTTCGCGAGCTCTGCCCGGGCCTCGTCCTCGGTCACGACACGGCGCATGAAGCGCTGGCCCTGGCGGACGATTCGGTCCATCTCCTTCGAGATCGCCTTCACGTCCTCGGGAGTGAACGGCTCGGCCGGATCGAAGTCGTAGTAGAAGCCATCCGTGATGGGCGGGCCGATGCCCAGCTTCGCCTCAGGGTTGATGCGCTGCACAGCCTGAGCCAACACGTGCGCCGCAGAGTGGCGCAGGATGTTCAGCCCGTCGGGTGAATCGATCGTGACCGCCTCGACCGTGTTCTCGTCAGTGACGGTGTGCGCCAGGTCGCGCAGCTCGCCGTCGACGCGCATCGCGACGACAGAACGGTCAGTGAACAGGGAGAACCCATCGGCCACGGGGGCACGCTCCTTCTGAGGGAATGAAATTGGTCGATTTGATCCTATCGCCTGGCACACGCAAAACGCCCCGCGGCATGAGCTGCGGGGCGTTTCTCGTGGTGGGCGATACCGGACTCGAACCGATGACCTCTTCCGTGTGAAGGAAGCGCGCTACCAACTGCGCCAATCGCCCGTCTCGCCGAGCGCAGCACCCTGCGGTGCTGGACTTCGGCGGCGCCCCGAATCAAATCCGTGCGCCTGTGACTCGATCGATCATACACGGGGCGTTCGGCGCCGTCGCACTCCGGCCCACTTCCCGGGCGAGTCGCATGCAGTGGCGGGATCCTGCAGGAAGCGCGTCAGCAGCAGCTACTCCTCAGCCCGGTCTCCAGGGGGCGCGAGCCCACTGTCGATCTGCTGATCGAGGTCCGCTGAGGTTTGCCCGATCTCCTCGAGCCGAGCCCGCTTCTCGTCGAACCGAGCGACCTCTGCCTGGATGGCCGCGAGCTCGGTGTCGAGCGCGAGCCGTCGCTGTTCCAGGTCAGACATAATGCGGTTGAACTCCTCGATATTGCTCGAGAACTCGAAGTTCTCGTTGCGTCGCTTGAACTCTCGCGCATCGACGTTGAAGGCGTCGACCGCAGCTGAGTACGCTGCATTGCGCTGTTCGACATCCGCGCGAATCGCTTCGAGCTCAGCGGTGAGCGCGTCTGCCTCCTGCTGCAGCGCCACAAACAGGCCGTGGTAGTCGTTGAACAGGGCGACGATCTGCGACCGGTCCTCGAACCAGCGCGCATAGTGTTCCTCGAGCCACTCGGGTAAGTCCGCGACCTCGGTACCGAGGACCGAGTGCAGCTCGTTCGCAAACCCTGATCGCGACAGCCCCTCGTAGACCTGCATGCGCGCCGCAAGCGCCGGGTCGTTCTGGGCGAGGGTTTCGTACTCCTGCTCGAGCCGTCGGTCGAACTCTTGCCGCTCGCTCTCCCTCATGCGCGCGTGCGTCGCGTGCAGCAGCTCGTGAGCGGCGGTGACCTCGACGATCCCGTCGAGACGCTCGTCGGTCACCTCGAAGAGATGAATGTTGCCGTCGCTGAAGCAGCCGAGGACGTGCCCGCCATCGACGTGATCAACCCGCGAGCATTGTTCATTGAAATGCTGGCTGCTCTCGAGCGTCGGCTGTGTCGCGAAGAACACGATCGATCCCGCCTCGGTGAGGTCCAGCCGATCGGCGAGCTGTGTGATCGCTGGCGGCGCGTCGAAGCCGGCCGCAGCGATCCTGTCAGAGATCTGCTGCCTGTTGATGTATGCCGTTACGGCAATCACCAGGATCAGCACCGTCGCGATCGTCCATCCGATTCGCGCCAGCACTCGCCGCTTACCCGTAGCCATGCGGCAAGTATTCCGGAATGGCCCGCGCGAAACCTGATCCCTCGCCGCACAGCGTCATAGTGATGGTTCGCCACGCCCGAGCCGAGCACAAAAATCCCGGAATTCCGCTGCAGAAACGGCGTTCGGTCGCAGGATTTGGTGAGGCTCGAACAGTCGGGCTAAAGTAATCCAGGTACGCAGCAATGCGGACAAATGCGGACGTGGCGCAGCTGGTAGCGCACAACCTTGCCAAGGTTGGGGTCGCGAGTTCGAATCTCGTCGTCCGCTCGAGTGTAGTGAGTTTTCTCATTCACTTTATTGAATTGATATAGTTGTACTTGAGTTTGAGCGATTGGCGCAGCGGTAGCGCGCTTCCCTGACACGGAAGAGGTCGCTGGTTCGATCCCAGTATCGCTCACCATGAAGACCCGGCCCTGGCCGGGTCTTTTTTTGTCTACGTTTTGCGCCGGCTCGCCCGCCCCAGTCGCGCGCGCATGAGGCGGAGCTAGGCTGACCGCCATGCCCGAGTCACCCCCACGCCCAGCCGTTCTCCGCGCCGTCGGCTACGTTCGCGTGGGATGCGGTCTCGTCGTTCTCGCGGTGATCGGGTACGCCTACCTGCTCAGCATTGCGGCTGGCCGGGCGAATCCCATTGACTATTTTGGATACTTCACCAATCTCACGAGCCTCCTGACGAGCGTCGTCCTCGTGGTGACCGGGGCGCGGAATCTGCGGGGCATTGCCTCGCCCACCTGGCTCGTGTCGTTCCGCGCGCTAGCCACGGTCTGCATGCTCGTCGTCGGAGTGATCTACAACGTGCTCGTGCCTGGCACCGGCACAGCGCCCTTGTGGGCGAGCGTGATCCTGCACCTCCTATTTCCGCTCTACACCCTGCTCGACTGGGCGCTGGTCGGAGATCGGACGGCGCTCCCGTGGCGGCGCCTGTGGATCGTGCTGCCCTACCCGCTGCTCTGGCTCTCCGTCGTCCTCATGCGCGGGGCGACCGACGGATGGGTGCCCTACGGGTTCTTGCTTCCCTCGCAGGGCCTCATGTCTCTGGCAATGTATTGCGGCGGACTGCTGGTGGCGCTCCTCGCGGCGGGCGCGTTGACCTGGGGGTGCGGGAGGTTGCCCGGCGTCGGCCCGTTTACACGCGACGCCATTGCCCCGAGCACAGAGCTCAGCCTTGCTGCCCGCTCCGGTCCGAACGCGTGACATAACGAGCAACATCGTCACGCCCAAACCCCAGCGCCGCCATGGCATCGACATACTCGCGCGTTAAAGAGAGTGCGCGTGCGTGGGTGTCAGGTTCGTTGAGGATTGACGAGACGATCGTGCCGTTTCGGCCCATCGTCTGCACGAACCCGTCGGCCTCGAGCTCTCGATAGCTGCGCGCAACCGTATTGGCCGCGAGGCCGAGCTCTTCGGCAAGCCTTCTCACCGGAGGCAACTTGGCGCCAGGCCCCAACTCGCCGCCCCGAATCTGAGAGAGCAGCTGATCCTTCAGCTGCTCGAACGGCGGCGTCGCCACACTCTGGTCAATCTTCAGCTTCATCTGGGCTCCCGTCAGGCCGAGTCTAATCATCCAGAGCAGAGAAGCGGCACCCCACGTTTCGATCACTGAGAGGGACGGAATCGTGGGTGAGCGTGCCGCGACTCCCCCGGGATTGAAATAAAAGGTGGCCGATTTGCGGCGACCAGAAATCTCCGGCTAAGGTAGACAGGTACGCAGCGATGCGGACACATGCGGACGTGGCGCAGCTGGTAGCGCACAACCTTGCCAAGGTTGGGGTCGCGAGTTCGAATCTCGTCGTCCGCTCTAGTGAATGAGTAACATCATTCGCTCGTGGTGGCAACCACGACGGTGGCGTGGCCGAGAGGCTAGGCACCGGCCTGCAAAGCCGTTTACACGGGTTCGAATCCCGTCGCCACCTCCATACAACTTCATAGTTTTGAGCGATTGGCGCAGCGGTAGCGCGCTTCCCTGACACGGAAGAGGTCGCTGGTTCGATCCCAGTATCGCTCACGAAGAGAAAGCCCCTGAGAAATCAGGGGCTTTCTGCGTTGCAGTGGGGGCGCTTCCTTCACACGGAAGAGGTCATTCGCTTCCCTCGGGACTCACCCCTTGTGTATCGCCGCAGACCGTCGCAGACTGGCAGGCACGCGCGTCCGCGCACACCATCCATCTCGCAGGAGGCACCGTGATCGGCATCTTGCACGCGATCGTCCTTGAATCCGCCAGCCCCGAAGAGCTCGCGAAGTTCTACCAGCAGATCCTCGGCGGTGAAGTCTTCGTCGAGGACGACGGCTGGGTCGAGCTCGTCTCGGCTGACGGCGACCCACGGCTCTCATTTCAACTGAGCCCGGGGCACATCCCGCCGGTTTGGCCTGGCGACGACGGAGACCAGCAGTTCCACCTCGACATCCACGTCGACGACCTCGCGGTGGCCCACGACGCGCTCCTCGCGGTTGGCGCACGCCCGGTGGACCGCCCCGACGGGAAGATCACCGGCTTCCGCGTCTATCTCGACCCGTCGGGGCACCCGTTCTGCACCGTCGACTAGACATCCATCCGGGGCTATCGCGACGCCTCTGCCTGGCGTCCGTCTCGGACGAACAACATCGCCACAAACCCCGCAACGAGAATCAACGCGATCCCGAGGATCCCCCAGTACTGCGTGTTTGCCTGCCCCGTCACCCAGGCGCCGAGTCCGATGGCAAGCCCGAAGAAGATCGGTGCCAGGAACGAGATCGCTCGCCCCGTCGTCGCGTAGAGGCCGAACATCTCGCCGGCCTTCCCCTCGGGAATGGCGCGTGCGAGGTAGGAACGTGACGCCGACTGCGCCGGGCCCACAAACGCAGTCATGGCGAGCCCCAGCGTCCAAAAAACAATCTGCCCACCGTCGTGCAGGAAGAAAATCGCGGTCGCCAGGATGCAGAGCGCACCCAGCGAGATCAGAATCACCCGCTTGGGGCCGATCTTGTCGTCCAGCAAGCCGAAGAGCATGGTGGAGACACCAGCAACAATGTTCGCCGCCGCCCCGAAGATGATCACGTCCCCCACGCCGAAGCCGAATGAGCCGGCGGCGAGCACCGCACCAAAAGTAAATACCCCGGCAAGGCCGTCGCGAAAGAGCGCCGAGGCCATGAGGAAGTAGACCGTGTTGCGGTCGCTCCGCCACAGGCGAGCGATCGACTGTCCCAGCAGCTTGTACGAGGCCAGGATCCCGACGCGCTTGACGACTGCCTTGGGGCGATCGCGCAGCACGAGGAAGGTGGGAATCGTGAACACCAGGATCCAGACGCCGCACAGCAGCATCGACACGCGAATGTTCATGCCGTTCTCGCCGGTCACCCCGAACAGTCCCACGTCAGGGCTGATGAATGCGAAGTAGAGCGACAGGAGCGCGACGATGCCCCCGATGTAGCCGAGTCCCCAGCCGAATCCCGAGACTCGTCCGATGGTCTGTTTCGTCGAGACTTCCTCGATCAGCGCGTAGTAGTTCACATTTGCGATTTCACCGACGATGGAAACGACCGCGAGGATCCCGAGGCCCCACCAGAGATACCCGGGTTCAGGCCGGATAAAGAACAACGATGCAGCCAGCAGCGCAATCAGCCAGGTTTGCCAGCGGAGGTTCCGTACGGTGCGCCCGGTGCGGTCTGAGTTCTGCCCGAGGACGGGCGCGAGCACGGCGACCGCCAGTCCGCCGAGCGCTGTGGTGAGCGCAAGCGCTTGAGACGTCGCGTTCTCGGTTCCGAACGACGCGCCGGTGATGTAGACGCTAAACACGAACGTGATGATGACCGTGTTCAGCGGCTGCGTCCCCCAGTCCCAGAGGGCCCAAGCGGCAACGGCCTTCCGCGCTGGGGCCCGATCCCGTGAGGGAGGACCGACCTGGGCTGCGCCCTGAGCGCCTGCCTCTTCCTGTGCGTCGATGCGGTTCACGCGTTGCCTTCCCAGAGGTTTCGGTCGATGAGTACGTCTTTGAGCGTGGCGATGTCGTCAGTGACGAGCCCGTCCACGCCGAGATCAATGAGTCGTTCCATGTCAGGCCGATCGTTGACCGTCCACACGTGCACTGCGGCGCCACGCCGGTGAGCGGCGTCGATCATGCGCCTTCCGACGATCCGTAGCCCCGTCCGCGGGTCACGCTCGGGCACTTGAAACACGCTCCCGGTGAGCGGCCAGGCCGAGCGCACGCCGGGGAGCAGGCTCAGCACGCCGACCTCGAGTGGCGGCGCCGAGGTCGCCACCCGTCCGCCCGACAATCGGCGAAATGATCGCAGGCGCCCGCCGCTAAAGCTGCCCACGCAGACTCGGTCCCAGGCCGCAGCGCGCCCCAGCACATCGATGAGGGGTCGTTCGACCCCGGGCGCCTTGAGGTCGACGTTGAAGCGTGCCGTCGGAAACGCGGCAAGGAGTTCGTCGAAGCGCGGGATGGGCTCGGCTCCCCCGATGCGCGCGCGGGCAATTTCGTCCCACGTCAGGTGGGCGATCCGTCCAACGTCATTGGTCACGCGATCGAGCGCGTGGTCGTGAAACGCCACCAGCACCCCGTCTCGGGTGACGTGCACGTCGGTCTCGAGGTAGCGGTATCCCGCGTCCCACGCGGAAGCGAAGGCGCGCATGCTGTTCTCAAACTCAGCGGGGGCCGCCTGGCTGAACCCGCCACGGTGCGCCAGCGCTACGAAAGGAACGTCAAGGTAGGCAGGACGCGTCCTCTGCTGCGGCATGGACTCATGTTAGCGGGATCAAGACCCCAGAAGCGCTAGGCGGCGAACCCGTGTAGCGCCGCCACTCGCCCGACCACCCGAGTGAAGCGGTCGCGGCTCAGCACGTGTCCTTCGCGTCGCATTCCCCCATCAGTCAAGCGAAGCACCCGGTCCGGGGCCAGGAAGCTCTCGCGTCCCTGGCTGTCCCAGCCGCCGGTGCCGACCGAGACGTAGCCATCGTGCTGCTTGGTGGTCAGGAAACAACCTGCGACCGACGCGCCGTCAATGCGGGCGATCACGAGCACGGGACGGTCCTTGCCGCGGCCGTCGTGCTCTTCAAAGGGCACCCACGTCCACACGATCTCCCCCGGGTCAGGGTCGCCATCGGCGCTCGGGGAATAGCTCGGGCGGAGGGCGCGCACTTCGGCGGCAGAGAGATCGCGGGTCGCGCCCTCCCCGAACTGCCCGGGACTTTCGAACTCTGTCGCCCGATACCCGGCAGGATCCGTCCGCGGCGCCGTGGGCAAGTTGGAGCCAGCCGTGCCGGCTGAACCCACGGGCGTGGCACCATTCTTTGGCTTCGCCAGCCCCTGGAGCAGGTCGCGGAGCGCGCGGCCGACCGCGTACCAGCCGCTTCCCTGGCCGGCCATGGCCTACGCCTGACCCGTGGTGAGCGCGTTCAGGCGGGAGACGCAGCGCAGATACTTCTTGCGGTAGCCGCCATCGAGCATCCCGCCACCGAAGATCGTGTCGAGCGGAATCCCGGTGGCCCGAATCGGGATCTGCGCGTCATAGACTCGGTCGATGAACGCGACGAAGCGCAGGGCGTCGGTCTGATCGGTGAGCTCGTACACGTCGCGCAGACCGATCGCTCGCACGCCGTCGAGCAGCCGAACGTAGGTCGACGGGTGGATCGTCGAGAGGTGACCGAGCAGACCACGGAAATCGTCATCGGTCACGCGGTCGCCCGCAGCAACGGCGTCGGCGAGCGCGAACTGGTACTCGTCGGCGCTGAGGGTCACCGAGTGGCCGGTGACGTCACGCTGTCGATAATCAGAACCGTCGATCCTGATCGTCAGGAACTGGTCGGACATCGCTTGAATCTCGCGCAGGAAGTCAGCCGCAGCAAAACGCCCTTCGCCGAGCGCGTTCGGCGGGGTGTTCGACGTCGCTACGATGCGCGAACCGCTCGCGACGAGCTCGCCGAGCAAGCGGGTCATCAACATCGTGTCGCCCGGGTCGTCGAGCTCGAACTCGTCGATGCAGATGAGCCGGGCGCCCTGCAGCACGCCGACGGTCGCCGCGTACCCGAGCGCGCCGACGAGAGCGGTGTACTCGATGAAGGTGCCGAAATACTTGCGCCCGGTCGTCGCGTGCCACGTCGCGGCGAGCAGGTGCGTCTTGCCGACGCCGAAGCCGCCATCGAGGTACACACCCGGCTTCGCGGGCGCCACCTGTTGCGGCGCGGACTTCTTCCGTCCGAAGCCGAGAAATCCGCCGCCGCCGCGTTGAATTGCCGCGACGGGAGCCGCAAACGCCTGGAGCACGTCGCGTGCCTCGGCCTGCGAGGCGTGATCGGGATCCGGCCGGTACGACTCGAATGTCGCAGTGTCGAATTGCCGGGGCGGGACGAGGGTCGAGACGATCTCGGCTCCGGAAATCGTTGGCGTGCGGTCAACGAGTCGAGCAGCGGAGTGCTGGGCGTCGTGCGTCATCGTGAGGCTGGTGACCCTTCGGGCGTGGGCGGAGAAAGTTCAGGGAAATACAGGCGGAGGGCCTACCGTTGAGAACAGTGTCCCCGCCCTCGGTAGTGTATCCGCTCCCTCGCGGGCTCCCGCCGCACCTAGACCTCGGAGGATCACCAGATGCCCATCGCGCCAGACCCGCACCCCTCGCTCGCCCAGTACGCGCACCCCGAACGACTGGTCACCACCGATTGGCTCGCGGCGCATCTCGGTGAAGAAGGGCTTGTCGTCGTGGAGTGCGACGAGGACGTGCTGCTGTACGAGATGGGCCACATCCCGGGCGCCGTCAAGCTGGACTGGCACATCGATCTGAACGACCCCGTCGAGCGCGATTTCCTGGGCGGCCAGGCGCTCGCCACCCTGCTCTCCGAGCGGGGCATCACCCGAGACGACACGATCGTGATTTACGGCGACAAGAACAATTGGTGGGCCGCGTACGCGCTGTGGATCCTGTCGCTCTTCGGACACGAGGACGTGAGGCTGCTCGACGGCGGGCGCGACGCCTGGCTCGCCGAGGGCCGTGCGATGACCCGGGAGCGCACCGAGCGGGAGGCGACCGATTACCCGGTGATTTCCCGGGACGACGATCAGCTCCGCGCCTACCGCGACGACGTCCGGGCGCACCTGGGTCAGCCGCTCATCGATGTGCGTTCCCCCGCCGAGTACACCGGAGAGCGCACGAGCGCGCCGGACTACCCGGAAGAGGGCGCGCTGCGCGCAGGCCACATCCCGACCGCGAAGAACGTGCCCTGGGCACGCGCCGTGGCCGAGGACGCTCGTTTTCGCAGCTTCGCCGAGCTCGAGGCGATCTACCGCGACGAGATCGGCATCCACCCCGGCGACGAGGTCATCGTGTACTGCCGCATCGGAGAACGCAGCGCGCACACCTGGTTTGTGCTCACCCACCTGCTGGGCCAGGATTCCGTCCGCAACTACGACGGATCGTGGTCGGAGTGGGGTTCGCTCGTCGGCGCCCCGATCGCTCGCGGCGTTGATGCGGGGCTCGTGGCGGTGCGCCGATGACCGCCCTCGCTCCCTCGCTCGCCGAAATCCGCGACGGCTTCCTCGAACTCGAGGGACAGGAACGCCTGCTGTACCTCCTGGAGTTTTCGGACGAGCTGCCTGAACTGCCGACTGAGTATCAGGATCACCCCGAACTGCTCGAGCGTGTTGAGGAGTGCCAATCGCCGGTCTTCTTGATCTCCGAGGTCGACGCCGCCGCGGAGCACTTCCGCCTGGTCGCCTCGGCGCCCGCTGAATCGCCGACCACCCGCGGGTTCGCGTCGATCCTGGTGCAGGGCCTCGCCCCGTTGACACCGCGAGAGGTCCTCGAGGTGCCGGTCGACTTCCCTCAGGAGCTCGGACTCACCCAGCTGGTCTCGCCGCTGCGCATGCGCGGCATGACCTTCATGCTCGCGCGCATCCAGCGGCAGGTTCGCGAGAAGCTCGCGCTCGCCTCTTAGCCTGGGCAGGATCCGCCCGACGGCCTCAGCCCGCAGGCAACTGCTCGAGGAACGCCCGCGTCACGTCATCCCAGCGTTCGGGCTCGACGTTCCACAGGCGCACGTGCTCGCCCCGTGCCCGGTGAAGCGTGACCAGGTCGGGTCGCAGCGCGGCGAGCTCGCGCGCCGGGCCCTCGGGCACGAACGTGTCGCCGGGGCTGCAGTGGATGAGGGTCGGGACGCGCAGGCGCCGCGCAAACGCGCGCGGAGTCAGCTCCCGCAGCGGAATCCCGCCGGGCACGCCGCTGCGCACGAGCCCAGTCTCAAGCAGCCACGCGCCCAGCAGGCCGAACAGGCGCGGGGCACGCGCGAGCCGCGTGTGATGGACCACGAGCTCGCGCCAGTGCAGCGCGGGTGAATCGAGCACGACTGCGTCGATGAGTGACGCGTGCTCGGAGCGGCTGGCGGCGAGCAGACACGCCGTGGCGCCCATCGACCAGCCAAACAGGGTGATCTGGGCCGCGCCGCGTCGCTTCGCCTGCGCCATCGCCGCAGCAACGTCTTCCCACTCTGCCGCACCAAATCCATATCGTCCGTTGATAGCGGCTGTCGAGCCGGGGTCGCCCCGATAACTGATCACGAGGCTCGTACGCCCGGTCCGCCGGGCGACGCGCACGCCGCGCAGCGTCTCCGCGGGCGATGCACCCCGCCCATGCACGTGGATCGCCCAGTGGGTACGGTGGTCGGGACTCTGATCGCCGTCTGCCGGAATCAGCCAGGCGGGCGAGACTCCCCCGGCGACCGGGATCAGGATGGTTTCTGCTCGGGCATCGAGCCCGGTGGCCCCGGAGTACCACCAACCGGTGATCCGGCCGACCGCCCCGGCACGCAAGTGTCCTCGATCGACCCCGATAAGTTCGCGCTCTACCCAGGCATGCGGTTCTGCAGTGCCCGGCGCGCTCTGACGCACGATGGCGCCGAGCTGCGCATGCCCCGGTGTGACCTCGTCCTGGTCGAACAGGAATGAGTATTGGGCGCCCGGCAAGCCGGCGTCCTCGCCGCCCAGCCGCACGACGCGGCGTGGATCCTGCGGGCGCCCCGAGAGCGCGAGCACACGCACCGGAGCCGCGGCACGACGACTCGGCACCACCATGCGGCGCGCAACATGCACGCCCGCAGCCACACATCCCGCCAGCGCGGCAAGAGCGGCGGCGGAGAAGCCGAGCCGGACGGGACGGAAACGGCACACAGCGAGGTTCTGGCCTAGGTTCCTGCGGCGCATCCCACTCCCATCATCGCAATTGCTCCCTGCGGCAGCTCCACCCCTTCACGACGTGCGAGAATCCCGGCGTGGCGAGCGAGCGAGCTTCACAGGAAACTCTAGTGTTCCCAGTGTGATGGCGACGATCGGTGCGGCTCCAGCCGCCTTTGACCGCGCGGTAGCGCAGCTGCGCACAGCGGTGTTCCGTAGCGAGCTTTCGGTACGCGAGATTCCCGCCCCCGAGCGCATCGCCCCCGAATCATTCGCGATTGCCGCCGACGTGCGGCTCGGCTCCGAAACATCTGAGGGCGACTCCCCCTACGGCGCAGGACGGTTCATCCTCATGCACGATCCGGAACTCGCAGCGGACTGGGGCGGGCCATTTCGCATCGTCTGCTTTGCGCAGGCGCCGCTCGAGATTGAGATCGGGCTCGATCCGTTCCTCGCCGACGTAGCTTGGTCCTGGCTCGTCGACGCGTTGGAATCCCGCGGCGCAGAGCTCACGTTCGCGTCAGGCACCGCCACCAAAGCGCTTTCGACTGGGTTTGGGGCGCTCGAGTCGGAGGGTGATGGCGCACAGATTGAGCTTCGAGCATCGTGGACTCCACTCGGAACCGACTTCGCCGCGCATGCCGAGGCCTGGGGAGAACTCCTCACCATGCTCGCCGGCCTGCCCCATCAGGAGGGGGTCGCCTCGCTCGACGCCATGCGACTGTCTGCCCGACACCCCGGATCCCGTGCCGGACGGCCGCACCCCGTCCCGCGCGTAGACTAGACCAGTCATGGTTGAACAGTCCGAACTGAACACTTCCTGGTCGATGGTTACCTCCGCGGAGGAACTCGACCGAGCCGCACAATCGCTGGCGGGAGGTCACGGCCCGATCGGGGTCGACGCGGAGCGCGCCTCCGGGTACACGTATCGCGCGAACGCCTATCTGGTGCAAGCGTCGCGCCGGGGATCAGGGACGTTCCTCTTCGACCCGACCGAGATCACCGACTTCGGTCCGCTGTCCGACGCAATCGGCGATGACGAATGGATCTTCCACGCCGCGAGCCAGGATCTCGCCTGCCTCGCCGAGATCGGCCTCGTCCCCTCGCGCATCTTCGACACTGAGCTCGCGACTCGCCTACTGGGCTTCGACCGTGTCGGACTCGGGGCCGTAGTCGAGCGCCTCCTCGGTATCAGTCTCAAGAAGGCGCACTCCGCGGCGGACTGGTCCACCCGGCCCCTCCCCGAATCATGGCTTGAGTATGCCGCGCTCGACGTCGCACTGCTGCCTGATCTGCGCGACGCGGTGGCGGCGGAGCTCGCCGAGCAGGACAAAGAGGCGATCGCCTTTGAGGAGTTTGAGGCGGTGCGCACCAAAGCGCCGAAGGCCCCGGCCACCGAGCCCTGGCGCAAGCTCGCCGGCGGCGGGCGGCTGAGTAGCCAGCGCGGTCTCGCGATCGCGCGGGAGCTCTGGACCGCACGAGACGCCCTGGCGCGCGAGCGCGATGTCGCCCCCGGTCGCCTCTTCCCCGACGCCTCATTGATCGCCGCGGTCAAGGCGAACCCTCGATCCCAGGGCGAGCTGGCCGCCATGAAGGCGTTCCATGGGCGAGCCAGCCGCAGCGAGCTTCCGCGCTGGTGGGCAGCGATCCTGCTGGGGAAAACCACCGACGATCTGCCCAATCTTCGCGTGACCGGCGAGAAACCCATTCCGCACCACCGCGGCTGGGCGGAGCGCCACCCGGAGGCTGCCGCCCGCCTCACGGCCGCCCGCGCTGCGGTCGAGGCCGAGGCTGAGGCGCGCCAGGTGCCCATTGAGAACCTGCTTACGCCCGACTTGCTGCGCCGCCTCGCCTGGCAGCCGCCCGCCGAAGTCACGCCCGACACGGTGAATACAGCTCTCGCCGATCTCGGCGCTCGGCCCTGGCAGCGTGAGGCAACATCCACAATTATTGCCGCCGCTTTTGTAGAGGTTGCATAAAAGAGGTCCATCCCTATGAACGCTCTCCGTACGGTTCGCGCGGCGTCGCCCGGGCGGAGCGCAAGCTTCATATGATGGTGAGTACAGCAACATTCACCATGTGATGGAGGCAAAGTGGCCGCAATGAGAGACGTCGTATTTGTCGATGGGGTTCGCACCCCGTTCGGCCGTGCAGGCGAAAAGGGCATGTACTGGGGCACGCGCTCTGACGACCTCGCAGTGAAGGCACTGCAGGGTCTGATCGAACGTAACCCGAACCTGCCGACGGATCGCATCGACGACGTCGGCATCGCCGCGACCACCCAGCAGGGTGACCAGGGGCTGACGCTCGGCCGCACCGTGGCGATCCTCGCAGGGCTGCCCCTCACCGTTCCCGGGTTTGCTCTCGACCGGATGTGCGCGGGAGCGATGACCACCACCGCGTTCCTCGGCGGCGCGATCGGCGCCGGCCAGTACGACATCGCCGTGGCCGGCGGCGTCGAGCACATGGGCCGGCACCCGCTTGGCCTCGATGCCGACCCGAACCCGCGCTTCGTCGCGGAGAAGATCGTGAGCGCCGAGGCGCTCAACATGGGGCTCACGGCCGAGCGACTGCATGACCGCTTTCCCGCGCTCACCAAGGAGCGCGCCGATCGCTTCGGCATGCTCAGCCAGCACAAGGTGCAGGCCGCTTATGACCGCGGGGACATTCAGCCCGATCTCATCCCGGTAGCGACACGAAGCGCGAGCGGCTGGGGCCTGGCCACCGAAGACGAGGGTCGCCGTCCTCAGACCACCATGGAGGGCCTCGCGGCGCTCAAGACCCCGTTCCGCCCGCACGGCCGCGTGAGCGCGGGAACCGCCTCGCCGCTCACCGACGGTGCGACGATGGGCCTGCTTGCCGGGGGCGACACCGCCCGTGAGCTCGGCCTGGGCGCCAAGATGCGCATGGTGGGCTTCGCCTTCGCCGGCGTGCAGCCCGAGGTGATGGGTCTTGGCCCGGTCCCCTCCACCGAGAAGGCCCTGCGCCGCGCCGGTCTCTCAATCGATGACATCGGCCTGTTCGAGCTGAACGAGGCGTTTGCTGTCCAGGTCCTCTCGTTCACCGACCACTTCGGCATCTCCGACGACGACCCCCGGGTCAACCCGTGGGGCGGGGCAATCGCTGTAGGACACCCGCTCGCCGCGTCGGGCACACGCCTGATGATCCAGCTGGCCCGCCAGTTCGAGCAGCGCCCCGATGTGCGTTTCGGCCTGACCGCGATGTGCGTGGGACTGGGCCAGGGCGGCAGCATCATCTGGGAAAATCCGAACTTTGACGGCAAGAAGGGCAAGTAACTCAGTTGACTGACTACAACTCCATCGATTTCACCCCCCTCATCGAGGCGAGCGCCGACGAGGTCATTACCGAGTCCTTCGTGCGCGACGTGGTGCTGCCCACGGGCGGTACGCTCGCACTCATCACCCTCGACAACGGCCGTGACCACACGCGCCCGAACACGCTCGGACCGCGCACCCTGCAGGGCCTTGCCGCCGTGCTGGACGCGCTGACGGCTCGCGCCGCCGCAGGCGAGATCACCGCGGTCGCCATCACGGGCAAGCCGTTCATTTTCGCCGCGGGCGCGGATCTCTCGAAGGTGCAGGCACTCGGCACTCGCGAGAACGCCTTGCTCATGGCGCAGTTCGGCCATCACGTGCTCGGCAAGCTGCACACGCTCGGGGTGCCCTCGTTCGCCTTCGTGAACGGCCTGGCCCTGGGCGGCGCGATGGAGATCGCGTTGCACTGCGACTACCGCACTGTCGACTCTTCGGCCGCGGCACTTGCATTCCCCGAGGTCTTCCTCGGCATCATCCCGGGCTGGGGCGGCGCGACGATCGTCCCGAACCTCATCGGAATCGAGAATGCGCTCGAGGTCATCGTCTCGAACCCGGTCAAGAACAACCGGATGCTGAAGCCCGCTCAGGCGCTAAAGCTCGGCCTCTTTGACGTCTCCTTCGGCTCGGCGAGCTACCTCGAGGAATCTCTGCGCTGGGCCGACGGCGTATTGAACGGCACGGTGAAGGTCGATCGCCCGAACCAGCCCGGCAAGCTCGAACGCCTCACCAAGTGGGACCTCGCGATCAAGATCGCGCGGGACACGCTAAAGGCCCGCCTCGGCACCGCTGCGAAGGCGCCGTACGTCGCCCTCGACCTCATGAAGGCCGCAAAGGACAACGACCGCGTGCGCGGCTTCGAGCGCGAGGACGAGGCGCTGGCGGAGCTCATTTCGGGCGACCAGTTCCACGCCTCGATCTACGCGTTTGACCTCGTGCAGAAGCGCGCGAAGCGACCTGCGGGTGCTCCCGACAAGGCGCTTGCGCACCCCGTCCGCAAGGTCGGCGTGATCGGTGCCGGCCTCATGGCCAGCCAGTTCGCGCTGCTCTTTGTGCGCAAGCTCCGGGTGCCGGTCGTCATCACCGACCTCGACCAGTCACGCGTCGACAAGGGGCTCGCCTACATTCGCGAGCAGATTGACGCACTGCAGGAGAAGGGTCGCCTCACATCGGACGACGCGAACCAGCTGCGCGCGCTCGTGCACGGCACCACCGACAAGTCAGAGTTTGCCGATTGCGACTGGGTCATTGAGGCGGTCTTCGAGGAGCTCGGCGTCAAGCAGGCCGTGTTCGCCGAGATCGAGCCGATCATCTCCGAGACCGCGGTGCTCGCGACCAACACCTCGTCACTCTCGGTTGAGGAGATCGGAGCGAATCTGGCTCACCCCGAGCGTCTCGTCGGCTTCCACTTCTTCAACCCGGTCGCCGTCATGCCGCTGATCGAGGTGGTCAATACCCCGGCTACCAACGACGCGACCCTCGCCACGGCGATGGTGACGGCGCGCAATCTCGGCAAGAACGCCGTGATCACGGCTGATCGTCCGGGCTTCGTGGTGAACAGGCTGCTCGCCAAGGTTATGGGTGAGGCTGCGCGCGCGCTCGACGAGGGTACCCCGCTGCCGGTGGTCGAACAGGCTCTCGCGCCGATCGGCCTGCCGATGGGCCCGTTCGAGCTCATCGATCTCGTCGGCTGGAAGGTCGCGGCACACGTGCAGGACACGATGGTGGCGGCGTTCCCCGAACGCTTCTACGCGTCCCCGAACCTGCACGCCATCGCCGAGCTCGACGAGCCGCTCGTGAAGAGCAAGATCGGCAAGGTCGAGGACCTGTCCAAGTCGGCAAAGAAGGCCCTCACCTTCGGCAAGACGCCGGTCGATGCGGCAGAGATCCTGCGCCGCGTCGAAGACGAGCTGGCCGGCGAGATCAAGATCATGCTGGACGAGAAGGTCGTCGCCGCCGCCGAGGACATCGACCTCTGCCTCATCCTAGGCGCGGGTTGGCCGTTCCAGGCGGGCGGGGCGACACCGTACCTTGACCGCGTGGGCGCGAGCCAGCGCGTGTTCGGCGCGGACTTCCACACGCCTCGGATCGCCGGCGTCTAACCGCGCGAGAATGCCCTCTGGCGAGCGGCCCCCACATCGGGCCGCCCGCCAGACGCATCTCTCGGGAGCTGGCGTGGTGGACGGCGCAACCATCACGTTCGCAACGTTGCGACGGGCATCCCCTCGGTTCGTCCGAGTGGCCGCCCCGGGCAATGACGATCGAGACTACTCGGGGCGGGCGATCGGAATGCGCGCGCCGCGGACCTGCGCCTCAACGTCGCTGGCAATTTGCTCGGCAGTCAGCCCGGCGTCCTCCAGCAATTGACCGCGGGTCGCATGCCCCGGGAATTCGTCGGGGGTACCGAGTTCGCTCACCGCAGTATCTACGCCCGCATCGCGCAGCGCCTGGCGGATCCGAGTGCCGATACCGCCGACACGAATGCCGTCCTCGATACTGATCAGCAGGCGGTGCGCCCGCGCCATCTCGACGACCGACGTGCGCACCGGCACGACCCAGCGGGGATCGATCACGGTGCAGGTAATTCCCTGCGCCTCGAGCAGCGCAGCCGCACCGATCGCGAGCTCCGACATCGGGCCGACCGACACGAAGAGCACGTCACGGGGAGTGGTCTCGTCGCTCGCGCTCCCCCGCAGCACATCCACGCCGTCGTCGGTGCGTCGTAGGGCGGGGCTAGCGGGAGCAACCGTCCCCTTCGGGTAGCGCAGCACAGTTGGCGCGTCAGTGACCTGCACGGCCTCAGCCAGCAGCTCCTTCAGGCGCGTGGCGTCGCGGGGGGCGGCGATCCGAATGCCGGGAACAATCTGCAGCGTCGCGAGGTCCCAGACGCCGTTGTGGCTCGCGCCATCCGGGCCAGTCAGTCCGGCGCGATCGAGCACGAAGGTGACGCCAGCGCGGTGCAGCGCGACGTCCATGAGGAGCTGATCGAACGCGCGGTTCATGAACGTCGCGTAGATCGCAATGACCGGGTGGAGTCCGCCGTAGGCCAGACCCGCCGCGGACGTGACCGCGTGCTGCTCGGCAATTCCGACGTCAATCACACGATCGGGGAACTCCTCGGCCAGGCCGTCGAGACCCGTGGGGCGGAGCATCGCTGCGGTGATGCCGATCAGCCGCTCGTCTTCCCGCGCGAGCTCAAGAATCGTCTCGCGGAACACACTGGTCCAGCTGGTGCCGCCCTTCGCGTCGAGCGAGATCCCGCTGTCGGGGTCGATCGCGCCGATCGCGTGGAACTGATCGGCCTGGTCGCGGCGCGCGAGCTCATAGCCGCGGCCCTTCTCGGTGATGACGTGCACGAGCGTCGGGGCGCCGTAGGCCTTCGCCTGCTCGAGCACCCGCTCAAGGGCGGGAAGGTCGTGGCCGTCGACGGGCCCCAGGTACTTGATGTCGAGATTCGAGTACAGGTGCTCGTTGTTCGCGGCGCGGCTCAAAAAGCCTTGCACGCCGCCGCGGACGCCGCGGTAGAGAGAGCGTCCCGGCGCGCCCAGGCGATCGAACAGCCGTTCGCTCCCCCGCTGCAGGTCGCGGTAACTGCCCTGCGTGCGGACGGTGTTGAGGAACCGTGCCATGCCGCCGATGGTCGGCGCGTACGAGCGCCCGTTGTCGTTGACGACGATCACGAGGTTGCGCGAGTTATCGTCGGTGATGTTGTTCAGCGCCTCCCAGGTCATTCCCCCGGTGAGGGCGCCGTCGCCGACGACCGCGACAACGTGACGATCGGCCTGACCGGTGCGCGAGAACGCGCGCGAGATACCGTCGGCCCAGCTCAGCGAGCTCGAGGCGTGCGAGCTCTCGACGATGTCGTGTTCCGACTCCGAGCGCTGGGGGTAGCCCGCGAGTCCGCCACGCAGCCGCAGCTCGGAGAAATCCTGCCGACCGGTGAGGAGCTTGTGCACGTAGCTCTGGTGGCCCGTGTCGAAGACGATCGGGTCGCGCGGCGATTCGAATACGCGGTGCAGCGCGATCGTGAGCTCGACCACCCCCAGGTTGGGGCCCAGGTGGCCGCCGGTGCGGGTGACCTCCGCGATCAAGAACTCACGGATCTCCGCCGCGAGCTGTCGACACTGCTCCACACTCAGCCCGTCTAAATCGCGGGGTGAGTGGATGCTTTCAAGTATGCGCACGCGGTAGCTCCTGGGTGTGCCCGGGAAGGAAAACGGGCCTCTCACCATCCTAGCGAGAGGATGGAGAGAGGCCCGTTCAGTAAGCGAACGCGTTCAGACTAGACCAGCGAGCGAAGCACGTACTGCAGGATCCCGCCGTTGCGGTAGTAGTCCGCCTCGCCCGGGGTGTCGATGCGCACGACGGCGTCAAACTCAACGCTCGTGCCCGACTCGTGCACCGCGGTGACGTGGACGGTCTTCGGCGTGACGCCCTCGTTCAGCGCCGTGATTCCCGAGATCGAGAACGTTTCGGTGCCGTCGAGGCCGAGCGTGTCGGCGCTCTCACCCTCGGGGAACTGCAGCGGGATGACGCCCATGCCGATGAGGTTCGAGCGGTGGATCCGCTCGAAGCTCTGCGTGATGACCGCCTTGACGCCGAGAAGGCTCGTGCCCTTCGCCGCCCAGTCGCGGGACGAACCCGAACCGTACTCCTTGCCACCGAGCACGACGAGTGGAATGCCCGCTGCCTGGTAGTTCTGTGAGGCGTCGTAGATGAACGACTGCGGGCCGCCCTCCTGCGTGAAGTCGCGGGTGTAGCCACCCTCGACGTCGGTGAGCAGCTGGTTACGCAGGCGGATGTTCGCGAAGGTGCCGCGAATCATGATCTCGTGGTTGCCACGGCGCGAGCCGTACGAGTTGAAGTCACGGCGACCGATGCCGTTCTCGATCAGGTACTGACCAGCAGGGGTCTCGGCCTTGATGTTGCCGGCCGGGCTGATGTGGTCCGTGGTGACCGAGTCGCCGAGCTTCGCGAGCACGCGGGCGCCCGAGATGTCGGTAACCGGAGTCGTCTCCATGGTCATGCCATCGAAGTACGGAGGCTTGCGCACGTACGTCGACTCGTTGTCCCACTCGAACACGTTGCCGTCCGGCGTCGGGAGCGAGCGCCAGTGGTCGTCGCCCTCGAAGACCGAGCCGTACTTGTCGACGAACATGTCGGTGTCGATCGACGAGTCGGCGGTCTGCTGCACCTCGAGCGTGTCGGGCCAGATGTCCTTGAGGAACACATCGTTCCCCTCCTGGTCCTGACCGAGCGCGTCGGTCTCGAAGTCGAACGACATCGAGCCGGCGAGCGCGTACGCGATGACGAGCGGCGGCGACGCGAGGTAGTTCATCTTGATGTCCGGGTTGATCCGGCCCTCGAAGTTTCGGTTGCCCGAGAGCACCGAGGTGACGGCGAGGTCGTGACTCTGCACCGCGTCCGAGATCTCCTCGTTCAGCGGGCCAGAGTTCCCGATGCACGTCATGCAGCCGTAACCGACCAGGAAGAATCCGAGATCCTCGAGGTAGGGGGTGAGGCCTGCCTTGTCGTAGTAATCGGTGACCACCTTGGAGCCAGGCGCGAGGGTCGTCTTGACCCACGGCTTGACCTTGAGGCCCTTAAGGGCGGCATTCTTCGCGAGAATTCCGGCCGCCAGCATGACGGAGGGGTTCGAGGTGTTCGTGCACGAGGTGATGGAGGCGAGAGTGACCGCGCCGTGATCGATCGTGAACTCGCGACCCTCAGCGTCCTTCACGAGGGCCGGGTTCGCGGCCTTCGCGTAGTTCTCCAGATCGGTGGCGAACTGCTCCTTGGCGCGCGAGACCTCGATGCGGTCCTGCGGGCGCTTCGGGCCGGCGATCGACGGGACGACGGTCGAGAGGTCGAGCTCGAGCGTCTCGCTGAACTCGGGAGTCTTCTCGGGATCGAGCCACATGCCCTGTTCCTTGGCGTACGCCTCGACGAGTGCAACCTGCTCCTCGCTGCGGCCGGTCAGGCGCAGGTAGCCGAGCGTCATGTCGTCGATCGGGAACATCGCGGCCGTCGAGCCGAACTCGGGGCTCATGTTGCCGATGGTGGCGCGGTTCGCGAGCGGAACCGCAGCGACACCCGCACCGTAGAACTCGACGAACTTGCCGACGACGCCGTGCTTGCGCAGCATCTCGGTGATCGTCAGCACGATGTCGGTCGCGGTCACGCCAGCGGGAATCGCGCCCGAGAGCTTGAAGCCCACGACGCGCGGGATCAGCATGGAGACGGGCTGGCCCAGCATGGCCGCCTCGGCCTCGATGCCGCCGACGCCCCAGCCGAGTACGCCGAGACCGTTGACCATGGTCGTGTGCGAGTCCGTGCCGACACAGGTGTCGGGGTAGGCCTGCAGCACGCCGTCAACCTCGCGGGTGAAGGTCACGCGTGCCAGGTACTCGATGTTGACCTGGTGCACGATGCCCGTGCCCGGGGGCACGACCTTGAAGTCCTGGAAGGCGCCCTGGCCCCAGCGCAGGAACTGGTAGCGCTCCGCGTTGCGCTGGTACTCGATCTCGACGTTCTTTACGTACGCGTCGGGGGTGCCGAACACATCCGAGATGACTGAGTGGTCGATGACCATCTCTGCAGGCGCGAGCGGGTTGATCTTCTCGGGATCGCCGCCGAGATCGGCCATCGCCTCGCGCATGGTGGCAAGGTCGACGACGCAGGGAACGCCGGTGAAGTCCTGCATGATCACGCGCGCGGGCGTGAACTGAATCTCCGTGTCGGGCTGGGCGTTGGGATCCCAGCCTCCGAGCGCTTCGATGTGCGCCTTCGTGACGTTCGCACCGTCTTCGGTGCGAAGCAGGTTCTCGAGGAGAACCTTCAGGCTGTAAGGCAGGCGCTCAGAACCTGGTACCTGATCAATCCGAAAGATCTCATAATTGTTTGCGCCTACCGAGAGCGTGCTTTTCGCTCCGAAGCTATTGACCGCTGCCACGACCGTCTCCTGTCCGTGTTGTCGACTACTCGCGAGACTAGTGTGCACCTGTTCGCCCCGCCGCGCACGCTGAGCGTGCGTTCGGGAGCGTTCTCAGCGAAAACTATCTCGACGTCAAGATAACTATATCTCTTCTGCACCCGCGGACCTGACCGGCGCGCGGGGGCGCACGGCCCTGCAGGATCCCGGCTGCGCCGGAACACGCAGTGGCGTTAGGCCGCGTCGCGCTTTGCGATGGCCGCGCGGAGCACGAGCCATGTAAAAATCACCAAGAGCCCGTATAGCGGGACGCCCATCACGAGGCGAGCGACCCCGAGAGCGCCGACCTCACCCGCGAAATACAGCGGAAGCTGCACCGCGAGCCGCGCAAGGAACAGGACGAGCCAGCTCGCCGTGCAGAGCGCCGCGGCGCGCCGAATCACGCGGTCCTTGCGCCAGCCGATGAGATCTCCGTGAATCGCGCCGACGATGAATCCCAAGAGCGGCCAACCAATGATCAGCGAGGCGACGAGTGCGACCGACCAGGCCCCGTTCGTCCAGAACCCGGGAAGGAAATAGTCTTCGCCTTTTCCCGTCACGAGCGTGGTGACCACGCAGATACCGACGCCAATCAGGCCGGCGAGTGCGGACATTGCGGGTTGGCGCCGAGCTAGGCGCCACGCGCACGCGGCGATCGCGAGCACTGCGGGCGCCACGACGCTGAGGCGCGCGTCCTGCGTGAACACGTAGATCCCGAGGAACAGCATTCCGGGGAGGAGTGACTCGATCACACCCCGCACCCCGCCGATCGCTTCGAGGACCCCCTTCGCGGAGACCGCCTCACCGGAGAGCCCGGCGGCTACCGTGCGACCCAGCGCCCCGCCCACCTGCGGAAGGTGCAGGTGCTGCGCGGGCTCGGTCGGACCCGGCTCAGCAGGATCCTGGTCGGCGGCGTCGCCTCCCGCCGCAGGGCTGCCGGTGTCTCGAGTCACGCGTTCTGGGCGCCCTGCGCGCCTGCGGGCACGCGAAGAGCGAGCAGCTCACGCGGCGGCATCGGAGAGTCACCGCGCACCACGACGAGCTCGCGGTACAGCGACTCAATCTTGCCGGCTGCCACCGGGTCGTTTGCGCCGGCACCCGTGATCACTCCGCGGAGCACCCAGCGCGGTCCATCAACACCTATGAACCGCACCGCGGTCGTCCCGCCGCCACGCTCTTCTGTGACCGGAAGCGCCGCGAGAAGCTCGAGCCCGAGTGCGCCTTCACGCTCTTCTACCGTGGCGCCCTGCGACACCAGCTGCGTGGAGAGCTGCGCACGAATCTCGTGCCACAGGCCAGTCGATTTCGGTGCGGAGAACGCCTGCACCTGCAGCGTAGAGTCGGCATAGTCGAGCGAGACCGCGACAATGCGCTTCGTACTTTCCTCAACATCGAGGCGCATCTGCAGGCCCTCACGGGGCGCCACCTTGATCGACCCGAGGTCGACGTAAGGTCGCAAAGCGGGTACCTCGGCGACGTCGAACGGACCCTCGGCCTCGCGATCCTCGGGGCCTGACTTGCTCTCGTCGTACTCTGGGGCGCTCGGGTCGCGCACGTCGAGTGCGTCTGCCTGCGGATCCTGTGTTGATTCAGCCATCGGCTTCTTTGCTCCTTGCGATGAAACGGTGCCGGGCACACAAGCCCGGATGCTCTGGGGTGACGTTACCGCGCCGGGGCGAGGTCCTGGCTAATTCCGGTCGATCCGAACCCACCCTCGCCTCGAGCGCTGCCCGGGAGCGTCTCCGCGGGCACAAAGCGGGCCCGCGAGACGGGCATGATGATGAGCTGGGCGATCCGGTCCCCCGGCGCGATCGGGAAGGCGGCGCTGCGATCGGTGTTCAGGAGCGTCACCTTCACCTCGCCTCGGTAGCCGGCATCGACGGTGCCCGGGGAGTTCAGCACGGTGATGCCGTGCTTGGCGGCGAGGCCGCTCCGGGGCACGACGAATGCCACATAGCCATCCGGCAGGGCAATCGACACGCCCGTGCCGACGAGCGCGCGCTCGCCCGGCTCAAGCACGAGAGCTTCGGTGCTGCGCAGATCGGCACCCGCATCGCCCGGGTGGGCATACACAGGGGGCGAGTCGGCGCGAATAAGTACCTCGACAAGATCAGTCACCCGCACAGGTTACCGGATCAGGCTCGCCGCGCGCCGACCTCCACGCCCACTCAGGCATCACCACGGATAATGGGAACATGACCTCGTACTCCGAGCGGCTGTGGCCGACTCCGTGGCTCTTCGTGGCCACCCTGCTGATCTTGCCCGCCGTCGCACTGGCGCTGACGCCCATCAACGTGACGGTGGCCATCATCTCGGCCATCCTCTCGTATCTCATCGTGGGGGCAATCATGCTGCTCTCTGCACCGAAGATCTCGATCGTTGACGGCGTGTTCACTGCCGGCCCCGCACGGATCCCCGTAGCGATGCTGGGCGCCGTGGACGAGTTGAGCGACACCGAGCTGCGGGTTGCCATCGGTCCCGGCTGCGACGCTCGAGCGCACCTCCTGATTCGGGGCTGGATCCACTCGGGCGTGCGCGTCGAGATCACTGATCCTGCGGATCCGGCCCCGTATTGGGTACTCACGACGCGTCGCCCAGCCGAGCTTGCCGCTGCCATTCTCAAAGCCCGGTCCGCGACGTAAATCCGTCGCTGACCGGGCTTTGAGAATGGGCGTGCCTGCACCGCAGGCGCGCCCATCAGTGTCTTCTAGAGCGAGCACTCCCGGCAAACCGGGCCGAGGTCACTGTCGTGATCAAGCTGCGAGCGATGCCGCACCAGGAAGCAGTTCACGCAGGTGAACTCGTCCTCCTGCTGAGGCAGCACAACCACATCGAGATCCATGTCCGACAGATCGGCACCCGCGAGTTCAAAACCCGGGTTGTCCGAGTCCTCGGCGTCAATTGACGACGAAGCCTTGTCGGGAACACGTTCCTTCAGCGCCTCGATTGAGTCGGATTCTTCCTCGGACTTGCGCGGCGCGTCGTAATCGGTGGCCATTCTCTCCTGCAATCCGCGCCTCTTCGGCGCACAATATATCGAGCGGCCATAGTTTGCCTGAAGAAATCCAACTTGGCAAACTCCCGGACCGATAAATTCACAGATCCGGTTCTTCGGCCGGGCAAGTTTCGGTGCCTCGCCGCGTCAATCCCCCGGTTTACCGCCGGTTCGTGCGATGCTTGGGCCCGTAGAACGCTGGGAGGAAGTGGATCGCATGCAAGAGCTTCAATTCGCGCGACGCGAGGACGACGCCCTAATCGTCACGAATGACGCCGGGGAGCAGTTCCGGATCGCCATAGACGAGTACCTGATCTCTGAAATGAAGCAGGTCGCGCGTCCGACACGCTCGGGACCCCGGGTGAAGCCGCGTGAGATCCAGTCACTCATCCGCGCGGGCAAGACCCGTGCAGAGGTCGTCGCCGCGACCGGTGCGGACGAGTCTGACGTCGAACGGCACGAAGGGCCGGTCCTTGCCGAGCGCCAACACATCCTCGACAGCGCGTTGGTCGTCCCCGTGCGCGCCCAGGGCGAGCAGGACGAGGACACCCCCCAGACGTTTGGCGGCGTCATCAACGCACGCCTGAGCGGCCTCGGTTCTGACGGCGTCCAGTGGACGGCCTGGCGCGATCCGGCCGACGGCTGGATGATCAGCCTCACTTTCCGCTCTCGCGAAGTGGACCACAAGGCCATCTGGTCGTTTGAGCACCGCAAGGCGATTCTCGCGCCACTTACGAGCGATGCCGTGACCCTCTCCCAGCAAGGCGAGGTGGGCGATCGCCTTATCCCGAAGCTTCGGGCGGTTGACTCCCCCGGGCGCACCGAACGATTCGATTCAGGTGCGTTTGATCCGAACGCCCTCTACCCGGACGACAGCGTCGAGCAGTCCCCGCTCGCGGCCACGACTCCGTTGCCGCGGGGAGTCGCCGGTGTGGGCCCCGACGAGGGCGATCAGAGCCCCACAGGGGAAGTCGCCCCGAACAGCGTCCCCTCGGCGCGTGACGCCGCCGCGGCAGCCATCGCCGCCCGCGACGATGTGAGCGCGGAGACAGCATACGAACGCCGCCAGGAAATCGAGCAGCGTGCGATCACTAGCCGCGAAGAGGCGCCAGCAGACCTCGGCCAGACCGCAGATCTGCTCGACGCTCTGCGCCGACGACGTGGGGAGCGCGAGAGCGCGCGTCCCGAGCGCGAACCCGAGGCTGCGCCCCTGCCGCGACTGCGCAGCGCGCACGACCTGACGCCCGCCTCCGCCCCTCCCATCGCGGAAGAGACCGCTCCTGCACCCGCGGAGGCGCCGCAGAGCGTCGCTCCGCTCGTGACGAAGCGCGATCCTGCCCCCGTCCCCGCGCCTCCCAGTGAACCGAGTGGCGGAAAGAAGCGGCGCGCATCGATCCCCAGCTGGGACGACATCTTGTTCGGCACGCGGAGCGAGGACGACCCCGCCTAGGCAGGTCTTCCTAGCGGGCGGCCTGCACGCGCGCGATGAACCCGCCCCCGGCAAACGCACCGGCGACCGCCAGCGGGATCCCCCGTTCATCGTCGGTGAAACTGCCGTGCTGGCCGACCATTGCGAGCGCCTGCTCATCGTCGGTGGACTGGTAGTACGCCACGGCTCCGCGGGCGGCGACGATCACGTCACCGAGGCGCTGCGCGACCACCGGATCCACCGGGCCGAACCAGCCACTCGAGACTGCCTCGTCTCGGGTCGCGATCCAGGCTCTGCCGCCCTCAACCGCTTCCCAACGCGCGGCCACGGCGGCGGCCTGGCGCGGATCCTGGAGGTAGAGCGAGCGCATGCGCGGCTCGCCGCCCACCATCTCGACGCCGTCGAGCAGTCCCGGCATCTGGTCCATTAATAGCCGCCGGTGCTCGGGCACGTCCACCATGCCGTGGTCCGCGGTGAGGACGACGCCGATGCCGGGGGGCAGCGCGGCGAGAAACGAGCCGAGAGCGGCGTCGAACTGTTCGAGCCGCTTCGTCCAGGCATCGCTTTCCCAGCCCGAGTGGTGCCCGGCCCGGTCGAGCTCGTCGACGTACAGATAGGCCAGCACCGGGTCGGCCCCGCGAACAAGCCGTGCCGCGGCGGCGAAACGATCCTCGATCGTCGCGCCCGCCACGTAGGTCGCCCCCGCGAGGATGGACGCCGTCAGGCCGCTCTCGCGGTGCTGGGGCCGACCGATGGCATACGCGTTCACACCGATGTCGGCCGCGCGAGCGAACAGCGGGGTCGCCCGCTGCCACTGTGCCGGATCCCCGATGTCGTCCCATTCGCTAAGCGTCGTGACGAGGCCGCGCTCGGGGTGCCGAATGCGGTAGCCGATCAACCCGTGCACTCCAGGCAGGCGGCCCGTCGTGAGCGCGGTGAGGGCTGCGGCAGTCGTAGACGGGGCAACCGTCTCGATGCGCTGCTTCTCCATCGCGTTCAGCGTGCGGGCATGCCCGCGCCGGGCCCGAAAGTTCGCCCACCCGAGGCCGTCGACGGCGATTACGACCGCGGATCGGGCCGCGGGCAGCGCTGGGGCACCTGCGGTCGCGGGGGGCCGGCCGTCGGTCTCGGAGGACTGACCGTTTCCGAGCGCCAGACTCTCGAGCACGCTTGGCAGAATCGCGGCCAGCCTCGCGCCGCTGTCGGTGGGGATCGGTAGCATGAATCCCATCGTATCCGTGGGGTGCGGGCCGGAGCCCCGGCCGCATCGTGCGCGCGCCGAAGGGCGCGACCCCCGCCGCACTCGGCGAGTAATTCAGGAAGGCGTCGTGACGGAAACAAACGAACACGGGATGGATCCGGACCTTGAGGCCGGAACGGAGTCGGCACCGACCCTCGGGGCGCCCTCGACCGATGTCGCGGTGTACGACGACGCCGCCGTCGGCATCGGGGCGAACGAGCGCATCGAGGACATCGATATTTCGAACGAGATGCAGGGCTCGTTCCTCGAGTACGCCTACTCGGTGATTTACTCGCGCGCACTTCCCGACGCGCGCGACGGCCTCAAGCCCGTGCAGCGGCGCATTTTGTTCATGATGGACGACATGGGCCTGAAGCCCGAAAAGGGGCACGTCAAGTCGGCCCGCGTCGTCGGCGAGGTCATGGGCAAGCTGCACCCGCACGGAGACACGGCCATCTACGACGCGATGGTGCGCATGAGCCAGGACTTCGCAATGCGTCTTCCCATGGTGGACGGCCACGGGAACTTCGGCTCGCTCGACGACGGCCCCGCCGCTTCCCGGTATACCGAGGCGCGCCTCGCGGGCGCGGCACTCGCGATGACCGAGTTCCTCGACGAGGACGTGGTCGATTTCGTCCCCAACTACGACAACCAGATCATGCAGCCGTCCGTGCTGCCCTCCGCCGTGCCGAATCTGTTGGTGAACGGCGCGAGCGGCATCGCGGTCGGCATGGCCACGAACATGGCCCCGCACAACCTCATCGAGGTCGCGGCCGGGGCAAAGCACCTGCTCGAGAACCCGAATGCGACACTCGAGGACCTCATGGAGTTCATCCCGGGTCCCGACCTCCCGGGGGGCGGCACCATTGTGGGCCTCGACGGCATCCGCGATGCGTATCGCACCGGTCGCGGCGCGTTCCACACCCGAGCGAAGGTGTCCGTCGAGTCACTGACCGCGCGCAAGTCGGGCCTCGTCGTGACGGAGCTTCCCTATCTCGTCGGGCCCGAGCGAGTGATCGAAAAGATCAAGCAGGGAGTCGACGCGAAGAAGCTCTCGGGAATCTCCGACGTCACTGACCTGACCGACCGCAAGCACGGCCTGCGCCTCGTGATCTCACTCAAGACCGGGTTCTCCCCCGACGCCGTGCTCGAACAGCTCTATCGGCACACACCGCTCGAGGACTCGTTCAACATCAACTCGGTCGCTCTAGTCGAAGGACAGCCGCAGACGCTTGGCCTGCTCGAGCTCCTGCGCGTCTTTGTGGCGCACCGACGAGAGGTCATCACCCGCCGAAGCCGATACCGGCTGAACAAGCGACGCGAGCGCCTGCACCTCGTCGAGGGCATGCTCATCGCGATCCTCGACATTGACGAGGTCATCCAGGTCATCCGCCAGAGCGACGATACCGACGCCGCGCGCACGCGCCTCATGCAGGTGTTCGACCTCTCCGAGCTCCAGTCTGAGTACATCCTTGAACTGCGACTGCGTCGCCTGACGAAGTTCTCACGTGTCGAGCTCGAGTCCGAGCGCGACAAGCTGCGCGAAGAAATCGAACAGCTGCAGGCCATCCTGTCGAGCGACGCCCTGCTACGCAGCGTCGTCGCCCGCGAACTCGACGAGGTCGCAGAGCGCTACGGGACGCCCCGTCGCACGGTCCTCACCGGCGCGGCGATCCGGCCCGCACGGGCGTCCTCGAAGGCGGTCGTGCTCGAGGTGGCGGACACCGACTGCACCGTCCTGCTCTCGGTCACGGGCCGCGCGCTCCGCATCGACCGCGAGGCGGATGTCGCCGATTCGCTGCGCGGCCCTTCGCGCCCCGCGAAACACGGTGCGCTGCGCGCAAGCGTGGACGGCACGGTGCGAGGCGAGCTCGGCGCGATCCTGTCCGATGGCACCCTGCACCGCTTCACGCCGGTCGATCTGCCGCACGTGCCTGCCGCCAGCATCTCGTTTGCTGCGGGCGTGCCCATCGCCGATTACCTCGGCCTCACCGACCGATCGCTGCGCGTGGTGGGGCTCGTCCCCATCGACACGGACACTCCCATCGGCATGTTCACCGCCCAGGGCATCGTCAAGCGCGTGGTACTCCAGGATCTGCCGAAGCCCCCCTCGTTCGAGGTGATCGGCCTGAAGGACGGCGATCGCGTCGTGGGCGCGTTCGTGGCGGAAGATGGCGCTGAGTTCGCCGCCATCACGAGCGATGCGCAGTTGCTCCGCTTCCCGACTTCCGCGGTGCGTCCTCAGGGTCGCCCCGCTGGCGGCATGGCCGGCATTCGGCTCGCCGGCGACGCCACCGTGGTGTTCGCGGGGGCCATACCCGGGGGCACCCAGGCGCGAGTCGTCACGATCGCCGAGAGCTCGGAAACGCTTCCCGGCACCGATGTCGCGACCGCGAAGGTCTCAGACTGGGACGAGTACCCAGCCAAGGGCCGCGGCACCGGTGGTGTGCGCGCCCAGCGCTTCCTGAAGGGCGAAGACCGCCTCTCGTGCGCCTGGGTCGGAGTCGTGACGCCGGAGGGCCACGGCGAGCCGCGCGCACTCGCGCTCGACGGTGCACCACGCAGCCTGCCGCAGGAGCTCGGCAAGCGAGACGGATCGGGAACCCCGATCGACGGGGCAGCGGCCTTCATCGGTTCCGCGCCGTAGGCCTGAATCCACGGGGCGGGATCGCTGTTTCTGGAACCGCGTCCCGCCCTTTTGCGTCCCTTGGAACCCAGTTCCGCATAGCCCGAAGGGCGCTCTAGCGAAAACTTGGCGCCGATTCGCTTCACGAATCACCTCCCATCCCGCCTGCGCATAGTGCCGATACTTCTCGATGTCACGGTTCCACTGAGCCGTCTCGGTCCGGTGCTGGCCACCCTCGTACTCGAGCGCGAGGCGATATTTCGGATAGGCCAGTTCGCTGCAGCTGAGCAACGCAGCGTCATCGCCGCGCACATCGAAATCAAGTTGGCGCGGGGCAATCCCCATTGTCACAGCAGCACCCGGAGGTGACTCTCGGGCGCGCAGGCGCTCCGCGTCGATAGCAGCGGCAGAAGCTCCCGCAGCCGCGCGACGCCGACTCTTCGACCTGCCGCTACCGCCACTTCGAGCTCGATGATCGTCGCGAGCAGCTTGACGGGAATCCGTGACGTCCCGGGGATCCGGTGCAAATGAATCACCGCGTCCCCCAACGCAACGCCGACGCGCAGAGAGAGGGACGGCGCAAGCATCCGCCCAGGTCGAGGCCGGGCTGCTCACGAGGACGCCCTGTGTCTTGCTAGCGATGGCTGTCTGCGCGCTGGCCTCATCCGACCAAACGTCTGTTCTCCGTAGACGTCGCACTGGGCGGAAGCAAGCAACTTCGATTCGCGAAAGCCGATTCGCCGGCACGGGCAGGCCCCAAACAACTGCTGCTGATGCGTGGCTCAGGAAGTGTCCAGTTAGCAAGTACTTCCCCACAGCGAGAGCTCGCTCCCGGTGTGACTGATAGGCCTGCGCGGCAGAGTGCAGTGATCCAAGTACGGCCCGGATCCCGCGCCTCCGCAGCGCGAAACACATCGCCCAGACGGACAGGAAGCGGACGTTGGACTTCAGGCGTCTTCCCCCGCTCTCGAAGGTGTCAGCCCCTGTCATCGTTCCCCGGACGCTTTGTCACGGCTTTGACCTGAACTCCGTCACCAACTGTCCGGGGAACGACGAGGTCGGGGTGGCCAGGCAGCCCCAGCCCCACCCCTACCAACTACGCGTCGATGCGGTCGCGGTCCATCTCGTCGGCGTTGTCCACGATGAACTCCTTGCGCGGGGCCACCTCGTTGCCCATCAGCAGCTCGAACATGAGCGCTGCCTCGTGCGCGTCCGACACCCGCACTCGCCGCAACATTCGGTGCTCGCGGTCCATGGTCGTCTCAGCCAGCTGGTCGGCGTCCATCTCGCCCAGGCCCTTGTAACGCTGGATGGGCTCGACGTACTTCTTACCCCGCTTGCGGAGGTCGGCGAGTAGGGACTGCAGTTCTTGCTCGCTGTACGTGTAGATAACGTCGTTGGGTTTGCGCCCGGCGTTTTGCACGATGACGCGGTGCAGCGGCGGCACGGCGGCGAACACACGGCCCGCCTCGAGCATCGGTCGCATATACCGGAAGAAGAGCGTCAGGAGCAGGGTGCGGATGTGCGCGCCGTCCACGTCGGCGTCGCTCATGATGATCACGCGGCCGTACCGAGCCGAGGCCAGGTCAAAGTCGCGCCCCGAACCCGCGCCGATCACCTTGATGATGTCACCGCATTCGCGGTTCGAAAGCATGTCCGCGACAGAGGCCTTCTGCACGTTCAGGATCTTGCCCCGGATCGGCAAGAGCGCCTGGAACTCGCTGTCGCGCGCGGGGCGCGCGGTGCCGAGTGCGCTGTCTCCCTCCACGATGAAGAGCTCGGTGCCCTCAACCGACTTCGAACGGCAATCGATCAGCTTCGCAGGCAACGAGGAACTCTCGAGCGAGGTCTTTCGGCGCTGCGTGTCACGCTGCGCGCGCAGCGAGATCCGCGACTTCATCTCCGAGACCATCTTCTCGAGGACCGCGGCGCACTGGATCTTGTCGTGCCGCTTCGCCGAGCTGAAGCGCTCGTCGAGGTGCTTCGTCACCACCTTCGCGACGATGGCACGCACGGCGGCGGTGCCCAGAACCTCCTTCGTCTGCCCCTCGAACTGGGGCTCGGGAACGCGCACCATGATCACGGCGGTGAGACCGGTGAGGATGTCGTCCTTGTCGGGACGGTCCGATCCGGCCTTGAGCTTGCGGGAGTTCGTCTCGATCTGCTTGCGGAAGAACTTCGTGAGGCCCTGCTCGAAGCCCGCCACGTGCGTGCCGCCCTTGGGCGTCGCGATGATGTTGACGAAGCTCTTGACGTTGGTCTCGTACCCGGTCCCCCAGCGCATCGCGATGTCGATCTCACACTCGCGCTTGACCTCACGCGAGACCATGTTTCCCGCCTCGTCGATGACCGGCACGGTCTCCGAGAAATGACCCGTGTCGGTGATGCGCCAGGTGTCGCTCACCGGGCCGTCGGTCGCGAGGTAATCGACGAACTCCGAGATGCCACCCTCGTAGGCGAAGTGCTGGTGAGTCGTCTCCTCGCCGCGGGCGTCGACAATGTCAATCGCCAACCCGGGAACGAGGAACGCCGTCTGCCGCGCACGCGCGACGAGCGAGTCGGTCTCGAACTCGGCCTCGCGCAGGAAGATCTGGGGGTCTGCCCAGTACCGCACCCGGGTGCCCGTGACGCCCTTCTTCACCTTCCCGACGACGCGCAGCTCCGAGGCGTTCTCAAACGGGGTAAACGTGCTGTCGGGCGCATCGCCCGAGAAGATACCCGGCTCGCCGTGGCGGAACGACATCGCCCAGGTCTTGCCGTCCCGGTCCACCTCGACGTCGAGGCGCGCCGACAGGGCGTTCACGACGGACGCCCCCACACCGTGCAGGCCGCCAGAGGCGGCGTATCCCCCGCCACCGAACTTACCGCCGGCGTGCAGCTTCGTGAACACCAGTTCCACGCCCGAGAGGCCGCTCTTCGGCTCGATATCGACGGGAACGCCGCGACCGTTGTCGCGCACGGTGACGCTGCCGTCGCTGTGCAGTTCGATGGAGATCTCATTGCCGTGCCCCGCGAGCGCCTCGTCGACGGAATTGTCGATGATCTCCCAGAGGCAGTGCATCAGGCCTCGCGAATCGGTCGAGCCGATGTACATGCCAGGCCGTTTCCGCACCGCTTCGAGCCCCTCAAGAACGGTGAGATGGCGAGCGGAGTAACTGGATTCGGCCAAGGCGATGTGCTCCTTATCTGTGGCAACTTGTCCACCCTATGCGAACCCACCGACACCGCTCGTCAGGTTCACCGGCGAGTGCGGCTTCTGGGGCTCTCCGGCAGGATCCCGGCTACGCGCTGAGCGAAACACCCATCCGAAGAACCGAACACTCAGCAGAACATGCTTGGATTGCGAGTAAGCGAAAGCGAAGGGAGGACGCCATGACGACACTCGAAGATCAGGCAGCCGGAACCACCACGATTGACACTGTCCCACTCACAGCGCTCGATCGCTGTGACAGCTGTGGCGCCCAGGCGTATGTCCGCGCCACGATGGGCGGCAGCGAGCTTCTCTTCTGCGCGCACCACGCGCGCAAGCACGAGGACAAGCTCAAGCCGCTTGCCGATTCCTGGCACGATGAGAGCCACCGGCTCAGCGCCAAGTAACGCTTCGCACCGGATCCAGCCGCGCTGATCCTGCGAAGTATCGCACAGGCGGGTCGGCTTCCCCTCGGGGAGGCCGGCCCGCCTTCTGCGTTGCATGACGAATCACGTCACCCCCCTCTCGACACGAAAGGCCCGCCCAGGGAACCCGGGCGGGCCTTTCGTGAAGAACGAGTGCCGATTTACTCGAGGTAGTCGCGCAGCGACTGCGACCGCGAGGGGTGGCGCAGCTTAGCCATCGTCTTGGACTCGATCTGGCGGATCCGCTCGCGGGTCACCCCGAACGTGTCGCCAATCTGGTCGAGCGTCTTGGGCATACCGTCGCCCAAGCCGAAGCGCATGCGGATCACGCCGGCCTCGCGCTCAGAGAGCGAATCGAGCAGGGATTCAAGCTGCTGCTGCAGCATCGTGAAGCCCACCGCGTCGGCCGGAACGACCGCTTCGGTGTCTTCGATGAGGTCGCCGAACTCGCTGTCGCCGTCCTCGCCGAGCGGGGTGTGCAGCGAAATCGGCTCGCGGCCGTACTTCTGTACCTCGATGACCTTTTCGGGGGTCATGTCGAGCTCGCGTGAGAGCTCCTCGGGCGTCGGCTCGCGGCCGAGATCCTGCAGCATCTGCCGCTGCACGCGGGCCAGCTTGTTGATGACCTCAACCATGTGCACGGGAATACGAATCGTGCGGGCCTGGTCGGCCATTGCGCGGGTGATCGCCTGACGAATCCACCAGGTGGCGTACGTCGAGAACTTGAAGCCCTTGGTGTAGTCGAACTTCTCGACCGCTCGGATGAGGCCGAGGTTGCCCTCCTGGATCAGGTCGAGGAACTGCATGCCGCGGCCCGTGTAGCGCTTGGCGAGCGAAACGACAAGACGGAGGTTCGCGCCCAGCAGGTGGGCCTTCGCCCGCTCGCCGTCGCGCGATACCCAACGCAGCTCACGCTCGAGGCGCTTCGGCAGGTCCTTCTCGGTCGCGAGCTTCTCGGCGGCGAACAGGCCCGCCTCGATACGCATCGCAAGCTCGACCTCTTCCGCCGCGTTCAACAACGCGACCTTACCGATCTGCTTGAGGTAGTCCTTGACCGGGTCGGCAGTCGCGCCAGGGATCATGGTCGAGATCTGCGGGGACTCTTCGTCGTCCGAGGCACGCAGCACGATCGCGCCGGTCGGCAGCGGCTCATCAGAAACCGTCGACTTGGTCTTCGCGCGCTCAGCCTCGGCCAACTCGCGCTCAGCCTCGGCGACTGCGGCCTCGTCGATCTCCTCGACCTCCGCGGCTGCCTTCTTCGTCGCACGCTTGGCAGCGGGCTTCTTCGCGGCGACTGCCTTCTTCGCCGCAGGTTTCGCGGCAGCGTCGCCCTCGGCCTCGGCCAAAGCCGCGGCTTCAGCCTTCGCCAGCTTCGCGAGAGCGGCCTTGGTCGGCGGCTTCTCGGCAGCAGACTTCGCCGCGGTCGTCTTCGTTGCGGTGGCCTTCGCCGTCGCAGCCTTGGTCGCAGCAGCCTTGGTGGTGCCGGCCTTCGCAGCGGGCGCCTTCGCCTTGGCCGCTTCAGGTACCTCGGCGTTCGTCTCGGCCGTGGTTGCGGGCTTCTTTGACGTGGATGAAGTAGCCACTCAGCCACCTCTCTGCTCGGGGGTCCGGGGCATCTGGGGCTCTCGGTCGAGTCCCTGCGTTACCGGAAATACGGTCAAACTCAGAAAACCCATGTCAAGTCTCAGTTATTCCAACGCGAGAACGCGAGAAGACCAAGTTGACCGGGTTACGGCTCTATTATTGCACGTCTGAGGACGGACCCGGACCATCTGACGGCCCCGAGTCGTTCTTCCAAGGCTGCTGCGCGAGGAAGTGCTCGAGCTCGCTCGCAAGCTGGTCGGCCGTCGGGATACTGCCATCCTCGCTCATCAGCGGAGAACGCATCGACTGGTCCTCCATATACGTGTCGTAGCGGGCCTCGAGGTTGGCCACCATCTCGCGAGACTCTTCGTTGCTCGCGATCTGTTCATCGACCTTGGCCTGGAAATCGCGCACCTGCTCGCGAATGGGGTCGGTCGCAAAGATCAAGCCGGTCGCGGCCATCAGCCCCTCGAGTGCGCTCAGGAGCGTCGCGGGGTACTCGGTGTTGGCGAGGTAGTGCGGAACCAACAGCACCAGCCCGACGACCTCCTCGCCCAGCGAATGCAGGCGGTACTCCATGAGGTGCCCCACGGTGGCGGAGAGCCTCGTCGTCGGCCGCCAGGCGGACCGGGACTCGATGAGGTCCTCGCGCGAGCCGCTGACCGTATAGACGATGGGGCGCGTGTGCGGGATCGGCATCGGAATCGCGTGCACCCACGCCGTGACCGATACTTCGAACTCGTGCACGAGCAACAGCACCGCGTCGACGAACTGCTCCCAGCGAAAGTCGGGTTCGTAGCCCGTGAGCATCAAGAAGGGAGAGCCCATTGCATCATGCGCGAGAGACAGCGACAGCTCGTCCGGGCTGTAGTCAGTGAGGTGATCCTCGGCAAACGTAATCGTGGGGCGCCGAGCCCGGTAGTCAAGCAGCAGGTCGGCGTTAAACCGCAGCAGCTCCTCAGGCTTGCACTGTTCCCACAGTTGGCTCTCAAGCTGTGCGGTCGCGCTGCCCGCATCAGTGAAACCAGTGAACGCGACGACGAGCGGCAGCCCCTTGGGCACAAGCGCACGACGTTCGGGGTAGTCCGCAGAATACAGAGTCTCATTCACCCCTCCATCCTACGAACGGGGCCGCACCCGTGGGCGGCTTCGGCTGTGCCATCAGCGAACGCTCTGCGGGAATACCCGCGTGGCGTCGCGGCCGCAACCTATGCTCGAAGCATGTCTCGCACGGTACAACTCAGTCGTTCATCCGATCAGATCTCAGTCTCCAACGGCACCGCAATCCTGGTGTTCGTGCGCGGGGGCGATTCTCCCGAGATCGTGACGTCCCCCGCGTTCACTGCGCAGGATCACGGAGCCGTCCCGCTCGACGCTCTGGGCGTGACGGGCGCGGCCGACCAACTCGTCCGCACCGCCCTCCCCGGATCGGCGGGCACGGTGCTGTGTCTCGTCGGGCTCGGAAAGCGCGACGATGCCGACGCGTATCGCGCCGCTGCGGGCAGCGCGATACGCCAGTTGAGCGGCATCACGACCATCGCGATCGCGGCACCCGGCGAAGATGCCGCGCCGGGCGTGGTCGCGGCGATCGCCGAGGGGGCGCTGATGGGCGCCTATCGGTACGACGCATCGCGCGGGCTCAGTGCCCCGGAAGACGAGACGGTGTCGGTCGTGCTGCATGCCGCAGCGGATGTCGCCGCGGATCGCCGCGCTGCGGTGGTTTCGACCGCGATTGCCCGAACCAAGGACCTGGTCAACCTTCCCGGGAACGAGATCTACCCCGAGTCCTTCGTCGCCCATGTACTTCCTGAACTTGCCGAGGCCGGACTCGAGACCGAGGTCTGGGATGACGCCCGGTTGGCAGCGGAAGGGTTTGGCGCGATCGTTGCGGTTGGGCAGGGCTCCGAACGCGGACCGCGCCTCCTGCGCGTGGCCTACCGTCCGGAGGGTGCGACCCGCCACATCGCCCTCGTGGGCAAGGGAATCACCTACGACACCGGCGGCCTGTCCCTCAAGCCGGCAAACGCCATGCTGGGCATGAAATCCGACATGGCCGGCGCCGCATCGGTGCTGAGCGTGCTGCGCGCCGCCGCCGAGCTTGCGCTCAACGTTTCAGTCACCGCGTGGCTGCCGCTGGCGGAGAATATGCCCTCCGGGCGAGCGGTGCGGCCCGGGGACGTGGTGACGGCGCGCAATGGCCAAACCATTGAGATTACGAACACTGACGCCGAGGGCCGCCTGGTCCTCGGCGACGCGCTTGCCGCGGCTAGCCTCGAGCAGCCGGACGAGATTATCGACGTCGCGACGCTGACCGGTGCTCAGCAAGTCGCCCTGGGCGATCGCACGACCGGTCTGATGGGCGACGACGAGCTCGTCTCCCGCCTGCACCGCGCCGGGCTCGCAGCGGGCGAGCTTCTGTGGCCGATGCCACTGACGGACGAGCTGCGTGGTGTCCTCAAGAGCGACATCGCTGACATCGTGAACGCCAACATGGGCAATCGCTCCGGCGGCATGCTCGTCGCGGGCGTCTTTCTGCGAGATTTCATCGGGAATGCCGCCGACGGGAACCGCATTCAGTGGGCGCATCTCGATATCGCGGGTCCCGCAATGAACGAGGGTGCGCCATACGCTTTCAATGGCGCTGGTGCCACCGGGGCGAGCATTCGCTCGCTCATCACCCACCTCGAAGCTGTCGCCGGCGCGAACAGACTGCCTCAAGATGGGGTATTCCCCGGACAGCTCGACGAATCTGAATCCCGAAAGTAGTAGGCTGGCACTGTCTGTGCGGCGTGCGATCGCCACCGCGCAGAAGTGCCGTCCGAACCGACTTGCACTTGCCGCGAATCCGAGGGAGATCCCACTTGGCCGAACAGAACTTTGATGTCGTAGTCCTCGGCGGAGGAAGCGCGGGCTATGCCACCGCGATCCGCGCCGTTGAACTCGGAATGACCGCTGCGGTTATTGAGAAGGACAAGCTGGGAGGCACCTGCCTCCACCGCGGTTGTGTGCCGACGAAGGCCATGCTCCACTCGGCAGAGGTCGCAGATGTCGCTCGAAGCAGTGCCGAATATGGCGTCCAGTCGACATTCACCGGTGTCGACATTCACGGCGTCTCCGCATACCGCGACGGCATTGTTGCGAAGAAGTTTAAGGGATTGCAGGGACTCCTGAAGGCCCGCGGCATCACTGTCATTGCTGGCGAGGGTCGCCTGGTCGCGGCGAACACCGTGCAGGTCGGAACCGACCTCATTGTCGGAAAGAACGTCGTCCTGGCGACGGGTTCGTACTCGCGCAGCCTCCCGGGGCTCGAAATCGGTGGCCGCGTCATCACGAGCGAGCATGCGTTGCAGCTCGACACCATTCCGGGACGCGTAGCCATTCTTGGCGGCGGCGTCATCGGCGTCGAGTTTGCCAGCGTCTGGCGTTCATTCGGCTCTGAGGTCACCATCATTGAGGGCCTGCCCCACCTCGTTCCGAACGAGGAGGAGTCGATCTCCAAGCAGCTGGAGCGCGCATTCCGCAAGCGCGGGATCGACTACAAGCTCGGCGTTCGCTTCCAGTCCGTCACCCAGCACGATTCGGGCGTCGTCATCTCGCTCGAGGACGGCACCGTCGTCGAGGCCGAGTACTTGCTCGTTGCCGTTGGCCGTGGTCCGTCGACCCAAGGCATGGGCTTTGAAGCCGTCGGCGTGCAGATGGACCGCGGCTTCGTGCTCACCAACGATCGCCTCGCCACGAACGTTCCCGGCGTGTACGCAGTCGGAGACATTGTTCCTGGCCTGCAGCTCGCGCACCGCGGCTACCAGCAGGGCATCTTTGTCGCTGAAGAGATCGCCGGGCTCGCCCCGGTCGTCGTCTCGGACATCAACATCCCGAAGATCACCTACTGCGATCCCGAGGTTGCCTCGGTGGGTCTGACTCAGGCGAAGGCCGTCGAGGAGTACGGAAGCGACCGCGTCTCCGCATACGAGTACAACCTCGCGGGCAACGCGAAGAGCGAGATCCTCGGCACGGCTGGCACCGTCAAGGTCGTCCGCGTCAACGACGGCCCCGTCGTCGGCATCCACATGATCGGGGCTCGCGTTGGCGAGCTGATCGGCGAGGCACAGATGATCGTGAACTGGGAGGCGTACCCCGAAGACGTTGCCCCCTTCATTCACGCACACCCCAGCCAGAATGAGTCGATCGCCGAGGCGATGCTCAACCTGGCTGGCAAGCCTCTCCACACGATGTAATCGTGGCCACCCCAACTTTTTTCGAAACCACCAAGGAGAGTTCCCCCCATGAGTGAGTCCGTAGTCCTTCCCGCACTCGGCGAAAGCGTGACCGAGGGGACGGTGACCCGTTGGCTGAAGAACGTCGGCGACACGATCGCCGTCGACGAGCCGCTGCTTGAGGTGTCGACCGACAAGGTCGACACCGAGATCCCGTCGCCCATTGCGGGCGTATTGGAAGAGATCTTTGTTCAGGAAGACGAGACCGTTGAGGTCGGTGCCGTCCTCGCTCGCGTAGGCGACGGCAGTGGCGCTGGCGCCGCGGCCCCGGCGACCCCCGAGGTGGCTCCGGCAGCCCCTGAGGCTGCTCCGGCCGCCCCCGCTGAGCCCGTCGCGGCGGTTCCTGCACCTGTCGCGGAACCCGTCGTTCCTGCAGTTGCTCCGGTCGTTCCTGCGGCCGCACCTGTTGTTCCTGCTGCAGCACCGGTCGTGCCGGCCGCAGCCCCCGCCGTTCCGGTCGTTCCTGCAGCAGTGCCCGTTGTTCCGTCCGCAGCACCGGTCGTGCCTGCCGCAGCACCCGCAGCCGTGGCAGCCCCGGCCGTTGCGGACGCCGGCGCCTACGTCACCCCGATCGTTCGCAAGCTTGCGCACGACCTGGGCGTCGACCTCGGTCGCGTCGTGGGCACCGGCGTCGGAGGCCGCATCCGCAAGGAAGACGTGCAGGCCGCCGCCAGCAACACGGGCGCCGCCGCCGTCTCGGCTCCGGCCCCCGTCGAGGTTTCGCCGCTGCGCGGAACGACTCAGAAGATGAGCCGACTGCGCAAAGTGATCTCCGAGCGCGCTGTTGCGTCGATGCAGGCCACCGCTCAGCTCACCACCTTCGTCGAGGTTGATGTGACGCGCATCGCTCAGCTGCGCCAGGCGAAGAAGGACGAGTTCCTGGCACGCACCGGATCGAAGCTGTCGTTCCTGCCGTTCTTCGCCGTTGCGGCAGCCGAGGCGCTGCGTTCAAACCCCGTGTTGAATGCAAGCGTTGAGGGCGACAGCATCGCCTACCACCCGTCGGAGAACATCAGCATCGCGGTCGAGACCGAGCGCGGCTTGTTGACGCCGGTGCTTCGTGATGCCGGCGATAAGAACATCGCGCAGATCGCTGGCGAGATCGCTGACCTCGCTGCCCGGACGCGCAGCAACAAGCTGACGCCCGACGAGCTCGCCGGTGGCACGTTCACCCTCACGAACACGGGATCGCGCGGCGCCCACTTCGATACGCCGCTCGTATTCCTGCCCCAGTCCGCAATCCTGGGTACGGGTTCCGTGGTGAAGAAAGCCGGCGTTGTTTCGACCCCCGAGGGCGACGCGATTGCCGTCCGCTCGATGGTCATGCTCGCCGTGTCGTACGACCACCGCATCGTCGATGGTGCGGACGCAGCCCGCTTCCTCTCACAAATGAAGGCCCGCCTTGAGGGTGGCGACTTCGAGGCGCTTCTGGGTCTCTAACCGTTCAGAAGGATTTACCTCGCGCCGCTCCCGGCGCACCACTGATGCCGCGTGCCCCTTCCGGGGTGCGCGGCATTGTGCGTCTCTGGCGATCCGCGGCGGGTGACGTCCGGGGCGGACCTTCTCCGGGCGCTTCCGACCCAAGCACCCAGGGCACCGGCGTGATTCGCGCACGAATCCGATACTCGACACACTCGCGCGGTGATTCGTGCGCGGCACCGACACCGAGGCGGGCATCTCCCCGTGCGGCCTCGAGGGCTTCCAGCACGAGCCATCCGCCATCGGCGGGCTGCAGTTCACGAATCAGGGACCAGAGGTGACTCCGCGAGATCCCCAGGTCTACACACCAATCGTCATGCCCTTCTCTGCGGTGAGTGTGTGCGCGAAGCCGCGAGCGCATGGCCACATTGAGCGGCTCTCGGGCGACCCGCTGCAACCGGCCACCGGATATCGCGAGGTTCGCGGGCCGCAGCCCGCCGAGACACCACCCGTGATGCCGCGCTTGTTCCCCCACCGTGAGCAGCTCAAGAACCAGCCACGCAAGCTCCCCCGCACCAAGAGGCAGCTCTCTCGGGCGGTTCGCGAGGCTGCGTTGACCTGCGAAGAGCGTCGGAGCACTCGTCGTCTGCCTACGTCGCATGCCAGTTCCCCTACTCAGTGGTGACGACCCGTTCAGAAGGACCGCGCTCACCATCCAAGCGCCCAGCGCACTCGGCCGGGCCGCAGTGTCCCCGTCGGTGGAAAACTGTCGGTCGCCGATGTCTGTGGACGGCAACCTCTGTGGATGGCGACGCGGGCACCGGCGAACCCGGCCCGCTCTTGCCAATTCGCTGGGAGGCGAGAAGGCCATCGACGTGCGCGGCGACCGCGCGAATCGCGATACGCTAGAAGGTATGGCAAAGGATCCGGAAAAGAAGGCAGCGCGCGCGGCAAAGCAGCCCGGGCGCATCAAGCAGATGTGGCAGGTCTATCAGACCACCAAGCAGCACGACCGCAATCTGACGCTGTCACTGCTGCTCGCGTTCATCGCACCCATCGTGGTCGGTGTGCTCGTTGCGGCGTTGCTGCCCGGAAACTGGATCTCCTGGGTGCTGTGGACCATCACCGGAGTCTTGCTCGGCATCCTGCTCGTGATGATCGTGTTGGGTCGTCGCGCCGAGAAGGCCGCGTACCAGCAGATCGAGGGTCGCCCCGGTGCTGTGGGCGCGGTCGTGCAGGGGGCGCTCCGTCGCTCCTGGCGCGGATCTGAAACCCCCGTGGCGATGAACCCTCGCACGCAGGATGCGATCTACCGCGTCGTCGGCCGTGGCGGCGTCGTTATCATCGCCGAGGGCCCGGCCGAGCGCACCAAGCGCCTGCGCCTGGACGAGGAGCGCAAGGTTCGCCGAGTCCTTCCGAATGTGAAGATCACCCACATTCAGGTCGGCCCGGACGAGGGATCGGTGCCGCTGCACAAGCTTTCTCGCGCGCTCCTGAAGATCAAGCCGTCCTTGAACCGCAATGAGGTTCAGGCCGTGCACCTGCGACTAGCGTCGTTGCAGTCCTCGCCGGTCGGCATCCCGAAGGGCATCGACCCCAACAAGGTTCGCTCGCAGCGCCCGCGCTAGACGACCAAACGAAGAAGGGCCCGGCAGCGATGCCGGGCCCTTCTTCGTTTCCCCACGACTGGTTAGCCCCGGATCAACACCGTGCCGGCGACCTTGTCGTGGAAACCGCGTTGGTCCGAGTCCCACACGACGACGGGAATGACGAGCACGATCAGCAACGTGCGCACGATCGGGCGCCACGGCCCGACCCAGCCGCCGGCGATCGGCACGACCCGCAGTCCCGCGATCCGGTGCCCGAGCGAGCCGCCGATCGTGGGGATGAAGAGGATGTTGATGGCCGAAAAGATGCCGAGCGTCAAGAGCGAGGCGCGCGGATCCTGATTTCCGAACCCCACGAGAAACCCTGAGAGCACCGAGGCCAACAGCCAGTCGATGCAGATCGCGAGGATGCGGCGGCCGATACGGCCGACCGAACGCGGCCCGCTCTCGGGGAGTCCCAAACGTTCACCGGGCCACTGACTCGGTTCTAGGTCGCCGAATTTCTGGGCACGCTGCTCACTCACCATGGAAACGAGTCTACCGATTACCGGGATTTCGTAACCTGCGCGAAACACAGGGTAAACGCCGAAGAAACGGCCCTGCCCTAGGCTGAACGTATGGCGGCGCAGGTCTGGCGCCCACCACAGTCCCAAAAGGAGCAGAATGTTTCGCGAGCCCGCAGAAGTTCTCAGCTACATCAAAGAGCACGACGTCAAGTTCCTTGACGTTCGGTTCACCGATCTCCCGGGTGTGCAGCAGCACTTCAATGTCCCCGCCGCAAGCGTAGACCTGGACTTCTTTGTCACCGGTCAGATGTTTGACGGTTCGTCGATCCGTGGTTTTTCCGGAATCGCCGAGTCGGACATGCAGCTCATTCCCGATGTCACGACGGCGTACCTCGACCAGTTCCGGGCCGAGAAGACCCTCATCATGCTCTTCGACATCTTCAACCCGCGCACCGGCGAGATCTACTCGCGCGACCCGCGCCAGGTAGCAAAGAAGGCCGAGCGCTACCTCGCCTCGACCGGCATTGCTGACACCGCATTCTTCGCAGCCGAGGCAGAGTTCTACATCCTCGACTCGGTCCGCTACGAGACCACCGCGCAGCGCACCTTCTACGAGATTGACTCGGAAGAAGCGCACTGGAACTCTGGCAAGAAGATGGAGGGCGGCAACCCCGGTTACACGACCTCGCAGAAGGGCGGCTACTTCCCCGTCTCCCCCACCGACAAGCAGGCCGACCTCCGCGACGATATCTCGCTGCGCCTGATCGAATCGGGTCTCATTCTCGAGCGCTCGCACCACGAGGTGGGCGCGCCTGGCCAGGCCGAGATCAACTACCGCTTCGACACGCTGGTGAAGGCTGCCGATGACGTCATGAAGTTCAAGTACGTCGTCAAGAACACGGCTGACCTGTGGGGCAAGACCGCCACCTTCATGCCGAAGCCCGTATTCGGTGACAACGGCTCGGGCATGCACACCCACATGTCGCTGTGGGCGAACGGCGATCCGCTGTTCTACGACGAGAACGGCTACGGCGGTCTCTCGGACACCGCTCGCTGGTACATCGGCGGCATCCTGGCACACGCCCCGTCGCTGCTCGCGTTCACGAACCCGACCATCAACAGCTACCGTCGCCTGGTCAAGGGCTTCGAGGCTCCCGTGAACCTCGCCTACTCGGCGGGCAACCGCTCCGCTGCCATCCGGATCCCCCTGACGGGCACCAACCCGAAGGCGAAGCGCATCGAGTTCCGCGCTCCCGACGCATCGAGCAACCCGTACCTCGCGTTCGCAGCTCAGCTGATGGCGGGCCTCGACGGCATCCGCAACCGCATTGAGCCGATGGCGCCGATCGATAAGGACCTCTACGAGCTGCCCCCCGAGGAAGCCAAGAACATCCCGCAGGTCCCCGGGTCGCTCGACGAGGCGCTCGTCGCTCTCGAGAACGATCACCAGTACCTGCTTGAGGGTGGCGTGTTCACCGAAGAGCTGGTCCGCACGTGGATCGACGACAAGCGCACGATGGAGATTCAGCCGATGGCGCTGCGTCCCCACCCGTACGAGTTCGAGCTGTACTACGGCATCTAGGAACACCTTCCAGCTGCGGGCAGATTCCTGCCTCTGCTGTGGACGCGCCCTACGGGCCCGAATCGCGCGAGCGAGGACGGCACGTAGGGCGCGTTTCGTTCTCCCCGGGTCACCAAATCGGAGGAAACTTGCCGCAGTCTTCGGACGTGAACGCATGGGCAGACAGTAGCCTCGGGTAAATCGTCCCGCCCGCAAAGCAGCCCAACGTGTCGTACCACCCGTCCATGCAGCTGGCCACGCTGTCGGAGATTGCCCCCGACGCCCACAGACGGATTTCCCCGCGGCCAGCATCGCTCAACGGCGTCGACGCAACCCAGGTCACCTTCCACCTTGGCGCGAAGTGGTCGGAGAATCTGCGGGACTACGCGGGCACTGTCTCCCCTGCCGCCTGGTCGGCGCGCGTTCAGCACCCGAGCGTGCGCGTGCCGGTCTTCGTCTGAAATCGAATCAGGTAGCCGTCAGGGTCGGTGACAAGAAACTGTTCGACCCCGACCTCCTCGGTGTCGGAAATCCGGTACCACTTTGCCTCGGGCTCGACGAATAGGGGCCAGCCGGCGCCACGAAGCGACCGCAACACGGGGGCCAGGTCGCTGATCTCGATCTGGAAGTTGATACCCCGGCCGAGCGGCGGTTCAAGCGGGGCCGTCTCCCAGGTGCGCCCCTCCCCGATCTCATCAAGCATCACGTGCGCGCTACCCAGCGAGAGGTAGGCGAAGCCTTCTTCGGGGCGCTGGTAGTCGATCTTGAACCCGCAGAGTCCGCACCAGAAGGCCAGGCTTCGGGGCGAATCCGTCACGAGCAGCTCCGGGACGAGCGAGGGCACCAGCGGAGTCACTTGCCCATACTCCCAGATCGACGCAGTTGAGTCGGCGCCTCCTCCCCCATACGCTCGATACATGTCCACTCGTGATGTGCCGGAAAGCCTGGGCAACCTGCCCAAGATCGGCCGACCCGCCACCTCCGCCTTGATCTCGGTGGGCGTGGGCTCACTTTCCGGGGTGGCCCGAATGTCTCGGGGTCAGCTCCTGGCGCTCCACGGGGTCGGGCCGAAGGCGGTCAGGCTGCTCGCTGACGCGCTCGCGGAGGCGGGACTCAACTTTGCCGACGACGAGTCGACGCCTCCATCAACGTGAGCCGTTCCAGCAAACTTTCCGAGACATTCCGCGGCCACTGGGCTAGGGTCGGCCTTGAGCCCATGCATTCTCATCAAAGGAGTAGGAATGTCCGGAAAAGATCGCGGTCAGAAGAACACGAAGAAGCCAGCGAGGCAGACACTCAAGGAAAAGCGTGTGGCGAAGCACACCAAGTCCGAAGAGGCAGACCAGAAGCGCTCGTAGGAGCGTGCAGGATCGGGCCGTGTTGTCGCGGGGAACACCCCCGGGCGGCACGGCCCATCTTTATGCCTTTCGGCGGGTCTTCCTGCGATAGATCCACACACCGCACAGCAGGCCACCCGCGGCGATCACTAGCGCGATGAGCATGAAGACGATGTACCGTGTCTCGGTAACGTCACCCTCGTACGGTTGGGCATCTGACCAGTCAAGCGAGAGCCGGACGAACACAGCTGCTAGGACGAGGCCAGCCAGCGCAACCCCGGCCGCCGCGAGGATCGCGGCACCTCGAACTCGAACGCGTTCTTTCTGCATCCCCGCAGCTTACGCGAAGCGAGATCGCAGTCGACGCACGCCCCTGAACTAGAGCAGTCCGGCCTCAGCAACTTTGCTGGGGCCGGACTGCGAGGCGACTCAGGACTCGAGATCAGACTCGAGTTCGTCCGCGTCCTCGGCGAGGATCGCGTCCAGGAATGACTGGAGGTAGTTCATAACGATCAGGTTACGCTCAGCCGGGGCCTGGGTCTAGACCTTCGGGAAAACTTTTCCAGAACGCCAGGTGAACTTCTGTTCGTGCCGCTACGCAGCCGGGAACACGTCCGGCGCTCGCCCATAGAACTCACGCTCAAAAACGGCGCGTGCCCGGCGAGTCGCTGCAAAATACCGTTCCTCAAGTTCCGTCGTCGACTGCGTGGGCAAGCCCAGGATCCGCCCGACGCCGTCCAGGTCCGCCCGTTCGCGCGGTAACAGGTCAGAGCCCCGCCCCGACCACAGTCGATTCGCTGACCGAATCTCCCCCGCGAGCTTCCAAGCCGTCTCGAGTGTCTCACGGGACGCCTCGTCGAGGAGTCCCGCTCGCACCGCGGCAGCGAGGCCGCCCAGTGTCGACGCAGTCCGCAGCTCGGGAAGCGCGGCGGCATGCTGCAGTTGCAGCAGCTGCAGCAGCCATTCCACGTCGCTGATCGCGCCGGGTCCCAGCTTGAGATGTCGCAGCGGGTCAGCGCCTCGCGGGAGTCGCTCCGCCTCAACTCGCGCCTTGATACGCCGCACCTCGCGCGCCTCGGATTCGCCAAAGGCCTCGGGATAGCGTACTTCGTCTGCCAGCCGCATAAAATCGGCGCCGAGATCCACATCGCCGGCGACGGCGCGGGCCCGCAACAACGCCTGCGCTTCCCAAGTCAGCGACCAGCGCTCGTAGTAGCTGCGATAGCCCGTGAGGCTGCGGACGAATGGTCCGTTCTTCCCCTCGGGGCGCAGATCGAAGTCGAGGTCGAGTGGGAACCGTGGGTCTGCGGCGAGCGTGCGCAGCTCAGCGATGACGCGGGCGGCCTCGTTCGCCGCTCCTTCCGCGCCCTCCGGCGCACGGAACACCGCGAGCAGGTCGATGTCTGAGGCGAACCCGAGCTCAGCTCCCCCGTATCGCCCCATCCCAATCAAGGCGATCTCGAGGCCGGGCACCGACTGACGCTCAGGCTCCGATCGGATTGCTGCCAACAATGCCTCGAGAAGCGCGGTGTGTGCAGCGTCGAGACCCGCAGATACGGCCTCTGGACCGTTCACCCCGACCAGCTGGCCGAGGGCGGTGCGCAGTACTTCCCGGCGGTGAATCGTCCGTAGGCCAGGGGCCGCCGCCGCCGCGGTGTCACGGCGCGCCGCAAGGGCGAGCATCTCTTCCCGCAGCGGCGCGAGCGGCACCGGCCGCAGCAGCGCGTCGTGCTCGAGCCACGCCGCGGACTCCGGGATCGTCTCCATCAGTTCGCCGGCAAAACGCGAATTCGCCAGCACTCGTGTGAGACGCTCCGCGGCGCCCGCGCTGTCGCGCAGGAGGCGCACAAACCAGGAGGAATTCTTGAGTCCCTCGCTAATGCGACGGAAGGCGAGCAGGCCGTAGTCGGGGTCGGCCCCCTCCGAAAACCAGTGCAGCAGCACCGGCATGAGGTTTCGTTGCACGAGAGCCCGGCGCGAGGTGCCGGACGTGAGGGTGCCCAGATGGCGCATCGCCCCGTCCGGGTCGCGGAAGCCGATCGAAAGCAGGCGCGCCCTGGCGGCCTCCGTGCCGAGCACGAAATCCTCATCCGGAAGCTCGGCGACGGCGGAGAGCAGCGGAGCGTAGAAGACTTTGAGATGCAACTCGCGCACGCGCCGCTTGGTCTCTTCCCAGCGCGCGCGGAGCGCCTCGGCGTCGGGAGCCAGCTGGCTGGCGCGCGCCAGCACGCGCAGACCGTCCGGGTCTGTCGGCATGAGCGCGGTACGACGCAGGTCGCGCAGCTGGAGCCGATGCTCGAGCACGCGAAGCTCACGATATGCCTCGGCGAGCTCGTCGCCATCGGCGCGGGCCACGTAGCCGCCGTCCACGAGGGCCTCGAGCGCGGGGATCGTGCCCCGCCGGCGCAACCGCTCGTCGTACTGGCCGTGCACGAGCTGCAGCAGTTGCACGCTGAACTCGACGTCACGCAGCCCGCCAGGGCCGAGTTTAAGCTGCACCTCGAGCGCGCCATCCTCGATGTGCTCGGTGACTCGTTCGCGCATACGTTGCACGGAGCCGACGAAATCGTCGCGAGAGCTTGAAGCCCAGACCAGGGGCCGCGTACGGGCGACGTAGTCCTCGCCCAGGGCAAGGTCCCCCGCGAGGGCACGCGCCTTCAGCAGCGCCTGGAACTCCCACGTGCGCGCCCAGCGCTCGTAATAGGCAAGGTGAGAGCTGAGGGTGCGCACGAGGGCGCCTTGACGGCCCTCGGGGCGCAGGTTCGGATCAACTTGCCAGAGCGGTGGCTCCATCGAGAAGTCGTGGATCGCTCGCATCATCTCGCTCGCGAGCCGGGTGCCGATCCGAATGGCCTCGTCGGTGTCGAGAACGTCTGGGTCGGCAGACTCCACCACAAAGATGACGTCGACATCCGACACCACATTCAGCTCGCGCGCGCCGCACTTGCCCATCGCGATGACGGCGAGTCGGGTGAGCGCGACCCGATCCGGGGCGATGGGCAGTCCCGCGCCCCCGTCGCGGGACAGCGTCGCCGCGGCGACCGCGAGCGCGGCCTCGATCGCGGCGGCCGCGAGGTCGGAGAGTGCCGCCGCGACCTCTTCAAAGGCCCCGGGAGCTGCAGGGCCACGCGCGAGGTCTTCCAGCACAACCTCTGCCAGCAGCTCCCGATAGCGCACGCGCAGCGCCCGCCAGCCGGCTTCTCCCGACAGGATCCCGGCGTCCTCGGCGGCGACCGCGGGGCTGGTCGCGCGCGCGGGATCGGCCCCGACCGAGCGCAGGAGCTCGCCGCGCAGCTCCGCAGCGCCGGGAAGGCGGCCGCCGCGCAGCAGAATCTCGAGCAGGTGTTCGGGATGGCGGGTGAAAAAGTCCCCGAGCGCGGGTGAGGCGCCCACGAGGAGGGAGAGGGCCTGGAGCGGCGTGTATCCCGCGTGCGATCGTTCCAGGGGCCCGTCGTCCACCGGATCATGCAGGGAGATCTCCTGCATAAGCTCTGGCTGAGCCTCGGCGAGTGCGCGCAGGCGCACGAGTGCGACGTCCGGGTCGGCGGCGTGCGACAGCGCCGCAAGCCAGCGGTCCTCGGCGATGCCACTCGCCGCGGCGAGCTCAGCCAGGCTGTCGCGCGCGGCGGTGAGCTCGACAAAGCCGGCCCGTGCGATCCGCGTGAGTGTTCCCGTGCGGGCGCCGCGCCCACGCTGCTCTGCCATGCGGCCCCGGGTTAGACGGTGCCGAGCATTGACGAGAGCTCGAACGGCGTCACCTGGCGGCGGTACTGTTCGACCTCCTCGCGCTTGTTGCGAATCGAGTATGCGAAGACTTGCTCGCCCAGGGTTTGCGCCACGAGCTCAGAGTTCTCCATGATCGCGACGGCATGCTCGAGACTCGAGGGCAGGGGGTCGAAGCCGAGCGCGCGGCGCTCGCCATCGCTGAGCTCCCAGAGGTTGTTCTCGGCCTCGGGCGGCAGCTCGTACTCCTCCTCGATACCCTTGAGCCCGGCCGCGAGCAGCAGGGAGAACGCGAGGTACGGGTTCGCTGCACTGTCCATGCCGCGGTATTCGACTCGGGCGCTGCCGCCCTTGCCGGGCTTGTACATCGGCACGCGCACGAGCGCGGAGCGGTTGTTGTGTCCCCAGCTGACGAACGACGGGGCCTCGTCGCCGCCCCAGAGCCGCTTGTAGGAGTTCGTGTATTGATTCGTCACGGCCGTGATCTCCGGCGCGTGGCGCAGGATCCCCGCGACGAAGCGTCGGCCGGTCTGCGAGAGCTGATACTTCGCACCAGCATCGTAGAACGCATTCACATCGCCCTCGAACAGCGAGAGGTGCGTGTGCATGCCGGATCCCGGCTGGCCCGCGAACGGCTTGGGCATGAATGTCGCGTGCACGCCCTGACTGATCGCGACCTCCTTCACGACGGCGCGGAACGTCATGATGTTGTCCGCGGTCGTCAACGCGTCGGCGTATCGCAGGTCGATTTCGTTTTGGCCATGGCCTGCCTCGTGGTGGCTAAACTCCACCGAAATCCCGAGATCTTCCAGCATGCCGACGCTCTCGCGGCGGAAGTCGTGCGCCGTGCCCCCGGGCACGTTGTCGAAGTAGCCCGCCCGGTCGACGGGCTGCGGTCCCTCGGGGCCAAACTCGAGCGAGCGCAGCAGATAGAACTCGATTTCCGGGTGCGTGTAGAACGTGAATCCCAGCTCGCCCGCGCGCGCCAGGGTGCGCTTGAGCACGTTGCGCGGATCGGCGACGGCGGGCTCGCCGTTCGGCGTGTGAATGTCGCAGAACATCCGGCCCGTCGGGTCGATCTCCCCGCGCCACGGCAGAATCTGGAAGGTAGCCGGATCGGGAATCGCGAGCAGGTCAGACTCGTAGGCCCGCGTGAGCCCCTCGATCGCCGAACCGTCGAACCCGATTCCCTCTGAGAACGCGCCCTCAACCTCGGCCGGCGCGAGCGCCACCGATTTCAGAGTGCCCGCGACATCGGTGAACCAGAGGCGCACGAATTTTACGCCGCGCTCCTCGATCGTACGGAGGACAAAGTCTCGCTGCTTGCTCACGCCAGATCCCTTCGATTGAGCTCCAGACTAGCGTTTCTCGCGCGCCAGATGGCGGCGGCGTGCAGCCGCGCTGCAACTCGCTCTGGAGTCAGTCCTCAGCGGCGTCTTCCTCGGCCCAGCGGCGCGCGCGCTCGGCGATCACTTCGGCTGCGCTCGCGGCTTCCTCGCGCGTGGCGAACGGGCCGATTCGCTCGATCGCAAGCGACTGCGGGCCTTCCTCGACCTCTCCGGTGCGCTCGTTGTACCAGTACTGCTCGGCAGGATCGTCAATACCCCAGTCACGCTTGCTCATGTTGGCCTCCTTTGCTGCGGTGACTCCTAAGCTAGTAGCTATGCCCTTCGACGCCAATGGTCATCTGGTCCCCGGTTCCGTCAGCCCCCGGCGGGCGGTGCCCAGCGAGATCGCTCGCCCTCCGTATGTCGGTCTCTCGGAGCCGCCGGCGTACACCGGCGACAACACCTACACCGAGGAAGAGATCGCGCGGATCCGGGCCGCCGGGCGCATCGCCTCGCGTGCCATCGATGCGGCCACCGAGGCGATCCGGCCGGGCGTCACGACGGAAGAGCTGGACCGAATCGTCCACGAGTACGTGATCAGCCACGGCGCCTATCCGTCGACGCTCGGGTACCGCGGGTTCCCGAAGTCGAGCTGCACCTCGGTGAACGAGGTCATTTGTCACGGCATCCCCGACGACACGGTGCTGCGCGAGGGCGACCTCATCAACATCGACGTCACGGCCTACCTTGACGGGATGCACGGCGATCTCAATCGGACCATGCGTGTCGGCGAGGTCTCCGAAGAGGTCAACCTCCTCATCGAACGCACCGAGGAGGCCCTGCGTCGCGGCATCAAGGCGGTCGCCCCGGGCCGCGAGGTGAACGTCATCGGCCGCACCATCGAGAAGTACGCGCAGCGGTTCGGGTACGGCGTCGTGCGCGATTTCACCGGGCACGGCGTCGGCTCGGCGTTTCACACGGGGCTCATCATCCCCCACTACGACTCCGCGCCGAACTTCTCCGACATCATCAAGCCCGGCATGGTGTTCACGATCGAACCGATGCTCACGCTCGGCGGGCACGCCTGGGATCAGTGGGACGACGAATGGACCATCACCACAAAGGACCGCTCGCTGACCGCACAATTCGAGCACACGCTCGTCGTGCGCGAGCGCGGTGTTGAGATCCTGACGCTGTCGGACTAGCCAGGGAACTCGCGTTGAGCGCTCCCGCTCAGGCGCGCCCGAGCGAGCTGCGGCAGGTCAGAGGTTGTACGGGGCGATGGTCTTGTCGTCCTCGACCGGGTGCCGGACCAGAGCCGGGTCGGATTCGCCCTTTCGGGGGTCCTCGTCTCCGTCGAAGACTTCATCGGCTCCGTCCATGACCGGCTCGTCGATCGACTCGATGTCGTCGTGTGCAGAGTGGCGTTCCTGTGTCATCATGACCTCCCCATCAGCTACTGGTGCCGCCAGGGTAGACCGGGAACCCGGGAACGCGGACGACATTGCCAGGCAATTGCCGAGAAGCCCGATGGTTGCTGCGGACGCCCGCGGAGTCGCTGGACCGGGGCGGAACGTGAAATGGGCCGGATCATACGCCGGGTTCTGTCTCGCCGGCCTCGCGGCCGGTGCTGACGGTCATCTATCTCGCGGCACTGTTACCAGTACCCTCTAGCGGCCTACCCGAATGCTCAGCGGGGCGCGTCAACGCATTCTGTCTGGCCTTGCTCCGAACGAGGTTTACCTAGCCGCTCGTGTTACCACGAACGCTGGTGGGCTCTTACCCCACCCTTTCAGCCTTACCGAGGGGCAAGCCCCCAGGCGGTCTACTCTCTGTTGCACTTTCTCGCGGGTTGCCCCGGGTGGGCGTTACCCACCGTTCTCCCCTGCGGAGCCCGGACGTTCCTCGGAGCCGCTTGCGCGGCTACGCGACCGTCTCACCGACCCATTTCATGCTTCAGTCTACGGCAGGTGGGCGCGGGATTTAGTCCTCGAAGTCGCGAATCAGGATCGCGCCGCTGCCCGGGCAGAACACGATCTCTTCAGGATCGCCGCCGCGGATCCCCGCGAGCTCGGCATCCGTCAGCGCCATGTTGCTTCCCTCGGACACGTTGCCGCGCAGACGCGCGGCGCCCATCCCGTAGCGGTTTCGCGTGTCCTCGTAGAGATCGAGGAGGTCGCGCTGCACCTCGGCCGCGAGCAGCGAACGCTGCTCGGCCGCCGCCGCGAGATCGCGGGCGATGTGTGCTTCAGCGACGGCAAGACGCTGCTCGAGCTCGGCGCGTCGGCGGTCAATCTCGGCAAGTTCGTTCGCGGCAGCGTCGAAGCTCGGCTGGGCCTGCTCGACTGCCTCCATGACCTCGAGCTCCTGCTCCTCGAGGGCAAGGCGTCGGCGCTCGAGCGAGTCAACTTCGTCCTGGAGCGACTGGGCTTCCTTGCTCGCGGTCGAAACCGCCATGCGCTCGGTGTTCCGGGCGCGGCGCTGGGCCACGACCTCGATATCCGACTCGATCCGCTTGATCTCGACGTTGCGGTCTTCGAGCTCGCGCTGTGCCGCCATGAAGCGGTCACGAACCGCCGCCGTCTCCCCCGTCAGGGCCGCAAGTTCGGCCCGCTCAGGGAGCTGTGCGCGACGTCTCTGAAGTCGCACCTGCTCGGTATCGAGACTCTGGATGTCGAGGAGTACCCGCTGCTGTCGAACGCTTGCCTTCATGCGCCTAATCGTAGCCGGGAACGAGCTGGACTTACGCCGCCCTGCCGACAGTAAACGTCCAGGCGTCGGTGCGGCGCCCGCTCACCCGGAATTCGACACCCGGCAGGTGTGCGGCGAGGCGCTCGGCGGCACCGCGCAACCACAGCGATTCGCTCGCCCAGTGGGACACGTCAACGAGCGCCGGGCCACCCAGAACGACCGACTGCTCGAGTGACTCCTGGACGGGGTGGTGGCGCAAATCTGACGTGAGATAGACGTCTGCCCCGCGCACCAGCGGGTGTTCGAGCAGGCTGTCGCCAGCTCCCCCGCACAGCGCGATGCGGCGCACCATGCGATCGGGGTCGCCCGCGACGCGCACGCCACCGGCCGTCTCCGGCAGGATCCGGTGGGCACGCTCGGCGAACTCGCGCAGGCTGATTGCCGCGGGCAGTTCGCCGACGCGGCCGATGCCCGAGGCCTGATCTGCCCCCGGCTCGAGCGGTACCGAGTGATGGAGCCCGAGTGCGCGCGCCAACACGTCCGAGACGCCGCCCTCGGGCGCGTCGGCGTTGGTGTGCGCTGCCAACAGCGCGCAGTCGGCACGAATGAGGCTTGCCAGCAGCGCCCCCTTCGCGGTGTCTTCTGCGATCGTGTGCACACCGCGCAACAACAGGGGGTGGTGGACGAGCAACGCGTCGGCGTCCCACTCGACCGCCTCGTCGACAGTGGCGCGCACCGCGTCCACCGCGAGCAGCACGCGACGCAGCGGGGCCGCGTCGCGCCCGGTGACCAGGCCTACGCGGTCCCAGCCCTCCGCCGTCGCGGCGGGCCAGAACCGCTCGGCGATGCGGCGGAGGTCGGCGACGGTCAACGGGGCGGCCTCGGCTGCCTGGGCGAGATCAGTCATGAGGCGAGACTAGCCCGAAGTGAGACTCACTCGCTGGTCGCAGGGTCCGCACCGGTGAGCCGGATGACGCCCATCACGCCGTCACGCTGGTCGTTCCGCGGCTCGACATCCGGAAGAACCAATCGGCGCCCATGAGGACGACGTGCAGCGGCGCCTATCGACGCATCAGGCGACGGGCAAGCACGTTACCGAGCAACTGCACGAGCTGCACCATCACGATGATGATGAGCACCGCCGCCCAGGTGACCGCCGGGTTGAACTGGCGGTATCCGTACTGCAGCGCGAAGTTACCCAGGCCGCCGCCGCCGATCACGCCGGCCATCGCCGTCATGTCGATGACCGCGATGAACGCGAAGGTGTAGCCCAGGATGAGCGGGCCAAGTCCCTCGGGGATCAGCACCGTCATGATGATGCGGAAAGGGCCGGCACCCATCGCACGCGCGGCCTCGATGACGCCGGGCGAGACCGAGAGCAGGTTCTGCTCAACGAGCCGCGAGATGCCGAACGCCGCGGCGACCGAGAGCGTGAAGATCAGCGCGGGGTCGCCAATTCCCTTCCCGGTGACGACCCGGGCGACCGGCTGCAGCGCCGCGATCAAGATGACAAACGGAATCGGCCGGAAAAAGTTCACGAACAGATTCAGCACCCAGAACACGGCGCCGTTCGCAAGCAAACCGCCCTGGCGGCATACCGTCAGGAACACGCCGATGATGAGGCCGCCGACGCCGCCGAAGAGCATCGCGAGCACGACGTAGATCAGCGTCTCAACAGCGGCCTCGCCGAACTTCGGCAAGAGTTCGATGATCTGGTCCATTAGCTCAGCACCTCGACCTCGGTCTGGGCGGCAAGGGCCGCGATGGCAATTTCCACTTCATCGGGCGCGCCGATGAGCTCGAGCGTGACACGGCCGAAACTTCGTCCGCCCACCTCGGTGACCCCGCCGTGCACAATACTGACGCCAATGCCCTGCGCGGCAAGGGTCTGGAACACGACGGGCTGATCGACGCCGCCATCCCGCAGCGTGACCGACACGAGCGCCCCGCGGTGCCGTTCGCGGAGCTCGGCGAGGTGGGCCGCGGTCGGGGTGGTCGGCAACGCCGTCGCCGCGAACTTGCGGGCAGTGTGCGTCTTCGGGGAGGAAAAGACGTCGAACACGTCGCCCTGCTCGACGGCGCGCCCCGAGTCCATCACGGTCACTCGGTGCGCGATCTCGCGCACCACGTCCATCTCGTGCGTAATCAGCAGGATCGTGATGCCGAGCTCCTGGTTCACCCGGCGCAGCAACGCCAGCACCTCCTGCGAGGTCTCCGGGTCGAGCGCGCTGGTCGCCTCGTCGGCGAGCAAGAGGCCCGGGTTCGTGGCGAGCGCCCGGGCGATGCCGACGCGCTGCTTCTGCCCGCCCGAAAGCTGATCCGTGTACGCCGTCGCTTTGTCAGACAGGCCGACAAACTCGAGCAGTTCGGCGACGCGTGCCTTGCGCTCGGGTGCCGGCATGCCGGCAAGCGCGAGGGGGTACTCGACGTTCTTGGAGACGTTCTTCGAGTGGAACAGGTTGAATTGTTGGAAGATCATGCCGATGTTCGTGCGCACGTCGCGCACCCGTCGCTCGGGGAGCGAGCTGATCTCGTGCTCCCCCACCAGGATCCTGCCGCTCGTCGCGCGTTCCAGGCCGTTGACGAGCCGCAACAGCGTACTCTTGCCCGCACCCGAATAGCCGATGACCGCGTGGATCTCTCCTGACGCGACGTCGATTGAGACGTCGTCGACTGCGACGACGGGTGAGGCGCCCTTGCCCCGGCCCGGGTACTGTTTCCCGACATCGATCAGCTGCACGCGAGTCATCGCGATCCCATCTGTTGCACTGCACTTACCTCGAACGCAGACGGGGCGTCCGGCACCCGCCGAACACCCCGTCTGCTTCGATTCGGACTCGCGGCGAGTCTACTTGCCGAGCTGCGCCTTCGTGTCGGCCTCGACCTTGGCGAGGCTCGCCTTGAGGTCCTTGACCGGCGTCTGCAACAGCACCGCGGTGCCGCCCGAGTTCTCGAGCACGCCCGCCTGCACCTCGGGGTTCGTCTGGTAGATCTCGACGAGCTTGAGGTAGGTCGGGTTCTCGGCGTCCGCGGCGCGCGTCGCGAAGATGTTTACGTACGGCAGTGCGTTCGGATCCTCGGGATCGTCCAGCGCGATCGCGTCCGCAAAGTCCAGGCCCGACTTCGTGACGAAGTCGTTGTTCACGACGCCGGCGTCGACGTCCGGAAGCGCAGTCGCAACGAACGAGGCGTCGAACTCCTGCACGGTGACCTTCGACTTCGACGCGTCGATGTCGTCGGGCGTCGAGAAGATGGTCCCGCCGTCCTTGAGGGTGAGCAGCCCTGCCGACTGCAGCACGAGCAGCGCGCGGGCGCGGTTGCTCTCGTCCTGCGGGATCGCGACGACGCCACCCTCGGGGATGTCCTTGACCGAGTCGTACTTGTCCGAGAACACGGCGAGCGGGTAGATCGCGGTCGCGCCGATCGGGACCAGGTCGTCATCGTTATTCACGTTGTAATCGGCGAGGTAGACGATGTGCTGGAACTGGTTGAGGTCGACCTCGCCCTCCGAGACCGCGGGGTTCGGCTGGTTGTAGTCGGTGAAGTCCGTGAGCTCGACCGTGATGCCCTCTTCCGCCGCGGCATCAACGAAGGTCTGCCAGTAGGCATCGCTCGCGCCGACCACGCCGAGCGTGACCGTCTTCGAGACTGCCTCGTCCGCTGGCTTCTCGGCGGCATCCGCCGCACAGCCAGTGAGCGTCGCGGCAAGTGCCAGCGTCGCGAGCGAGGCGGCAACGGCCCCGCGCTTCGTGATCTTCAACATGTTTCCCCAATTCGTTTCGGCGCGAGCGGGGCCCGGAAGCCGACCGTCACGCGGATCCTGCCCCAGTGGACAGGAGATGTCGAGATCAAGACTGACGCAGGAACGCGACATCCCGAAAACCTATGACGCTACATGACACACGCGGGCATGAGACAATGGTGCGGTATGCCCTCGAGGCATTGGCGGGCAGGCCAGACCTTCGAACCACCGAACTCTTCGATCGCACTCACAGCAGTAGGGAAACTCACGACATATGGATCAGCGCGCCGACGCCCACCTCGAAGCTTGGAAGACCCGCGAAGAGCTCGCCGAGCGGATGATCCCGCTCATTGGCCAGCTGTACCGTGATCACGACGTCGTCATGTCGGTCCACGGCCGCTCGCTGGTAGGTCGCTCCGCGATCGACATCATCCGCGCGCACCGTTACGCCCGGAAGATCGACGAAGTTGAGCTGCCGCTCGAGGAGACCGTGCGCATCGTCGAGGCGCTTGTCGCCGTCGACCCGCACCCCGTCTCGCTCGACCTGGCTCTGCTGGCCAACGACTTCCGCGCCTCCGGCGAGAGCGATCTTGAGTCGTTCCTGCGCACCCAGCTGGCGGCCGTCCCGTCGTCGACCGCCGGGGGCACCGACGTCGTGCTCTACGGCTTTGGCCGCATCGGTCGTCTGCTGGCCCGCATCATGATCGAGCACACGGGCAGCGGCAACGGGCTGAACCTGCGCGCCATCGTCGTGCGTAAGGGCTCGGAGAACGACCTCGAGAAGCGCGCGAACCTCCTGCGCCGCGACTCGGTGCACGGCGCGTTCCACGGCACGATCGAGGTCCTGCCGGAAGAGAACGTCATTCTCGCCAACGGCGTGCGCATCCAGGTCATCTACTCGAACGACCCCGCGAGCGTCGACTACGCCTCGTTCGGCATCAAGGACGCGATCCTCGTCGACAACACGGGCATCTGGCGCGACGCCGAGGGTCTCAGCCAGCACCTCAAGACCAACGGCATCGCGCGCGTGCTGCTGACGGCGCCGGGCAAGGGCGACCTCAAGAACATCGTCTACGGCATCAACAGCGACACGATCACCGCGGAAGACACGATTCTTTCGGCCGCCTCGTGCACGACCAACGCCATCACGCCGGTGCTCAAGGTCCTCAACGACCGCTACGGCATCCTCCACGGCCACGTCGAGACGGTGCACTCGTTCACGAACGATCAGAACCTGATCGACAACTTCCACAAGGGTGACCGTCGCGGTCGCTCGGCGGCGCTGAACATGGTCATCTCCGAGACCGGAGCCGCGAAGGCCGTCGCGAAGGCGCTGCCCGAGCTCGCTGGCAAGCTGACCGGCAATGCGATCCGCGTTCCGACGCCGAACGTGTCGCTCGCTATCTTGAACCTCCAGCTCGAGAACGAGGTCGAGAAGGACGAGCTCAACGGGTTCCTTCGCGAGATCTCGCTCACGTCGCCGCTGCGCGCGCAGATCGATTACCTCGAGTCGCCCGAGGTGGTCTCGACCGACTTCGTCGGCGCGAACCGCGCAGGCATCGTCGACGGTCTCGCCACGATCACCACGGGCAAGAGCTGCGTGCTCTACGTCTGGTACGACAACGAGTACGGCTACAGCTGCCAGGTGGTCCGCGTCGTCGAGCAGCTCGCCGGCTCGCACCCCGCGCACCTGCCCGCGCTGAAGGCTTAGCCTGAGCCAGCACGACCGAGACGCGCCGTTCGCCCCTTGTGGCGGGCGGCGCGTCGTCGTTTGCGGCATGCAGCGCAGCCGGGAACTGTCATGTCCGATTTCCGCGAGTGACTGCGCTCCGGGCCTGCTGTAATAGAACCCATGAACACCCCAACCGGCCCGCTCGCAGCGCCCCGCACGACTGGACCGCGCTGCGCACCGGGCGATCCGCTATTCGAGGAGCGCTACCGCGCGATCGATGCCCGCGACACCCGCTTTGACGGCCAGTTCTTCACGGCGGTGCGATCCACCGGCATCTACTGCCGGCCGTCGTGCCCAGCCCGGACCCCCAAGCCGGCACACGTCTCGTTCTATCTCACCTCCGCCGCGGCGCATGAAGCAGGATTTCGTGCCTGCAAGCGCTGCCTGCCCGACGCGGCCCCCGGCACCCCGGAGTGGGATCTCCGTGGCGACCTCGTTGGCCGCGCGATGCGGCTCATCAGCGATGGCGTCGTCGACCGAGAGGGCGTGGACGGGCTTTCCCGGCGGCTCGGATATACCCCGCGCCAGGTGGGCCGGATCCTCGCCAGCGAGCTCGGTGCTCCCCCGCTCGCACTCGCACGCGCCCGGCGCGCGCAATCGGCGAGGGCCCTGCTCGTTGGCAGCGACCTCCCGATGGCGCAGGTCGCCTTCGCCGCTGGCTTCGGATCGGTGCGGCAATTCAACGACACCGTCCGTGCGGTCTTTGACTCTCAGCCCGGTGAACTCCGCGCGCGGTTTGGTGCCGCGCGAAGCGACACCCGGCCCGAGCCGGCTGACGCTACCGAGTCGACGGGACACGGTGTTCGGGCGCGCCTGGAACTCGCCCTCCCCGTGCGCTGGCCATTCGACGCCCCCGGAGTCTTCGCCTTTCTCGCCGCGCGTGCGGTGGCGGGGGTCGAGTCCGCGGATAGTGGGGATCCCGCACGCCTGCGGTACGCCCGCACGCTCGCGCTCCCCCATGGTCCGGCGGCCTGCGAGGTCATCGCGACCCAGTCCCGCGCCGGTGAATGGTCGCTGCGGGTGCGCCTTGAGCTCTCCGATGTCGCCGACGTCGCCCCTGCCGTCGCCCGGGTTCGGCGCTTGCTCGACCTCGACGCGGATCCCATGGCGATCGACGCTGCACTCTCCGCCGACCCCGTACTCGCGCCGCTGGTCGCACGGACGCCGGGAATTCGTGTACCGGGAGCGGTGGACCCGCATGAGCTGGTGGTGCGAGCCCTGGTCGGCCAGCAAATCTCCGTGGTGGCCGCGAGGGGGCATCTCAGCCGACTTGCGGCAGCTCTGGGGAGCCCCTACACCTCTGCTTTTTCGGGCCTGTCCCGCATCTTCCCGGATCCCGCGCAGATTGCGGCCGGCCTGCCTGATCCGCCGCAGACCGGGCCTTTGGACCCCGAGCGTCCGTTGCGCCTCCCGCGGCAGTCCATTCGTGCCGTGGCCGCGACGGCCAGCGCGCTCGCGGATGGCACGCTGGCCGTGCACGTCGGGGCCGACGCGAGCGCGCTGCGGGACAGTCTGCTCGAGCGCCCGCGCATCGGGCCCTGGACGGCCGCCTACGTCGCCATGCGTGTGCTCGGCGATCCCGATGCCTGGCTCGACGGTGACGTGGCCCTCGTTGCCGGAGCACGAGCGATCGGCGCGATCGGCGCGGAGCAATCTGCTTCCGCGAGTCACCGCGCACTTGCCGAACGCGCCCTCGTTTGGGCGCCCTGGCGCTCCTATGCCTCGATGCACCTCTGGCGCTCCGCGGGCTCTGCGGCGCCACTCCCGCTCGTATCCCGGAAGGCACCACAGTGAGCCACACGTTGACGACGACAATTCCTACCCCCGACGGGTTGTTCACCCTGGTGGCAAACGACTCCGGGCTCCTCGCCTCGGGCTGGACGGACGACGTAGCCTCCCTACTCGCGCTCGTACACCCCACGCTTCGGCCGGATCCTGCCGACGTCCGCGCGTTCGCCGCCGGTCGGAGCGACCACGAGATCGCGTCCGCCGCACGCGCGGTGGACGCCTACTACGCCGGCGAGCTGGCCGCGCCAGGCGACATCACGGTCGTGCAGCAGTCTGGACCGTTCCGGATGGACGCCTGGGCCGCACTTCGCACCGTGGTCCCCGGCACCCAACTGACGTACACGGAGTACGCCGCGCTCTCCGGGCGGCCCGCCGCGGTGCGCGCCGCGGCGGCGGCCTGCGCCATGAACGCTGCAGCGCTCTTTGTGCCCTGCCACCGCATTCTGCGCACCGACGGCAGTCTCGGCGGCTTTCGATACGGCCTGGAGATCAAACAACGCCTCTTGAAGCGCGAGGGATCGCCGGGGGAACTGGGCACACTGTTCTGAGGGCCGCATCCCGCGAAGAACTCGGACTTGATGGCCCGTTGTCAGCGCCAGTGGGCTAGCGTGAGAGGTGCAAGGGAAGCCTTGCAGGCAGACCCTCCGACATAAAGGATGCATCATGGCTGAGAAGATCATCGTTGGCGTAGATGGTTCGGAACAGAGCCGCGCGGCGCTGGACTGGGCGCTTGAGCGGGCCACCGCGCGAGGTGCCGAAGTTGAGCTGCTGCACGTGGCGGACGACTCGTTCCTCTCTGAGAGCGTCGCGTTCCTGTCCGAGGCGCAGCACGCCTCCGAGCAAATGCTTGAGGCCGAGTGCGCCTACGCCGCATCACGCGGATTTACCGGAAAAGTGACCGGCACCGCGGTCGTCGGCCACCCAATCGCCGAGGTCGCGGAGGCCTCGAAGCGTGGCGACCTCGTCGTGCTGGGAGCTCACGAGGGCAGCCGGCTCGCCGGGTCTTTCTTCGGCACCCGCGCCGTAAAGATCGCGGCAGCCGCATTCTGCCCGGTGGCCGTCATCCCGTTCAAGCGGCACCCCGCCGCAGCGGGGGTCGTCGTCGGCGTCGACGGCTCGGAAGCCTCGACAAAGGCTGTGGCCTACGCGGCTGAAGAAGCGTCTCGGCGCGGCGTTCCCCTCCACGCCGTCTATGCGTGGATGCCGCCACTCACGCCCGGCCTTGAGTACCTCTGGAGCGATGAGCTTGCCGAGTCGCAGCGCGCCGCCGCCGACGAGGCGATCGCCATCGGCGTCGCGGGGCTCGCGAGTCGCTACCCCGACCTGGTGATCGAGCGACACACGGTACAGTCGCCCCCGGTCGCCGCCCTGCTCAACGCCGCCGAGAGCGCCGAACTCCTTGTGGTGGGCAGCCGCGGGCGCGGCGGTTTCCAGCGGCTGCTGCTCGGCTCGGTGAGCCACGGCCTGCTCCAGGCCCTTCCCTGCCCGATCATCGTCACGCGCGCGGAGTAAGACGGGCCGACGAGAGACGCGCTGCGGCGGCCAGCACCCCTGGGTGTTGGCCGCCGCTGCGCGTCTCTCGTCAGCGGAAGGACAGCGCCGTATCGCCCCACCCCTGGCGCAACGTGTCGTCAAGGTCTGAACGCACCTCGTCAGTCGCGTCAATGTGCAGTGACTGTCGGCGAGCCAGGTCGAACTGCGGCCACTCGGTCGCAGGCGCCGGAGCTCCCGGGGCCTCACCGTTGGCGAAGGCGGTCCAACGGGCACGCATGCGTTTCGACAGCGCCCGTCCCTTGCGCCGTCCGCCCAGGAGGAAGGTCGGGTCCTTCGGGGTCGTGTCGAGATTTCCCCAGACGTAGGGCAGCTCGGTCGCGTGTGTCGCGCCTATACCGAGTACGCGCAGCATCGGCGTGGCGTAGTCGAAGCGGTAGAGCCAGACAGGGGCCACCTTGCTGTGACCTTCGACAGCCCAGAGGGTGGGCATCCGAAAGCCGATGTCGCGGGCGATCCCGAGGCCAATCGCCCGATGCCGCACCCCCTCGTACGCCTCGAGGACCTGCTCACGGGGCGGCAGCGTGACGTCCGGGTTCTCGGCGCTCATCGCCGCGAACATGGCGTTGATTGTCGGCTCGGTAATCGGCATGAGCGGCGACTTCATGTACTTGAAGAGGGTCGCTTCGTCCCGGTTGGTGCCGATCAGCAATGGCACCGGAAGCGCCCGACCCTCACGAAGCCGCGTGAGTGGATGTTCAGGGATGAGCTCCCCCTCCACGACGGGAGCGAACGGCAGAGTCCCGGGCGCGAGGGCTGGGATCTTCGCGTAGACCTCGCTGCTCGCCGCCACGATCTCATCGACACTCTTCTCTCGGGCCTCGGTGACGGTCTCCGCCCCGAGCGCCGCGAGGAATACCTTCGCCGCGGTCTTCGCGCGCTCGCTGGTATAGACCGAGCTCACTGGCGAGCTCTCAGCGATTGCGCGGGAGAACAAGCCCTCGGCGCTGGGCATTGCGAGGAGTGTCGTGACAATCCCGGCCCCAGCCGACTCGCCGAAGACGGTGACCCTTGCCGGGTCCCCGCCAAACGCGGCTGCATTGTCCTGCACCCACCTGAGCGCCAAGAGAACATCACGTACCGCGAGATTGCTGTCCACCTCAGCTCCGTCCGCGAAGCCAGTGAGGTCGAGAAACCCGAGGCCGCCCAACCGATAGTTGACACTCACCAGGATCACGTCGCCCGACTCCACGAGCGCGCGCCCGTCGAAGAGCGGCTGGCTCGCCGAGCCGAACGTGTACGCGCCACCATGGACCCAGACCATCACCGGTCGCGGCGCGGCCGTCTCAGCGTCCGCGCCCCACGGCGCCCAGACGTTTAAGAACAGGCAGTCCTCGTCCGTGACGGTGTCCGCGCCAAGCGGAACGGCCGGGTTCGACGATTGGGGCGCGGCGGCGCCGAACGCGCGTGCATCGAGCACTCCGTCATGCGCCGGGCTCGCCACGGGCGCCCGCCAGCGCAGGTTTCCTGTCGGGGCCTGCGCATAGCGGATGCCCTTCCACACGGCGATGCCGGCCGTGGCGATGCCGCGAACGCGACCGGCCGAGGTCGAGACGATGGGATGGGAAAGATCAGTCATGATTCGTCCTTTCAAGTTCAGCGAACGAGCTGGTGAATGAGGTGCGACGCTTCTACCGCCGCGAGTACCGCGAACAGGACCGTCATAATGGCCGCGTTGTGCTGCACCATCTCCGTCTTCAGCCGCGCTAGGACCGCGATGACGCGCTGCGACCCGCTCGCAGCGAGCAGCGTCGGCAGCAGGATCCCGAGCGAGGCATAGATCGCGAACATCGCGCTGAGCGCGATCACCATGAGCACCCCCAGGTCGTGCGCGCCGATCAGCGAACCGGCCTTCAGCTCAAGCGGGATGTTCTTGCTGTTCGTCACGGCCATGAGCGCGCCGAGGCCTGCGGCCTTCAGAGGCGTGAGCGAGTCCACCGCAGCAAGCCAGGACGGCATCGACGCGGCCGCACCCCCTCGGGGTCTCCCGAGCCAGCTCACGACGGCCAGCACCGTGAACCCGAGGGCCAGCGCTGCGGTAATGACGAGTACGACGGTGTCGTCCTTGTCCGAACCGCCGGCTCCCGCGCCGGCGGTGGAAAGCGCCGCGACCAGCGTGAACGCGAAGCCGACCAGGATCACGGCCGCCACGTATGCGAGTCCGTTCCTGCCGCCGCGCGGGGACAGGAGGATCGCGACGATTGCAACGATCGGCAGCGGGCTGATGATGCTTCCCAGCCCCAGCGGTAGTAGTTGTCCGAGATCACCCATAGTAAACGTCCTCCCCCTGGCGCCGTGCCCCTCGCACTGGCGCTGGGGTGACGGTATCGCGACCCCGTAGCCGACGGAGCCGCGGAGGGGGAAATTACGACTGGGCCTGCGCCCCGACGCGCACCCCGACGGTGAGTTGCACCGTGCCCATCGACTCGGTGAGTTCGACCCGGTCCGCCCGGCGGCGCAATTCGCGCACGCCCGAGCCTCCCGTAACGAGGTGCTCCAGCGTTCCGGGCGACGAAACCCGAAGCGTCACCGCGCCGGCTTCGAGTTCGAGCCGAACCCGCGCGATCGGGCGGGCCGCGTGCCGCAAGATGTTCGTGAGTGCCTCCGAGAGCGCGTCGACCACGACCCGGCCCGACGCTGGTGACGCGTCGAGTATCGGCCAGACGTTCGCGTCGCACGACAGGTCGCAATCAATCACGCGCCCCCAGGCCGCCAGCACTTCCTCAACGGCCTGCCGCGAAAAGGCGACCGGTGACCTCGGCTCGTCGATGCGCTCGATCGCCGCGCGGATGGTCCCGAGCTCGCGCTCCCAAGCCCGCTGATCGTCGTGTTGGGACAGGAAAACGACAGCTGTGAGGCACGCAGACTGCACTTCGCCGTGCACCCACTCCGCGGCGTCGGCGAGTACCTGTTCCGCCGAGCGCCGACCCTCGTACTCATCGGCGCGGTACCGGAGGAGCTGGGCGGCCAGGCGCTCCTCCTCAGCGGCGAGCCGAAGAAGGTGGCCCGCGCAGAGCCCGCTTGCCACAGCGATCACGAGATAGGTGACGGGTCCCACCGCCGAGATGCCCGCCTCCGGCAACACCAGCCACGCTGCGGCTGAGAGCGCGATTGACACAACCGTGTATCCGACCAGCAGGGACAGGGCGCGGCCCCGACCGGTGCGCGGTGCACACCGATCCACGCCTCGAGCCAGGGCATTCTCGGCGAGCGCCCCGCAGCCGCCCACGACGAGTACTGCCCAGAGGGTGGGGCCGGCCCCGGCGCGCTGCAATAGAAACGGGAGGAAGATCAGCACGTAGAGCAGCGTCGGGAGCCCGAGTGGCGGGGGCGAGAGCACCCAGAGGTGTGGGGAAATCTCCCGCTCCGCCGAGGCTGGAAAGCCGTGCTCGGAATCGGGATTGGCCGAGGCCAGGCCTGTTTCCCGCAGCGCACTGAACTCGTGCGCGACGGGTCGCACGATCCCCTCGGAGAATGCCAGCAGCACCGTCGAGCGCTCCCCCGGCCCGATGCCGAGCACCCCCTCTGGGACGGCGGCGAGGAGGCGCTCCCGGCCCCTATACACGGCCGCGCTCGCGCTCGCACGTAACTTCGACCCCGCCGTCCGCTCGCATTCAAGCGCTCGCGTCACGGTGGCGAGCGAGGCAAGCACCTCCCGCCGGCGGCGCAGCGTCGAGGTCGCGAGCGCGATGAGCGTGAGCGAGATCGAGATGACGAGGAGATTGGTCAGGATCCTGCCGGCCATGGGCACGGGCAGGCCGGGCACTCCGGCCAACTCCATAAGCGCTTGGGTGAAAAGCGGGCGCAACGCACCCAGCACCGCCATCGTTGCGAGTACCACCGCCGTGCGCGCGGCCGCGGCGCGAACCCGGCGCTCGAGCAGCGCGCCAATGCTTCCCACGCCGCCAATGACGACGTGTACTCCGGCCGCGACAGCGATACCCAGCATCCGCTGCGTGGGGGTCGTCGCGGAGTCGTACCCTCCCAGGAGGGTGATCGCGAACGGTGCAGTGACCAACCATGACCACACCGAGAAGAACGAGCCGTGCGAGAGGACCTGGCCGACCTGGGCGAACGGCCGACGCAGCGTCACGTCGGGACGAGGGGGCCGAAGAGCCGGTTGTACTCGTTGGCAGCCACCACCCGCGGATTGACCGCGCTCACCCGCGAAACGCCAAGCGTGTCAAACACCCGAGCCACCGTGCGTTCGACCGCGCGCACCGACGCGTCGGTGCGCGCGGCGATTTCCGTGTTGGAGAGCCCCGCAGCGATCAGGGACAGCGCACGACGCTGGTGTTCGGTGAGCGCCCCGATCCCCGCTGGCAAGTCAGCCGGCACCGTCGCCGCCATCGGCTGGTCCTCGCGAGCACGCAGCGCCTGCTCGAGCGCCGCTACGAGGTCGTCCGGAGAAGTGATCTGTGTCTTGTCGAGGTGGACTGCTCCGAGGATCGCATCCTGACCCTGCGGATGCGCCGCGCGCGGGAAGCTCGTCACGAACACGATGCCCAGATGCGGCGCAAGCCGTCGGGCGATGTGGGCGAGTTCAACGCCATCGGGACGCGATCCCAGCTCGATGTCGGTGACCAATACATCCGGGTCCCACTCCTCCAGCATGTCGAGTGCCGCGTGTGCCGAGGAGGCGCTCATCACTGCAAACCCGGCGCTCTCAAAGACGGCGGCGGTGAGCACTCGCATGGCCTGCTGGTCCTCCACGTACAGCACACGTCGAGTCCACTGAGTCTTCATTTTCCGAGCGTATCAATTGCCGAGGAGCACCGGCGCGAGAAATGCAGAGCCGTTCCGCCAAAATGCGATCACCGGGCCATAGCATTGAGCCACTTGCCTGAGGAGGCCTCCATGACTTCTGCACCTGTCCCGAACACGCCCCGTCCATCGCCAGCCCCGTCGAGCCCCGAGCAGCGACGCTCGATGTCGGGCAAAACGATCACCGCATTGATCCTGCTGGCGATCTCGCTCGCCTTCGTCTTCTCGAACCTGAATCAGGGAACAATCATGTTCCTCGGGTTTCGCTTCGTGATGCCCGTCTGGATCTGGTTCCTCGGCGTGCTGCTCATGGGAGTCGTCATCGGCTCGCTCTTCCCCTGGTTCCGCGGACGGCGCAAGAAGAAGTGACCCGCGTCTGGCCCTGGGTACGCCTGGCGGGGGCTGCCCTGATTCTCGCCGCCGTCATCGCTCAATTGTCCGTCACCATCACTGGCGCGATCGACCATCATCGCGACGTCGCGACTACCGCGGTGAACTTCATGAGCTTCTTCACGATTCAGTCGAACTTGCTGGCCATGGTGACGCTCGCCGTCGGCGCGTTCCTGAGCTGGCGCCGACCCGCCACCGAATCCCGCGAGCCGATCTGGTTCGCCGCCTTGCTGGCCTCGGTCACGACCTACATGATCGTGACCGGCATCGTCTACAACACGCTGCTCCGCGGCGTCGCGCTGCCGCAGGGCACCACGGTGCCCTGGTCGAACGAGGTGCTGCACGTCATCGCCCCGCTGATCCTGCTCCTCGATCTCCTCGTCGCCCCGGGACGGCGCGGGCTGGGTTGGGGCAGGATCCTGACGATCGCGGCGTACCCGATCGCCTGGGTGGCATACACACTGATCCGGGGTCCGATCACGGTCAACCCCGTCACCGGGGAGCCCTGGTGGTATCCGTATCCCTTCCTCAACCCGCATTTGGTGCCCGGAGGGTTCCTCGGGGTGACCGGGTACATCATCGGCATCGCCATCGCGATCGTCGCCGTGGGCGCCGCCGTGCTGTGGTGGGGACGTCGCCGCGATCGCGCCTAGGCGCTCGGGCGCAGGAACGGGATCGCGAGCGGATTGCGGAAGACGCGAGTTCCGCTGATGACCGTGCCCGCAATCGTGACAACCGCGTGCGCGATGGCGAGCACGACGTAACCCAGGACAGCGAACCCGATCGGGAAGAACCCGGCCGATTTCGTCTCAGGGAATCCGACCGCGAGGGTGAGGACGTACAGCCCCAAGAGCACGACGACGCTGAGCACGGTCAGGCCCCAGTTTGCGGCAATGCGCGCATTCTCCGTGGCCAGCGGGATGCCCCTGCGCTTCGTCGATGGATAGACCGCGGCCATGACGATGCCGGCAATCACGATGCCCACCAGGGGCGCGGGAATGTAGGCCAAAAAGCCAAGCGCCCACGACTTGCGGCCGGTAGGGGGCTGCTGCACATACTGCTGCTGCAGCGGATAAGCGGGCTGGGGAGTCAGCGGCTGCTGCGGGGCGGGCTGGAATACAGGATCAGACATCGGGGCACTTTCCGGCGAGGGTGATGCGCAGCGGACTGCCGGCGCGTGCCTAATCTAGCGGGTACGTGCGCAGAGCCGTGTCGGGGGCCCGCCCGCGTAGTTTTCGGAATGCGCCCTCGCCGGCGGCACGCACCGACTGAGCCGAACGGGACGCCCCCGCGAGCCAGGCCCCCAGGGCGACGAGCCCCGAAACGACCATCCCGGTGACTGCCGTCGCCGCGATGGCCGCCGTGAGCTGGCCATACATCGCAGTGGCGGCATCGGCCGGGAGGAGAGAGGGACTGACCTCGCCGAGAAAGAGTGCACGCCCCAGGTTGACGCCCAGCGCGAGGAGCCCGAACGCCGCAGTGAGAGCCGCCGCCGCCCAGGCGAACGCGCGCAGGCGTCGCTTCGCCACGAGCACGCCCCCGGCGACGAGCACGAGCGAGACCCAGGGCAGCCAGTATCCCACTGTTGCCACGAGCTGGTAGCCCACGCGAATCTGCCCGAGGGATTCGGACTGCACGATGGGGATCTCGCGATCCACGTCGGGAATTGCCGCCGCGAACGCCACCCCGCGGTCGACGAGTTCCTTCTGCACCGCCTCGACCACGACGCCAAGCCGCAGGGAGAGCATGCCGTCCGAGGCGAGTCCGAGCGCAGACCCCGGTTGGTCTTGGATGACTGCGATGGTTTCGGAGTGCGCCAGCGCCAGGGTCTGGCTCCAGACTCCGGCGAACCGCGGGGACGCAACCACGTTCGTGACAACGTCGCCAATCATCGCCTCGATCCCCATCGCAGCGGGACCTTCCAGCAGTCCCAGCGCGGCTTCCGTCCGGGGCGGAAGTCCGAGGCCTCGAATGCCGTCGGCGACGTCCCGCACCATGCCCGGAACGTCGACCTGATCGTTGATCGCGGCCGTCACCTCGGTCGCGATGAGTGCTTGCACGGCAGGATCCTGCGCCAGAGGCCCCAAGGTCGCAACGAAACGGTCGGTGTCGACCAGCTCGAGCCTCGCCCACGCTCCGAGCACCGCGACGGGAGCAAGGACAACGCCCAGCGTGATCAGAATGACCGCCAGGGTAGACCGTAGCCACCCGGAACGCGTGGGGCGCTGGAGCGTCCGATTCTCGCGCTCGAGTGAAGCCACCCGATCACGGAGTGCGTCGAGTTCGTCGAGCTCGCTCATGGTGTCCCCTCGGCCTCGAGAAAAGCGGGCGTGAACAAGAGGTTCAGACCCTCTGCAATGGTGGGATGTGCAATGATCGCGTCGCGCACCCGCGTGTATTCGAGGGCCGCGAGCATCGCCATCTGCAGGACGGCGATCGCCTCGCTCGCCTCGGGCCCGCGCAGGGCTGCCCCCAGTATCTGGTGGCTGTCGGCGTCGATGACGGCTTTCCAAGTGCCCTCGAGGTGCCCCAGTGTGCGCGCCCGGGGAATCGCCGCCACCGGCATCCGCGCGATGCGCACACGATGGCCGGCCGCACGCGCCGCCGACTCGGTGAGTCCGACGCGCGCCAGCTCGGGCGTGGTGAAAACGCAGTACGGAATGAGGCGACCGTTCGTGCTGCGCAGCGCGCCCGCTCCGGCACGCGACGCGAGGTTGTGGGCGAGCGCTCGATAGTCGTCGTAGGAGGCGTGCGTGAATTGCGGACTGCCGGCGACATCGCCCGCCGCCCAGACACGCTCGGCGCTCGTGCGGAGATACTCGTCGACCTCGACGAAGCCGCGATCAGTCAGGCGCACGTCCGCGCGTTCGAGGTCGATTCCCGCTGTCTGCGGCGTGCGCCCGACTGCGACGAGCACCTCTGATGCATCGAGGGTGACCCCTGAGTTCAGGGTGACCGAAATCGTCCCGTCGTCGGCACGCGACACCCGCTGCGCCGTCTCCCCCAGGTGCAGCGTGATGCCGGCGGCCCGAAAACTCTGGGCGACTTCTTCGGAGACGTCCGGGTCCTCCCCCGGCAGCAGTCGCTCCGCGCGCTGCACGACCGTGACGGTGACGCCCAGGGTGTTGAGGATGTCTGCGAACTCGCAGCCGATGTAGCCGCCGCCGAGGACGATGATGCTCTGCGGCAAGGCGTCGAGGCGAAGAAGCGTCTCGCTCGTGTGCACCTCGACGCGATCGAGCCCCTCAATGTTCGGAATCGTCGGGGATGCGCCGAGGTTCAGCACCACGTCGGCGCCGCGAATCGTCCGCACTCCGCCGTCCGGCAGCGTCACTTCCACTGTTCGTGGGGCGACGAAGCGTGCCTCGCCCAGGATCAGGTCCATCCCCGAACCGGTGAACGCCGCGAGCTGCCCCTGGACCATCGCGTCGACGACGTCCTCCTTGCGCCGGCGGAGCCGCTCGATCTCCGCTCGGACGTCCTCCGCCCCGGCGATCCCAAACTCGGCTGCGCGTCGAACGTCTTGCAGGATCCGCCCGCTGTTGATCAGCGTCTTCGTCGGGATGCAGGCGACGTTGATGCAGGTCCCGCCGATCATGCCCCGTTCCACCATGGTGACCGACTGCCCGGCGCGGGCGCATTCCATCGCGAGTGACTTGCCCGCTTTGCCTCCCCCGACGACGAGGAGGTCTACGTTTTCGATCACCATGGCGCCAAGGCGCCCCCTCGGTGCCGGGGTAGCTCACGCGCCGCGGAGGCGCCAATGAGCGTCGCGCAACGGAGCGTGCAAGAAGATGACATTGACGACTCCCCGAAATCCGACCTGGCCGCTCGCGCGGGACACAATGGCATGAGGCGCCCATCGCGCCCCTGACTCGGAGGGTACACCACGGTCAGTCAGATCCGGGGGCATGAGCCACGTCTCGCACCCATGCAAAAAGCCCGGGCGATGTTTCGCATTTCTGCGATTCACTACCCGGGCTTTTCGATAAACGTGGATCTGAGGGGATTCGAACCCCTGACCCCCTGCATGCCATGCAGGTGCGCTACCAACTGCGCCACAGACCCGTGGAAGTCGGACGAATGCTCGCCCGACAACTCATTTAGCTTACAACAGAGGGGTACCCCCGCCGCAAATCGGTCACACCTCGGGCGCGTCGAGAGCGATCGCGGGGCAGTCCTTCCAGAGCCGCTCGAGGTCGTAGAACTCGCGCTCCTCCTGGTGGAAAACATGCACGATGAGGTCGCCGAAATCCAGCAGCACCCAGCGCCCGGTCTCGCGACCCTCGCGCCGAAGCGTCCGAGTGCCAGCTTCATTCAGCTGGTCCTCGATCTCGTCAGCGATCGCCTGCACGTTGCGCTCGACGCTTCCGCCGACGATGAGGAACACGTCGGCCAGGCCGAACGTCTCCGATACGTCCAGGGCCACAGGCCCGGTCGCACCCTTGTCTTCTGCCGCTTGTACTGCAACCCGCAGTTCACGCAGCGCCTGCTCAGTAGCAGCCACACTTCTCCTTCATGGATTTACGAATTCGGGAGCCGACTGGCTACCCAAACATTCCGTTTGACGCGCCCCAGGCCAGTAGCCCGATCACGGCGAGCAGCAGCCCGCCGGCGGTCAGCGAGAGGATCAGCGGAAGCCGATTCCCCTTCTTGGTGTGCGGGGCAACGACGCCGGATCCCTCGACGGTTCGCGCGCTGATGGCGCGCGTTGCCGACACCGGGGCGGAGTCATCAGGGACAGGCTCGTCGCTCAAGTCGATTCCGAGGTCGGCAAGCGGGTCAGACTCGATCGAGTCGTGCAGACGCGCGTGCCCTCCCGTCTCGCCTAACGACTTCGGCAGCTCGATGGAACCGGTGACGAACAGCTCACCGGTCTCCCCCAACGGTCCGGCCAGGTCGGTGCCCTCGGGCATCGACGGCAGGATCAGTGCCGCCGTGTTCGACGACGTCGCACCCTCGGCAGCAATTGCGCGAGAGATGAGGTCGTCGAAGTCGCCGGTGCGTTCGGTCAGCGGAGCGATGAGATCGTCCGATGGCAGTGCCGGAATCGCCTGCGTCGCCGGATCATCGAAGACCGAACGCTCTTCGGCGAGCGGCGCTATGTCGGGGAACGAGTAACTCGTGCGAGCCGAGGTAGGCGCGGGTGCGTCGGCAACTTCGCCGTCCTCGTCCTCATCCTCGTCCTCGTCTACCGCCAGGGCGGGGGCTGCGGGCTCGACGTGGTCGAAGGTGACTGCTGCACCCGTAACATCCTCGGCGACGAGTTCTCCGACAACGTCTTCGTCGCCATCAATCTCAAGAATCTCTTCCTGGGGCGCCTCGTCGTCTGCCGCCTCCGCGTCAGCCTCCGGCTCGACTGCGGCTTCGTCGTCGCTCGCCGCGTCCTTCGAGCGACTCCAGGGCATCCGGAACCGACCCTTTGCGGGAGCCGCAACCGACGCCTCCCCCTCGAGCTCTTCGTCAGATCCGTCCGTGCCGCTCTCGTCGAGCGCATCGATTGCCGACTCGCTCGGCTCAGCTGCCGCGCTCGTCGACACCTCAAGAAGATCCGCGAACGACATCGCCTCGGTGGGAGCCAGCCGGTCATCAAACTCAGGAACCTCGACCGGGGCGACAACGAACTCGTCTGCCGCGATCGCGGGTTCATCCGCGGGTGCGGCGTCGGCTCCCGCTTCGGGCTGGGGGTCCGCCGCGGTCTCGGTCGATTCCGCAACCGGTGCGCTCGGCTCGACCTCATCGTCGACCTCGGTGTCGACGACAGTGTCCGTCTGCGGCGCGGCCACAGGCGCGTCAACCTCTGCCTGGCGGGCAAGCGCCGCCTCGCGTAGCTCGCGCATTTCGCGTCGCGTGCGCACCCGGCCATTCTCGTCAACCGGCGAAATCTCGATCGCGTCGCTGCCAGTCGCCGTCACTGCGGCGTTTTCCGCAGCATTCTCCTCGGCGGGGGCAGGGGAACTCGAGACCACGGGGATCCCGGTGGTCTCCAATTGCTCCTGCATCCGCCGCGCACGGCGGCTGGTCAGCTTCGGTTCCTCGTGCTCGTTCATCTATTTACTCCCGAGTCCGTATACAGGTCGTGCTTCGCAATGTACTGGACTACGCCGTCTGGCACGAGGTACCAGACAGGAAATCCCCGCGCGACCCTACTCCTGCAGTCCGTCGAAGAGATCGCCAGCGCGGGAACTTCAAGCAAACTCACGTTCTCGCCGGAAAGCCCCAGCGCAGAAAGCTCGTGGCCAGGACGCGACACCGCGATGAAGTGGGCGAGCTCCCAGAGCTCGTCCACATCTTTCCAGCTAAAGATCTGCTCGATCGCATCGGCACCCGAAATAAAGAACAGATCCGCGTTCGGGTATGCCTTACGGATGTCGCGCAACGTGTCGACTGTGTAGGTCGGGCCGGAACGGTCGACATCCACACGGCTCACACTGAATCGCGGGTTGGAAGCGGTCGCGATCACCGTCATCAGGTAGCGATGCTCGCTCTCCGACACCACCGTCTTCTGCCAAGGACGGCCAGTGGGCACAAAGACCACCTCATCGAGGTCGAAGCTCTGTGCCACCTCGCTCGCCGCAACTAAGTGGCCATGGTGGATCGGGTCGAACGTACCGCCCATCACGCCGATCCTGCGGCGATTCGTGGACATGCGCCGCCTAGTGGCCGTGCGAATCGCCGTGCTCGCGGGCGTAGGCAGCAGCCTTTTCCGCGTGGCGGTTCGCCACGTCGCGGAAGCTGAAGGTCACAAGACCCAGCACCACGAAGAGGGTGAGGACGATCGCCCCGAACATCGGAGCGGGCATCGGAAGCTCGTTGACAACGTGCGCGCCTTCGCTAGCAGCGGCAATCGTGGCGAGAACAGACATCAGTTACTTCCTTGAACGTATCGTCGGCCGGGTGGTCGAAACTAGTCTAGCCGGTCTGATCAGCGGATTTGGCCTGAGCCACGCACAAGCCACTTCGTGCTCGTGAGTTCAGGAAGCCCCATCGGCCCGCGCGCGTGCAACTTCTGAGTAGAAATACCCACCTCAGCGCCGAACCCGAACTCGCCCCCATCGGTGAACCTCGTAGAGGTATTCACCATTACCGCGGCCGAGTCGACCTCGGCAAGGAAGCGTTCTGCGTTCGCATAGTCCGCGGTCACGATGCACTCAGTGTGGTGCGTCGAGTAGCGGTCGATGTGCTCCATCGCTTCGTCGATGGAGTCGACAACGCGGACCCCCATCTCAAGGCCCAGGTGCTCGGTAGCCCAGACCTCGTCAGTGGCCGAGTGCATAGCGGGGACCAGGTTGCGCGCGGCATCGTTCCCGTGCAGCAAGACCCCGGCTCCCATGAGATCGGCCGCAATGCGGGGCAGCACCCGGGCGGCTGCGTCACGGTGCACCAAGAGCGTCTCGGCGGCGTTACACACGCTCGGGCGATGTGTCTTCGCGTTCTGCACGATCGCCGCAGCCATCTCGACGTCGGCGCTCGCGTCTACGTAGACGTGCACGATGCCGGCGCCGGTCTCAATAACGGGGACGGTCGAGTCCTGCACGACACTCGCGATCAGACCCGCACTCCCCCGCGGGATCAGGACATCGACGTAGCCGCGAGCGCGCATGAGGCGAGCCGCCCCCTCGCGACCGAACTCATCGATGGTCTGCACCGCTGCGCCGGCAAGTCCGACGCTGTTCACCGCCTGCTGAATGAGAGACACGAGCACCGCATTGCTGCGCTCGGCGGCGGTGCCACCGCGCAGCACCGCGCCATTGCCACTCTTCAGCGCGAGGGCCGCAATGTCGATCGTGACGTTCGGGCGCGCCTCGTAGATCGCGCCCACGACACCGAAGGGCACCCGCACCTGCGCGAGGGTGATTCCGTTCGGAAGCGTGCTGCCACGTACGACGGCGCCGACGGGATCCGGAAGTGCAATAATCTCGCGTACCGCAGCGGCGAGTCCGCGCAGCCGGGTCTCGTCCAGCAGCAGCCGGTCGAGGAGACCTGCTTCCAGCCCGTTGTCGCGCCCGCGGGCCAGGTCATCGGCATTTGCCTCGACGATCTCTGGGATCGATGCCTCGATGTGCTGGGCGATCGCCTCGAGCGCCGCATTCTTCTGGGCGGTCGTGGCAGTGGCGAGCGTCTTCGCCGCGGTACGGGCGGCAACCAGGCGGTCGAGAAGCGGGTCCTGAGCATTCATTCCGCCAGCATATCGCGGGATAGAGCGCCGGCGAACGAGAACCACCGAGGCCCTCGCGTGCCCCTAGGCGGACGCCGCTGTGGCGGCGGGAGCTGCCTCAAACCAGGTGCCGAGGTCGACCCCGTCGAGCAGCTCGCCGATGCGACTCGTTTCGGTCAGCACCACCGACACGCCGGCATCGGCCGCCAAACGCGCCGCCTGCACCTTAGTCTGCGCACCACCGGTGCCCCAGCCGGACTCGGCCTCGCCAATACGTACGCCGCTCAGTTCATCGCCGTAAGGAACGCGGGCAATTCGCTTCGCCCCCTTTTCGGTGGGGGGCGCGGTGTAAAGCGCGTCAACGTCGGAGAGCAGCACGAGGGTGTCGGCGTCGACCAGGCGCGCGACGAGCGCGGCAAGCCGATCGTTGTCCCCAAAGCGGATCTCGTGTGTCGCGACGGTATCGTTCTCGTTCACGATCGGCAGAATTCGCAGCTGCAGCAGGCGCTCAAGAGATCGCTTCGCATTGCCGCGGTGGGTGGGGTTCTGCATGTCCTGCGCCGTCAGCAGCACCTGCCCGGCGATCAGGTTGTGAGCGCTCAGCGCACGCTGATAGCGATTAATGAGCACGTTCTGGCCCACTGCTGCCGCGGCCTGCTGGGTCGCGAGATCGTCGGGACGCGTCTCGAGTTCGAGGTACGGCACCCCCGTCGAGATTGCACCACTCGAGACGAGCAATACCTCAACGCCGGCGGCGCTCAACCTCGCGAGCTGATCGACGAGCAGCGGAATCTGATCCGCGTTCTCGCCGCTCACGGAGGAGGAGCCCACCTTGACTACCAGCCGGCGGGCCCCAAACAGCGCTTGTTCCCTACTACTCATCCAACGCTTCCCACATGCCAGACTCACGCTCGCTCTTCAGCTGCGACCGAGCCTCAGCCTTCGCGTCCATGAGATCGTGGTACTCCTCGCGACGCTCCTTGTTGGTGCGCCGGTTGTTCTGCTCGACACGCGCGTCGGTGCCGCGCTGGCCCATCTGAACCTCTGCGGCAGTGGTCAGGGTCGGCTCCCAGTCGAAGACGACGCCGGATCCGGGGCCGATGACGACGGTCGAACCCTCAACGGCACCCGCCTTGACGAGCGCCTCCTCGATGCCGAGCTTCTGCAAACGGTCAGCGAGATAGCCCACGGCCTCGTCGTTCTTGAAGTCGGTCTGCGCAACCCAGCGTTCGGGCTTGAGACCCAGTACGCGGAAGAAGTTGCCGTAGCTGCCGCCCTCGGAAACGACGCGGAACCCGCCGTCGTTCACCGGCTTCGGGCGAATAATGATGCGCTCAACCGAGTTCTCGCGCGCGATGCGCGCAGCGCGCTCGGCCTCTACGACCTCGGCCAGCGCGAAGTTCATCTCGCGAAGGCCCTCGTGGGCGACCGCCGAGATCATGAAGACCCGGTAGCCACGCGCTTCGAGCTCGGGCTTCACCAACTCAGCAAGTTCGCGTGCCTCGGGCACGTCAATCTTGTTCAGCGCGACCAGCTGCGGTCGCTCAATGAGCGGCACCTGGCCCTCTTCGACCGGGTAGGCACCCAGCTCGTGCAAGATGACGTCGAGGTCGGAGAGCGGGTCGCGACCCGGCTCGAGCGTTGCGCAGTCGAGGACGTGCAGCAGGGCGCTGCACCGCTCGACGTGGCGCAGGAAGTCGAGCCCGAGGCCCTTTCCCTCGCTCGCGCCCTCGATCAACCCGGGAACATCGGCGACCGTGAAGCGGTGTTCACCCTCCTGCACCACGCCCAGGTTCGGGTGCAGCGTCGTAAAGGGGTAATCGGCAATCTTCGGCCGAGCGGCGCTCAGCGCCGCGATCAAGCTGGACTTTCCGGCCGACGGGTACCCCACCAGGGCAACGTCGGCGATGGTCTTCAGCTCGAGCGTGACCGAACCTTCCCACCCCTCGGTGCCGAGGAGCGCGAAGCCGGGGGCCTTGCGCTTCGTGCTGGCGAGCGCGTTATTGCCCAGCCCACCCAGGCCGCCCTCGGCAATGACGTAGCGCATGCCGGGCTCGGTGAGGTCCACCAGGACCTCGCCGTCAAGATCCTTCACGACGGTACCGACGGGCATCGGCAGCTCAAGGTCGGGGGCCTTGTTCCCGTCACGGTAGTTGCCCGCGCCGTAACCGCCGTTCTCGGCGGTACGGTGCGGTCGACGGTGGTACTCCAGGAGCGTCGTGACCTGCGGATCCGCGACCAGCACGACGTTGCCGCCGTTGCCGCCCACGCCGCCATCAGGGCCGGCGAGCGGCTTAAACTTCTCGCGCCTGATCGATGCACAACCGTCGCCGCCTCGACCCGCCTTTAGGTGGAGCTGTACTTGATCAACAAAGGTGACCATGTTTCGTCCTTCCTTACCGCGGTCGCGGCAAACACACTCCGGATACGGCAAAGGCGAGCCGAAGCTCGCCCCTGCCATTCAAACTTCTAGCGACTACGCTGCTGCGGCCACCACGTTGACGACCTTGCGGCCACCCTTGCGACCGAACTCGACCGCGCCAGCGGCGAGGGCGAAGAGGGTGTCGTCGCCACCACGGCCAACATTGGCGCCCGGGTGGAAGTGGGTACCGCGCTGACGCACGAGGATCTCGCCCGCGTTGACCTGCTGGCCACCGAAGCGCTTCACGCCGAGGCGCTGGGCGTTCGAGTCACGACCGTTACGAGTCGAGCTCGCACCTTTTTTGGATGACATTAGTTCAGTCTCCTCTGAATATATTTCTGAGAGCGTCAGTAGCCAGTGGCTACTTGATGCCCGTCACCTTGATGCGGGTCAGATCCTGGCGGTGTCCCTGGCGGGACTTGTAGCCGGTCTTGTTCTTGTAGCGCTGAATGATGATCTTGGGGCCACGGAGATCTTCGAGGATCTCGGCGGTGACCTTGACCTTGGCGAGCACTGCCGCGTCGGTCGTCACCTGATCGCCATCAACGAGCAGCACCGCGGGAAGCTCAAGCTTGCCCTTGGCCTCGCCCGAAAGACGGTTCACCGTGATGATGGACCCGACCTCTACCTTCTCCTGCCGGCCACCGGCGCGCACAACTGCGTAAACCACTTGTCTACCTTTTCTTCGAGGGAATCGTCTTCTGGGCTCTTCGCGAAATATGTTCACGAAGGCTGTCTCGAGTGCGGATTGTTCCACCCACGGCCAGAGACCGATACGGGGTTCCGCAGTGCCATCCCCAGCGGGACGGCAGCAACACTCAACTATATCGCAGGGTTTCTAGCCGGTCAAATGCAGCGAACCGCGTGTCTCGGCGAAAAATCCCGCTATTCGGCTCCGTCAGCGAGCGAGCCACCGCGGATAGCACCCGTGGAAACTCGCCGACGACGGTTCCGGCTCTGGCCGGGGGCCGGAGCCTCCGGAAGCGCATCGAGCACCGAGTCCAAGAGCCCCGCTTTCGGAGCGTCCCCACTCGCCTGCGTCGCACGGGGCGACTCAGCGGGCGGGTTCTTACCGGAGGGCATTGCCTGGCCAAGCATCTCGGCCACTGCGCGCACGGCATCGGCATCGACGGTCTCCGCGGGGGCCTCGGACCGACTCACCACCGGGACATCGGCAATGAGCTCGGCAACCGCCTCGGCGGCGCGCGCCTCGCGACTCGCATCGTTCTTTGCGCGGCGGCTTCGCACGCGACCGGACACCGCGGGCGCCTGCTGCGCTGGCGCTTGCGCCGGTGCCGCTACCTGAGTATCTGCCGAATCGGCGGCCTCGTGATGCGCGTCTTCTCGCCCGGAAGCCGGGATCGTGGAAGCAGCAACCGCGGCGAGCATGTTCTTGGCGCCGTCCGTGATGCTGTGGGTCTGCGCTGCGGGCTGAGGCTGGACCGGAGCCGCGGACTTTCGGCGATTGCGCGAGCTATTATTCGCCGCGCCTCCGCCGTTGCTACCGTTCGCGTTCGCACCTGCATCGCTCCGGTGACGAGTCACGGGGTCGTGATGCACGATGATGCCGCGGCCGGCGCAGGTGTCGCACGGCTCACTGAATGACTCCAGCAGGCCCAGGCCAAGCTTCTTGCGCGTCATCTGCACGAGCCCCAGCGACGTGACCTCGGCCACCTGGTGCTTGGTGCGATCCCGACTCAAGCACTCGACCATGCGGCGGAGCACGAGATCACGGTTCGACTCGAGCACCATGTCGATGAAGTCGACCACGATGATGCCGCCGATATCGCGCAGGCGCAGCTGACGCACGATCTCCTCAGCCGCTTCGAGGTTGTTCTTCGTCACCGTCTCCTCGAGGTTTCCCCCCGAGCCGACGAACTTGCCGGTATTGACGTCGACAACGGTCATCGCCTCGGTCCGGTCGATCACGAGCGAACCGCCGGACGGCAGCCACACCTTGCGATCGAGCGCCTTCGAGATCTGCTCCGTAATACGGAACTCCTCGAAGATATCGCGCTCTTCCTCGTAGCGCAGCGTCCGCTCCAAGAGATCGGGGGCCACCTGGCCGAGGTAGTCGTGGATCGTCTGGAAGGTCGACTCCCCCGAGACCACCATGCGGTGGAAGTCCTCATTGAAGACATCCCGCACAATCTTGATGAGCATGTCGGGCTCGGAGTGCAGCAAGGCCGGGGCTCCGCCCTTGCCGGTGCGCTCCTGAATCGACTCCCACTGACGGGTGAGGCGCTGTACATCGAGCGTGAGCTGTTCTTCGCTCGCCCCCTCCGCAGCGGTGCGCACGATGACGCCCACACCCGTGGGAAGCGCTTCCTTCAGGATCTTCTTCAGGCGTGCGCGCTCCGTATCGGGAAGCTTGCGGGAGATGCCGTTCATGGATCCACCGGGAACGTACACGAGGAAGCGCCCCGGGAGCGACACCTGGCTCGTGAGACGGGCGCCCTTGTGTCCGACGGGATCCTTCGTCACCTGGACGAGGACCTGGTCACCTGGCTTCAACGCGTTCTCAATGCGGCGGGCGGTGTTGCCACCCTCAAGCGCAGACCAATCAACTTCGCCCGAGTACAGCACGGCATTCCGGCCGCGACCAATATCGACGAAAGCGGCCTCCATGCTCGGCAGCACGTTCTGGACGCGTCCGAGATACACGTTGCCAATCAGCGAGCTCTCACTCGAGCGAGCCACATAGTGCTCAACCAGCACGCTGTCCTCGAGGACACCGATCTGGATCCGGTCGTCCTTTGAGCGAACCACCATGACACGGTCGACCGACTCTCGACGGGCGAGGAACTCAGACTCGGTCACGACGACGCGACGACGTCCAGCCTCGCGGCCATCACGGCGACGCTGCTTCTTGGCTTCCAGTCGCGTCGATCCCTTGATCTTCTGCGGCTCGGTAATGAGCGGCGCCTGACGTTCGCGAACGCGACGCGGCTCTTCCTCGTGCTCAACATCACTGCCCGAACGACGACGCGTGCGTCGGCGGCCGCTCTCGCGGTCGTCCGAGTCGCGGTCGCGCTCCTGGAAGCGGTCCTCACGAGAGTCACGGGATGCTCGCGCCTCGCGCTGGCGATCCGCGCGCTGATCGAAGATCTCGTCCAGCTCGCGCAAGTCACGGCCGGAGTCTCGCCGCGAGCGCGGCGGGATCGGCATCACATCGGGCGCCAAGAAGATGAGCTTCGTCGTGGCGCGGAAGCGCTGCTCCGGCGTCATCTCGGCAAACGGAATGACTGGGGCGAGTGCCGGAGCGGCCGCTTCAGCGGCTTCTTCGGCCACGGGCTCCGCTGCCGCGGGTTCCGCGCCTGCGGGCTCTTCGACCCGGGGAGCCTCGGCTGCCGGAGCGTCGTCAGTCGCCGCGACTGCATCGCTTGCCGCTGCATCGGCGACAACTGCGTCAGTAGCGACAGCCTCGAGCAGCTCCGTTGCCGGCTCGACGGCCGCTTCGTCCGCCTCGGTGCCGGGCTCTGCGGCGGACGACGCCTCATCTCCCGCTTCCGCCACGGCTTGAGTGCCGGCCGCGTCTACGGTCGCCTCCTCAGCGTCGCGGACCGACTCGGCCGCAGCATCCAGTGCGACGTCCGCTGTCTGTTCGTTTTCCCCGCTCAGTTCGGGCTGTTCATCGTCATTCTGAAAATTCACCATTCGCAGGTGCACTCCTCTACCGGGCGAGCTTCCGCTCCCCGGATATCTCACTCCTGCGGCGACTTCTGCGCCGCGAATCCTTTGCGGCACCCTCGGTGCCGTCCGGTCGTTCATCGACCGTCGGCACCCTGTCGGGCACCGGTAAACTTCGCACATGGCCCGGACCTAGAGTCCGAGTTCACGCTCTGACCATTATGTCATGCGGGGGCCGCGGGAACACCCCTCGCCACGACGGGATTTGCGCGCTCAGGCGAGCGCCCTCGTCGGGCGATAGGATCCTGCCATGACGACGTCCGCGAACGCGCCCGCTCAGCCTCGCCCGGTAGCCTTTGCCCTGTTCACGATAGTGCTCGGCGCCATTGGCTGGTTTGCCTCGTGGGAGTTGCTGACCGAGTACATTAAGACGCTGCAGAACCCCGGGTACAGCCCCAACTGCAACGTGAGCGTGCTCGTCACCTGCGGCCCCAACATGGGTTCCTGGCAGGGATCCCTCCTCGGCTTCAGCAACACCATCATCGGCGTTTCCGCCTTTGTCGCCCCGATCGTCGTCGGCGCAGCCTTGCTTGCCGGCGCTCGATTCTCGCGCTGGTTCTGGCACCTCTACCAGCTGGGCCTGCTCGCCGGTTTCGTCTTCATCTGCTGGCTGTCCGTGCAGAGCGTCTTTGCTCTCGGCACGCTGTGCCCCTGGTGCATGGTCGTGTGGACGGTCATGATTCCGCTCTGGTGGACCGGGCTCTTCCGCCCGTTTGCCGCCGGGGATATTCCCTCCCCCGCAGGCACGCAGCGAGTCTTCCAGGGTCTGTACTCATGGAGCTGGGTCTTCGTGGTGGCGTGCTACTTCATCATCGCGACCTTCGCGCAGGTCAACTTGAACTGGCTCGCGGAGCTCATGCGAGCGTTCTAGCTAGCACCGAACCGTCACCGGTGGGCTATCCCGTCAGCCGTTCCCACAACGCATCGGCCGCGGCCAGGGTTTCATCTTCCGATCGCGAGGTATCGATGATGACGTCGGCGATCGCACGGCGTTCCTCGTCGCTCGCCTGGTTGCGCACGCGGGCACGCGCATCGGCTGCAGACATGCCGCGGTGTGCCATCAGGCGCTCCACACGCATCTCGGCAGGCGCATCAGCCACGACGATGAGATCCCACGGGTGGTCTACGCCGGCCTCCACGAGCAGTGGAACGTCGTACACCACCACCGCGTCAGGATCGCGCTCCCCCGCCTCTCTCATGAGCCTGCGGGTGAGTTCCTGCACCGCCGGGTGCACGATCGACTCGAGGTCCTCGAGCGCGCTGCCGTCCGAGAACACCAGCGCACCCAGCGCCGCACGGTCGAGCTCGCCGTCGCCCGTGATGATCCCTCGCCCAAATCGCCGGGCGATCTGAGCGAGGGCGGGAGTTCCCGGTGCCACCACGTCGCGGGCCAGTTGGTCGGCATCCAGATGCACGGCCCCGTGTTCCGCGAGGCGTCGGGCAATCGTTGACTTGCCGGACGCGATTCCGCCGGTGAGACCGATGAGCTGCACACACGCAGTCTATCCGGGGCGCAGCGTGGCACACACGTGCTGGGGAGGACTCGCTGACGTCGTACACTGGGGCCAGCCGAAATCGGGCCTGCAGGTCGACGGGAGACACCCATGATTGAAGTAGTCACCGGGTTGGTGCTCGCCTCTGCGGCCGGCCTCAACGCCTACATTCCGCTGCTCGGCCTCGGACTCCTCTCGCGGTTCACCGAGCTCGTTGCCCTGCCCGACGGCTGGGCTTGGTTGGAGAACACCTGGGTGATGGTGATCCTCGGCGTGCTGCTCGCCATTGAGACGCTGGTCGACAAGGTCCCGGCGCTCGACACCGTCAATGACGTGCTGCACACGGTCATCCGCCCGGCGTCCGGCGGGCTGGTGTTCGCCGCCGGCGCCTCGAGCGAGACCGTGGCGGTCACCGATCCGGCGGCGTTTGTCTCGTCCCAGAACTGGTGGCCGTTTGTCATCGGGATCCTGGTCGCGCTCGTCCCGCACCTCTTGAAGATGATCAGCCGCCCGGTGCTCAACGCCGTCACAGGCGGGGCTGGAGCCGCGGTGGCGAGCACCGCAGAGGACATTGGAGCGGTCACGCTCACAGTGCTCGCGGTCGTCGTGCCGATCCTGGCGCTGCTGCTGCTCGTGGGACTCGTGGTTTGGCTCTCGCTCCGTCTGCGACGGGCATTGCGGCGACGCGAGGCCGCCCAGCTCGCTGCGCGGGCGTCCGCCTAGCGCACGGCCAATACGCTCGCCCATTGACCGCGCCATCGGCGGCGCCTCCAGCCAACGCCAAAGGCCCGGCGCCCCTTTCGGGGAACCGGGCCTTCAGTGTGTGAAGTGCTTCAGCCTGAACGAGGTCAGACCGCGAGGACTAGTTGCCCTCGAGGCGCTCCTTCAGCGCAGCAAGCGCCTCATCGTCGGCAAGGGTGCCGGCCGAGGAGGAATCGCTCGAGAAGGTGGAAGCGCCAGCCTCAACCTTGGGGGCCGCAGCCTGATCCACGATCGACTGTGCAACCTGCTTCTTGTGCGACTCCCAGCGAGCCTGGGCTGCTGCGTACTCGAGCTCCCACTTCTCGCGCTGAGTCTCGAAGCCTTCCTTCCACTCCTGGGTCTCAGGATCGAAGCCCTCGGGGTACTTGTACTCACCGTTCTCGTCGTACTCGGTGGTCATACCGTAGAGCGCCGGATCGAACTCGGTGCCCTCGGGATCCACACCGTCGTTCGCCTGCTTGAGGCTGAGCGAGATGCGGCGACGATCGAGATCGATGTCGATGATCTTGACGAAGACCTCTTCGCCAACCGACACGACCTGCTCGGCGAGCTCAACGTGCTGGCCCGAAAGCTCGGAGATGTGCACGAGGCCCTCGATGCCGTCAGCAACGCGAACGAACGCACCGAAGGGAACGAGCTTGGTGACCTTGCCCGGAGCGATCTGGCCGATCGCGTGCGTGCGGGCGAAGACCTGCCACGGATCCTCCTGCGTCGCCTTGAGCGAGAGCGAGACGCGCTCGCGATCGAGCTCGACCGAAAGCACCTCGACGGTGACTTCCTGGCCAACCTCGACGACCTCGGATGCGTGGTCGATGTGCTTCCACGACAGCTCCGAGACGTGCACGAGGCCGTCGACGCCGCCGAGGTCCACGAACGCGCCGAAGTTGACGATCGAGGAGATAACACCCTTGCGGACCTGGCCCGGTGCGAGGTTCGCGAGGAACGTCGAACGGCTCTCCGACTGGGTCTGCTCGAGCAGCGCACGGCGCGAGAGCACGACGTTGTTGCGGTTCTTGTCGAGTTCGAGGATCTTCGCCTCGAGCTCCTGACCCAGGTACGGGGTCAGGTCACGCACGCGGCGCAGCTCGATGAGCGAGGCCGGGAGGAAGCCGCGGAGCCCGATGTCCACGATGAGGCCGCCCTTGACGACCTCGATGACGGTGCCGGTGACGACGCCGTCCTCTTCCTTGATCTTCTCCACATCGCCCCATGCACGCTCGTACTGAGCGCGCTTCTTGGACAGGATCAGACGGCCTTCCTTGTCCTCCTTCTGGAGAACGAGCGCCTCGACGGTGTCGCCGACCTTGACAACCTCGTCGGGGTTGACATCGTGCTTGATGGAAAGCTCGCGGGAGGGAATGACACCCTCGGTCTTGAATCCGACGTCGAGGAGAACCTCGTCGCGGTCAATCTTCACCACGGTGCCCTCAATGAGGTCTCCGTCGTTGAAAGACTTAATCGTCAGTTCGACCGCGGCAAGAAAGTCTTCTGCAGATCCGATGTCGTTGATCGCGACCTGCTTGAGTGCCTGATCGGTCGTTGCGTTCGTCATGTAGTTTGTACTCCAGGGTGGACAGGAATTCGGGCCGGGATCAGGAAATGATCTGAATCTCGGCGATGGATTGGGTATATCTCGCCACAAGCGTGACGCTCTAGCCTAGCGCGCCGCTGCCGGTCCGGTCAATTGCGCTTCCGGGCGCGTCGCGCGGACTTCTCCTAAGGGAGACCTACTCGGGAGAGTCCCTATCGGTGCCCGCCCGCGGCCTCGATCAGCTGTGCGAGGCCCGCGTACCCTCGCGCTTCCGCGTTCGCCAGCGGGGTTCGGCCTTCGAAATCACGGAGGTTCGGGTCGGCCCCGCCGGCGAGCAGGAGGCGCACGGTGTCGCGGTGCTGCTCGTCGTCGGCGCCAAGCAGCACCGCCTCCTGAAGCGCGGTCCAGCCGAGCTTGTTGACGTGATTGGGGTCAATGCCTGCGTCAAGCAGCAGCTCCGTGACCCGGACTTGGCCATACTCCCCCGCGGGAATCAGCGCCGTACCGCCGTAACGATTGGTTCGCGCAAGGTCCGCGCCGTGGCGGAGGGTGAGTTCGAGGATCTCGACGTACCCCTCGGCGCCGGAGTAGAGGTAGGCGTTGTCGAGCTGATCATCTTGCGCATTGACGTCGGCGCCCGCTTCGATGAGCGCCCGGGCCGCCGCGACGTGGTTCTGCTGCGTCGCGAACAGGAGTGGAGTGCGTCCACGAGGGCCCCGGCGCTCACGCTCCGCTCCCCGAGCCAACGCCTCAGCCACCCGGGCGCCATCGTTCGCGGCGATCGCGGCGTGCAGTTCGTCGTTCGGGTCGAGCTCGGGGGACATCGGACGGGCCTCCTGCCAGGGGTTCGGATGGGGCAGACCGGGCTAGTGCGCGGCCGCGTTCCAGTTCGCGCCCCGGCCAACCTGCACCTCGAGCGGCACCGAGAGCTCCGCCGCCCCAGCCATCTCTTCACGCACAATCGCCTCGAGGGCATCCCACTCGCCCGGTGAGACCTCGAACATGAGCTCATCGTGAATCTGCAGCAGCATGCGCGAGCTCAACCCGGCCTCGGCTACCCGGCGTTCGATCTTGATCATCGCCAACTTGATGATGTCCGCCGCGCTGCCCTGAATGGGGGCATTGAGCGCCGCGCGTTCCGCGTTCTCGCGCAGCACCCGGTTCGGGCTCGCCAGATCAGGGAACGGGCGCCGACGGCCGAAGATGGTCTCGGTGACGAGCTCCTGCTTCGCCTCCTGAACGACCGAGCGCAGGTAGTCACGCACCCCACCAAAGCGCTCGAAGTAGTCGAGCATGAGCTGCTTCGCCTCGCCCGCGCTGATACCGAGCTGCTTCGACAGGCCAAACGCGGACAGCCCGTAGGCGAGGCCGTACGACATGGCCTTCACCTTCGAGCGCATCTCGTTCGTCACCTCGTCGGGGGCGACCCCGAAGATGCGCGATCCGACAAAGCGGTGCAGGTCCTCGCCCGCGTTGAACGCCTCGATCAGGCCAGCGTCGCCCGAGAGGTGCGCCATGATGCGCATCTCAATCTGCGAGTAGTCGGCCGTCATCAGGCACTCGTATTCGGGGGCGTGAATGAAGCCCTCGCGAATGCGGCGGCCCTCCTCCGTCCGGACCGGGATGTTCTGTAGGTTCGGCTCGGTCGAGGCCAAACGCCCCGTGCTCGCGCCGATCTGCACGAGCGTTGTGTGGATGCGCCCGTCGGGCTGCACCGCCTTCACGAGCCCCTCGATGATCTGGCGCAGTTTGTTGGCATCGCGGTGCGCGAGCAGGCTGCCGAGGAACGGGTGCGGGTGCTTCGCCTGTAGGTCGGTCAGCGCCGCCGCGTCGGTCGTGTAGCCGGTCTTCGTCGCGCGGGTCTTCGGCATGCCGAGCTCGGTGAACAGCACCTCCTGTAACTGCTTGGGCGAGCCGAGGTTGACCTCGTGACCCAGGTAACCAAAGGCCTCCTGCTCGAGTTCCACGACTCGCTCAGCCAGCGCCGCCTCGTGCGCCTGCAAGAGCGGGAGATCCATCTGGACGCCGCGGCGTTCGAGATCGCCCAGCACCGGCACGAGCGGCAACTCGATCGAGCGATACACGAAATCAGTCTTGCCCTGGAACTGCTCGAGCAGGGCGGCGTGGACGCGCAGCACGTACCAAGCGAGTTCCGCCTCGCCCGCGATGCTTCCCTCTTCCGGCACCAGCTGGTTGGGGTCGCCCTCCGGCACCTGCTCTCCCAGATAGCGCGCCACGGCCGCCGCGATCGTTTTCTCGGGCGCAGTCGGCCGTGCGAGCCAGGCGGCCACGAGGGCGTCGCCGGCGAGCCCGCCAAGCCGGATCCCGGCCCGATCGAGAATCTTGCTCTGTGCCTTCGCGTCCCACAAAATCTTGGGCGCGTCCGAGGTCAGCCAGCGCTCGAGCGGCGCGTAGTCGCTCGCCCCCGGACGCCAGGTGAGCTGGACCGAGGCCGTCGTGCTCGCCACACCGATACGGACGGCGCCGTCGCCGTCGTCGGCGAGCAGCACCGCCGGGCTCTCGAGCGCGGCGAGCCACACCTCGAGCTCTTCGTCGAGCAACACCTTCGCGGCCGGAGCGACCGGCACCTCAGCGACGGCGGCCGCGGCTGTAGCGCCGGAGGTCCCGGCCGGCACCTCGGCGCCGACGAGTTTGGCGACACGTTGCAACAGCGTCCGAAATTCCAGTCGGCCGAACATGTCCTGTACCTGCGCGAGGTCCATCTCGCCGCGCTTGAGTGACTCGAGGGTTACGTCGAGCTCGACGTCGCGCACGAGTCGGTTCAGCCGCCGGTTCCGCTCGGCCAGGTGCGCATGCTCGCGGAGGCTCTCGCCCACCTTCCCGCCGATCTCGTCCTGGCGTCGCAGAATCTCCTCGAGCGAACCGAACTGGTTGATCCACTTCACGGCCGTCTTCTCACCGACCTTGGGAACGCCGGGGAGGTTGTCGCTCGTCTCGCCGACCAGCGCCGCGATCTCGGGGTACTGCTCGGGACGAATGCCGTAGCGCTCCATGACCTTCGCCGCGTCGTAACGGGTGAGCTCGCTCACGCCCTGCTTGGACGGGTAGAGCAACGTCACGTTGTCGTCGACGAGCTGGATGGTGTCACGGTCCCCGCTCACCACGAGCACGCGGTATCCCGACTCCGAGCCGCGCAACGAGAGCGTGGCGAGGATGTCGTCGGCCTCGTAGTTTTCCTTCTCGATCGTCACGATCCCCATCGCGTGCAGGGCCTCCTGCAGCAGTGGGATCTGTCCCTTGAACTCGACGGGAGTCTCGCCACGAGTGCCCTTGTACTCGGGGTACTCCTCAGTGCGGAACGAGTGCCGAGAAATGTCGAAGGCGACCGCGAGGTGGTCCGGCTTCTCGTTCGCCAGCAGATTGATCAGCATGGCAATGAACCCGTGGATCGCGTTCGTGTGTTGCCCGTCACGGGTCTGGAAGCTGTCTACCGGGAGCGCGTAGAAGGCGCGGAAGGCCAGCGAGTGGCCATCGATGATCATCAGAGTAGGCTGGGGCGAATTCGACACGTCACCAGCCTACTTCGCTAGGCACCATCTGCGGGCCTGATCCGGCCCGGAAAGGACGCCTCGCCGCATGAGCCAGCGCACCGAAATCGACCCGCTCGCCTACATCCAGGAGCGCGGACTGGGCGCCCTCGCGGATCGGATGGGTATCGAGATGATCGAGTTCACCGCCGATCACGCGATCGCGACAATGCCGGTCGAAGGAAACACGCAGCCGATCGGCCTGCTGCACGGAGGTGCGTACGTCGTGCTCGGCGAGACGCTCGGCTCGATGCACGCGAATCTGCACGCCCCCGAGGGGTTCGTGGGTGTCGGTGTCGACATCAACGCGACACACACCGGATCTGCGACCGCGGGCATCGTCCGTGGGGTGTGCACACCGATTCACCTGGGCCGCACCCTCACCGTCCACGAGATTGTGATCTCGGACGAGCAGGATCGACGCTGCTCAACCGTGCGCATCACGAACGTGTACCGCCCGATTCGCTAGCCCCACGCACAAAACGGCCCCGGATCCTGTCAGGATCTCGGGGCCGTTTCTCGTTCGTGGCTCTGGCCAGGCTACTTCTTCTGCGAGCCGAGCTGATCGATGATCGTCTTGGCGACGTCCTGCATGGTCAGGCGACGATCCATGGATGCCTTCTGGATCCAGCGGAACGCGTCGGGCTCGGAGAGGCCCATCTTGTCGTTGAGGATGCCCTTGGCGCGGTCGACGAGCTTGCGGGTCTCAAAACGCTCGGCGAGGTCAGACACCTCGGACTCGAGCGCCACAATCTGCTGGAAGCGAGAGATCGCAATCTCGATCGCAGGCAGCAGGTCGGCCGGGGTAAACGGCTTGACGACGTACGCGAGTGCGCCGGCTTCGGTGGCTCGGTCGACGAGCTCCTTCTGGCTGAAGGCGGTGAGCAGCACGACGGGTGCGAGGTGGTTCTTGTTGATGCGCTCGGCTGCCGAGATGCCGTCGAGCTGGGGCATCTTGACATCCATCACGACGACGTCGGGGCGGAGCTCTTCCACCAGAGCAACTGCGGTCTCTCCATCACCCGCTTCGCCCACAACATCGAATCCGTTGTCGCGCAGGATTTCTACGATGTCGAGCCGGATGAGTGATTCGTCTTCGGCGACGACAACGCGTCGCTTGGAGCTTGGGGTGTTGGCCTGGTCAGTCACGACACTTAGTTTACGGTACGCTGGCATGTGTCACCTGTAAGCCGGATTGGCGGAATCGGCAGACGCGGAGCACTCAAAATGCTTTGCCTTCGGGCGTGCGAGTTCAAGTCTCGCATCCGGCACTGATTGACACAGGAGAACGCCGGGTCCCCTCTGGGGCCCGGCGTTCTCCTGTTTGCGCGCGGCGCACGCTGCGCCGTGAAACACGAAAGCGCCAGGAATCCCTGCGGGGAAACCTGGCGCTTTCGTGTTCGCGCGGGCGTGTCGGCCCGGAGTCGCGCTAGTCCGCGAGGTGCTTGCGCGGTCCCGCGTCGGCGAGCAGGCCAGAGGACTCCCCCACGCGGTGGATACGCAGCGTGTTGGTCGAGCCCACTACTCCGGGAGGGGATCCGGCAATCACGAGCACCGTGTCGCCGACCTGGGCTCGCTCGTTGGAGAGCAACACGCCATCGACCTGCCCGAACATCTCGTCCGTCGAATCGACACGCGGCGTGGTGAAACTGTCCGCACCCCACGTGAGTTCCATGCGGCGACGAATCGCGTAGCTGGGCGTGAAGCCGAGAATGGGGATGGGCTTGCGCAGTCGCGACATCCGGCGCACCGTGTCGCCCGACTCCGTGAAAACGCAGATGTACCGGGCGCCAATGAACTCCGCGACCTCGGCCGCGGCGAGCGTGAGCGCGCCTCCCTGCGTGCGCGGCTTCGTGCCGAGCGGGTCGATGCGATCGAGCGCGTGGTCCTCCGTGGCGGAAATGATGCGCGCCATCGTCTCGACCGCGACGATCGGGTACGCCCCCACGCTCGTCTCGCCCGAGAGCATGACCGCGTCGGCGCCATCGAGCACGGCGTTGGCGCAGTCAGACGCCTCGGCGCGGGTCGGGCGCGGGTTCTCGATCATCGACTCGAACACCTGCGTCGCCACGATGACGGGTTTCGCGTTGCGGCGCGCGATGGCGATGGCCTCGGTCTGAACGAGCGGCACCCGCTCCAGCGGCATTTCGACGCCCAGATCGCCCCGGGCGACCATGATGCCGTCGAACGCCTGGACGATCTCCTCGAGGTTGTCCACCGCCTGCGGCTTCTCGATCTTGGCGATCACGGGAAGGCGAACGCCCTCCTCGTCCATGATCACGTGCACCCGGGTGATGTCGGCGGCGTCGCGCACAAACGAGAGCGCGATGTAGTCCACGCCCAAACGCAGCGCCCAGCGCAGGTCAGCTTCGTCTTTCTCGGACAGCGCGGGAACGTTGACCGCGACGCCGGGAAGGTTGATCCCCTTGTTGTTCGAGATCGCGCCGGGCACCTCGACCACGGTGTAGACGGTGTCGTCCGTAACGCGCACTGCGCGCAGCGTCACCTTGCCGTCGTCGATGAGCAACGGATCGCCGGGGCTCACGTCGCCGGGCAAGCCCTTGTGCGTCGTGCCGCCGATCGTCCGGTCCCCCACGATCTCGCGGGTCGTGATGGCGAACTCGTCGCCGACCTCAAGGTCGTACGGGCCGTCAGTAAACTTTCCGAGCCGAATCTTCGGCCCCTGCAGGTCGGCGAGCACCGCAATCGGGCGCCCGACCTCAGCCTCGGCGCGGCGAATGTTGCGATACACCCCCTCGTGCACGTTATGGGTGCCGTGCGAGAGGTTCAGCCTCGCGACGTTCACTCCCGCCTTGATGAGGTCCAGCGTGTGGTCGTAACTCGACACAGCCGGACCCCAGGTCGCGACGATCTTTGCGTGGCGCATGCTCGCTCCTCGAGGTAGATGATGCGGCGCTGCCCACGCCGCAAGGGTGCCGCGACTGACGGCGGAAAGCTAGGCGTCCGCCGCCACGTTCCCCTTGGCACTTCGCGCCGCGAGTACATGGTGGTACTCGTCGGGGTTCGCGGTCTCCTCTTCAATCGACTGTACCGGGTTTCGGCGACCGGGAAGGTACACGCTCGTCTCAATTCCGGGGTGACGACGACGCTGGACCAGGATCAGTACGATGCCGGCAACGATCGCTACGAGGGCGGTGAAAACGTTGGTGCGCAGGCCCAAGATGATGAGGCTCGGATCGACCCGAATCGACTCAACGATCGCGCGCCCGATGCCGTACCAGATGAAGTACATGCCGAGGAAGGTGCCCCAGCGCGGCTTCAGACGACGCTCAATTGCGAGCAGCACCACGATGCCGAGCAGGTTCCAGAGCAGCTCGTACAGGAAGGTGGGGTGGAACAGCGTTCCCTCGGGAAGCCCGACGGGGAACGCCGGGTTGTTGGCGGAAATCTCGAGGCCCCAGGGCAGCGTGGTCGGGCCGCCGAAGAGCTCGTGGTTGAACCAGTTCCCGAGGCGACCGAAGGCCTGCGCCAGGAGCAGTCCGGGAACGAGCGCGTCGGCGAACGACCAGAAGCGGACGCCGGTCAGGCGCGAGGCGATCAGCACGCCGATGGCACCACCGAGCAGTGCACCGAAGATCGCGATGCCGCCCTCCCAGATGGCGAAGACCTTCCAAAGGTCCTTGCCCGGGCCAAAGTAGTCACCGAAGTGGGTCACGACGTGGTAGATCCGGGCACCGATGATGCCGAGCACCACCGACCAGACCATGAAGTCGATTGCAACGCCGCGCTCGGCCCCGCGCTTCGTCAGGCGACTGCTGACCCACAGGGTGGCGGCGATGATGCCGAGCAGGATCCAGAGGGCGTAAAAGTAGATCCGAATCGGACCGATCTGCAAGAAGCTCACGTCGGGGCTCGGGATACTGAACGGGAGAATCATGCCTCTTCTTTCACCTGAGAAAACTGGGGGCGTCGTTCCGGGTGGAACGAAGCAATCCTAACGCTGCGTGCCTTCGGCCAGCGCCGCGGCGACCGCACGGACGCCCGCGACGCCATCCGCCGCGAGTGCACGCACGAGTGCAGAGCCCACGATCGCACCATCGGCGTACTCGAGCACCTCGCGCACCTGGGCGCCGGTCGAGATGCCGAGGCCCACACAGCTGTGCTCGCACCCGACCGCGCGCAGGCGCTCGACGAGGGTGCGTGCGGCCTGATCGACATCCCCGCGGGCCCCGGTAACTCCCATGGTCGACACGGTGTACACGAAGCCGCGGCTGAGTTCGGTGACGGTGCGCAGGCGCTCGTCACTCGAGGTCGGGGCGGCGAGGAACACGCGGTCCAGCTCTGCCCGCTCGGAGGCGGCCAACCAGTCGCCGGCCTCGTCGGGGATCAGATCGGGCGTAATGAGACCTGCACCCCCGGCGCCCTTGAGCTCGTCGGCGAACCGGTCCACCCCGTACTGCATGACGAGATTCCAATACGTCATGACGAGTACGGGGGCCTTGACCTGCTTCGTGATCTCGCGGACCGCAGTGATGCCGTCTGCGACGCGGAAGCCGTTCTTCAGCGCCTCGACCGTGGCAGCCTGGATGACCGGGCCGTCCATGACGGGGTCCGAGTAGGGCATGCCGAGCTCGATGATGTCGACGCCGCCCTCGACCATTGCGACCGCGGCGTCGATGCTCGTCTTCAGATCAGGGAAGCCGACCGGAAGGTAGCCGATGAGCGAACCGTTGGATGCATCCTTGCGGATCTGGAGCGTGCGCTCCACTGCGGACTCGCTCACGCGCTTGCTCCCTCTGCCGTCGAACCGTCTACTGGGGAGTCGTTCAGGCCGAAGTAGCTGGCCGCCGTCTCCATGTCCTTGTCGCCGCGCCCCGAGAGGCACACGAGCACGGTCTGATCCGGGCGCATGGTTGCGGCAAGCTGCAGGGCGCCCGCGAGCGCGTGCGAGGACTCGATCGCCGGTATAATTCCCTCGGTGCGTGACAGCTGCAAAAGCGCGTCCATCGCCTCCGCGTCGGTGATCGGCAGGTATGTTGCCCGCCCGATCGCCTGCAACCAGGCGTGCTCCGGACCGACGCCCGGGTAGTCGAGTCCCGCCGAGATCGAGTGCGATTCGATCGTCTGGCCGTCCTCGTTCTGGAGCATCTGGCTGCGGGCGCCGTGCAGGACGCCCGGGCGCCCGAGCGTCAAGGTCGCTGAATGACGAGGGGTGTCGATTCCTTCGCCCGCCGCCTCGTAGCCGTAGATGCCGACCGACTCGTCGTCGAGGAAGGCCTGAAACAGGCCAGCAGCGTTCGAGCCGCCGCCCACGCACGCGGCGATCGCGTCGGGCAGCGCGCCCGTGCGCTCAAGCATCTGTTCGCGCGCTTCCTCGCCGATGATCTGCTGGAAGTCGCGCACCATCGTCGGGAACGGGTGCGGACCGGCGACGGTGCCGAAGACATAGTTCGTCGTCTCGACGTTCGTGACCCAGTCGCGCATCGCCTCGTTGATTGCGTCCTTGAGGGTGCGTGATCCGGCCTCGACCGGGATCACCTCGGCGCCGAGCAGCCGCATCCGGGCGACATTGAGCGCCTGGCGCTCGGTGTCGACCGCGCCCATGTAGATCGTGCACTCCAGGCCGAAGAGGGCCGCCGCGGTCGCCGTCGCCACGCCATGCTGGCCGGCACCGGTCTCGGCGATCACGCGCTTCTTGCCGATGCGCCGCGTCAGCAGCGCCTGGCCGAGCACGTTATTGATCTTGTGCGAGCCCGTGTGGTTCAGGTCCTCGCGCTTCAGCAGGATCCTGGCGCCGCCGGCGATCGCCGCAAACCGCTTCACCTCAGTGAGCGGTGAGGGGCGACCCGTGTAGTCCTTGAGCAGCCCGGCGAGTTCTGCCCGGAAGGCGGGATCCGCCTTCGCTGCGTCGTAGGCAGCGGTGAGCTCGTCGAGCGCGAGCACGAGGGATTCGGGAACGAAACGTCCGCCGAATTCGCCGAAGTACGGCCCGGATACGTGGCTGAGAGACATGGGATCCTCGAAGTGGTTGTGGGGCGCCAGGGGCGCCAAGTTACACGCTCAGGAAGCCAGCGAGCGTGGCGATGGGGTCGTTCGTCACCAGCGCCTCGCCGACCAGCACGACGTCGGCGCCGGCCTCGCGGTAGTGCGCGACGTCGGCGACGTTCAACACTGCCGACTCTGCGACGCGAATCACGCCGGCCGGAATCTGGTCCGCGACTCGACCAAACAGGTCGCGATCAAGCTCAAACGTCGAGAGGTTGCGGGCGTTGACCCCGACCAGCTCCGCGCCGAGGTCGACGGCGCGGGAAACCTCGTCGGCCGAGTGCGTCTCGACCAGCGGGGTCATGCCAAGCTCACGCACGAGCGTGTGCAGGCGCACCAGCGTCGTCTGTGGCAGCGCGGCGACGATCAGCAACACGAGGTCCGCGCCCGAGGCACGGGCCTCAAGCACCTGGTACTCCTCGCCGATGAAGTCCTTGCGGAGCACCGGCAGGCTGACCGCCTTGCGCACTGCTTCGAGGTCCGCGAGCGACCCACGGAACTTGCGCTCCTCGGTCAACACGCTCACCGCGCTTGCCCCGCCAGCCTCATACTGCGCGGCCAACGCCGCGGGCTCGGGAATATCGGCGAGCAGGCCCCGCGAGGGGCTCGCGCGCTTGACTTCGGCGATGACACGAATGCGATCGGCAGGGGCGAGCGCGGCAAGCGCGTCGATCGCGGCGGCGCGCGCAAGCGCCTCCGCCTCGACCTGCGCGTACGGCCGAAGCTCGCGGCGCTTACTGGCGTCCTCGAGGGATCCTGCGAGCAGTTCGCTGAGCACGGTTAGTGCGAGGACTTCGGGGAGTACTTGGGCCCGTTGACCCCGTAGCCGGCCTTGGCCAGCACCCATCCGAGGATGAGGCCGATCAGCGCGACGCCGGCGCAGATCCAGACCAACCAGGCCTGGTGAAGGAAGAAGGCAACGGTGCCGGCCGCGATCGCGATCAGCATGACGATCACTGCGGTCCACGCAGCGGGCGAATCTCCGTGTCCGGGCTCTTCGTGCTGGGTACTCATGAATCTCCTCTAACGAATGGCAACCAAAAGCTGTTGTCTCAGACCAGACTACCGGTTTGGCGAGCGAAGCGCGGCACCCGGGGTCGCGTGCCGCGGGGGCGCGGTCTCCCCGCGCTAGGCCCGAGTGGCGGAAGCGTCGCCCTCGGGCGCGTCCGCCGGATCGGCTGGCTCGCCCGAATCGGCCACCTCGCTCGGATCTGCCACCTCGCTCGGATCGGCGCCGTCGCTCAGCGCGTCCCAGTCTGAGATGCGGTCGTGCTCAGGTGTCTGGGCGGCCTGGCCAGCAGGGTCGTCTCCGGCGGGGCGTGGGCCGGACGCCGTGGCGGCCGTTTCATACTTGCGGCCGGCGGCCCGCCAGCGGCTGCCCCACACCAGCACAGCGATGCCGAGGAGCGCGGCGATGCAGCCCGCCGTGGCAGTGATCGCCGCCCACACGCTGACCTGGCTCGAGGCGACCACGGCGATACCGGTCGCGTCGCTGCCACCGATCCCGGTGAGCTCGGTGACTTTGCCCGCGGCGGCGTCAAGCGGAGCTTGCAGCACCCCCAGAGTGAGGGCCACAATGCCGCCGCCGAGAACGACGCCGAGCGCGCCGAGCACGAAGCGAAAGATCCGGCCCGCGATCGTGAGCGCCAGCGCCAGTGCAGCGAGGGCCAGGGCCATGGGCGCGAGCGGAGGGCTGAGCTGCTGACCCGTGACCGTGAGTGTCCCCTGCGCGGAGACCCCCTCGCTGAGTTCGATACTCAACCAGACCTGGGTCGCGGCGATGAGCGCGACCGCGGCCACCAGCAAGGTACCGGTGACGACGAGCTTCTTACTTGCCATCAGCGCGTCCCGCCGAGCGTGCGCAGCGTGTTGGCGATCGCGACGGCGCGAAGCGGCGCCGCCGCCTTATTGCGTGACTCCTGGTCTTCCAGCTCGGGGACCGAGTCGGCGACGATGCCGCCGCCGGCCTGGACCATCGCGACGCCGTCGCGGATGGTGGCCGTCCGAATCGCGATGGCGAGATCAGCCGAACCGCCCAGACCGAAGTACCCGACGACGCCGCCGTAGACGCCGCGCTGCACCGGCTCGAGTGCATCGATGATCTCGAGCGCACGCGGCTTCGGCGCCCCCGAGAGCGTGCCCGCCGGGAAGGTCGCCCGGAATGCGTCGATTGAGTTCTGCTCGGGGCGCAAACGACCCTCGACGGTCGACACGATATGCATGATGTGACTGAAGCGTTCAATCCGCATGAACTCGGTCACCTCCACCGAATCGGAGCGACAGACACGGAGCAGGTCGTTGCGCGCAAGATCGACCAACATGAGGTGCTCGGCGCGCTCCTTCTCGTCGGCCATCAGATCGCGCTCAAACTGCTGATCCTCTTCGATCGACTCGCCCCGGGGACGCGATCCCGCGATCGGGTGCGTCAACACGCGGTCGTCGTGCACGGTGACGAGCGCTTCGGGACTCGATCCCACGACCGCGAACGGACGCCCGTCGTTGTCCTCGAGACTCAGCAGGTACAGATACGGGCTGGGGTTCAAGTGGCGCAGGACGCGGTACACGTCGAGCGGGTCGGCGTCGCAGCGATGATCGAACCGTTGCGACAGCACCACCTGGAAGATGTCGCCGTCGACGATGTGCTGCTTGGCCACGGCGACACCCGCGAGATAGTCTGCCTCGCTGGTCAGCCGGACGGCCTCGGCGAGTGCCTCGCGGTCGAGCACGCCCAGCGGAGTGGCGGCCGGGGCGGCGAGCCGCTCCTGCAGCGCGTCGAGCCGACGCTGGGCATCGGCCCACTGCGCGTCAGCGTCGGCCTCGATGAGGTCGTCGTTGAGGACGTTCACGATGAGCGTCACGAGCCCGTCGCGGTGGTCGATCACGACGAGCTCGGACACGAAGCTCAGCCCCTGGGCGGGAAGTCCGGGACCCTCGGTCGGGCCGTGCTCGAGGCGCTCGAACTGCCGCACCGTCTCCCACCCCATGTACCCGACGAACCCACTCGCGAGCGGCGGCAGGCCGGGAAGCGGCGCACTCTTCCAGCGCTCGTAAACCTCGCGCAGCGCCTCGACCGGGGCAAGGCCCGTGACGCCGCCAGGAAGCAGACGTTCTTCCGCGAGCGCGACGCCGTCTCCCCCGGTCGGCCGCCAATTGGCGCGTCCGCCCTGCTCACCGAGCGTGCCGAATGTACCGGCACCGACAAAGCTAAAGCGGGTCCAAACGCCGCCCTGCTCTGCCGACTCAAGCAGAAACGTTCCGGGGCGCGACTGCGCGACCTTTCGGTAGATGCTCACGGGAGTGTCCCCGTCCGCGAAGATCTCGCGGCACACGGGGATCACTCGATGGGTGGAACGCGCGGCGTCAAAAGCGTCGCGGGGCGTCGAAGTGCTCACCGCATCATCGTAGCGCGGCGCCCGCGCTGATCCTGCGCCCGCATGGAGGCGGGATGGTCCTGGCCGCGCCGAGAAACAGGATCGCCTCCCCTAGTCCGAAAGCGCGAGGTCCCGCCGGCGCACGAGCCAGGCGGCGACTACGGCGGCGGCGACCGCGGTCGCTGCCATAGCCCACGCGGGACCCCAGTCCACCGGTCCGCTCGGAGACACAGCCACCACGATCGGCGTGTGGGAGAACGGAGAGACGCTGCGCACCCAGTCGGGCAGCCCGAGGAGCCCGCCGAACTGTCCGATCGCGATGGCCAGGATCAGCAGCACCCACGAGAGCCAGATCGTCGCTCGCGGCCGCACCGCGAAGACAAGCGCAGCGGCTGCCAGCAGCACGAGTACGGCGGGCAGCTGCGCAAGGCTGGCGACGGCGGCGATCGCGGCCCGGTCGCCGAACCCGGGTGACTGACTCAGACCCAGAAGTGCCCCGAGCACCGCGGCGCCGAGCACGAGCACGGCGGTCACGCCACCGAGCACCAGAAAGCTCAGAAACCACCGAACTCGCGTGACGGGCGTCGCCAGCACCAGCTCGCCGGTGCCAGAGGATTCATCCTGCCGTGCGCGCACCATCGCCTGGACGGCGGCTACCGCTGCGAGGAGGCCGATCAGGCTGAACATCGACGAGGTGAACAGGTCGATGAACGACCCCTGCGCCTGCGGGCCCGCAAACGATCTGAGCGTGCTGCTGAGCGTGTTGCTGAACTCGTCGGCAGGGCCACTCCCGACCCGCACGAGCTCGAGCAAGGTCTGCCCCAGCGCGCCGACGAGGAGCCCAAAGAGTCCGCCGGCAATTACCCAGCCCAGCGTCGCCGTGCGCTGCAGGCGCCATCCGAGGCTCAGCGGTCCGCGCAGACTGGAGCGCGCCGCCGGGCGCCCGGCCCGCTCCGGGAGCAGGCTCGAGCCCAAGTCGCGGCGCCCCTGCAGCGCGAGTGCGACCGCCCCCAGGGCGACGGCGAGGAGGAGCCCCAGCCCGAGTGGCCAGACCCGCTCGCCACCCGCAGCGGCGGGCGTAAACGGATTCACCGCCTGTCCCCAGCCAATCGGGCTCAGCCAACTCGGCCACGCCGGCGTCATACTCACCCCGTCGGCCTGGACCGTGCCGTTCGCGTCGCCAATACCCCGGAGCACGTAAGCGAGTGTGACCACCGCTGCGGCAAGTCCGTTTGCCCCACGCGAGGTGCGCATGAGCTGCGAAGCGCCGAGCCCCACCCCGAGGAAGACCAGCCCCACGACCGCGAGCGCACACCCCGCCAGTACACTTCCCGTTGCCCCGGCTCCGCCCCAGAAATAGCCGAGGGCAGACACGGCGCCGATCGCGAGGCTGAGCGACACTCCTTCGACGAGCGTCGCCACGAGCGGGGCGTACCGCGCTGCGGGCGTCGCGCTGATGAGCTCCGTCCGACCAAACTCCTCGTCGGCACGCGTGTGTCGCACCGCGAGGAACGTCATCATGAGCCCGATCAGCACGGCCAGGAACGCAAACAACAGGAAGAACTGAAATGCGTCCGCGGCGGGGCCCTGCGGGGTGCCGCGCAGGATCAAGATGGCCGGGGTGGTTTGAATGAGGTGCAGCACCTCGGTGCGCTGGGCCGCCGTGCCGAACGTGCCCGCCACCGCGGCATTGCCCACGTAGGCCAGAAGCGCAAAACCCGCGAGCCAGGCAAGGGCCTGCGTCCGGTCGCGCCGGAAACGCTGTGCCACCAGGGTGCGCAGCACGCGCGGCGCCCGCTCGGTCATGACTCCGCCTGCGCCGTTCCCGGCGCGGCAGGCTCCGCGCCGTAGTGCCGGAGAAAGAGCTCCTCGAGCGAGGGAGGGTTGACCGTGACGCCCGCGGCGCGCAGCTCGGCGAGCGCGCCGAGCACGCGCGGCATGTCGTCGCTGTCGGCGGTGAAGCGCAGTCGTGCGCCGTCGCGCACGAGGTCGTGAGCCCCGGGGATCCTGGCGAGCTGGTCGGAGGTCAGTTCCCCCGCCGGCCCGACGAGGGCGAGCGAGACCTCAGTTCGGGTCAGGTGGCGAAGTTCGGCAAGCGTGCCCGTCTCGACGGTCCGTCCCGCACGGATGATGCTGACCCGGTCGCAGAGGTGCTCCACCTCGCTGAGGATATGACTGCTGAGTAGGACGCTCTCCCCGTCGCGCAGCAGCTGCGCGATCTGCGCCCGAAAGGTCGCCTCCATGAGCGGGTCAAGCCCGGAGGTCGGTTCGTCAAAGATGTAGAGGTCCGCGGGAGTCGCGAGCGCTGCGATCAGCGCGACCTTCTGACGATTCCCCTTCGAGTATGTGCGCGCCTTCTTCCCCGGGTCAAGCTGGAACGCCTCAATCAGGGCGGCCCGCCGCGCCGCGTAGGCGCGCTTGTCCTCGTCGCCACCGCGAAGTCGAGTGATGAGGTCAATCGCCTCGCCGCCCGTGAGATTCGGCCAGAGGCTCACATCCCCCGGCACGTAGGCCACGCGCCGGTGGACCAGGCCCGCGCCGCGCCACGGATCCTGCCCGAACAGATGTGCCTGGCCGGCGCTCGCGCGCACCATGCCGAGGAGCACACGCAGCGTCGTCGACTTCCCCGAGCCATTGGGGCCGAGGAAGCCATGCACCTCGCCTCGGTCGACGCTGAGGTCGAGCCCGTCCAGCGCCCGCACGCGCCCAAACGTCTTCACCAGGGAGCGGGTTTCGACCACCGCCCCCGACTGCGTATTGATGCTCATGCACCAGACGTTACGCCCGTTTAGCGCCCGCGGCGGAGTTTCGGGAAAACCCCCAGGTTAGCCCTGGTCACCGCCGGGATCGCCCTCGATCGAGGGCAGCTCCCGGCCGGTGAAACAGCTGCGGGTGCCCGTATGACACGCCGCTCCAATCTGGGCGACGCGCACGAGCAGCGTGTCCCCATCGCAATCCGTCGCCACCGAGCGAACGTACTGGCGGTGACCCGAGGTGTCCCCCTTGCGCCAGTACTCCTGGCGGGAACGCGACCAGAAGGTCACCCGCCCGGTCGTGAGCGTGCGGGTGACCGCCTCGGCGTCCATCCAGGCGAGCATGAGCACCTCGCCCGAGGCATCGTCCTGAATGATCGCGGGCATCAGCCCGCCCTCGCCAAAGACGAGGCCCTCGGGGCCGGTGATCGCTGATTGTGCGTTGATCTCGCCACTCATGCGGCACCTCCGGGAAGTCGCACGGGGTAGCCCGCCTCGGCGAGTGCGTGCTTCACCTCACCAATCGTGAATGTGCCGTCGTGGAAGACGGACGCCGCAAGTACTGCATCGGCACCCGCCTCGATCGCTGGGGCGAAATGTTCGAGTTTGCCGGCGCCGCCAGAGGCGATCACCGGCACAGGTGAGAGCGCCCGCACGCGGCGCACGAGTTCGAGGTCAAAGCCCGCGAGCGTGCCGTCGGCGTCCATAGAGTTGACGAGCAACTCGCCCGCACCGCGCTCGGTCACCTCGCTGCACCAGGCGAGCGCGTCGAGGTCGCTTTCGCGTCGGCCGCCATGCGTCGTGACGACGAAGCCCGAGGGCATCCGATCGCTGCGTTTGACGTCGAGCGAGAGCACGAGTACTTGGGCTCCGAAGCGGTCGGCGATCTCTCCGATCAGCTCCGGGCGGGCAATCGCGGCGCTGTTCACGCCGACCTTATCGGCACCCACCTCGAGCAGCCGCGCGACGTCGTCAGCGCTGCGCACGCCGCCACCGACGGTCAGCGGAATGAACACCTGCTCGGCGGTGCGCCGCACGACGTCGTGCGTCGTGCTGCGATCGTCCACCGTCGCGGTGACGTCGAGGAAGGTGAGCTCGTCGGCCCCCTGCTCGGCGTAGCGCGCTGCGAGCTCGACCGGGTCGCCCGCATCACGCAGGTTCATGAAGTTGACGCCCTTGACGACGCGGCCGCCGGCCACATCGAGGCAGGGAATGACGCGAACGCTGATGCTCATGTCGCGGCTTTCTTAGAGGCGAGCGGCGTGGATGGCCGTGACTAGGATGGCGCGGGCGCCCAGGTCGTAGAGCTGGTCCATCACCTGGTTCGCGCTATCGGCCAGCACCATCACGCGCACCGCAACCCACTCCGGGTCCCGCAGCCGCGAGACCGTGGGCGATTCGATGCCGCCGGCGATCTCGATCGCGGCCTCGAGCTTGTCCTCGGGAAGGTCGTAATCCATCATGACGAACTTGCGGGCGACGAGCACGCCCTGGAGGCGGCGCAGCAGTCGTGCGCTGTCAGGGTGCGCCTTCGGGCCGCCGATCAGCAGCGCGGTCGACTCGAGAATGACCGGTCCGAAGATCTCGAGGCCGGCGGCGCGCAGCGTGGCGCCGGTCGACACGACGTCCGCGACCGCGTCTGCGACCCCCAAGCGCACCGCGGACTCGACGGCACCGTCGAGGCTGACCAGCGTCGCGACGACGCCTCGGGCGCGCAGGAAGTCGTCGACGAGCTTCGGGTAGCTCGTGGCGACGCGCTTGCCCGCGAGCTGCGCGACCTCGGTGATCTCGCTCGACGGGGCCGCGAAGCGGAACGTCGAGTCGGCGAACTCGAGGCCGGCGATCTCGTGCGCGCCGGATCCTGAATCGAGCAGCAGGTCGCGACCCGTGATGCCGACGTCGAGCGCACCCGAGCCGACGTAGGTGGCGATGTCGCGGGGGCGCAGGTAGAAGAACTCGACGTCGTTGCGCGTGTCGGTGTGCACGAGCTGGCGCGAGTCACGGCGGCCCGAGTACCCGGCCTCGGCGAGCATGAGGGCGGCGGTTTCGGACAACGATCCCTTATTGGGGATGGCGATACGGAGCATGAGGTTTCGATTCTGTCGTGAGGGACCGGATCCGGTCCTTCGTGGAGAGGGATGACCGGGAAGCGCGCCGACGACAGAGGCGTCGGGCGCTAGAGATGCTTGTTCACGTCGTCAAGGGTGAGCCCCTTGGCGAGCATGAGTACCTGCAGGTGATAGATCAGCTGGCTGATCTCTTCCGCGCACGCGTCGTCAGACTCGTACTCGGCCGCCATCCACACCTCGGCGGCCTCTTCGACGATCTTCTTCCCAATCGCATGCACGCCGGCGTCCAGTCGGGCCACGGTGTCGCTGCCTTCAGGGCGCGCCACCGCCTTCGCGCTGAGCTCGGAGAACAGGGAATCGAACGATTTCACGTGCCTAGCCTAGCGGTCGCCGGGGGGTGCGACGCGCCACACGACCGGTTTCGGCCCTGAGAGTGGCGTCGCTCGGGGAAAAACTAGTGCGCGTGCGCCGCCGCGGCGACGCGCAGGTCGGCGATCCGCGACTCGGGCACGCCGCCGTAGACGGCCGATCCGGCCACGAACGTGTCCGCGCCGGCCTCGGCCGCGATGCCGATCGTGTCGACCGTGATGCCGCCGTCGACCTGCAACCAGACGTCGAGGCCCTGCCGCTTCTTCGCCTCGGCGAACAGGCGCAGCTTCGGCATCATGTCGGGCATAAACGACTGGCCGCCGAACCCGGGCTCGACCGTCATGACCAGCACCTGGTCGAACTCGTGCAGAATCTCGAGATAGGGCTCGGGGTCGGTGCCGGGCTTCAACGCGATGCCGGCGCGGGCGCCGATGTCGCGGAGCTTACGCGCGAGGGCGACCGGGTCGGCCGCGGCCTCGGCGTGAAAGGTCACGGAGAATGCCCCAAGCTCGGCGTAGCCCGGCGCCCAGCGGTCGGCGTCGGAGATCATGAGGTGCACGTCGAGCGGCACCGGCGACACCTCTTGGATGCGCGCCACGATCGGCGGGCCCATCGTGAGGTTCGGCACGAAGTGGTTGTCCATCACGTCAACGTGCACGTAGTCGGCGGTGGCGATCCGTTCGAGCTCATGCTGCAGGTTGACGAAGTCGGCGGACAGGATGCTCGGGTTAATGCGCGCTGCGGTCACGCAGGCAAGTCTATCGGGCAGGATCCGCACCGGCGGGCAGGATCCGCACCGGCGGGCAGGATCCGGTGCTGCGTGAGCAATGTCGGAGATGTCACACATGTCGGAACGAAACGCCGTGTTCCCGTCCGACATACGTGTCATCTCCGACATTCGTGACCGCGCAGGGCAGAATCCGCACCGGCGGATCCTGCCCGAGCCCGCGCTAGCGGCGGGCGAGCAGGGAGACGAACATCGCGTCCGTGCCGTTGCGGTGCGGCCAGAGCTGTACCGAGAGCGCCTCGCCGGCGAGCTCGAGTTCGCCGCGGGCCTCGCGCTGGGCGATCGCGCGTGCGTCGAGCTCGGTGAACTCGAGGTGCTTCGCGAGAAAGCGGTCCACGACGGTGCGGGTCTCGGCGATGTGCGGCGAGCAGGTGACGTAGGCGAGCACGCCGTCATCGGCGAGGTGCCTCGCTGCGGCGGTCAGCAGCTCGGCCTGCAGCACGCGAAGCGGCGGCAACTCCTCGGGCTGCTTGCGCCAGCGCGCTTCGGGACGACGGCGCAGCGCGCCCAGTCCGCTGCAAGGCGCGTCGACGAGGATGCGGTCGAAGCGGGCGTCCGCTCCCCCGTAGGCCTCGTCCTCGCGGCCGTCATGGCTGACGACGTCGACGTGTGCGCTCACGGCCGAGACGGCGCGCCGCACCAGGTCGGCGCGGTGCTCGGAGACCTCGTTCGCCCGGACCGTGGCGCCACCGAGCGCGGCCTCGGCGCCGAGCAGCGCGGTCTTGCCACCAGGGCCCGCGCACAGGTCGAGCCAGCGCTCGCCCGGGGCGACCGGCTTCGCTCGGGTGAGGAGGAGCGCCGCGAGCTGGGAGCCCTGATCCTGCACACGAACCGTGCCGTCTGCAGCGCCCGCGGCCTTGATCGCGGAGATCGGGTCGCCGCCCGCGAGCTCGAATCCGATCGGCGAGGGGCCCGAGGCGCGCAGGCCCGCGTGCTCGAGCGTCGATTCGTCGGCGTCGAAGCCCTGGCCGGGCAGCGCCGCGACGCTCACGCGCGGCGGCAGGTTGTCGGCCTCGAGGAGGGCGCCGAGCTCGTCCGCGCGACCCTCCGCCGTCAGCGCGGCGCGCAGGGCGCGCAGCACCCAGACGGGGTGCGAGGAGCGCTGGGCGAGGGACTCGTCGGGCGAGGCCGCCTCGTCGTTGATGCGGTCGTCCCACTCGGCGGGGTCGGCGCGGCCGACCGTGCGGAGTACGCCGTTCACGAAGCCTGCGCCCTGCGGCACCGCGACGCGGCGCTGCAGCTCGACCGACTCGTTCACGGCAGCGTGGGCACCCACCCGCATCGAGAGCAGCTGGTGCACGCCGAGGCGCAGGACATTCCGGGTGCGCGGATCGATGTCGGCGAGGGGACGGTTCGCCGCGATCTCGATGATCCGGTCGTAGCGGCCCTGGCCGCGCAGCGTGCCCGAGGTCAGCTCTGTCGCCAGCGCGGCGTCACGGGCGTCGAGTTTCGCCGCCCGAATCTTTGCCGGGAGGGCAAGGTTTGCGTAGGCGTCGCGTTCTTCCACGTCGCGCAGTACGTCGTAGGCGACGAGGCGCGCCCCCGAGATCCAGGCCTTGGGCGCCTGCTGCTGACCGCCGCGACGGTTGCCCCCGCGGGGGCCGCCGCCCTGCGCGCCGCCGCGACCGCCGCCGTTGAAGTATCCGCCGTTCTGGCCGTGCGTTCCGCCGCTCGGGCGCCGCTCGCCGCTCACGCGACCACGACCGATCCGCCGCGGCCGCGCAGCCAGGCAGCGCCGTCCATGGCGGGCTTGCCGGCCGGCTGCACGCGGTCGAGCGCGAGGCCGATGCCGTCGACGGTGCCGAGCACTGCCTTGCCGTCGACGAGTGCGACGACGCCGGGGGCGGGCGATGCGCCCGAGGTGAGAGTGATGGCGTGCACCTTGAGTGACGCTCCGTCCGTTTCGAGGGTGGCGCCCGGTTCGGGCGTGACGCCCGCCCAGTGCGCGAGAATCTGCGCGGCGGGTTGCCGCGGGTCGAGGTGACCGTGTGAGCGGTCGAGCTTGTGGGCGTAACTTGTCTCGCCGACCTGCGGCTCGCCGGCCAGGGCGCCGGAATCGAGGCCTTCGACGGCGGCGAGCAGCGACGCGGTGCCGTGCTCTGCCAGCAGCGCGAGCGCGTCACCCGCGCTCGTGCCGGCGGGTACGGTCAGCGCGTCACGCGTCAACACGTCGCCCGCGTCGAGTGCGGCGACGAGGCGAAACACCGTGAGGCCGAGCTCCTGCTCGCCCGCCATGAGCGCGCGCTGCACCGGTGCGGCGCCCCGCCAGCGCGGCAGGTCAGAGAAATGCAGGTTGATCCAGCCATGCACGGGCGTGCTCAGCAGCGGCTCGCGAATCAGACCGCCGTACGCCACCACCACACCGAGGTCGGGCGCGAGAGCCGCCACCTGCGCCGTGACCGCCTCGCCGAGCGTGTTCGCCTTGATCACGGGCAGGCCGAGCGCCTCGGCCGCGTCGGCGACCGGTGACGGCGTGAGCACGCGCTTGCGGCCGAGTGGCGCGTCCTCACGGGTGATGACGGCGAGCACCTCGTGGCCGGCGGCCACGAGTGCCCGCAACGAGGGGGCGGCAACCTCTGGGGTGCCGGCGAAGACAATACGCATGGGGTCTATTCTCGCAGGTCGCCCGGGCGTTCCCTTCCCCGCAGGATCTCCCAGACGTCGCGCGGCCCCACCCGCCGCCGCGCGATCCGGCGCATATGGCTCTTCCGGGAGCCGGGAGCAGCCATTTGCGACGGGTCGCTGCCGGGGCACCGCGCCTAGCCGTCGAAGACGCCACGGTCGTCGAAGCGCAGCCGCAACGCCTCGGGGCGGCGCCCCGGGGCGCGCCCGCGCGTGCGAGACGTGGCCCCAGCGGCATCGGCGATCAGCGCCGCGCGCAGGCGCTTCGCGACTTCAGCACCCTGCTGATAGTCAAAGCGGACAATCGCTCGCACGGTCTCGACCCCATCGGCCATGGGCTGCGGCGTCGGCCCAAGCCGGTCGATTCCGGTGAGGCCATCGAGGCGCGAAAGCGCCCGTTCGACTTCGGCGGCGCCCCCCGTCACGCTGGCCACCCGCACCGCCGGCGGGTACCGGAGCCCCTGCCGGTCGGCGAGTTCCTGCTGCAGCCACTCCTCGACCCGCCCGGTCGCGAATGCCCGCACGAGCGGCCCGCCCGCCCCGACGAGCACGCAGCTCGCGCCGGGGGCGGCTAGGGCCGCGGCGTTCTCCCACCAGCGCAGGCAGTCCTCGCCCGCGCGCAGCGTCTCGAGCCCCATCAATCGGTCGGCATCGAGCAGCACGACCGCGCGATAGCCGCCGGCCGCGAGCGGCTCGGCCCCGCGCGTCGCGACGACGAGCGCGGGGCGCGCATCCACGCGACTACGGGCGTGTTCCCCGTCACTCAACAACACCCGAGTGCCGGGCAGCGCCGTCTCGAACTGCTCCGCCGTGCGGCCGGACCCGGCGCCGCGCACCTCGAGCTTCGTCTCGCCGCACTGCGCGCAGCGCCAGCCCGCCGCACTCTCTCCGCACCAGCGACAGGCCGCGCGGCCCTGACTCCGGAAGCCGATGGGGCCGTTGCACGAGCGGCAACGCGCAAGGTCGTGGCACCGCCCACACACGGCGATCGGGGCGTAGCCGGGCGCCGCGACCTGCACGAGCACCGGACCGGTCTCGAGACCCGCGCGAATGGTCTGGATCGCGATCCCCGGGATGCGACCGGGCTGCCGGTCCTCGTTCGTGAGCGCGCCCGAGAGCACGATGCGGGTGCGCTTGGGCGGGGTGCGTTGCGGGCGGACGTAGCCCAGGTCGACGAGCCGCTGCACCTCGGTGCTGCGCGCGTGCGCAGCGAAAAGCAGACCGGCCCCTTCGAGCTCGGCGCGCACAAGCGCCGCGTCGCGGGCGTGCACGTACGGCGCGAGCGGCTCGGCGAGGACGGGATCGCCGTCGGTCCAGACCAGGATCGCGCCCAGGTCGTGCGCGGGCGCATAGACGGCGGAGCGATTGCCGAGGACGATGCGTGGCACCGGGTCGAGCGCCCGCATGAATGCGGCGTAGCGCTCGGCATTTGACTGACGGGAGTCCACCCGCACGACCCCCGCGTGTCCGAGCGAGGCGAGCGCGTCGCGCACCTGGTCGAGGTCGCGATAGTCGGGTACGACGATGATGACGCTCTTGCCCGCGGCATGGGTCGCGAGCGCCGTGCGGGCGAGCTCGGCCGCCCAGGTGCCGACCCACTCCCCCGTGCTCAGGCGCTCGGGGCCGTGCGAGGCCGTGAGCGACAGTCTCGCGCCGTCGACGAGGAGCTGGCCGATTGTCGCTTCGGGCTCGACGGCCTCGTACGGGACGTCGTCAGCGCCCGGGTCGGCCGCCGTACCGGCCAGGTGCTGCTTCTCGACGCGTACCTGTCGCGCCGGGATCGCGAGGCGCAGGATGTCGCCGGCGCTTCCGCCAGCTCGGTCGGCCAGGTGCCGGGCGAGCTGCCACACCTCGGGGGTCAGCACCGAGACAGGCGAGACCGCGTCGGTGACCGGCGCGAGCTCCCCCGTGAATTCGCTGCGCTCAACGAAGTCGATGAGGTAGCCGAAGGTGTTGCGGGTGCGCGACCGAAACGGCACGCGCACGCGCTGCCCGGCGCGCAGCGTCCCCGAAAGCGACTCGGGCACCGCGTAGTCGAAGAGGTGATCGAGCTGCGGCAGCGCCGAGTCCAACAGGATCCGCGCGACCGGGCCCGTCGCCGGGGCGGGGACCGCGCTCGCGCCTGTACCGGGGTCGGGCAAATCTCCCGCACCGGGCACCGGGATCGCTCGAGCGTCCGTCCCCTCCGGAACGGACGCTGAGGCGGGATCCTGCGCGGTCAAGTCGGCTCGCTAGCGGTCGAGACCGGCGGCAGCGCGCAGCTCGGCGACCCGCGGCGTCGCCTCCCAGGTGAACTCGGGCAGCTCGCGCCCGAAGTGGCCGTAGGCCGAAGTCTTCGCGTAGATCGGGCGCAGCAGGTCGAGGTCGCGAATAATCGCAAGCGGGCGGAGGTCAAACACCTCGCGGATGGCCGACTCGATGCGGTCGAGCGGGACGGTCTCGGTGCCGAAGGCCTCGACGTAGAGTCCGACCGGGTGTGCGCGACCAATGGCGTACGCCACCTGGACCTCGAGGCGCTCGGCAAGACCGGCACGGACCGCGTGCTTCGCGACCCAGCGCATCGCGTACGCGGCCGAGCGGTCGACCTTCGAGGGGTCCTTGCCGCTGAACGCGCCGCCGCCGTGCCGCGAGGCACCACCGTAGGTGTCGATGATGATCTTGCGACCGGTGAGGCCCGCGTCGCCCATGGGGCCACCGACGACGAACGGTCCGGCCGGGTTGATGAAGAGCTCGGCGTGCGCGCTGGGCAGCTCGACCAGATCGAGCACTGGCCGGATCACGAGCCGCTCGACCTCGGCGCGCAGCGCCTCCTGCGAGATGTCGCGCGAGTGCTGGGTGGAGACCACGACGGCCTCGATCGAGACGGGGCGGGTGCCGTCGTAGCCGACCGTCACCTGGGTCTTGCCGTCGGGCCGAAGCTCGAGCAGCTGGCCCGAACGGCGAACCTCGGCCAGCTTCTCGGCCATGCGGTGCGAGAGCCAGCTCGGCAGCGGGTGCAGCTCAGGCGTCTCGGTGCACGCGTAGCCGAACATGATGCCCTGGTCGCCCGCGCCCTGGCGGCTGAGGTCGTCGTCGTCGAGGCCGAGGCGGGTTTCGAGGGACGCGTCCACGCCCTCCGCGATGTCGGGCGACTGCTGTCCGATCGAAATCGAGACCCCGCAGGAATTCCCATCGAAGCCCATCTCCGAGCTCGTGTAGCCGATCTCGCGCACGGCGTCCCGCACAAGCTGCGGGATCTCGACGTACCCCGAGGTCGAGACTTCCCCCGCCACGTGCACGAGGCCCGTGGTCACGAGCGTCTCGACGGCGACGCGGGCCCCGGGATCCTGTTCCAGCATCGCGTCCAGGATGGTGTCGGAGATGCGATCGCAAATCTTATCGGGGTGCCCCTCGGTCACAGACTCAGAGGTAAACAGGCGGGTCATAGTGAGCTCCAGCGACGCGGGTGAATAAGAACAGTGGGGTGGAACAGGAACGGCGGTGCCGGATCCCTCTCAAGGGTATCCGGCACCGCCGACAGTGAATGCCTGTGTGACTATTCGGGACGAGCCGTCATGGTCAGCTTGCCTTCGACGATCTCGTGCAGCGCGATCGACAGCGGCTTGTCCTCGACCGTGGAGTCCACGAGCGGTCCGACGTTGTCGTACAGGTTCCCGTCGTGCAGGTCGGTGTAATAGTCGTTGATCTGGCGCGCGCGCTGCGACGCAAAAATCACCAGCGCGTACTTCGATTCCACCTTCGACAGGAGGTCGTCGATGGGGGGATCGATAATGCCGTTCACATTGGCCATGGGTGTGCTCCTCAAGTAGACCTACTTAGCTTACCGGATGCCCGGGATTTCGGGCTGCGCGTTTGCCGTTCGGTTTTACGCGTCGCCGCGCATGATGTCGACGAGACGGGCAGCAGCCCGCTCGACAGTGTCGTTGACGATGATCTCGTCGAACTCTTCGGCCGCCGCGAGCTCAACCTTGGCGGTCGCGAGACGACGCTCCCGCTCCGCCTCGTCCTCCGTGCCTCGGCCGACAAGTCGGCGCACCAGCTCGTCCCAGCTGGGCGGCGCGAGGAAGACCAGTCGCGCATCGGGCATGGCGGCGCGCACCTGACGCGCACCCTGCAGGTCGATCTCAAGCAACACGAGCTCGCCGCGATCGGCGGCTTCGAGCACGGGCTGACGGGGGGTCCCGTAACGGTTCTGGTTGTGCACCGTCGCCCACTCGAGCAACCCGTCGCCGGCAAGCATGCGGTCAAACTGCTCGTCGTCGACGAAGTAGTAGTGCTGGCCCTCGACCTCGCCGGGACGCGCCTTCCGCGTCGTCGCCGACACGGACAGCGTGACCTCGGGATAGTGCTCGCGCACGTAGGTCGCCACCGTTCCCTTGCCCACCGCGGTGGGCCCGGCAAGGACCGTGAGCCGCGGCCGCTCCGTCGTAGCACCAAAGCGCTCGCGCATGAACTGCTCGAGCCGGGAGCGCTGACGCGCGCCCAGACCGCCGAGCCGCTTGCGCTCGGAGATCTCGAGGTCCTCGAGGATGCGCGGGGCCTTCACCTGGCCGATCGCGGGCAGGCTGAGGAGGAAGTCGGTGATGCGGAGGCCGGAGGCCGCGGAGCCGCGTTCGAGAGACTGCTCGAGCACGCGCATGGGCGACAGCTCACCGCTGCGCAGTCGTCGCTTCAGCTCGGCGCGGCCCTGGCGCGCTTCGACCGCGGCGCGGTTTGCCGCGACCCGATCGACCTGGGGCATCTCTGCGTGCGTACTCATAGTGTGTCCAGAGTACCGAGGCTTTGGGCAATCGTCGCCGAACGCTCAGCGATTCGCTTGGCGAGGCCAGCGGCACCGCCCGCGAGGACGCTGCGCGACTCGCTGGCGAGCAGACCTCGAGAGAGCGATCCGAAGGTTGTGCCCGCGTCCTCGACGCGTGCCCCCTGGAACCCGAAACCCGGCGCGAGCACTGGAAGCGCCGGTCCCCCGGCGTACCCGTCCGTCGCGATTCCGAAGCGGTCGAGCTCGAGCGTCGCGCCCAGCACCACACCGATCGAGCCGACTTCGGGTGAGCCCGATCCGGCGCGCGCCGCCGCCTCGTTCCACGACGCGGCGTCGGCAACCATGCCCTCGGCGACCGTGCGCCCGTCGGCAAGGCGAGCGGTCTGCACGGCAAACGCTTCGGGGTTCGAGGTCGCGGCGAGCACGAACAGGCCCTTGCCGTGATCGCGCACGTGGCCGAAGGCACCCGCTAGCGTGCCAAACCCCTGGTACGCCGCGACGGTCATCGCGTCCGCTTCGAGGGGCGAGCCAGGCGTCAGCCAGGCGTCAGCGTATGCGGCGAAGCTCGAGCCGATGTCGCCGCGCTTCACGTCGGCAATTACGGTCACGCCGGCTGCACGCGCGTCAGCGAAGACTCGCTCAAGCGCTACGAAGCCCGCGGCGCCGAAGCGCTCAAAAAACGCGATCTGCGGCTTGACACAGGCCGCGACGCCGGCGGCGGCCGCGACAACGTCCCGGCCCATCCGCTCGGCCCCGGCGGCGTCGTTCGACACTCCCCAGTCGGCGAGCAGCGAGTCGTGCGGGTCAATTCCGACGCACAGGTGCCGGCCCGCAGCGAATGCCGCTGCGAGCCGGTCCCCGAACGACTGGGTCATCGAGCGGCGGCCTCTGCCGCGCGCTGTTCTACCCGATCGGCTTCGTACTCCTGGAGCGAGCGCACCGAGAAGCCCTCGTTCGCCACCGCGAGCGCGCCGACCGCGGCGGCCAGCTCGGCGATCGTGGTGAAGATCGGCTTGTCCGCCGCGACGGTCGCCGCGCGAATCTCGTACCCGTCCGCGCGCGCCGAGCGACCGCTCGGCGTGTTGATGACGATGTCGATCTTGCCCGCGTTGATCAGGTCAACGACCGAGTCGCCCTCGCTCTGCTCCGAGTGCTTGCGCACTGCGCGGGACGTGATGCCGTTGCGGGCGAGCACCACCTGGGTGCCCTGTGTCGCGAGGATCTCGTAGCCGAGCTCCTGCAGGCGCAGCACCGGCAGCACGACGGCGCGCTTGTCACGATCGGCGACCGAAACGAACACGGTGCCGGACAGCGGCAGCGCGCTACCGGCCGCGGCCTGGCTCTTGGCAAAGGCACGCGGGAAGTCGCGGTCCATGCCCATGACCTCGCCGGTCGAACGCATCTCGGGGCCGAGCAGCGAGTCGACGATCAGGCCCTCGTGCGTGCGGAAGCGCTTGAACGGAAGCACGGCCTCCTTCACGGCGACCGGGGCGTCAATCGGGATGCGCGAGCCGTCACGCTCGGGCAGGAAGCCCGAGTCGAGCAGAGACTGGATGCTCTCGCCCGCCATGACCCGCGATGCCGCCTTCGCCAGCGGGATCCCGAGGGCCTTCGCGACGAACGGGACCGTGCGCGACGCGCGAGGGTTCGCCTCGAGTACGTAAAGCACTCCCTGCCCGATCGCGAACTGCACGTTTAGCAGGCCGCGCACGCCAATGCCGCGCGCGATTGCCTCAGTGGCGTCCCGAACCTGGGCGATCTGGTCGTGTCCGAGCGTCACGGGCGGCAGCGTGCAGCTCGAGTCACCCGAGTGCACACCCGCCTCCTCGATGTGCTCCATGACGCCGCCGACGTACAGCTGCTCGCCGTCGAAGATGGCGTCGATGTCGATCTCGATCGCGTCGTCGAGGAACCGGTCCACCAGCAGCGGGTGGCCGGGGCCGACGAGCGCGTGGCCCTCGATCCGCTCGAAGTAGCCGCTGAGCGAGGCCGTGTCATACACGATTTCCATGCCGCGTCCGCCGAGCACGAACGATGGGCGCACGAGCACCGGGTAGCCAATTTCCTCGGCGATCCGGATCGCTCCGGCCTCGTCGGTTGCAGTGCCGTTGCGGGGCGACACGAGGCCGGCCTCGTCGAGGATCTTCGAGAACGCGCCGCGCTCCTCCGCCAGGTCGATCGCTTCGGGCGTCGTGCCCAGGATCGGGACCCCAGCGTCCTTCAGCGGCTGTGCCAGGCCGAGGGCCGTCTGGCCGCCCAACTGCACGACGACGCCGACGAGCTCACCGCTCTTGCTTTCGGCGTGGATGACCTCGAGCACATCCTCAAGCGTCAACGGCTCGAAGTACAGGCGATCCGAGGTGTCGTAGTCGGTCGAGACCGTCTCGGGGTTGCAGTTAATCATGATGGTCTCGTAGCCGGCCTCGGAGAGGGCGAACGAGGCGTGCACGCACGAGTAGTCGAACTCGACGCCCTGACCGATGCGGTTCGGACCGGACCCCAGGATCACAATCTTCTTGCGGTCGGACGGGGTGACCTCGGTCTCGAAGTCGTACGACGAGTAGTGGTACGGCGTGAGCGCTGGGAACTCGCCGGCGCAGGTGTCGACCGTCTTGAAGACGGGGCGCAGGTCAAGCTCGTGACGCAAGCTCCGCACGGTCGCCTCGTCCAGGCCGCGCAGCTGCGCGATCTGAATGTCGGAGAAGCCATGATCCTTGGCGTGCGCGAGCACCTCACGGGTGAGCTCGGGCGCCGCCGCTACCTCGTCCGCGACCTCGTTGATCAGCACGATCTGGTCGAGGAACCAGGGGTCGATCTTGGTCGCGTCGAAGACCTGCTCGGTGGTGGCACCCTTGCGGAGCGCCTGCTGGACGTCGATGATACGGCCGTCGGTCGGACGCACCATGCCGACGAGCAGCGATTCGACCGAGCGGTCATCCTCACCCCAGTGGAACGACGAGCCGCGCTTCTCGAGCGAGCGCAACGCCTTCTGCAGCGACGTCGAGAAGTTGCGCCCAATGGCCATCGCCTCGCCGACCGACTTCATGGTCGTGGTCAGCGTGTCGTCCGCTGCGGGGAACTTCTCGAACGCGAAGCGGGGAACCTTGACGACGACGTAGTCGATCGTGGGCTCAAAGCTCGCCGGGGTCACCTTCGTGATGTCGTTCTGGATCTCGTCGAGGCGGTAGCCGATGGCGAGCTTCGCGGCGATCTTGGCGATCGGGAAGCCGGTGGCCTTCGACGCGAGCGCCGACGAGCGCGACACACGAGGGTTCATCTCGATGACGACGACGCGGCCGTTGGACGGGTCGATCGCGAACTGAATGTTGCAGCCGCCCGTGTCGACCCCGACGCGACGAATGATGTCGATCGAGATGTCGCGCAGGTTCTGGTACTCGCGGTCCGTCAGCGTGAGGGCCGGGGCCACGGTGATCGAGTCACCCGTGTGTACGCCAACGGCGTCGACGTTCTCGATCGAGCAGACGACGACCGTGTTGTCGGCGGTGTCGCGCATGAGCTCGAGCTCATACTCCTTCCACCCGAGGATCGACTCCTCGAGCAGCACCTCGGTCGTGGGGCTGTAGTGCAGGCCGTCGCCGGCAATGCGCACGAGCTCTTCTTCGGTGTACGCGAAGCCCGAGCCGAGGCCACCCATCGTGAACGAGGGGCGCACGACGAGCGGGTAGCCGAGGTCCTTGGCGAACTCCTTGGCCTCTTCGATCGTGTGTGCGATATAGGACTTGGCTACCTCTGCGCCCGCGGCGATCGCGATGTCCTTGAAGAGCTGGCGATCCTCGCCCTTCTGGATCGCGTCAACCTTCGCGCCGATGAGCTCGACGCCGTGCTTCTCGAGGATGCCCAGCTCGTGCAGCTGCATCGCCGCGTTGAGCGCGGTCTGGCCACCGAGGGTCGGCAGGATCGCGTCGGGGCGCTCCTTGATGATGATCGACTCGATGACCTCGGGGGTAATCGGTTCGATGTACGTCGCGTCGGCGAAGTCGGGGTCGGTCATGATCGTCGCAGGGTTCGAGTTCACGAGGATGACGCGCACGCCCTCCTCGCGAAGCACACGGCATGCCTGGGTACCCGAGTAATCGAACTCGCAGGCCTGGCCGATGACAATCGGGCCCGACCCAATAACGAGGACGGAATTAATGTCTGAACGCTTCGGCATTATTCTGCTGCTCCCGATTCGGTGGTGTTCGTGCGGCTTTCGGCGTTGCTCTTGACGAGTTCGCGGAAGCGGTTGAAGAGATAGAAGGCGTCGTGCGGCCCAGCCGCTGCCTCGGGGTGGTACTGGACCGAGAACGCCGGCAGGTCGAGGCACTCGAGCCCCTCGACGACCTGGTCGTTCAGGCTCACGTGGCTCACCTGGACGCGACCGAAACCGGCGGGCGAGTCGATCACCCCGTCGATGGGCGCGTCGACGGCGAAGCCGTGGTTCTGCGCCGTGATCTCGACCTTGCCGGTGCGCTTGTCCATGACGGGCTGGTTGATCCCGCGGTGGCCAAACGGCAGCTTGTAGGTCGAGAAGCCGAGGGCCCGGCCGAGCAGCTGGTTGCCGAAGCAGATGCCGAAGTACGGCAGGCCGTCGCGCAGCAGTTCCTGCAGGATCGCGACGTGTCCGTCGGACGCCGCGGGGTCACCGGGACCGTTGGAGAAGAAGAGCGCGTCCGGAGCGAGCGCGCGGATCTCCTCGAGCGTCGTGCGCGCCGGCAGCACCGTCACATCGAAGCCGTGCTCGGCGAGGTAGGTCACTGTGGCGCGCTTCACGCCGAGGTCGAGCACGGCGATCCGGCCGACCCGCTCGTCGCCCGACGCCGCGACCTCGTAGGCCTCGGGGGTCGAAACGACCTCGGAGAGGTTCTTGCCGGCCATGCTGGCCTGCTCGCGCACGATCGCGAGCTGCTCCGCCTCGGGGAGCATCGCGTCGGCGCCCGAGAAGACGCCGGCGCGCAGAGCGCCCGCCGAGCGGATGTGGCGGGTGAGGGCGCGGGTGTCGACACCCGAGATGCCCACGACGCCGTCGGCGACGAGCTCCTCGTCGAGCGAACGCTCGGCACGGAAGTTCGAGACGCGGCGAGCGGGGTCGCGGACAACGAAGCCGGCAACCCAAATCTTGTCGGACTCCTTGTCGGCGTCGTTGACGCCGGTGTTTCCGATGTGCGGTGCCGTCATGATGACGATCTGGCCTGCGTAGGACGGGTCAGTGAGGGTCTCCTGGTAGCCGGTCATGCCGGTTGAGAAGACGACCTCTCCGAGGGTGCGCCCGCGAGCGCCGTATGCGCGGCCCGCGTGACGCGTGCCGTCCTCGAGCACGAGCACTGCGCCGTCGAGGGCAGTGTCAGTGGTGTGGGCGGTGAGAGTAGTCACCTAGGCCTCCTGAGTGGTGTCGTCGGAAAGGGAAGAGTATGGGGTGGCGCGGGCGATGGCCTCGACCGCGTCGGCAAACGCGCGCTGTCCGGCAGGATCAGGGAAGCGGAAGCTCGACTCGAGCTCCCGGTCATCGGCCTGCCAACGCACGAGCGCGAGGCCGTCGGCCTCAACAACCTTGTCGATGCGGGTCTGCGCGGTGCCCGAGCCGAGAATCTGCGCGCCGGGGATGCGCACAGGGTGCTCCCCCGGCAGCCGGAACTCGAGGCCGTCCGCGAACAGGTCGAGCTCGCCGTAGCCGCGAAACGCGAGGCCGGGGGCGGCGACGCGCTCGAGCGGCGCGCCGGCGGGCGTCGTCGCCACGTAGAACACGCGCGGGAAGCTGGTCGTGGGCGGCCCGGCGAACGGTGCGGCCGAGGTTTCCACCTGCGCGTCGCGCCGGGTGCGGCGCCGCCAGGCGGTCCACATCAGCAGAAAGAGCAGGGCCGCGAAGGCGAGGGCCACGAGGCCCCAGAGAAGCTGGGTCATGCCGCGCTCCCCCGGCCCTGCGCAGCAGCCGCCACGGCAGCCGCGTCGGCAAGCACGCCGTCGTCAAGCGTGATGACGCCGCGGCGAATCGTGGTGTGCACGCGTCCCGGCAGCTCCATGCCGAGGAACGGCGAGTTCGCGCTCAGGCCGCGCAGCTTCTCTGGGCCGAACGCGCTGACGCCGCTGGGGTCGACCAACACGAGGTCGGCCGGCTGGCCGGCGTCGAGCGCCGTCGGGTGACCCGACAGGCGACCGATCTCGGCAGGCTTCGCCGAGAGCAGGCGCTCCAGCTCGGCCCAGGACGCGTGGCCGTTCGCCACGAGCGTGGCCTGCGCGACCGGCAGCGCCGACTCGAGACCGACCATGCCGAACGCCGCGGCGTCCCACTCACAGTCCTTCGCCTCGACCGGGTGCGGCGCGTGATCGGTCGCGATGATGTCGATCGTGCCATCGGCCACGGCGGCGCGAAGCGCGAGCACGTCGCTCTCACGCCGCAGCGGCGGGTTGACCTTGTACCGAGCGTCGTAGCTGCGCGCCAACTCCTCCGTGAGGATCAGGTGGTGCGGCGTGACCTCGGCGGTCACGGGAATGCCCCGCGACTTTGCCCAGCGCAGCACCTCGACGGAGCCGGCAGTGGAGAGGTGGCAGATGTGTAGCCGCGCACCGACGTGCTCGGCGAGCAGGACATCCCGCGCGATGATCGACTCTTCCGCGACCGCGGGCCAACCCTTGAGGCCGAGCTCGCTGGACAGCGTGCCCTCGTTCATCTGGGCGCCCTCGGTGAGGCGGGGATCCTGCGCGTGCTGCGCGATCACGCCGTCGAAGGTCTTCACGTACTCGAGCGCGCGGCGCATGAGCAGCGGGTCGTGGACGCACTTGCCGTCGTCGGAGAAGACGCGCACGCCGGCGCGCGACTCGGCCATCGCGCCGATCTCGCTCAGGCGCTCGCCCGCAAGGTCTTCGGTGACGGCGCCGATCGGGCGCACGGTGGCGTAGCCAGCGGCGTCGCCCAGGGCCTGGACCTGTTCAACGACGCCGGCGGTGTCGGCTACGGGCATGGTGTTCGCCATCGCGAAGACGGTCGTGAAGCCGCCGGCCGCCGCCGCGCGGGTGCCGGTGAGTACCGTTTCCGACTGCTCGAAGCCGGGCTCGCGCAGGTGCGTGTGGAGGTCGACCAGGCCGGTCATCGCGATCAGCCCATCGGCCTCGATCACGCGCTCGCCCGCGCGCGGCTCGAGCGCGGTGCCACGCTCGACGATCGTGCCGTCGACGATACGCAGGTCCACTGCGGGCGCGCCTGCGAGGGCCACCGCGTCCGTGCTGCGCGCACCGAGGTCAGCGGCGAGGCGCGCCCCGCGGATCAGGATCTCGTTCGTGGCGCTCATGCCGGCGTTCCTTTCGTGTCGTTCGTCGTACTGGAGTTGTGGTCAGCGGGTGCTTCGCCGCGCTCGCCACTCAGCAGCAAGTAGAGGGCGGCCATGCGCACTGAAACGCCGTTCGCGACCTGCTGCAGCACGGTGGAGCGCGGAGAGTCCGCCGCGGCGGACGAAATCTCGAGCCCCCGGTTCATGGGACCCGGGTGCATCACGATGGTCTGCGGCTGCAGCTGCGCCAGCCGGCGATCGTCGAGGCCCCAGCCGCGCGAATACTCTCGCTCATTCGGGAAGTATGCGGCGTGCATGCGCTCGGACTGAATGCGCAGCAGCATTACGACGTCGGGCTTGTCTTCGCGCAGCGCCTCGTCGAGCGAGTGCCGCACGGTGACGGGCCAGGCGCGGGCGCCGAACGGGATCAGCGTCTCGGGCGCGACGAAGGTCACCCGCGCGCCGAGCGCGTGCAGCAGCCAGAGGTTCGAGCGCGCCACGCGCGAGTGCGCCAGGTCGCCCACGATCACGACAGACACGCCGTCAAGGTCGCGTCCGCGGCTCGCGTGCTCACCGTGCAGTCGGCGGCGCATGGTGAACGCGTCGAGCAGCGCCTGCGTGGGGTGCTCGTGCGTGCCGTCGCCGGCGTTCAGCACGCCGGCAGAGATCCAGCCGCTGCTCGCGAGCCGGGCGGGCGCGCCAGAGGCGGGGTGCCGGATCACGACACCGTCGGCGCCGATCGCTTGGAGCGTCTGCGCCGTGTCCTTGAGCGATTCGCCCTTGGAGACCGACGAGCCTTTGGCGCTGAAGTTGATGACGTCCGCCGACAGCCGCTTCGCGGCCGCCTCGAATGAGATGCGGGTGCGCGTCGAGTCCTCGAAGAAGAGGTTCACGACGGTCTTGCCGCGCAGCGTCGGGAGCTTCTTGACCTCGCGCTGTTGCGTCGCCGCCATGTCCTCGGCGGTGTCGAGGATCATGATGGCCTCATCGCGCGACAACGTGCGGGTGTCGAGCAGGTGCCTCATGAGTCGATCGCCACTTCGTCGAGTCCGTCGTGCTCGGTCAGACGCACGAAGATGCGCTCGCTCGTCGCGCTCGGAAGGTTCTTGCCGATGAAGTCGGCGCGAATGGGCAGCTCGCGGTGTCCCCGGTCGATCAAGGCGGCGAGGCGCACGGCGCGCGGGCGGCCGTGGTCGTTCAACGCGTCAAGCGCGGCCCGAACGGTGCGTCCCGAGTAGAGCACGTCGTCCACGAGCACGACGGTTGCGCCATCAATGCCCGGTTCGGGGATCGCGGTCGGCAGCGTCGCGCGGATCGGATGCTTGGCGAGGTCGTCGCGATACATCGTGACGTCGAGCTGGCCGACGGGGACGTTCGTTCCCTCGATGCGCGAGATGATGTCGGCGATCCGATGCGCGAGCGTGACGCCGCGGGTCGGGATGCCGAGCAGGACGAGCCCAGATACGCCCTTGTTTGACTCGATGATTTCATGCGAGATTCGGGTGAGTGCCCGCGAGATCTCGGCACTTTCCAGTACCGTACGCGTTCCCATATCCGAGCCCCCCTTCTCCGCCTCACTGGACGGGAATTAAAGAAGTGCTAACCCAAAAAGTATAGCGTGGATCTGCCGGCACTCTCGCGCCGGCAGACCCCGCTACTCTGCTGTCGCGGACTTCGCCTTCGACGCGTCGCGCGGAGCCGCTTGCTTGGCCACCTGGCCGAGCACGCCGTTCACGAACCGACTCGAGTCCTCAGTCGAGTACTCCTTCGCCAGTTCGATCGCTTCGTCAATCGCCACCTCGACGGGCACGTCGGGGTTGTGCAGGATCTCCCACGACGCGAGCCGCAAGATCGCGCGGTCGACGTTGGGCATCCGATCGATCGACCAGCCCTGCGAGTACGTCGCAATGAGCTCGTCGATCTCCTCGCGGTGATCAACGACGCCGTCGACGATCTCCCGCGCGTACATCCACGAGGTCAGGCGGTCGGGCTCGGACGACGCGCGCGTCGCCTCGGATGCCACCACGGAGTCGAGCGCGTCGCCGCGCACGTCCGCCTGGAACAGCATGTCCAAAGCCCGCTTGCGGGCCTTCCTGCGAGCGCTCATGACTAGTCGTTCACGCGGCCGAGGTAGTCACCCGTGCGGGTGTCGACCTTGACCTTGGTGCCCTGCTCGAGGAAGAGCGGGACCTGAATCTCGTAGCCCGTCTCGAGCGTCGCCGGCTTGGTGCCGCCGGTCGAGCGGTCGCCCTGCAGGCCGGGCTCGGTGTAGGTGACCTCGAGGACCACCGAGGCGGGGAGCTCGACGTAGAGGGGCTCGCCCTCGTGCAGCGCGATCGTCGCGGTCTGGTTCTCGAGCATGTAGTTGGAGGCGTCTCCGACGACGACGGGGCTGACCGTGATCTGGTCGTAGTCCGTCAGGTCCATGAACACGTAGTCGGCGCCGTCCATGTAGAGGTACTGGAAATCGCGACGATCTACGGTCGCGGTCTCGAGCTTCGCGCCCGCGTTGTAGGTCTTGTCGATGATCTTGCCGGTGACGACGTTCTTCTGCTTGGTGCGCACGAACGCGCCACCCTTACCGGGCTTGACGTGCTGGAACTCCACCACGCTCCAGAGCTGGCCGTCAACCTTGATGACGGTGCCGTTCTTGATGTCGCTCGAAGTTGCCATGCTGGGTTTCGTCTCCGGTCTTCAGGTTCAATCGCGCAATTGCACGCAGCGAACAGTCTACCGCGTCAGCGCCTGGACGCCTTGCGGCGCGGGGCGCGTCCCGATCAAGCCCCGCGGAGGGCGATCAGGGCGAGCGAGTACGAGTCGAAACCGAAGCCGGCAATGACGCCGGAGGCAATGCCGGAGATCACGCTCGTGTGACGGAACGTCTCACGTGTGTGCGGGTTCGAGATGTGCACCTCGATGAGGCGGGCGCCCGCCCCCGGCACCATGGCGGCGGCGTCGCGCATCGCGTAGCTGTAGTGCGTGAACGCGGCGGGGTTCAGGATCACATCGGTGCGCGACAGTGCCGCCTCGTGCAGCCAGCCGACCATCTCGGCCTCGTTGTCCGTCTGGCGCACCTCGACCTCCTGCTCGGGCGTCGCCGCGGCATCGAGCACGCGCGCGAGGTCCGCGAGGGTGGCGCTGCCGTACACCTCGGGCTCGCGCACCCCGAGCATGCCGAGGTTCGGTCCATTGAGTACGAGGATCTTCGCCATGATCGCCAGTGTATTGCAGTGCTCCCACAACCGGTGTCGCGCGCGGCCGCACTCCCCCTAGGCTCGCGACATGCACATGATGTTTCGGACCCTCCTGCACTATTTCTTCCACGGGCGACGCGGACCGCGCCTGGGCTTTCGCGATGTGAGCCGCTCAAGCTTTCGCGTGATGCCCACCGACCTCGACCTGTTGCGCCACGTGAACAACGGCGTCTACTTGTCGATCATGGATGTCGCCCGGTTCGACATGCTGCAGCGCAACGGAGTCATGGCGATCTTTGGCGCGCGCGGCTGGTACCCCGTCGTGGTGGCCGAGACGATCTCGTTTCGGAAGTCCCTGCAGCTGTGGGAAAAGTTCACGATCGAGTCGCAGATGCTCGGTTTCGACGACCAGGCGGTGTTCCTCGAGCAGCGCTTCGTTCGCCCCGACGCGTCGGGCACGCCCGAGGTCTACGCGCGCGCCGTCGTTCGCGCGCGCATCCTGAAGAAGTCCGGCGGAGTGGTGAAGGTCGCCGAGATCGCCACTGCGGCGGGCGTCGACATCGACGACTTTGAGCTGCCCGACCAGCTGCGCGAGTGGGGCAGCGCGTCGCGCCTCCCCTCGACGCGCGACGCCGCCCCGAGCGTCTGGGGCTGATCCTGCCGTTCCCGGGACAGTGTGCGCCGATGAGCCGCAGCTAGCCCGTGATCTCTTGGTACGCGAACTGCAGCACCGACTGGTCAACGCCCGCGAGCACGCGTGGCTTGCCGATCCCGTCGAGCACGATGAAGCGCAGCATGCCGGCGCGGGCCTTCTTGTCGCGCTGCATCGTCGCGAGCAGCCCCTCCCAGCGCCCGGCCGGGTAGGTCAGCGGCAGGGTGAGAGAGCCGAGGACGCGGCGGTGTCGCTCGACGTCGGCGTCCGAGAGCGCGCCCGCCATGCGTCCGAGTTCGGCGGCGTACATCATGCCGACCGAGATGGCTGCGCCGTGGCGCCACTGGTAGCGTTCCGCATGCTCGATGGCGTGGCCGAGCGTGTGGCCGTAGTTCAGGATCTCGCGCGGGCCGCTCTCGCGAAAGTCCTCACTCACGACCCGGGCCTTGACGCCGATCGCGAGCTCGATGACCCGGCGGAACTGCGGCGTCTGCGGGTCGGTCGCGGCCTCGACGTCGGCCTCGAGGATGTCCAGGATCTCGGGCTCGGCGATGAAGCCGCACTTGGCGACCTCAGCGAAGCCCGCGAGGATCTCGTTGCGCGGCAGCGAGTCGAGCAGGTCGAGGTCGCAGATGACGGCGTGGGCCGGGTAGAACGCGCCGACGAGGTTCTTTCCCTCTTGCGTGTTCACCCCGGTCTTGCCGCCGACGGCAGCGTCGACCATGCCGAGCACCGTCGTCGGCACCTGCACGAGGCGGACGCCGCGGAGCCAGGTGGCCGCGACGAAGCCAGCGAGGTCGGTGACCGCGCCGCCGCCGAGGCCGATCACGGCGTCGGTGCGGGTGAAGTCGGCCTGGCCCATGATGCCCCAGCAGAACGCCGCGACCTCGACGCGCTTCGCCGCCTCGGCATCGGGCACCTCGGCGAGGAGCACCTGGGTGTACTTCTCCTGCAGCTCGGCGCGCAGCTCTTCCGCCGCGCGGCCGACCGTCGGCGTGTGCACGATGAGGATCTTCGAAACGCGCTCGCCCAGCGCCTCGATGATTCGTCCGCGCAGCCCGCGCCCCACGATCACCGTCGACGCGGCCTCGCCCGTCACCTGAATCTCGGTCACCGTGCCGCGCTCGCCAGTCATTCGTCTACTCCCTCGTCTTCCGTTCCCCGGGATTGCGGGTTCAGGATCCAGGCGGCGATGCGCCGCACCAGTTGTTCTTTGCTTGCCCGGTCCGTGCGGAACGTGACGTCGGCGACGGCCTCATACACGGGCCGGCGCTCCTCCAGGATGCGCGACCAGGCCCCCGGGTCGTCTCGCAAGAGCGGACGCTTCGTCAGGTTCGCGGTGCGCTTCACTGCGCGTTCCGTGGTCATCAGCAGGATCACGGGGTGTTGACGCAGCAGTTCCCGCGTCTCATCGGCCAGCACCGCTCCGCCGCCCAGGGCGAGGATGCGGGCGCCGGGTTCGGCGAGCTCCGCGGCGATCGTCGCCGCCTCGATCTCACGAAACGCGGGCTCGCCGCGCCGCTCGAAGATCTCGGGGATCGGGCCGTGGGCCTGCACGATGCGAGCGTCGGAGTCAATGAACGGGATGCCGAGCTCGCGCGCCACGCGGCGCCCGATGCTCGTCTTCCCTGCGGCCATGGGGCCGACCAGCACGATGGCGTGCGGCGGCAGATCTCCGCTGGCCACCGGGATCGCGCCCGTGCCAGCGAACGCATCGGCGTGAGGCGGATCTACGTGGAGCGGTTCCGCGCCGGCGCGGGGCTTGGGCGCGGGCTCGGCTGCGTCGGCGACGAGCGGCGACGCCGCGGCGAGCAGTAGCGCAGCGTTCCGCGCGAGATCCGGCGCGGCGGCCTCACGACTCGCGCGGCGGCTCGCGGTCACGACTCGATCGCGGTCTGGAGCGTCTCGGGGATCGCCGCGAGGTAGGACTCCAGGTTGCGCCGGGTCTCGGCGACGCTGTCGCCCCCGAACTTCTCGAGCATCGCGTCGGCGAGGGTCAGCGCGACCATCGCCTCGGCGACGACGCCCGCAGCGGGCACCGCGCAGACGTCGCTGCGCTGGTGGTGCGCCTTGGCGTCCTCACCTGTCGCGGTGTCGATCGTCGGAAGCGCGTGGGGCACGGTGGCGATGGGCTTCATGCCGGCTCGTACGCGCAGCACCTGGCCGTTCGTCATGCCGCCCTCGATGCCGCCCGCGCGGCCGGTCTCACGAGCGATCTTGCCGTCCTGCATGTGCAGTTCATCGTGCGCGGCCGAGCCGCGACGCCGGGTGGTCTCGAAGCCGTCGCCGACCTCGACACCCTTGATCGCCTGGATGCCCATGAGTGCGCCAGCGAGGCGCGAGTCCAGGCGACGATCCCAGTGGACATACGATCCCAGCCCGGTGGGCAGGCCGTAGGCAAGCACCTCGACGATGCCGCCGACCGTGTCGCCCGAGCGCTTGGTGTCATCGACCTCTTCGACCATGAGCGCGCTCGTGGCCGCGTCGAAGCAGCGCAGCGGATCAGCGTCCAGTGCCGCGACGTCGCCGGGACCGGGAAGCGGGGCGCCCGCGGGCACCGCAACGGGGCCGATCGCGACCGTGTGGCTGACGAGCTGGACGCCGAGCTCGGCGAGGAAGGCGCGGGCGACGGCGCCCAGGGCGACGCGCGCCGCCGTCTCCCGGGCGCTCGCGCGCTCCAGCACCGGCCGGGCCTCGTCGAAGCCGTACTTCTGCATGCCGGCGAGGTCGGCGTGACCGGGGCGCGGGCGGGTCAGGGGCGCACCGCGGCCGCGGGACTTCTCCGAGAGCTCGGTCGCTTCCGGATTCATCACCTCGGCCCACTTGGGCCACTCGGTGTTGCCGATGCGGATCGCGACAGGCCCGCCGATGGAACAGCCCTGGACGACGCCTCCGGAGAGGTTCAGCTCATCCTGCTCGAACTTCATGCGCGAACCACGGCCGTAACCGAGCTTTCTGCGCGCGAGGTCCTCACGGATCCCGTCGAGCGAGACGGGTACCCCTGCGGGCAGCCCCTCGAGGACAGCAATGAGTTCTGGGCCGTGGGATTCCCCAGCCGTGAGCCAACGAAGCATGATTCCTATCCTCCCACACCGGCGGCACGCATCGCGGCGAGCACGTCCGGCTCGCCCGAAAGCTGCGCTGTCGGGTCTCCACTCACAAAAATTCGGACCTGCACGAGGGCCTGGAACACGAGCATGTCGATGCCCGATTCGGCGTGTCCGCCAGCCGACCGCCAGCGCTCGGCCAGTCGCGACGGCCACGGGTCGTAGGCGACGTCGACCAGGGGAACCCGCTCGATTCCCAGCGGCAGCTCGAGCGTCGCCCCGGCGGTCCCCGGGAGCGTCGAGATGACGAGCGTCGCCGTCGCCACGGCCGCAGTCGCCTCGGCGCCGGTGAGCCCGCCCGAGGCGAGCTCCGCCGTTCCGCCGCCGCTCACACGCAGCCGGTCGACGAGGGCCGCTGCCGCCTCCGGGCGGCGCGCCAGCACGGTGACCCGTTCGGCGCCAATCTGGCGGGCAGAGAGCACCGCCGAGATCGCGGTTGCCCCCGCGCCCAGCACGATCGTCTCGCGCGCGTCCGAGCCGACGCCCATGAGGGCGGCCGCGAGACCGACGACGTCGGTGTTGAACCCGACCCAGCCGGAACCACCCGCGGACGGGTCGCGCAGCAGCGTGTTCACGACCCCGCTGTCGGTCGCGACCGGATCGAGGCGCGCCGCCAGGCGGTGCGCCTCCTCCTTCAGGGGCATCGTGAGCGAGAGTCCGCGCCACTCGTCGCCGAGGCCGGCAAGCCTCGCCTCGAGGTCCTCCGCCTCGCAGCGGATCGCCTCGTACTCCCACTCCAGCCCGAGCGTTTGGTACGCCGCCGCATGGATCCGCGGAGAACGCGAGTGCGCAATCGGCGAGCCCAGCACCGCCAGCCGCGACCCCGCGGGGGCGGTCACCGCATCAGTCACAGTATTTCTGACCCTGCTCGCGCGCCGCGGTGCACCACTCGGCGAGACGCTGCACGTTCGCCTCGTGCTCTTCGCCGGTCACCGCGTACGCGGTCTCCCCCGTCTCGAGGTTGATCGGCATAAAGAACATCCAGGGGCCATCAGCCGGGTGCATGGCCGCGTCGATCGCGACGTCGCCGGGCATGCCGATGGGACCCACGGGCAGCCCCGGCAGCGCGTACGTGTTCCAGAGGTTCGAGGTGTCGGCGCGCTCCTCCGGTGTCGTCCAGACCGTGTGCGTGTTGCCGGTGCCGTACGCGACGGTGGCGTCCGACTGCAGCAGCACACCCTGGTCGAGCCGGTTCAGGAACACGCGAGCGATCTTGGGGAAGTCTTCCGGGTTGCTCCCGGCCTCGAGCTGCACGACCGAGGCCAGCGTGAGCACGCGATACTCGTCCCCCGCGGGCACGCCGTGCTCAGCGAGCGCCTGGTACATCCGGTCGATCATCTTCTGGATCACGGTGTCCGCCGTGTCCTCAGGCGTGAAGGTGTACGTGGCCGGGAACAGGTAGCCCTCGAGGGAGACCGCCTGCTCGGGCAGACCAAACCGCTGCGGGTCGGCGTTCGCCGCCTCGAAGTCCGCGAGGGGGATCTCAGTGACGCCCGAGATGAGCTCGAACGCGCGAACGGTCCGGGATCCCTCCGGAATCGTCACGGTGAGCTCCATCCGGTTCGCGGGATCCTCGAGGGCCGCAAGCGCCGCGGCCGAGCTCATCTGCAGCTTGAGTCGGTACGTGCCCGGGTGGAACTCGACCGCGGGATCCTGCTCGAGCAGCAGCGCGTAGAAGGCCTCGGAGGTCTTGACGACGTCCGCCTCCGCAAGGCTCGCGGCAATATCCTCGCCGATCTCGCCCGAGGTGATGGTGATGAGCACCTCGCCGGTGCCCTCGCCCTCGTAGTCGTTGCTCGTCCACCCCAGCGCCTGCGAAATCCGGTCGCCGTACTCGGCCCACGCGATTGCGCCGACCGTGCCCAGCCCGCCGAGCAGCACTGCGGCGACGATCAGCGAGACCAGCACCCGCTTCCCGGTCTTGCCTCGCTCCTTCGGTGTGTGTCGTGCCATCCCGTTATGCCCCCGCCTCGGTGCCGTCGTTCGGGGCGAGCAGCGATCCTGCTGGCACGCCCTGCACACGCTCAATCTCGAGCGCATGCTGCAGAATGACGACGGCCGCAGCCTGGTCGATCACTCCGCGAGACTCTTTGGTCTTCTTTCCTACACTGCGCAGCTGGCTCTGCGCCGAGACAGTTGAGAGGCGCTCGTCGACGAGCCGCACCTCGAGGTGCGGGGCGCGGTCGGCGAGCAGCTGCGCGAAATCCCGGGCGTCGTCAGTCGACGCGGTCGACTCGCCCCGCATGTTCAGCGGGAGGCCGATGATGAGTCCGCGCGCACCCTCCTCCGACACAATTGCCAGGATCCGGGCGACATCGGTCCCGGGCGAGAGCTCGCCCTTCGCGTTCTTCGCGCGCGGGACTGTCTCGACCGGGGTCGCCAGCATGCCGTGGAGGTCGCAGCGGGCGACGCCGATCCGGGCGCGCCCGACGTCGATGCCCAGCCGGACTCCCCCGATCACGCTCATCCGGCGATAGCCCGGCGAATCTCGGCCAGCGCGGTGCCGATCTGGGACACGTCGGTGCCGCCGCCCTGGGCCAGGTCGTCCTTGCCACCGCCGCCGCCGCCGAGCACGCCTGCGCCAAGTTTTGCGAGCGCTCCGGCTTTCGCGCCACGCTCGCGGGCCTCCGGCGTCGTCGCAGCGATCACCACGGGCTTGCCCGAAGCGTGTCCCGCGAGCACGACAACCGCGGGCTGACCCGAGAGGCGCTCGCGCACCTGCAGGGCGAGCGAACGAATGTCGTCGGGCGAGCCGACCTCGCCGAGGTCGCGCAAGACAACGCGCAGTTCGCCGATGGCCTCGGCGGACTCAGCGAGCTGGGGCACCCGTTCGGCAAGCTTTGCGGCCTCGAGCGCCGCAATCTTCTTCTCAGCGGCCCGAAGCTGCACGCCCAGGTCCCGCACCTTGCCGACGAGCTCGGCCCGCGGCGTCTTGAGCCCGGTCGCGAGTTCCTGCACGATGGCGCGCTCGGCCGCGAAGTTCTGGAACGCTTCGAATCCGACGAGCGACTCGATACGGCGGTTCGTGGAGCCGATCGAGCTCTCGGTCAGGAGGTTGATCATGCCGATCTCGCTAGACGCGCCGACGTGGGTGCCGGCACACAGCTCGCGCGACCAGGCGCCGCCGATATCGACGACGCGGACGCGGTCGCCGTACTTCTCGCCGAACAAGGCCATGGCGCCGAGCGCCTTGGCCTCTTCGAGCCCCATCTCGCGGGTCACGACGTCGTAGTTGGCGCGAATCGCGAGGTTCGAGACCTCCTCGATCTCGCTCTTCGTCTCGTGCGACAGTGCCGCATTGTGCGTGAAGTCGAGACGTAGGTAGCCGGCTTTGTTGTACGAGCCCGCCTGATGCGCGGTCTCGCCGAGGATCTGGCGAAGGGCCGCGTGCACGATGTGCGTGCCGGAGTGGGCCTGCGTGGCGCCGCGGCGATAGCCGGCGTCGACGCGGGTCTCGGCGCGGTCGTCGACCGCGACGGTGCCGATGCGGACGAGCACCGTGTGCACGATGAGGCCCTGTACGGGGCGCTGTACGTCGAGCACCTCGAGCTCGAAGCCGTTTCCGACGATGACGCCCTGATCAGAGTCCTGACCGCCCGACTCGGCCCACAGCGAGGTCTCGGCGAGCACGACCTCGGCCGTCTGGCCCTCGTGCGCCGCCACGGCCGGCACGCCGTCCACGACGATGCCGAGCACGCGGGACTCGTGGTTCAGCTCGTCATAGCCGGTGAACGCCGTCTCGCCGAGGCCACGAAGCTCGCGGTAGACCGAGAGGTCGGCGCGCTGACCCTTCTTGGCCTTCGCGTCGGCCTTCGCGCGGTCGCGCTGGGCCTGCATGAGATTCGTGAAGACCTCGCGGTCGACGCTTACCCCCGCCTCTTCGGCGATCTCGAGCGTGAGCTCGATCGGGAAGCCGTGCGTATCGTGAAGCAGGAACGCGGTCGGGCCGGGAAGCGCGGTCTTCGCCTCATTCGCTGCCGAGACTGCCTCGTCCAAAATCTGGATGCCGGACTGCAGGGTGCGAAGGAACGTGCGCTCCTCCCCGAATGCCGACGCCGAGATGAAGCCGAAGTTGTCGGCGATTTCGGGGTAGGACTCCTGCATGGCGTCGCGCGACGCGGTGAAGAGCTCGGGGAACGTGGCGCCCTCGACGCCGAGCAGGCGCATCGACAGGACGACGCGGCGCAGCAGGCGGCGCAGGATGTAGCCGCGCCCCTCGTTGGAGGGAGTGACCCCGTCGCCGATGAGCATGAGTCCCGAGCGGACGTGGTCGGCGACAATGCGCAGACGCACGTCGTCGCCGTGGTCGGCGCCGTAGGTCTTGCCGGCCAGCTTTGCCGCGGCGTCGAGCACCGGGCGCACCTGGTCGATCTCGTACATGTTCTCGACGCCCTGCTTGAGGAACGCGACGCGCTCGAGCCCCATGCCCGTGTCGATGTTCTTCTTCGGCAGTTCGCCCAGGATGCGGAAGTCGGTCTTGGAGGTCACCTGATCGACCTCGTACTGCATGAAGACGAGATTCCAGATCTCGACGTAGCGATCGTCGTCCGTCGCGGGGCCGCCGTCGATGCCGTAGGCGGGGCCGCGGTCGAAGAAGATCTCCGAGCACGGGCCGGCGGGGCCCGGCTGACCGGTGGACCAGTAGTTGGTCTCCTTGCCCAGGCGCTGGATCCGCTCTGCGGGGAGACCGGCGATGTCGCGCCACAGCGCAAACGCCTCGTCGTCGTCCTCGTAGATCGTCACCCAGAGGTCCTTGGCCTCGAAGCCCAGGCCACCCGCCGCCTCGGAGGTGGTGAGCAGGTCCCAGGCGTTGCGGATCGCGCCTTCCTTGAAATAATCGCCGAACGAGAAGTTGCCGCACATCTGGAAGAAGGTGCCGTGGCGCGGGGTGCGCCCGACCTCCTCGATGTCGTTGGTGCGGATGCACTTCTGCACGCTCGTCGCGCGCGGGTACGGCGCGGGGACCATGCCCGAGAGGTAGGGCACGAACGGCACCATGCCGGCCACCGTGAACATCAGGGTGGGGTCGTCGCTCACAAGGGACGCCGAGGGAACAACGGTGTGCCCGCGCTCAGCGAAGAAGTCGAGCCAACGGCGACGGATTTCAGCGGTCTGCATGGGTGATCGGAATCCTTCGTGTTGCGTGTTATTCGGCGGTATTGTCGCGCAGGCGACCCAGGGCGGCCTCGACGTCGTCGAGCGCCGCTTCGGGCTCAACTTCGCGGTAGCCGCTCGCGACGGCGTCGCTGAATTCGCGAGCGCCCTGGCCGAGGCGGTCGAAGAATCGACGACCCTCGGGGGTCTGGTTGACGAAGTGCGCGGCGGCGAAGCCGAGCGCCACTCCACTTATGAGCCAAGTGAGCTTTCGCATGTGCGTGGTCCCTCCCGCCGATCCCGCGATCGGCACCCGTTTATCGTAGCGGCAGGGATATGCCCCGCGTGGATACCACGAAGGGGGCGCCGCAAGATGCGGCACCCCCTTCGCGAAACGCTCAGTTGAGACTAGCGAGCAGCGTAGTACTCAACGACGAGCTGAACTTCACAGGTCACGGGGACCTCGGCGCGCTTCGGACGACGCAGCAGGCGTGCCTGCAGCTTGTCGAGCTCGACCTCGAGGTAACCGGGAACCGGGGGAAGCACCTCGGCGTGGCCGCCGGCAGCAGCGACCTGCAGGGGCTCGAGGCCCTCCGAGCGCTCCTTGACGTGGATGACCTGACCGGGCTTCACGCGGAACGACGGGCGATCCACCAGCTGGCCGTTGACCATGATGTGACGGTGCACGATGAGCTGGCGAGCCTGCGCCGTGGTGCGGGCGAAGCCTGCACGCAGCACGAGTGCGTCGAGACGCATCTCGAGGATCTCGACCAGGTTCTCACCGGTCAGGCCGTCCTGACGACGGGCTTCCTTGAACGCGATGAGCAGCTGCTTCTCGCGGATGCCGTACTGGGCGCGAAGACGCTGCTTCTCCCGCAGGCGAACGGCATAGTCGGAATCCGACTTCCGCTTGGTGCGTCCGTGCTGGCCGGGGCCATAGGGGCGCTTCTCAAGGTAGCGAGCTGCCTTGGGGGTAAGGGCAATCCCGAGCGAGCGGGAAAGACGAGTCTGGCTGCGCGTACGCGACGTAGTCGACACAGATGTCCTTTCAGGTTGCTTGACGCGATCGCGGCGCGATCACGCATTGTTCTCTCGGCCATGTCACGCCCGCATTCACAAAGGAATGCACGCGACGCGACGAACCGTATCCGGTGAGGGAACGACCAGTTGCAGCAACCCGGCGTCCGAGTCGTGCCACCCCAACAGTGAGGCTCGCGTGAACGCGAAACCACTGGGGCGTTGGCCAGCGTCTAGTCTATCACGTACTGTCGGCGCCATCGCGCCCGCGCGGTTCGCCGTGCACAATCCGCAGGATTTTCTCCAGCCGTTCACTCACCGCACGCTCGTTTCCGTGAGTGGTGGGCAGGTAATACCGGCGCCCCGCGAGCTCGTCGGCGAGGTGCTGCTGTCGAGACACGCCGAGCGGGTCGCTGTGCGGGTATTGGTAGCCGACACCGTGCCCCAGGCGCTTAGCGCCCGCGTAGTGGGCGTCGCGCAGCGGCTTGGGCACCCGACCAAAGCGGCCGGCGCGCACATCGGAGATCGCACTGTCGATCGCGCTGATCACGGCGTTGGACTTCGGTGCGGTCGCGATGTAGATCGTGGCCTCGGCGAGCGGGATCCGGGCCTCGGGCAGCCCGATCATCTGTGTCGCCTCCGCCGCCGCCACTGCAATCAGCAGTGCCTGCGGGTCAGCCATCCCCACGTCCTCGGCGGCGTGCACCATCAGGCGGCGAGCAATGAAGCGCGGGTCCTCCCCCGCCTCGATCATGCGAGCCAGATAGTGAATTGCGGCGTCCGGGTCAGAGCCGCGTAGCGACTTGATGAACGCGCTGATCACGTCGTAGTGCTCGTCGCCGTTCTTGTCGTAGCGCAGCAGCGCGCGGTTGACGGACTCCGCGACGACGTCGCCGGTGACGACCGCTTTGGCCCCCTCCTCGCCCTCCTCGCCCTCCGCGGCCAGCGCGAGCGCGGACGAGGCGGCCGCCTCGAGCGCCGTCAGGGCGCGCCGCGCGTCGCCCGAGGAAAGCTGAATCATCGCGGCCATCGCCTCATCGGTGACCTCGACGCGACCTGCGAGCCCGCGATCGTCGGTGATCGAGCGGGTGAGGAGTTCGCGCAGCTGATCGTCGTCGAGCGGTTCGAGCGTGAGCAGGAGCGAGCGCGAGAGCAACGGACTGATGACCGAAAACGACGGATTCTCGGTCGTGGCGGCGACGAGCGTCACCCAGCCGTTCTCGACGCCGGGCAGCAGCGCGTCCTGCTGCGCCTTGCTGAACCGGTGAATCTCATCCAAGAACAACACGGTCGCGATGCCGTACAGATCGCGGTTGTTGAGCGCGCGCTCCATCACGATGCGCACGTCTTTCACGCCGGCATTCACCGCCGAGAGCTCCACGAAACTGCGGCCACTCGAGTGGGCGATCGCCTGCGCGAGCGTCGTCTTTCCAGTACCCGGCGGGCCCCACAGGATCACGGAGACGGCGCCCGAAGCCCCCGCGTCCTCGGCCGCGAGCGTGCGCAGTGGGGATCCTGGTCGGAGCAAATGTTGCTGACCCACGACCTCGTCAAGCGAGCGCGGACGCATGCGGACCGCGAGCGGAGCCGTCTGCCCCGCACCCGCGAGAGAGGAATCATTCATTCCGCCATCGTATCGGCGAGACCCGCCGACAGCATGGACGGCCGCCGCCTATGGCATAGTTGGTGAGGGTATAGACCGGTCGACGACTCGTCGACCTCTACGGATCACGGAACAGGTGAACACACGGTGAGCGAAGCTACGAACGAGACGCCCTGGGGCCGCGTCGACGAGACGAATACGGTCTACGTCCGCGACGGCGAGACCGAGCGTGCCGTCGGCCAATACCCAGACGGTACCGCAGAGGAGGCACTTGCCTACTTCCAGCGCAAGTTCGCGGATCTCGCGGGCCAGGTCACGCTGCTCGAACAGCGCGTGAACAAGGGCACCGGATCCGCCGACCTGAGCTCGACGGTTTCGCGCCTGCAGGAACAACTGCGCGAACCAGCCGCTGTCGGCGACCTCGCGGCGCTACGCGCACGAGTGGAGAAGCTCGGCGGCAAGGCACACGAGCTCAGCGATCAGCAGAAGGCCGAGCGTGAAGCCGCCCGTGCCGAGGCGATCGCCCAGCGCGAGGCCATCGTCGTCGAGGCAGAGCGGCTCGCCGCGCAGCCCGAGGCGTCGATTCGTTGGAAGGAAACGTCGCAGGCGATCGAGGATCTCTTCACGCAGTGGCAGGCGGCCCAGCGCACCGGCCCCCAGGTGCCCAAGGGCCAGGCCGACGCGCTCTGGAAGCGGTTCCGTACCGCCCGCCAGCACCTCGACACCGCCCGTCGCAACTTCTTCACGCAGATGGACGCGACGAACAAGGACGTCAAGCAGCGCAAGGAGCGCATCATTGCCTCCGCAGAGGCGCTCGCGGGCCGCGGCACCGAGGCCATTCCCGAGTACCGTCGCCTGCTCGACGAGTGGAAGGCATCGGGCCACGCAAGCCGCAAGCTCGACGACCAGCTCTGGGCGCGATTCAAGGCCGCGGGTGACGTGCTTTACTCGGCCAAGGCCGCAGAGGTCGCCCAGTCGAGCGAGGAAGAGCAGGAGAACCTCGTGCTGAAGGAGGCTCTGCTCGTCGAGGCTGAGCCGCTGTTGCAGTCGACCGATCATGATGCCGCTCGCAAGCGCCTCACCGACATCCAGCTTCGCTGGGATGAGATCGGCCGCGTGCCTCGCGAGGCGCTGCGCGCCATCGACGGCCGCATTCGTGCGGTTGAAGATCACGTGAAGGCGCTGCAGGAGGCGCACTGGCGTGCGTCGAACCCGGAGACCAAGGCTCGCAGCGAGGGCCTGCGCGGCCAGCTCGAGGCCTCGATCGCCGAGCTCACCGCCGAGGCCGAATCAGCCAAGACCCCGAAGGCGAAGGCCGAGGCCGAGGAGAAGCTCGCGACGCAGCGCTCCTGGCTCGAAGCCCTCGGAGCCTAGGCACGCGCCTGAGTTCCCCCGGCCGGGCATTCCCCGTCCACCACACAGCCCCTGGGCCGGTTCTCCACAGATCCGGTCCAGGGGCTGGCGTGTTTCTGGGCACCCCCACACGATGGTGCCATGACCCATTCGCCCGGCCCTCCGCCAATTCACCTCTTGCCGCCTGCCGTGCGATCAGCGGAGCGCCTACGCGGCACGCTCGTTCCGTGCGGACCAGGCCTCCGGCCCGTCGCCTGGCCTGAGGCCCCGCGCGTGCGGGCGGCGACGCTCGAGCAGCTGTGCTCCCCCAGCCTCGCTGCCGTCCTCGCGACCGCGGCGTGGGTCTGGGGCGCGCGTCGCGCGTTGGACAGGCCGGTCGAGGTCGCCGGCGGACGCGGCGGCGCGGCCGCCGAGCGATTTGACCCCGGGCTCCGGGTACGCGACCTCCGCTTTGACGCCGGCGAACTGCATCAGTTCGGCGGGCTACGCGTCAGCACGCCCGCACGGACCGTCAGCGACCTCCTGCGTCTACGGGAGGACTTTGGTGCACCCGATCGCGCCGCGTGCCGATTGCTCCTGCGCCTGGTCCCTGGGGGCGCTGCCGAGGTGGCCGCCAGCCTCGCACGGCACCCCGTGCCTCATCGACGACGCGCGCTCGAGCGACTCGGAGACGTCTGAGCCTCCGGGACCCAGCCTCCGGGAACGACCGGGTGTGCGAACCGAGCTCGACGTGCGCGGAGATCAGTCGGCCCGCGACGCCTCAGCCTGGATGATCTCGGCGAGCTCGCGGGGCTTGCTCCACATGGGCCAGTGGCCCGTCGGGAGGTCAACGACGTCGAGCTGCTCGAGGGCGGCAACCTCGGCGAACATGGGGTGCCCTGCGCGCGCCAGCTCGAGCATCTGCGCGCCCGGGAGCGAGCAACAGACCAGGGTCGTCGGGACGCCCCGGCGCGCGTGGCCCGTCAACTCAATCGGCTCGCGAAGCACAGGCCCGGGCTCGGGGACGGCGCGGGCCCGAAATCGCTCGAGCGCGTCTGCGCTCAGGCCGTCGACGCTCGCCTGCTGTCTGAGAACATCGAAAGGCGGCAGCGCAAGCTCCGCCAGGTCTTCCGGGAGGTCTGGGGCAAAGATTGTCCCGGGTGCCACCGGGCCGGAGTCGACCCACACCACTCGGCGGACTCGTTCGGGATGTCGGTCCAAGACGAGGCTGACGGGTGCGTTCGCGCCGCTGTGGGCCACCAGCACTGCCGGAGCATTCCCGTGTTGCGCCAAGACGTCCAGAATCGCCTCGACCTGAGACTCGAGGGTCCGCGTCGCTCGCGCCGGGTCCTTCGCATCGAGCCCCGGCAGGGTCATCGCGACGGCGCGCAGACAATCAGGCTGCAGCTGTTCCAGCACCTCGTCCCACGCCCACGCGCCCAGCCAGTGGCCGGGGATGAGAATGACGGTCGGGCTGCTCGATGTGTTCTTCATGTCACTACTTTTGCAGGCCCTCCGGACACGGGTATGTCACTATTTATGTCATGAATTCAGAAACCCGTGCAGCGTGAAACGAGCGGAGCGCCTGCACGCCCTCTCGGAGATGCTGCGCCGCAGCGGGGCCCGCGGGGTCTCGGCGGCACGCATGGCGAGCGAGTTCGCGGTGTCCGAGCGCACGATCAAGCGGGACCTCGACGCGCTCGAGAACAGCGGTGCACCGCTCTGGTCGCGCCCGGGGCCGGGCGGTGGGTATGGGCTGGCTCACGGCGCTACCCTGCCGCCGGTCAGCCTGTCTCCGGCGCAGGCGGTCGCGCTCATGGCGGCGGTGTCCGCGGCGCCCGACGCCCCCTATGCCGACCTGGCGACCGCAGGAATGCGCAAGATCCTGGACGTCCTCGACCCCAGGACTCGTGCGCGGGCGGACGAATTGGCCAGCCGGGTATGGGTCAATAGCCCTTCCGTGCCCTCGCGCGCGACCAAGTCCGCGCTGGAAGCGGCGATGACGGAGCAGCGCGTCATCCGCCTTCGCTACACGTCCGGGGACGGACGCACGACTACCCGCGACGTCGAACCCGTGCTGTTCGCCTCGACGAATGGCCAGTGGTACCTGATCGGTTGGTGCCGCCTGCGCGACGCCATGCGATGGTTTGCCGTGTCGCGCGTCGAACGGGCCACGGTGACGCAGGCAGCCTGCAGCGGCCACACGATCCACGAGGTGGGGGCGGCCCCGGTTGGCGCCCGGCCGGTACACGGCTGGGACGCTTGAACCAGGCGACGCCACTCGCCAGGGAGGACCGTTAGGCCCCGCTCACGCGATAGACGTCGTAGACGGCGTCGATGCGGCGCACCGCGTTGAGCACCCGGTCAAGGTGCGACGTGTCGGCCATCTCGAACGCAAACCGACTGATCGCGAGTCGCGTGGTGGACGTCTGCACCGATGCGGAGAGAATATTCACGTGGTGCTCTGAAAGCACGCGGGTCACATCCGAGAGCAGGCCGGCGCGATCAAGCGCCTCCACCTGAATCTGCACCAGGAAGATGCTCTTCGTCGTCGGCGCCCACTCCACCTCGACCAAGCGATCGGCCTGGCTCTTCAAGGCGAGGAAGTTCACGCAGTCGACCTGATGTACCGAGACGCCCTGGCCCTTGGTGATGAACCCCATGATCGGGTCCCCGGGAACCGGCGTGCAGCACTTTGCTAGCTTGACCAGGATGTCCGAAGCACCCTTCACGACGACGCCGCTGTTCGCATCCGGCTTCGCGCGGCGGCGCGCGGGTGACGGCTCCGCCGGAATGAAGGCCTCTTCCGATGAGTTGTCCTGCTCGGTGAGGTTTGCAAGGACCTTCTCGATCACCGACTGCGTCGAGACATGTCCCTCGCCGACCGCGGCATACAGCGCCGACACATCGGCGTAGCGCAACTGCAGCGCCACCTGGGGGAAGGCCTCGGCGCTCATGAGCTTCTGGAGCGGAAGGTTCTGCTTGCGCATCGCCCGGGAGATCGCTTCCTTGCCCTGCTCGACCGCCTCGTCGCGGCGCTCCTTGGTGAACCACTGCCGGATCTTGTTCTGGGCGCGCTTGCTCTTGACAAAGTTCAGCCAGTCCTGGCTGGGGCCTGCATCGGGATTCTTGGAGGTGAACACCTCGACGACGTCGCCGTTTTGCAGCTCGGTCTCGAGCGGCACGAGCCGGCCGTTGACGCGGGCGCCCATCGTGCGGTGTCCCACCTCGGTGTGCACCGCATAAGCGAAGTCAACCGTCGTGCCGCCGGCCGGCAGGCCCACCACGCGCCCCTTGGGCGTAAAGACGTAGACCTCCTTCGCGCCGATCTCGAAGCGCAGGGCGTCGAGGAACTCGCTCGGGTCTTCCGTCTCGGCTTGCCAGTCGGAGATATGTGCAAGCCAGGCCATGTCAGCCGAGGGCTGCGCACCGCTCGCGTTCGCCCCTTGCTTGTACTTCCAGTGTGCCGCGACGCCATACTCCGCGCGCTGGTGCATCTCGAACGTGCGGATCTGAATCTCGACAGCGCGACCGTCGGGGCCGATGACCGTCGTGTGCAGGGACTGGTACAGGTTGAACTTCGGGGTCGCGATGTAGTCCTTGAAGCGTCCGGGAATCGGGGTCCACCGGGCGTGCACGGCGCCGAGCACCGCGTAACAATCACGGATCGTGTGCACGAGCACCCGGATGCCGACGAGGTCGTAGATGTCGTCGAAGTCGCGCCCCCGGACGATCATCTTCTGGTAGATCGAATACAGCTGCTTCGGGCGGCCAGTGACCTCGCCGCGGATGCGCGACTCGCGCAGGTCCGACTCGAGAGCGCCGATCACGCGGCCGACAAGCTCCTCGCGCTCCGGGTTGCGCTGGCCGACGAGGTTGTCGATTTCGGCATACAGCTTCGGCTTGAGGACCGCAAACGAGAGGTCCTCGAGCTCGTTCTTGATCGACTGGATGCCGAGGCGGTGCGCGAGCGGCGCGTAGATCTCGAGTGTCTCCTGCGCCTTGCGCTTCGCCGATTCCGACGAGACAAAGCCCCAGGTCCGCGCGTTGTGCAGACGGTCGGCCAGCTTGATCACGAGCACACGGATGTCCTTCGACATCGCGACGATCATCTTGCGCACGGTCTCGGCCTGCGCGCTGTCGCCGTACTTCACCTTGTCAAGCTTGGTGACGCCGTCGACGAGCATCGCGATCTCTTCGCCGAACTCGGTGGTGAGCTGCTCGAGCGAGTACTCGGTGTCCTCCACGGTGTCGTGAAGGAGCGCCGCAGCGACCGCAACGGGAGCGACCCCGAGATCCGCCAGGATCTGCGCGACGGCGATCGGGTGCGTGATGTACGGCTCGCCACTTCGCCGCTTTTGCCCGCGGTGCGCGCGTTCCGCGACCGTGTACGCGCGCTCGATAACCGAGGCGTCGGAGCGCGGGTGGTTCGCGCGAACCGTGCGCACGAGCTGCTCCACGGCACCGGGGGCGTTCCCCCGCGAGAAGATGCGGGGCACGAGACGCCGCAAGGAGGTGCTCGTTGTGCCAGGGTTTCCCTCAGTCACGTGATCACCTCCTCTGTTGGAACGCTACACCACGCCCCGGGTCCCGGGGCGTGGTGATGGAATCTACGCCTTGGCCGCTTCCGGGGCCGCCGCTTCGACGTCGGCGTCAGCCGCGTGCGCGCCGCGCTCACGGATGCGCAGTACCTTCTTGTCGTGCTTGACAATCGCGGGCTCGTGTTCGCGCAAGTGGGCGTACAGCGGGGCCGCGATGAAGATCGTCGAGTACGCGCCGACCAGGATGCCGATGAACAGGGCGAGCGAGATGTCCCGCAGCGTTCCCGCTCCGAGCACAAACGCGCCGATGAACAGAATCGAGGCGACCGGCAAGAGCGCCACCACCGAGGTGTTGATCGAGCGCACGAGAGTCTGGTTCACCGCGAGGTTCACCGCCTCGCCGAAGGTCCGCTGATCGTTGAGCTCGCCAATCGCGGTGTTCTCGCGGATCTTGTCGAACACCACCACCGTGTCGTACAGCGAGTACCCAAGGATCGTGAGGAAGCCGATCATGGCCGCCGGGGTGATCTCGAAGCCGGTGATGCCGTACACGCCCGCGGTGATGATCAGGTCGTGGAACAGCGCGATCATGGCCGCGAGCGACATCTTCCAGGTGCGGAAATAAATCGCCATGACGACCGCCGCGAACACGATGAACACGATGAGCGCGATGATGGCCTGACGGGTGATGTCTTGCCCCCAGGCGGCACCAATGTAGGACGAGGTGATCGTCGACTCGTCGACACCGTACGCCTTCGCGAGGGCAGCCTTCAGCTCACGGCTTTTCTCCTCGTCCAGCTGCTCGGTCTGTACCCGAATGTCGGTCTGGCCTACGAGCGAGATGCGCGGGGCGCTGTCGGGGAGCACCGAGGCGACTGCGGCCTCGGCGGTGCCGAGGTCGCGATCCTGGCTCGAGGTCGTGTGAACCTGGAACTGGCTGCCGCCCGAGAACTCGATGCCGAACGTGAACCCGCCGCGCAGCAGCGGGCCCAGGATCGAGACGAGAATCAGGATGGCGGCGACGATGTACCAGGTCTTACGGCGTCCAACAATGTTGAACGAGCGCTCGCCGGTGTAGAGGTCGTTGCCGAAGCGTGCAAGTGAGAGACCCATCAGGAGTCCTTCCCTGCCGCGACAGCGGCATCGGTGAGTCCGGCAGCCTCGGCGGCCTTGCGTTCTGCGATGGTCTGACGACGCTGCGCCTCTTTCTGGCTCGCAGCGACCTTCTTGCCGGGGCCGCTCGCGGCGACCACGGGCTCCCGGAACTGCGCGCGACCCCGGTAGACCGCGCCGAGCTGGCGCGGATCCAGGCCAGAGAACCGGTGACCGTTCTTGTAGAAGCGGGTGCGCGAGAGCAGCGTCATGAGCGGGTGCGTGAACAGCACTACGACGAGGACGTCGACAATGGTCGTCAAGCCCAGCGTAAACGCGAAGCCGCGGACGTTGCCGATCGCGAGGAGGAACAGGATCGCCGCCGCGAGGAAGTTGATGCCATCCGAGGCGAGCACCGTCCGGATCGCGCGCTTCCAACCGGCCTCGACCGCGGACTCAAGCCCGCGCCCGTCCCGCAGCTCGTCTCGAATGCGCTCGAAGTAGACGATGAAGGAGTCAGCGGTGATACCGATTGCGACAATGACACCCGCGACGCCGGCGAGCGAGAGGCGGTAGCCCTCGCGCCACGACATGAGGGTGAGCAGGAGGTAGGTGAGCACCGCGGCGACCACGAGCGAGGCGACCGTGAGGAGTCCGAGCACGCGGTACTGGATGAGCGAGTACACGACGACGAGCAGCAAGCCGATGAGACCCGCGAGCAGGCCCGCCTGCAGCTGGTTCGTGCCGAGCGTCGCCGAAATGTCTTCCTGGCTCTGCACGACGAAACTGACCGGAAGGGCGCCGAACTTCAGCTGATCGGCGAGCGCCTTCGCGCTGTCCTGCGTGAACCCACCCGAGATGGACGGTCGTCCGTCGAGGATCTGTGCCTGCATGGTCGGCGCCGAGAGCACCTTGCCATCGAGCACAAACGCGAACTGGTTCATCGGCGCCTGCGCGCCGTAGAGCCGGGTACTGACCTCGCCGAACGCCTTGGTGCCGGCCTTGTTCATGGTGATCTGCACCACCCAGCCGCCGGTCGTAGCGCCGGTGCTGGTGGTCTCGGGCTGAGCGACAGCGTCAGTGATGACTTCGCCGCCGAGCTCGACCGGGCCGAGCACATACTTGATCTGTCCCGACGGGTCACACGTGATCAACGGGCGATCCGCGGGGGCGTCGCCTGCCGACTGCGCGGCCTCAGAGTCACAGGTGAAGTCCATGAACTTCTGCTGCAGCCCCTCGGTCAGCCACGCGACATCGCCGGCGCCCTTCGGCAGCGGCGACGGATCAATCGACGGATCCGACTCGCTCGTGGCCTCCGGGGTCGGGGCGGCTTCGCCGTCGACGGGCTCTTCAGCCGTGCTGCCATCGCCGCCGTCGACCTGCGCAGACGTTGCGGATCCGGTGTAGGTGAGCACCGGACGGAACTCGAGCTTCGAGGACGCCTGAATGCGGGCGAGCGTGGCCTCGTCGGCCTTGCCCGGGATCGACACCGAGATGTTCTGGTTGCCCTGCGTGGTGACCTCGGCCTCGGAAACGCCGGAGGCGTTCACACGCTGACGAATGATCGATACCGCCTGGTCGAGCTGCTCGCCCGACACCTGGTTGCCGTCCGTCTGCTTGGGGGCAAGCAGGATCTGCGTGCCGCCTTCAAGGTCAAGCGCGAGCTTCGGGTGCAGCGTCGCCTCTCCCTGCATGAAGCCGTAGCCGATGAGGCCGACAAGGCCAAGGATCAGGACGAGGAGCCACGTCAGTGAACGACGCGCCTTCCTCACCGCGGGAGTGGTCGCCACGAAGTGTCTGCTTTCTCTGTCGAGATGTCGGGAGGGACTGCCTACGCCTTGGGCGCGGCGTCGCCGTTCTTCTCGTCGTCCTCGCCGGCCGCGGTCGTGTTCTCGCCGGTCTGCTCGGTGGAGCCGTCGAACGGGCTACGGAACTCGGGTGCCGCGGGCTCGTCTGCCTTGGCGGCGTCAACGTGCTCGCCGAACGCGGGGTCGTCGTCGGGGTGGACGGTCTCTGCAACCGCGACGTCCGCGTCGGACGGGGTCACAATGGTCGAGACGGCATTGCGGTGCACGACGAGCGTTGAGGTGCCGCTGCGGAGCGTGACGCGGTTGTCTTCCTCGTTGATCTCTTCGACCGTGCCGTAGATGCCCGACTGGAGCATCACCTCGGCACCGGGGATGAGTCCGGACTGCATTTCCTGAGCGGCCTGCTGGCGCTTCTTTCCGTTCCGGACCATGAAAATGATCAGCACGGCGATAAGCGCGAGCATGATGAGGGAGAACGGATCAGCAAAGAGATTCTGCACAGTGGGCCTTTCGAGCACGTGAACGTCTCCCCAGAGCGACTGCGCACGGGGACCACAGACGACTATAGGGCATCCGGGATGGGAAGACCGCAGTGCGCCCACGCCAAGGGGGTCGCCATGCGCCCGCGAGGGGTGCGTGTGAGCAGTCCCGAGCGCACGAGGAACGGTTCGACGACCGATTCGATCGTCTCCGCTTCCTCGCCGACCGAGACCGCGAGCGTGGAGAGCCCGACCGGTCCCCCACGGAAGCGTTCGACGACCGCGCGGAGCACCTCGCGATCAAGCCGATCGAGACCGTATTCGTCGACATCGTAGAGTTTGAGGGCGTCGCGCACGGTCGCGGCATCGCCGGGCCGACCGTGCACGAGGCTGAAATCGCGCACGCGTCGGAGCAGCCGGTTCGCGATGCGGGGCGTGCCCCGCGAGCGACCGGCGATCTCGCTGATGCCCGACGCCTCGACCGGAAAGTCCAGCAGCCCGGCCGCCCGCTCGGCAACCCGAAACAGTTCGTCCTTGGCGTAAAACTCGAGGTGCGCGGTGAAACCGAACCGGTCTCGCAGCGGGTTCGGAAGCAGGCCCGCGCGCGTCGTGGCACCGACCAGCGTGAACGGTGCGATCTCCAACGGAATCGAGGTCGCGCCTGCCCCCTTGCCCACCATGATGTCAATCTTGAAGTCCTCCATCGCGAGGTACAGCATCTCCTCGGCACTGCGTGCCATGCGATGAATCTCGTCGATGAAGAGCACCTCGCCGGGGGTGAGCGCGGAGAGCACCGCTGCGAGGTCGCCGGCGTGCTGGATGGCAGGTCCCGAGGTCTGGTGCAGGGGCTGCCCGACCTCGGTCGCGACGATCATGGAGAGCGTCGTCTTGCCTAGGCCTGGGGGGCCTGCAAGCAGGATGTGGTCCGGGGTGCGCTGCTGCATCTGGGCGGCCTCGAGCAGCAAGCGCAGCTGCTCACGTACCCTGGTCTGGCCCACGAACTCGTTCAGCGTGGCCGGGCGCAGGGCGCCCTCGAAGCTGAGTTCGGCGGGCGACACTGGCTGCGGGGAAATCTCCGCGGAGTGCCCGGTCATCGAATCATTCCGCGACTACGGGATCCGGCTTTCGGCGCCTGAAGCAGGGCGAGCGCCGCGCGCATCAGACCAGCCGGGTCTTCGGGCGCGCCACTGTCGCGGGCACCGGCAACCGCCTCCTCCGCGTCGGTCTCGGGCCAGCCGAGGCCCACGAGACCCAGCACGACCTGCGCGTCCTCACTCGGAGCGGCGGGGGCCATCGCCGGGTCGTCGACCCCCAGGTGTTCGACCTTGCCCTGCAGCGAGACCACGATGAGTTTCGCCGTCTTGGGCCCAATGCCGCTGACCTTCTTGAACGGCTTTTCGTCCTCAGCCTCGACCGCGCGCGCGACCACGGCCGGCGACAGCGTCGAGAGCACGCCGAGCGCGGAGCGGGGCCCCACCCCTGAAACGGCGATGAGATGACCAAACAGCTCCAGCTCGGCCTGGCTGGCAAACCCGAAGAGCGTGAGCGAGTCTTCGCGCACGACGAGGGACGTGAGGAGGAACAACTCGTGCCCGGCTCGCGCAGAAAGCGCAAGGTCGGCCGTCACCTCGGCGCGCACGCCCATGCCGCCCATCTCAACGACGACCCAGCCGGATCCGGAAGCGAGCACTACACCGCGCACTGAAGCAATCACACTCGCCACCCTACGGGTGCGCCCCCGGCGGGAGAATCTCCCACGCCGGGGGCGCTCGAACACATGTACGAGTGCTTAGCTCGCGACGGCCTCCAGGGCACGATCGTCGGCGGTCTCGCGCACCGCTCGGTTCACCGAGCTCACGATGGCCTTGAGGGCGGCACGACTCGTGTCCGGATCGATGCCGACGCCCCACAGTCGGGTGCCGTCGACCTCGAGGTCGACATACGCGGCAGCCAGGGCATCGCCGCCCGATCCCATCGCGTGTTCGACGTAGTCGAACAGGGTGATCTCGTGGCCGCGCTCCCCCAGCGCCTTGAGGAAGGCATCGACCGGGCCGTTGCCCGTGGTCGTGATGGAGACGGCCTCGTCGGCGACCCGGAGGTCGACGGAGAGCTCCGTGACGCCATCACTCGCGCTCGTGCTCGTCGTGCGCGTGATCTCGTACTGGCCCCAGCGCTCGGCCTCGGTGTGCGTCCCGCCGACGGGGAGGTACTCGTCCTGGAAGATCGTCCAGATCGCGTCGCTCGACACTTCTCCGCCCTCGGTGTCGGTGTGCTCCTGCACGACCGCACTGAACTCGATCTGCAGGCGTCGCGGCAGATCCAGCGCGTGGTCGGTGAGCAGCAGGTAGGCAACTCCGCCCTTGCCCGACTGCGAGTTCACGCGAATCACGGCCTCGTACGAGCGACCCAGGTCTCGCGGGTCGACCGGCAGGTACGGCACGGCCCATTCGAGGTCGTTGACCGAGACGCCGGCGGCCTCGGCATCCGCCGCCATGCGCTCGAAGCCCTTCTTGATCGCGTCCTGGTGCGACCCAGAGAAGGCGGTGTAGACGAGATCGCCTGCCCACGGGCTGCGCTCGGGCACGCGCAACTGCGTGCAGTACTCGGCGGTGCGGCGCACCTCGTCCAGGCGAGAGAAGTCGATCTGCGGGTCGATGCCCTGCGTGAACATGTTGATCCCAAGCGCGACCAGGTCGACGTTGCCGGTGCGCTCACCGTTTCCGAACAGGCACCCCTCAATTCGATCGGCCCCTGCCAGATACCCGAGCTCTGCCGCGGCAACGCCCGTGCCCCGGTCGTTGTGCGGGTGCAGCGAGATGATGACGTTCTCGCGGTGGTTGAGGTGGCGCCCCATCCACTCGATCGAGTCCGCGTAGATGTTCGGCGTCGCCATCTCGACCGTCGCGGGCAGGTTAATGATGACCTTGCGCTCGGGCGTGGGCGTGAAGACTTCGAGCACGGCGTTGCAGACCTCGGCGGCGTACTCGAGCTCGGTGCCGGTGTACGACTCGGGCGAGTACTCGTAGTAGATCTCGGTGCCCGCGGCGATGGACTCACTCGCGACACAGAACTTCGCGCCCTCCACCGCGAGCTGCTTGATGCCCTCGCGATCCTGACGGAACACCACGTCGCGCTGGAGGATGCTGGTCGAGTTGTACAGGTGCACGATCGCGCGCTTCGCGCCGATCAGCGATTCGTAAGTGCGAGTGATCAGGTGCTCGCGCGCCTGTGTGAGCACCTGGATGGTGACGTCGTCGGGGATCGCATTGTCCTCGATCAGGTGGCGCACGAAATCGAAGTCGGTCTGACTCGCCGAGGGGAACCCGACCTCGATCTCCTTGTAGCCCATCTGCACGAGCAGATCAAACATGATCCGCTTGCGCTCGGGGCTCATCGGGTCGATGAGGGCCTGGTTGCCGTCGCGCAGGTCGACCGCGCACCAACGCGGCGCCTGAGTGATGCGCTTGGACGGCCAGGTGCGATCGGGCAGATCGACCGCGATGATCTCGTGGTACGGGCGGTACCGGTGGACCGGCATCTGCGAGGGCTGCTGGGTGTTCTTCATGATCTTCTCCGTGGGGTCGAAGTCCGTCTGGACTCAGAGCGGTCGGCCACGCAAAACACCGCGACGAGGAAGGCCTGAGAACTAGGCCTCGTCGCGGCAGCTAAGGAGAAGCAGAGCGTGCAGCACATTTCCACTCTAGCACCGCGATCGGCGGCTGACCGTTCCCCAGTACGCTGGGGCCATGTTCGGTCGACTCTTCTCCGCGCTCACGCTCGCCTCAGTGGTGCTGCTCGCCTTCCCGGCAGCGGCGCATGCCGACGTCGAGGACTTCGAGTACGCAAGCTGGGATCAACGGGTCTCCCTCGACCTCGACGCCGAGGGTCGCGCGGTCGCGCAGGTCACCGAGACCATCGTCGCCGATTTCCCCGAGTTCGATCAGAACCGCGGCATGGTGCGCGGCGTGCCCCAGATCTACGACAACGCCCGGCTCTCCCCCAGCAATTTCAACGTCGTGAACGAGCGCGGCGAGCCAGTCCCGTTCACGCTCGACGCAGACGACGATTTTCGGGTGGTCCTCACGGGCGATGACTCGTACGTGCACGGGCTCCAGACCTACGTCATTACCTACACACTGCAGAACGTGATTCACGTGCCCGGTGACGCACCGATCGACGAGTTTTACTGGGATCTCCTCCCCCTGTCGCGCGAACAGCCGATCCGCGAGTTCAGTGCGACGGTCGCCTTTTCACCTCGCCTGGCAAATGCCCTGAGCGGGCCAGCCTCGTGCTACAGCGGTGAAGCCAATTCTACCGCCTCATGCTCTCTCCAGGGGCCACAGCCGACGGCCGACGGCGGCGCGGAGTTCATCCTCCAGCCGCTGGCGCTCCCCGCGAACTCGGGCGTGACGGTCGCGATCGCGCTTGCGCCCGGCACCGTCGTGCAGCCGACGAGTCGTGAGAAGAACTTCGCGACGGACGTCCTGCCGATCGGCATCGGGGCAGGCGGGGTCGGTCTCGCGGCGGCAGCCGGGATCCTCACCGCCCGGCACCGCAAGCGGGCACGCACCGCGACGGGCGTCATCATCGCCCAGTACGACGTGCCGGACTCACTGCCGCCCATACTGGTGCCGGCGATTCTCGAGGGCACCAAGGCGGCGATTCCCGCCGAGTTCATTCACCTGGCCGTACGCGGGGCGATTCGGGTCGAGGACGGCGAGCAGCCGAAGCAACCGGTCTTCCGACTGCTGGACGCGTCGAGGGCCGCCGACCCCCTCGATGCGCGGGCGCTCGTCGAGATCTTCGGCGCCGGCAGCCCCGTCGGCACCGCCCTGCCGCTGCCCAAGTCCGACACCGATTTCTCCTCACGCATGTCCGCCCTCAGCGCGTTCGCCCAGAAGGACGCGAAGCAGCGGGGCCTCTTGGCGGGCCAACGGGCCCCCGGTGCGGCGAGGCTCGGGCTCATCGGCGTCGGCATCGCCCTCATCGGCGTCGCGCTGTCCGCGTTCGGCCTGTTCACGGGCCACATGAATGCGAGCGGCGCCTTCGCGATCAGCGTCTTCGCGCTGATTCTCTCCGCGATTGTCGCCATCGCGTCCTCGATCAAGTGGCCGACGCACACTCCAGCGGGCGCCGAAGCACGAGAGTACCTCTTGGGCGTTCGCGAGTTCATCAGGGTCGCCGAGGCCGACCGGCTGCAGATGCTGCAGTCGTACTCGGGCGCAGATCGTCAGGGCGTCGAGGGCGCTCAGGTGGTACACATCTACGAGCGCCTCCTGCCCTATGCAATGCTCTTTGGCCTCGAGAAGGAGTGGGGCAAGGTACTGCAGCTCGCCTACGAGACCCAGCACACGGCTCCGCTCTGGTACCCGGGGTTTGCACTCGGCAGCCAGAGCTTCGATCAGTCGATCTCGAAGTTCTCGCAGTACGTCGGGTCGTCCGCGAGCTACTCCTCGAGCAGCTCCAGCGGTTCGGGCGGCGGCGGCTTCTCAGGCGGTGGCGGGGGCGGCGGCTTCTCAGGCGGGAGGTAGCCCGCCCCAGCCGCAGAGCCGTTCAGCCCGCCCCGCACATACACGAACGCCCGCCGAGCCCCGAGGGGCCAGCGGGCGTTCGTCGCGCTCGGAGCGGCGCCTACTTGATGCGGCGGGAGTAGGTCGCGCTTCCAAAGCCAAGAATGAGCAGGCCGATCAACGAGAACAGCCACAACAGGAAGAACGAGAACACACCGGACTTCCCAAAACGCTCGCCGAGGCGGAACGCGAGGAAAATACCGAAGATGAAGTTCGCGATGGGCACGAGGTACCACAGCGACATCCAGCCGGAGTACCCCGCGACCTTCACCAAGAAGATCACATTGACGATGGGGATGATCGCGAGGATGCCGGCGTACCCGGCCTTCGTGAAGATCCGCCACATCGCAATCGCGCCGATGACGTAGATCGCGAGCGAAATCACCACGGAAGTGGTGGATCCTGCGACCTCCGCGATGTTGTCGAATATCGTGGTGTTGTAGTCCATGTCTGCCCCCATTGGTTTGGTGTGGTCAGCCTATCGCTTCACTAGAACCCGAGGCGACCCAAGAATTTCGGGTCCCGCTGCCATTCCTTCAGCACCTTAACGCGGAGGGACAGATACACGCGGCGGCCCAGCAGTGCCTCGATCTGGTGACGCGCTTGCTCCCCCACCTGCTTCAGGCGGCTGCCGCCCTTGCCGATGATGATGCCCTTTTGACTGTCACGCTCGACGTAGAGGTTCGCGTAGAGCTCGAGGAGTCCGTCCTCGCGCTCCTCGCGGTCCTCGATCACGACGGCGATCGAGTGCGGCAGTTCGTCGTGGACGCCCTCGAGCACGGCCTCGCGGATGAGCTCGGCGATGCGGTCGTCGTCCCCCTCGTCGGTCATCTGCTCAGCCGGATACAGCGGCGGCGAGACGGGCATGAGCTTCAAGAGCTCGCGCATGAGAATCTCTAGCTGTTCCTGGCCTCGCTCGCTCGAGTCGACCGCCGACAGCGGGATAACCGCGTCCCACTCGCGCAGCGCGTCCACACGGGCGATCTGCTCGATGGACTGATTCATGCTCGCGGTGTCCATCTTGGTGATGATCGCGACCTTCTTCGCGCGCGGGTACTCCTCGAGCTGCTCGCTAATGAAGCGATCGCCCGGGCCGAGCTTCTCATTCGCCGGCACGCAGAACCCGATGACGTCGACATCGCCGAGCGTCGACTGCACGAGCGCATTGAGACGCTCGCCGAGCAACGTCCGGGGGCGGTGGATCCCTGGCGTGTCCACGATGATCAGCTGACCGTCCTCGCGGTGCACGATGCCACGAATCGCGCGCCGCGTCGTCTGCGGCTTCGCGCTTGTGATCGCGACCTTTTCGCCGACGAGCGCGTTGGTCAGGGTTGACTTACCGACGTTAGGCCTGCCCACGAACGAGACGAACCCCGCCCGGTGCGTGGACTCGGGTACTGCGTGTTCCGTCATGATTTTTCCTCCGAGTTCAGGGACTCCCGAAAGCCGTCCCCGTTCGCCTGGTCGTCGCCCACCCATCGTGCGCGCACCGTCACCAGCCTCTGTGTCTTACGTTCTGTCTCCAAGGCGGTGAGCTCGATCCCGGCGAGGACGACCGTGTCCCCTGGTTCGGCAAGCCGACCCAGTTCTTTGGCCACCAAGCCGCCGACGGACTCTACGTCGTCGTCTTCCAGCTCAATGCCGAAGAGTTCTCCGAGCTCGTCGACGGGCAACCGCGCGTTCACGCGGAACTCACCCTCGCCCTCGAGCACGGCGTCCGGTTGTTCACGGTCGTGCTCGTCGCTAATGTCGCCCACGAGCTCCTCGATGAGGTCCTCCAGCGTCACCAGCCCGGCGATCCCGCCGTACTCGTCCACCACGAGCGCCAGGTGGTTCGCCTCCCGCTGCATCTGGCGCAGCAGGTCGTCGCCGCGCTGGAGATCGGGAACAAACACTGCCGGCTTCATAATCCGCGAGACCGCAGTCGTGTCCGCCTCGTCCGGCCGACGCAGCACGAACCCGGCGACGTCGCGCAGGTACGCGACGCCCACAACGTCATCGACGTCGCCCGTGACGACCGGGATCCGGGAGTGGCGTGACGTGAGCAGCTGCTCGAACGCCTCCCGCACCGTCTCCGTGCCGTCGATGGTCACCATGTCGGTGCGGGGCACCATGACCTCGCGCACGAGCGTGTCCCCGAACTCGACGATCGAGTGGATGAGGTCGCGGTCGTCCTCCTCGAGCAGCTCCTGCTCGGCGGCATGATCGACCATCGAGAGCAGCTGCTGCTCGTCGCGGATGCGCGCGCTGCCGGTGCCGCGGGCCGGAGTCACCCAGTCCCCCAGCCGGATCAGTCCGCTCGCGATCGGGCCGAGGACGATGCGCAGCACGCGCACGGTCGGGGCGGTCGCCCGCAGGATCTGGTCGGGGTGGTGCGTGCCGATGCTGCGGGGGCTTGAACCGACGAGGACGTAGGTGACGGCCGTCATAATCAGGGTCGCGAGCGCGAGTGTGACCCACAGCTCCTCGATCGTGTACGCGAGCACGACCGTGATCAGCACGGCAGCGAGCGTCTCAGCAATCACGCGGACGAAGTTGAGCGCGTTGAGGTGCGAGGCCTCGTCGTCGGCGATCGCCCGAATCGCGCGCCCGCTGCCAGCTTGTTCATCGGCGAGGGCGATGAGCTGCGCGCGCGAGCGCACCGAAAGCGCTGCGTCGGTCGCCGCGAGCAGTCCGCCAACGGCGAGCAGCACCACTGCCGCCGTGACGAGCAGCGCGAGCACTGCGCCGCTCACTTGCCCCGCTCGCTCATCGCAAAGCTCAACAGAATGTCCCGCTGGAGCCCGAACATCTCGGCCTCTTCCTCGGGCACCGCGTGGTCAAAGCCCAGCAGGTGAAGCACCCCGTGGGTGAGGAGCACGTTGATCTCCTGCGCCGTCGAGTGACCCGCCGCGACCGCCTGCGTCTCGGCAACCGACGGGCAGATCACGATGTCACCTAAGAGGCCCGCCGGGGTCGGCTGGTCGGCGCTGCCCGGGCGCAACTCGTCCATGGGGAAGCTGAGCACGTCGGTCGGGCCGGGCTCATCCATCCATTGCACGTGCAGCTGCTCAATGGTCGCCTCGTCCACGAGCAGGATCGCGACGTCCGTATCGGGGTGGACGTGCATCGCGCCCATCGCGAAGGTGGCAAGGCGCTGGAGGCCCGCCTCGTCGACCTCGTAGCCGGATTCGTTGTTGATCTCGACGCTCATCGCGGACGCTCCTTGGTTGCTGCTGTGTCAGGCGAGGCCTGGGAATTCTGCCGCGCAAAGCGCTTGGCCTGTTCAATTTCCTCGTACGACGAGTACGCGTCGACGATGCGCCCAACGAGGCTGTGCCGCACGATGTCGTCGCTCGTGAGGTTCGTGAAGTGCACGTCGTCGACACCCTCCAGGATCCGGGTGACGACGCGCAACCCACTTGCCGCGAGCGGCAGATCGACCTGGGTGATGTCACCGGTGACGACCATCTTCGAGCCGAAGCCGAGTCGGGTGAGGAACATCTTCATCTGCTCGGGCGTCGTGTTCTGCGCCTCGTCGAGAATAACGAACGACTCGTTCAGCGTGCGCCCGCGCATGTACGCGAGCGGGGCGACCTCAATCGTGCCGCTTGCGAGCAAGCGGGGCACGAGGTCCGGGTCCATCATCGCCCCGACTGCGTCAAAGAGCGGGCGCAGGTACGGGTCAATCTTGTCCTCGAGCGTGCCGGGGAGGTACCCCAGGCGCTCACCGGCCTCGACGGCGGGCCGCGTCAGGATGATCTTCGCGACCTCGCGGCGCTGCAGAGCCTGCACTGCCTTCGCCATCGCGAGATAGGTCTTGCCCGTGCCGGCCGGGCCGATGCCGAACACGATGGTGTTCCGGTCGATCGCGTCGATGTACTCGCGCTGGCCCTCGGTCTGCGGGCGCACAGACTTTCCGCGGACCGTCAGGATCGGCTCCGACAGCATCTGCGCCGCGTTCGTCCCCTCGTGCTCATGGACCATGCGGGACACCTCTCGGACATCGTGGCTGTTGACCGGGCCGCTGCGCCGGGCGACCTCAAGAATTTGTTCGGTGACGCGCTCCGCGGCGCGCACCGCGGAGGCGGGGCCGCGCAGGGTGAGTACGTAGTCGCGGACGTGGAACTCCACCGCGGGATGGTTGGCCTCAAGCTCAGCGATCAGGCGATCGCGGTGCCCCAGGAAATCCGCCACGTCGACCCCGGTGAGCAGAAGCGTGCGACTGAGTAGCGGGTCGCCAATGTGCGACCCCGGTGTGACGGCGTCACGACCCAACGAGGCTCCGTTCTTCGAGCCCGCCGGCGAGCACGTGGGCGTGCACGTGGAAGACCGTCTGCCCGGCGTTCGCGCCCGAGTTAAAGATCATGCGAAAGTCGCCGTCTGCGTGCTCGGCGGCGAGCCGCTGAGCGACCGTGACTATCTCGGCGAGCAGCGACGGATCGCCCGCTGCGAGCTCAGCGACGTTGGCGTACTCGGTCGTCTTCGGGATCACCAGCAGGTGCACGGGTGCCTGCGGAGCGGCGTCGGGGAACGCGATGACGCGCTCCGTCTCCGCAAGGATCTTCACGGGGATCTCGCCCGACACAATCTTGCCGAACACCGTCTCTTCTGCCATGCCGTCCAGTCTATCGCGCGGGCCCGGGAAACTGCCGCTCTCCCGCCGGGGTCGCCGCCACGATGTTGCGTCGACCGAGGCCGGTGAGCGCAAAGTCGTAGGACTCGCCAACCTGGATCGCCTCACGCACCTGGACATCCCAGAAGTGCCCTCGGAGGGAGTCCTTCGAGATGCGAAAGCTGCCGCAGCTCGACTCGACGCGTTGCTGATACCCGGCATGGCGCGCTCCCGGAGTCCGAATATGCTCATTGGAAGACACGAGGCAATTCGCTTCTGCCGACGGTACAAACTGGCCGACGCCCATGACCACGAGCATCGCCCCCATGGCCGCGAGCACGCCCCAGCTCAGCCAGTGCCGCCAGGTGATCCGGACCCGACGCTTCCGGCTCGGCGGCCTCCGCGCCCGGGTGACGACCAGCACCGCGGTGCTCGCCGTCACGATCGTCACGATCAGAAACGCCAGGCAGACCGGCAGGATCCTGCCCGCACCAAATCTCGCGGCCACCAAATTGAACGCCGCAAACGAGAGAAACGAGGAGACCGCCGACGTGGAGAGGAGCAAGAACCAGCACCGGACAAACTTCGGTTGCCGCTGGGTACGCCAGACGAAGGTCAGCCCGCCGGCCGCCCCGAGCAGGGCAAACGCCGCCACCGCCGCCGCGCGCCCGAAGGTCAGCGTCTCCGGGTGCCCCAGCGCCGCTGACCAGACCCAGATGGGGCCGACCCAGCCAGCCGCCGCGAGGAGCCCGACGAACCCGAGAGTGAGCTTCAGCTCACGGCTCCACGGTCGGCGTCGTCGCCTCGCCACCGCTCGCGCTACCAGCGTCCGAGCGCGACATTCACGATGGCTAGGGCCGCCGGTCCCGCGCTCGACGTCCTCAGCACCGTCGATCCCAGCAGCAGGATCTCGGCACCCGCGCCGGCAAGCCGGTCGATCTCGGCGTCGCTCAGGCCGCCCTCGGGGCCGACCACGAGGTAGATGTCGCGCGGATCCTGCCCCGAAATCTCGGCGGCCCACGAGCTCAGCGTGCGCTCGCCTCGTGGGTGCAGGACGACGACGTTCGACTCGCCCGCGGCGAGTTCACACAACTCAGCCATGAGCAGCGGCTGGGTGACCTCTGGAATGTGCGCGCGCAGCGACTGCTTGGACGCCTCGCGCGCGATGCGTTGCCACTTGGCGACGCCCTTCGCGACGTTCTCATCGCCGTTTGTGCCCTTGCCCCGCCAGCGCGAGATCGTGTACGCGGACTCCCAGGGTGCAATGGCATCGACACCGAACTCGGTCGACTGCTCGACCGCCCGCTCGGCGCGGTCCCCCTTCGCGAGGGCCTGGACGAGCACAACGCGACGCTCAGGGCGCTTTTCGCGCCGAACGGACGCCACGCGCACGGTGAAACGCTTCTTCTCGGCGGTCTCGACGACACCGCTCGCGATCACGCCCGCGCCGTCACCGATCAGGATCTGCTCGCCGACACGCAGCCGACTCACGGCGACCGCGTGGCGCGCTTCTTCCCCGGTGACCTCAAGGAGACCGCCGGGGGCAAAGTCCGAAGCGCTTGCCGTGTCGGTGAAGTACAGGTTCGCCATCTCGAGCTCCGGCCTAGCGGAAGAAGCGGTCGCGGATCTTGCCGAAGAGTCCCTGCTGGAACTCGCCGAGCTTGGGCCCGTCCTCCTTGCGGAGCGCGGCAAGCTGGTGCACGAGGTCCCGCTCGCGGGAGCTCAGCTTCGTCGGGGTGATTACCTGGATGGCCACCTTGAGGTCGCCGCGCGCGGTGCTGCGGAGCTTCTGCACACCGCGGGCGCGGACCGTCATGATGTCGCCCGACTGCGAACCCGGGGCGATCTCGAGCGAGATGTCGCCGTCGAGACCCGGCACCGTCGCGGTGGCGCCGAGGATCGCGTCGGTCATCTGCACCTCGAGGGTGCAGAGCAAGTCATCGCCCTCCCGGCTGAACACGTCGTGGTGGGCCACGCGGAACTCGATGAACAGGTCGCCGTTCGGGCCACCCGCGGGGCCGACCTCGCCGCCGCCGCGCATCTGCATGCGGGTGCCCGTCTCGATGCCCGAGGGGATGTCGACGGTGATGGTGCGGCGCTCGCGCACGCGGCCCTGCCCGCCGCACTCCACGCAGGGGTGCTCGATGATCGTGCCATGCCCGCGGCACGATCCGCAGGGGTGGTTCGTGACGACGTTGCCGAACAGCGAACGGACCTGGCGCTGGACCGAACCGGAGCCGTGGCAGACGTCGCAGGTGGTGGGCGAGGTGCCCGGCTGGCAGCAGCTGCCGTTGCAGGTGCCACACAGCGCCGCGGTGTCGACCGACAGCTCGCGCTGCACCCCGAACATGACGTCCTCGAGGGTGACATCGACGCGAATGAGCGCGTCCTGCCCGCGTTCGGTGCGCGAGCGCGGGCCCTGCTGCCCGCCGAAGCCGCCCCCGAAGAAGGTCTCGAAGATATCGCCGAAGCCTCCGGCGTTTCCGCCCTGCCCGCCCATGTCGTACTGCTGGCGCTCCTGCGGGTCACTGAGCACATCGTAGGCGTGAGTGACCGCCTTGAACCGCTCGGATGCCTCGGGGCTCGGGTTCACGTCGGGGTGCAGCTCGCGGGCGAGCTTGCGGTACGCCTTCTTGATCTGCTCGATGCTGGCGTCGCGCTCGACGCCCAAGGTCTCATAATGGTCGACCACTGCTGGCGACTCCTTCAGGTGTGTGTTTCGGTCAATTCAACGATGCAGAGGGGAATCTCGGGGCAAGGCCCTAGGTGCCGCTCCCCAGCATCCGGTTCAGGTAGCGGGCGACAGCGCGCACCGCGGTCATGTTGCCGGCGTAATCCATGCGCATGGGGCCAAGCACCCCGATACGCGACACCGAGTCGCTGGACGACTCGTAGCTGGACGCGATCACCGCGGTGTCGGGCAGTCCGTACTGCAGGTTTTCGCGGCCGATCGAAGCGGTGACTTCGCGACCGTCGCTCGTGAGTTCCCCGAAGAGGCGCAGCAGGGTCACCTGCTCCTCAATCGCCTCGAGGACCGCCGGAAGCCCGCCAAAGCTCTCCCCCGGCTTCGTGAGGTTCGCTGTCCCCGAGAGCGCGATGCGGTCGGTGCGGTTGGACTGCAGCTGGCCGATCAGCACCCCGAGCACCGTGCCGACGAGCTCGGCCTCCTCTGGCCTCGCCCAGTCGTCGCAGCTGGCGAGCAACCGCGCCGCGGCGCCGGCCGCCTGCTCGATGTCCAGCCCGATCAGGGCCGGGGTGATCCGGTCGCGCACGCCGTGCACCCAGGCCTCGGTGACCTGCGCGCCCGGGAGGCGAGCAATCTGCTGCTCGACGACGCCGGTCCCCGTGATGAGGACGCACAACACCCGATCCTCGGCGACCGCCACAAGCTCGATATGCCGCACGACCGCGCGCTTGAGCGACGGGTACTGCACCACTGCAACCTGATTGGTGAGCTGCGCGAGCAGGCGAACCGTGCGGGCGAGGGCGTCGTCAAGGTCGCTCGAATCATCAAGAAAGCGCTCAATCGCGGTCCGCTGCGCCTGGCTCAGCGGCCGCAGGTCGCGCAGCGTGTCGACGTAGAGCCGGTACCCCTTGTCGGTGGGCACCCGACCGGACGAGGTGTGCGGAGCCGCGATCAGCTCCTCCTCCTCGAGTAGGGCCATATCGTTGCGAATGGTCGCCGCCGAGACGCCGAACTGGTACCGATCGACCAATGCCTTCGAACCAACGGGCTCGTGCGAGACGACGTAGTCGCCCACGATGGCGTGCAGCACAGCCAAGCTGCGTTCCGAGACCATTCGCCCCCCCCCTTCGATTACTGGCACTCTCGTTGCCGGAGTGCTAAAAGCCTAGCGCAGAGCTCCCCAGAAAAGCTGAAGCGCACCCACTAAGCACCGAGGAGGCGATGCACGACGATATCCGCCAACAAGCGCCCACGCAGCGTCGGTACCACTCGACCGGCAAACGCGGCCGCGGGATCCACGAGTTCATCGGCAATGAGCCCGGCAACTGCCTGGCGCCCGGCCGCATCGAGGGCGCTCACGGGCAGCCCGTCGCTGATGCGAGACTCGAGCAGCACGCGCTCGGTGCGCCGCGCCTCGTCATCGAGCAGCTCGCGGGCGTGCGCCGGCGAGACACCGCGGGCCATCCGCTCGGCGTAGGCCGCCGGGTGCTTGACGTTCCACCACCGAACCCCACCCACGTGGGAGTGCGCGCCGGGGCCCGCGCCCCACCAGTCCTCACCCGTCCAGTACGACAGGTTGTGCCGCGAACGGAATTCGGGGCCCTTCGCCCAGTTCGACACCTCGTACCAGCTGAAGCCCGCGGCGCCGAGGCGCGCGTCAGCCAGCTCGTACATCTCGGCGTGCAAGTCGTCGTCCGGGGCAGCCACCTCGCCGCGCTTAATGCGCGCCGCGAGCTTCGTGCCGGCCTCGACGATCAGCGCGTACGCCGACAGGTGATCGGGCTCGAGCGCGATCGCCGCGTCGAGCGAGCGCTCCCAGTCCTCGATCGTCTCCCCGGGGGTGCCGTAGATCAGATCGACGCTCACCTGGAGGCCGGCCTCGCGCGCCCACCTGGTCACGAGCGGAAGCCGCTCGGGCGAGTGCGTGCGGTCGAGGGTCGCGAGCACGCTCGGCACCGCCGACTGCATGCCGAAGCTCACGCGGGTGAAGCCCGCTTCCTTGAGCTCGACGAGGTACGCGGCGTCGACCGAGTCGGGATTCGCCTCGGTCGTGACCTCCGCGCCATCGGCAATGCCCCACTCGGCCCGGATCCTGCCGAGCATTTTGCCCAGGTCGGACGCGGGCAGCAGCGTCGGGGTGCCGCCGCCGAAAAAGACGGTGGAGGCGGCGCGCTCGGGCAGGCCCGCGCGGCGGAGGACCTCGGCACCGAGGGCGAGCTCGCGCTGCACCTCGTCGGCGTAGCTCTCTTGGGTCGTGCCGCGCAGCTCGCTCGCAGTGTAAGTGTTGAAGTCGCAGTAGCCGCAGCGGACGCGGCAATAGGGCACGTGCACGTAGACGCCGAAGGCGCGCTCGCGGGCGCCGGCCAGCACGCTCGCGGGCAGCGAGCCATCTTCCGGAGCCGGGATACCGTCGGGCAGGACGCTCGGCATCAGTTCACAGCGTCGAGCGTGCCGGAGTCGTCGCCGTCATCGTTTACTGCGGGCTCGGATGGCGCGTCCTCGATCGCCGTCGTCTGCCCGGCAGCCTCAGGAGTCGCGTCTGCCTCGGCGCTCGCGGCGGCTGCCGGCAGCAGCGCACGCAGCTGATCGCGCGCGGACTCCATCGCCTTCTTGAGCTGCGTACGACCCTTGATGCCCAAGAGGCCAGATTCGGGCGCGACGAGGAACCCCCGCACGGTCGCCCAGACCGAGTCGTCCTCGCGGAACTCGACGCAGTAGAGGGACTCGCCGATCGCGCCGGAATCGTCCATGGAACCGACCGCCAGGCCGATCCTGCGCGGTTCGTTCACGACGTAGACCACGCGAATCTTGCGAGCCTCCTGGCCGCCCCCGCCCAGGCGGGCGGTGGTGCCGGCGGTGATGTAGGGCTCGCCATCCGGGCCGAAGTTCTGCTCGGCGCTGCCCGGGGTGACCGGGGTGCCCTGGGCGTCGAACTCGATCCCGGAGTAGGCGCCGCCGTCGCCGACCACGACCTCCTCGACCACGAGGCCGGCGCCACGCGCGGCGCCCCAGGTCATGAGCGCGCTCGAGGCGATGGTGAAGCGGTCCTGGCCGCTGCCCAGGCGGACGGAGTCCTCAAACGGCGTCGTGCCCTCGGGCGGGAACCGCATGAGGTCTGGGGCGTTCGAGGCTCCCACGGACGCGTACGTCGCGGGGACCTCAATGTGACTGGCTCGTCGCTGGGTCAATTTTTGACCTCCTTGCCCTCCGTGTCGCCCGAGAGGGCGGCAATGAACGCTTCCTGAGGGACCTCGACGCGGCCAACCATCTTCATGCGCTTCTTGCCCTCCTTCTGCTTCTCGAGCAGCTTGCGCTTGCGGCTGATGTCGCCGCCGTAGCACTTGGCGAGCACGTCCTTGCGGATCGCGCGGATCGTCTCACGGGCGATGATGCGGGCGCCGATCGCGGCCTGGATGGGCACTTCGAACTGCTGACGCGGGATGAGCTTGCGCAGGCGCTCAGCCATGAGGGTTCCGTAAGCGTAGGCGCTGTCGCGGTGCACGATCGCGCTAAACGCGTCAACCGCTTCGCCCTGCAGCAGGATGTCGACCTTGACGAGGTCCGCCTCCTGCTCACCCATGGGCTCGTAGTCGAGGCTCGCGTAGCCCTGCGTGCGACTCTTCAGGTGGTCGAAAAAGTCGAAGACGATTTCCGCGAGCGGCATTGAGTAGCGCAGCTCGACGCGCTCGCCAAGGTACTCCATGCCCATCAGGGTGCCGCGGCGGCTCTGGCAGAGCTCCATGATCGTGCCGACGTAGTCCTTGGGGGCCAGGACCGCGACGCGCACGACCGGCTCCCGCACGCTCTTGATCTTGCCGTCGGGGTACTCCGAGGGGTTCGTCACCGTAATCTCGGCGTTGTCCTCACGGGTGACCTGGTAGACGACCGAGGGGGCCGTGGCAATCAGGTCGAGATCGAACTCGCGGCGCAGACGCTCCGTGACGATCTCGAGGTGCAGGAGGCCGAGGAAGCCACAGCGGAAGCCGAAGCCGAGCGCGACCGAGGTCTCGGGCTCGTACTGCAGCGACGCGTCCGAGAGCTTGAGCTTGTCGAGCGCCTCGCGCAGCACCGGGTAGTCCGAGCCGTCGATCGGGTACAGGCCCGAGAAGACCATTGGCTTCGGGTCGGTGTATCCGTCGAGCGCCTCGGTGGCGGGGTTGCGGTGCGAGGTGATCGTGTCGCCGACCTTGGACTGGCGGACGTCCTTCACGCCGGTGATGAGGTAGCCAACCTCGCCGACCGAGAGCCCCTTCGAGGGCGTCGGTTCGGGCGAGGAGACGCCGATCTCGAGCACCTCGTGGGTCGCGCCCGTCGACATCATCTGGACCTTCTCGCGGGGCGAGATGCGACCGTCGATGACGCGGACGTACGTGATGACACCGCGGTACGAGTCGTACACCGAGTCAAAAATCATGGCGCGCGACGGCGCGCTCTCGTCGCCGACCGGGGCCGGGACCTTCTGCACGACCAGGTCGAGCAGCTCTTCCACGCCCATACCGGTCTTGCCCGACACTCGCAGGATGTCGTCGGGGTTGCCGCCGATGAGGTCGCAGATTTCCTTCGCGTACTTCTCGGGGTCGGCCGCCGGCAGGTCAATCTTGTTCAGCACCGGAATGATCTCGAGGTCGTTCTCCATCGCGAGATAGAGGTTTGCGAGCGTCTGGGCCTCAATGCCCTGCGCAGCGTCGACCAACAGGATCGCGCCCTCGCACGCGGCGAGCGAGCGCGAGACCTCGTAGCTGAAGTCCACGTGACCCGGGGTGTCGATCATGTTGAGCGCGTAGCTCTTACTTCCGACGTCCCAGCCCATGCGCACCGCCTGAGACTTGATGGTGATGCCACGCTCACGCTCGATGTCCATGCGGTCGAGGTACTGGGCGCGCATCTCGCGATCGGGGACGGATCCCGTGATCTGGAGCATACGGTCGGCAAGGGTCGACTTTCCGTGGTCGATGTGCGCAATTATGCAGAAATTGCGGATCGACTCGGGCGCGGTCGCGGCCGGGATCTGGGGGTTCACACTGCGAGGAGACATTGTGGGCCATTATCCCACGCCGACGGAGAAATCCCGCTTCGGCGAGTTTTCTCGGCGCGGGCGGGTCGCGGGATCGAGCAGGCCTTCGTCGTCCGGCGACGCGCAAACCGGGAGAGGTGCGCTCCCGGCCGGATCCTGGTAGGCTGACTTCTTGGACTTGCGTGTGGGCTTGAACCACACATCCCGTACGGTGCCCTCTTCACCAAGCGGATCAACCCGTTTTCACTTCTTTATTACTCAAAGGATTTTACCCAACGTGGCAAATATCAAGTCGCAGATCAAGCGCATCAAGACCAACGCGAAGGCAACGGAGCGCAACCGCGCCGTCAAGAGCGAACTTCGCACCGCGATCCGCGCAACCCGTCGCGCCATCGCCGAGGGCGACAAGGCGACCGCCGAGGCGACGCTGAAGGTTGCAACGCGCAAGCTCGACAAGGCCGTGAGCAAGGGTGTCATCCACCTCAACAACGCTGCGAACCGCAAGTCGGCCCTCGCGAGCCAGGTTGCCGCTCTCTAGCGAGCACCACACGCTTTACCCGAAGGGGCTCCGCTGCGGCGGGGCCCCTTCGTCGTTGGCTGGGCGGTGCGCCGCTCCCCGCAGCGGGCGCACCGCCACGCGAAACTACCTCGCGTCGGTGCTCTCGTCGGCGCTCGCGTCGGCGCTCGCCTCGGTGCCGGAGAGGTTCGCGGGATGCGTCGGCGCAGCACCGCGGCGTGCGCGCGCGAACAGCGACGCCGCACCCACGAGCACGAGGCCCCAGAGCAGGCCGAGCAGCGCCGAACACAGCGTGTCGACGCACCATGCGATGAAGGGGAAATCCTTCAGCGGATCCGTCAGCGTGTGTAGCAGCGCGTAGGGCGCGGTGACGCCCACCTCTGCCAGGTTCACGAACAGGATATGACCGCCCACCCAGAGCATCGCGGCAGCCCCCACCGCGCTGAGCGCCGTGAACACCACCGGCATCGCGTGCACCAGCCCTCGCCCGAATGATCGCGCCGCCGCCGTCCGCTTCGAGCCGAGCCAGAGCCCCACATCGTCCATCTTGACGAGCAATGCGACCGCGCCATAGACCATCACCGTCATGAGCAGCGCCACCACGACGAGGGTCGCCAGGCGAATCTGCCACGAGTCGGAAGCAATACTTGAGAGGGAGATGAGCATAATCTCCGTCGAGAGCACGAAATCGGTACGCACCGCGCTCGCCACGATGCCCTTTTCGTCCGCCTCGGTGCGTCCGGCCACTTCCGCGGCGGTGGTCTCGTGCGTCTGTCCGCGTCGGCTCTGCACCCAGTGCCAGACCTTGTGGGCTCCCTCATACGCAAGGTAGCTGCCGCCGACGAGCAACAGCCACGGGAACACCCAAGGCGCCCAAATACTCAGCAACATCGCCGCGACGACAATAATCGCCTTGTTCACCAGCGAGCCCTTGGCGATTCGCCAAATCACCGGCAGCTCCCGTGCCGGGCGAATTCCCTGCACATACTGCGGGGTCACGGCCGCGTCGTCGATGACGACGCCGGCGGACTTCACGGTCGCTTTTCCTGCCGCCGCAGCGATGTCGTCCATGGACGCCGCCGCGGCGCGAGCGAGCACCGCTATGTCATCGAGAAAGGCAAAGAAACTGCCGGCCATGTTGAGTCCTCTCGCACACGGTGTTGTGCTTGTATGTTTTCACACGTCGGGAGGTCGCGCGCTACGCGACACCGATCAGGCCAAGTATGCAGCGCGGCCGCGAGGCAGCGCTCCGTCCAGGCGCAGGCGGCAGCACAGGGCGCGTCGTCGACCTCAGGAGCTAGTGCGCCAGCGAGCGACCCCGCCGGGCGACCAGCAAAACATAGCGCTCGAGCGCGTACTCGGGATCGCGGGTGCCGCCCTTGAGGAGCCACTCGGTCTCGGCTCCCTGCACGATGCAGTGGGCGAGGTCTTCCTCGCGCCACCCGCGGGCGTCCTTCATGGCGCGCTCGACCTGCCAGGGGGCCATGCCGAGTTCCTTGGCGAGATTGCCCCCGCGGGCGCCGTACACGCGGGCCATGCCGCGGATCTTCATGTTCAGGGCGGCGAGCATCGGAATGGCATCGACCCCGGCCGCGCGGGACTGCCGCAACAGAATGAGCGCCTCGGCGGCGCGGCCGGCGATCGCGGTGTCCGCGACGGCGAACGCTCCCGCCTCGACCCGGCCCTGCGTAGCCCGCTCAACCTCGCGCTCGCCGATCTGGTTCCCGACGTCCGAAATGAGCTGCTCGCACGCACCCGCGAGTTCGCCGATGTCGCCTGAGTAAGCCGCGACGAGCATGCGCAGAGCGGCGGGTGTGATGGTGGCGCCCTGCCTGCGGAATTCCTGCTGCGCGAACGCAAAGCGATCGGCGTCTTTCTTGACCTCGGCGCAGACGACCTCGACGCCGCCGCCCGAGCCGGCGCGGACCTTATCGAGCAGCGCCTTGCCTCGGGTGCCCCCGCCGTGGCGCAGCACCAGCACGGTGCCGTCGGCGGGGGCTTCCAAGTACTTCTTCGCGTCTTCGATGAGCGCGTCGCTGCACTTCTCGACGCCGCTGACCCGAATGAGTCTCGGCTCGCCAAACAGTGAGGGGCTCGCGAGGGTGAAGAGCTCGCCGGCGGTGTAGCCCGCGGCATCGACGTCGTGCACCTCAAGTGCCGGGTCCTCGGCGCGAAGGGCGTCGCGGATCGCGCGAATCGCACGGTCCGCGAGGAACTGTTCGGGCCCGCTGATGAGCACGACCGGGGCCGGCCGAGCGTCCTGCCAGACAAGCTGCGGGATTTTCGACGACGCGGATCGGGTTGCTGATTTTGCGGGTGCTGCCACGGCTCCAGCCTAGCGGCGACCACTGACACGAGGCTCCGCAACCTCGACCCAAACGCCGGGCTCACCCTCCCCGTCCGCCGTCACTGCGATGCTGCCGTGCTCGTCGGTGCGCAACAGCGGGACGCGGGCGCGAGCAAACTCAGCGACCACCTCGTGGTTCGGGTGCCCGTAGCGATTCTCAGCCCCCACTGAGACGATGGCGAGGCGCGCGTCCACGCCCGCTGGGAGGCCGGGCTCGCGGTCGCGGGATCCATGATGGCCCACTTTCACCACGTCCGCCCGCAGGTCGGGGTACGCGCGTAGCAGCGCCGCCTGCTCTTCTTGGCCTGAGTCCCCCAACAGGAGAACGCTCAGGCCGTGCGCCTCGGCCAGCAGGATCAGGCTCGCCTCGTTTGTACTGTCGGGCCGCGCCTTGGGCCCGGGGGCCAGGACCCGCCAGCTCAGGGGCTGCCCCGCGGGAGCGGCGTTCCCTGCGGCCCCGAGCACGAAGGGCACTCCCCCGGCTTCAAGCTGACGCACAACCTCGCGATCCACGTTCCCGGTGGTCGGCGGCGCGATCAGGGCCCCGTCGATGCGCCCGATCACCTCGTCGAGCGCGCCGACGTGATCCTGGTCGTCGTGCGTGAGCACGAGCAGCGAGATCCTGGTCACCCCGAATCGATCGAGGCAGGTCGAGAGCAAAGCCGCGTCGTCACCCGTGTCGACCAGCATCACGCGGTCAGGCTCGGCGGGGTCGCGCAGCAGGATGGCGTCGCCTTGCCCCACGTCGCACATGACGACTGCCCAATCGCGGGGCACGCCGGCCCGCTGCGCGAGCGGCGTGACGAGGGTCGTCGAGACCACCAACGCCGACGCGGCAGAAAGGAGAACTGTCGCTACGACCCGAACCGCGCGGGGCTTCTGCGGCTCGCGCTGCCACGGCCGTCGCGGCCCCTGCGGGACGACCCCCGGAAGGCCCAACCGGCCTGTCCAGACCAGCCAGGCGAGCACTGCGGCCGCCTGGGCGATGGCAAGCAGGACCGCCCCTCCCCAGCCTTCTGGCCAGACCCAGCGCGCGAGCGGCAGGTCACCGGCGGTCTCGGCGACCGCCGAGATCCAGCGGGCGGGCCACGCGGCGAGCCAGACGAGGGCCACCGCGAGCGGCGGACAGAACGGAGCGACGAGAGCGGCAACGAGCCCCAGTGCGGTCCCGAGTGGCGCGGCGGGCCCCGCCACCACGTTCGCCGCCACCCCGATCGCCGGTAGACCCGGCTGCAGCAACAACAGGAACGGGCCGCAGGCGAACTGTGCGGCAGACGCGACCGCCAACGCTATGGCCAGTGGCTTCGGTAGCCACAGCGCGCGTGCCGCGCGCGTGAGGGGTGCGGCCAGCAGCAGGATCCCGGCGGTCGCCGCCACCGACAGCGCAAATCCAGCCTGAAGCGCCTGCCACGGATCAACTACCAGCAGGGCCAGGATCGCGACCCCGAGCGCCGAGAAACCGGCCTCGGGCCGCCCACCGAAGCGCGAGACGAGCACGACGACCGCCATCACCCCGGCGCGAAGCACGCTCGGGTCAGGGCCGACGACAGCGACGAACGCCGCCAGCCCGAGCCCCGAGATCACGACGCGGAGTCGGCGCCCCGCTCCGAGCCGCGCGGCGATGGCCGCCATCGCCCCGGTCACGAGCGCGCAGTTCGCACCCGAGACGGCGGTGAGGTGCGCGAGCGAGCTCTCCCGCATCGCCACGTCGAGATCCTCTGAGACCAGACTCGTGTCGCCCACGGCGAGACCCGGCACGAGCTCGGCACCCCGCACCCCTCGAGCCGTATCCAGCAGTCCCGCGCGGAGGGAGGCCGCGGCCGTCCCGGATGCCCCGGTGCTTCCAGTCGCCGCCGAGCGCACCGCGATCCCGAAGGCCGCCGAGTCGGCCGGGGCAAGTGCTCGCGGCGCCCCGCGCACCGACACCTGGGTGCCCGGGGCCCAGCCCGGCGGCGCCCGCTCCTCGAGCCACAGCAGGACCGGCACGGCCGGGTCCCCGGTACGCGCCGCCACCCAGCCCCGTTCCCCGCCAAAGCCCTCGGAGACTCGAGGAAACGCCGTCAGGGTTACCAGCAGCGTCACAGTGCGGTGCGCGGCGGCGTCCGCGACGAGCGGACTCGACGCACGGGCGTTTTCCATCACCACGGTGCGCGTGCTCACGAGTAGGAGGGCGGCAACGGTGATGGCCACGAGCCCCCAGAGCGGCGCGAGCCCGAGTAGCGCGCGCATCGACCCTGGGACACCCGAACCAGGCGCCCCCGCGCCAGAATCCGGCTCTCCTCCCCGACCCACACGGTCCCGCACCTCAGAGATCGCCCAGACACCCCCCAAGATCAGCCCGACGCAGAGCGCCAGTGCGGCGCACCAGCGCGCGAGTCCGGGGTTTGGCAGCATCGTTGCCGCCGCGGCCCAGGCGCACAGTGCCGGCGCGAGCAGCCGGCCCCGTCCCGGAGGCGTGGGACGACGCAGCTCTGGCGAGATCTCGCGGAGGAGCCTCATGACACACGCACCCGGTCGCGAAAACCCTCAAGCGTCTTCGCGCCGATGCCGGGCACCTCAAGCAGCTGGTCCACGCTCGAGAAGTCACCATTTGTGGCGCGCCAGTCGAGAATGCGCTGGGCGAGCGCCGGGCCTACACGTGGGAGGCTTTCGAGCGCCCCCAGGTCCGCGGTATTGAGGTCCACGGGCGCCGCCCCATTGGGACTCATTCCCGGAGTTGCGGGCCCGGGTGGGACCGCGTTTCCGGCGGCACCGGCCGCCACACCCGCGGCAATCGCCGCCGCGTCCGGTACGAGGATCTGCTCCCCGTCGACAACCGGGCGTGCCAGATTCACCCCCGCCAGCACCGCGTCACCCGTGGCCCCGCCGGCGCCAGCCACCGCGTCGCGCACTCGCGAATTGGCCGGAAGCTCGACCACCCCTGGTGCCGCGACGGCCCCGACGACATGCACGAAGACGGTGCGCGCAGCCGTACTCGAACCCTCTGCCGAGTCCGCGCTCGCAGAGTCTTCGCCAGCGGCAGCTCCGACTTGCGTTCCCGACCCTTCGCCTTTCTGGCCATCCGGCTCAGCGAGTGCGGCGATCTCAGCGCCCGCGGCTGCGCCACCCGGCGGGCTGTGCGGCTGAAACCAGACCAGGCCGAGCGCCACCGAAATGGCGACGACGAACACGACCGCCCCGGCCAGGTAGGGCACGCTGACTGCGCGCTCGATGCGCTGCCGAAGCGTCCGTGGCGGCTCCCAAGCATCAGCGCGGCGAGAGCGATCCCGTGTGGTCCAGCGTGCACCTGGAGACAAGCGCATAAACGTATCCGATCCGAGGCTCGGCTCCAGGCTCGGCTCCGCGCCACGGACTGCCCGCACGCTCCGTTCCGCGCGCTGGTCTTCCCACCGATCGACCGTCTCGCCGCCGTCGGCATCCAGACTGTCGGACTCGTCCCACGGCTCCGGCAGCGCACGTTGTGGCAACATGACGCCACGCTAGGCCGCGATTGCACCGAACATCCGCGCTGGGCCCAGAAAGTGGAGAACCGGCAGGATCCTGCCCTTGTGAACGGAGAACGTGCAGCAGGTCGCGAACAATACGGTCTCGGGAGAGCCGGCTCCCCCGGTTCATCCGATTGCTGGAGCCTCCCCCTCAGCCGCTCTAGGCGAGCCCGCTACTGACCAAATCGAGTGCGGTATGACGTTGGGGTAGTGGAGTAGGCAGCGACAAAGTTCTGGCGAAAGGTCACCGCACTGCCAAATCCGCAGGCCTCCGCGATGCGCGCAATGCTCCAGCTCGTCGTCTCGAGCAGTTGCCTGGCGTCATCCAACCGGCGCCCCAGCACCCAGCGCGCCGGAGTGACCCCGTGGAACTCGCGAAACTTGCGCGTGAAGTTTCGAGTACTCATTGACGCATGTGCCGCCAGCGTCGCCACGCTGAGATCCTGGTCGAGATGCGCGAGCGCCCACTGGATCGTCCTACTGAACGGCTCGTCCTGCCGCGGAGTGAGCAAGGGGCGGGCAACATACTGCGCCTGGTCGCCTTCGCGATGCGGGGCGATCACGATTGAGCGCGCCACAGCCGCGGCCGCAGCGGCCCCCAGGCGGGTCCGCGTGATGTGGAGACAGGCGTCGAGCGCGGCAGCGGTACCCGCCGATGTGATGACGTCGCCGTGATCGATGTAGAGAGCCGCCGCGTCAAATTGCACCGCGGGAATCATTGCGTTCATCACCTCGAGCGCTTCCCAGTGCGTCACGGCGGTGCGCCCGTCGAGGAGTCCCACGTGCGCCAGCGGGAACGCGCCCAGGCACAGACCGACAATCGTGACCCCGCGGTCGTGCGCGTTCAGGATCAGGCGCCGGAGTTCTTCGGAAGGTTCTGGGAGGGACTCCGGCCACGAGGGAAACACCAATATCTCCGCGTCCGCGGCAACCTCGCTGCCCGACACGTCCCCGATGACGTAGCCCTCAGCGCTTCGCACCGGCCCACCCCCCTCAGAGAACACGTGCGTCGTCCATTCAGGAGCAGGACCCACCGCCGAGGCTTCGCCGAACACCAGCAACGGGGCCGCCAGATGAAACATCGTGACGCCGTCGAATGCAAATACCGCGATCTTCACCTTGGCCTAATTTCATCGAAAGGATGCTTTTACGCCTCTCACTGTAGTTCGCGTGCTTCTGAGATGGTGTTCACTGACCCGTCAATCACCGTTTCATGAGGAGCCCACAATGCCGACACCTCGCCGCGCGCTCGTCCTCGTCGACGTGCAGAACGAGTACTTCACCCCCAAAGGCCCGCTCGAAATTTACTACCCGAACCGGCTCGACTCGTTGGCGCACATCACGCGGGCGATCGACTTCGCCGAGCAACAGGGCATCCCGATCGTCTCGGTACAGCACGAGTATCCGGTCGGAGCACCGGTGTTCGCCGTCGGGTCTGAGGGCTGGAAGCTGCATCCGGAAGTCGCGTCACGACGCACCGATGACTGGAAGCACGTCGTGAAGCACTACTCGAGCGTCTTTGCCGACACCGACTTCGAAGCGTGGCTGCGTCAGCACGATATCGACACCATCACCCTGGTTGGCTACATGTCGAACAATTGCGAGCTCGCCACGGCGGCAGCCGCAGAGCCGCTGGGCATCACAGTGGAACTCCTGTCCGACGCCAGCGGCGCGATTCACCTGGCGAACGAAGCCGGCGCGATCTCCGCGGAGCAACTCCACGAGGCACTGATGGTGCTGCTGCATTCGAGCCTCGCCTCCGTGGGCGCCACGAGCGCCTGGGTGCAGGCCGTCGAAACGAAAGTTGCGCTTCCCACAAGCGACCTCGGGACTTCGGCGATGCAGGGGCAGGCCGCATTCTCGCAGCACGGCTGAGCGCCCAAAACGGCTGAGCGCCCAAAACGAGAGAACCGGCAGGATCCTGCCCCTAAGAACGGGGAGGATCCTGCCGGTTGACACCGTCAGGAAGGAGGCTAGCCCTTCGTGACGATGCTCACGATCTTCGGGACGCGGACGACCACGTTGACGATCTCGCGCTCGCCAATCGCGCGCTGCACCGACGCTGACGCGCGGGCGACGGCCTCGGCAGCCTCGGCGGTGACCGACGCCGGCAGCACGAGCTTGTCGCGCACCTTGCCGTCGACCTGCACGATGAGCGTGACCTCGTCCTCGACCAGCAGCGACTCGTCCGCGGCGGGCCACTGCACGAGCGCGACGGTCGGCTCGTGGCCGAGCTTCGCCCACATGTCTTCCGCGGCGTACGGCGCGAACAACGACAGGATCACGGCGACCGCCTCAGCCGACTCGCGTACCGCGGCATCCGCCGGTCCGGCGGCGCCATCGATCGCCTTGCGTGTGACGTTGACCTGATCCATCAGGCGAGCGACGAGCACGTTGAACTTGTACCCCTCGATCAGGCCCGGGGCGTCCGCGAGGAGGTGGTGCGTGTGGCGCCGCAGACCGCTGTCACCCGTGCTGAAGTCGGCGCCGGGCGCGCTCGCGACGTCGTTCGCGACGCGCCAGGCGCGGGCGAGGAACTTGGCTGAGCCCTGTACCGAGACGTCAGCCCAGTCGATATCGTCCTCGGGCGGGCCCGCGAACGCGAGCGTGACGCGGAGCGCGTCGGCCCCGTGGGCCTCAAGCTGCTCGGCAAACTCGACGAGGTTGCCCTTCGACTTGCTCATCTTGGTGCCGTCCTGCAACACCATGCCCTGGTTGAGCATGCCCTGGAAGGGCTCGGTGAAGTTCAGGTACCCGAGGTCGTGCAGCACCTTTGTGATGAAGCGCGAGTAGAGCAGGTGCAGGATGGCGTGCTCGACGCCGCCCACGTACTGGTCGACGGGCGCCCACTTCGCGGCCTCCGCCGGGTCGAAGGCCTGCGTCGCGTCCTGCGACGAGAGGAAGCGCAGGAAGTACCACGAGCTGTCGACGAACGTGTCCATCGTGTCAGGGTCGCGCTGCATGCTCTCGCCGGTGGCGGGGTCGACCACGGTGGCCCACTCGGTCGCGGCGCCGAGCGGCGACGACCCCTTGGGCTTGAGGTCGAGGCCCTCGCTCGAGGGCAGCACGACGGGCAGCTGATCCTCGGTGAGGGGGTGCAGCGAGCCGTCCTCGGCGTGCAGGATCGGGATCGGAGTGCCCCAGTAGCGCTGGCGTGAGATCAGCCAATCGCGCAGGCGGTACGTCTTCGCGGCGCGGCCGGTGCCCTTCGCCTCGAGAATCTCGATCGCCTTCGGGATGCCTTCAGCCTTGGAGAGGCCGTCGAGTTCACCCGAGTTCACGAGCACGCCCTCGCCGGCGCGTGCGATACCGGTCTCGGCGGGGTCGCCGGGGGCCTCTTCACCGTCCGCAACGACAGCGTCGAGCACGACGCGCACCGGCAGGTCGAAGGTCCGCGCGAAGTCGAGGTCGCGCTGGTCGTGCGCGGGGACCGCCATGACAGCGCCGTGACCGTAGTCGGCCAGCACGTAGTCGGCCGCCCAGACAGGGATGCGCTCGCCCGTCACCGGGTTGATCGCGTAGCGCTCGAGGAAGACGCCGGTCTTCTCGCGGTCGGTGCTCTGGCGATCGATCTCGGTGCTCTTCTGCGCCTGCGCCAGGTAGTCCTTGAAGCGCGCGCGCACGGCCGGGTCAGCGTCGGCGACGAGCTCCGCAGCGAGGTCGGCATCGGGCGCCACGACCATGAAGGTCGCTCCGTGCAGCGTGTCCGGGCGGGTCGTGAAGACCGTGACGGGCGCCTCGCGGCCCTCGATCACAAAGTCGACGTCGGCGCCGATCGAGCGGCCGATCCAGTTGCGCTGCATGTTCAGCACCTTGGCAGGCCATAGGCCCTCGAGCTGGTCGAGGTCGTCGATCAGGCGATCCGCGTAGTCCGTGATCTTGAAGTACCACTGCGTGAGCTTCTTCTTCACGACCATCGCGCCCGAGCGTTCGGAGGTGCCGTCAGCGAGCACCTGCTCGTTCGCGAGCACCGTCTGGTCTACCGGATCCCAGTTCACCCAGCTGGCCTTGCGGTACGCGAGACCCTTCTCGTACATCTTGAGGAACAACCACTGGTTCCACTTGTAGTACTCGGGGTCGCTCGTGTGCAGCACGCGCGACCAGTCGAACGACGGCGCGTAGGTGCGAAAGCTCGCCTTCTGCTGGTCGATGTTCGAGTACGTCCACTCGCGGGGGTCGACGCCGCGCTTGATCGCGGCGTTCTCGGCGGGCAGGCCGAACGAGTCCCAGCCGATCGGGTGCAGCACGTCGTAGCCCTGGCCGCGCCAGTAGCGCGCGAGCACGTCGCCGAAGCAGAACGCCTCGGCGTGGCCCATGTGGAGATCACCGGAGGGGTACGGAAACATGTCGAGCACGTACTTGCGCGGGGCGTCGTCCCCGAGCTTGCCCGCGGCGAACGGCTGGAGGTCTTCCCACACGGGAAGCCACCGGTCCTGAATGGACCGGAAATCGTAGCCTTCGGCCTGCTGCTCGCTCACGCGCACCTCTTTACTTCTTGGCAGTTTCATCGCCCGAATCTGTCGCCCGGGCACGCGCCCAAACCCGGGCACTCACTCGTCTAGCGTATCGCGCCCGAACGGGGTCGCAGCGCTGCCAGCGCAGCGCGCGCCTTGAGCCGCGATTCGGCGAGTTCCCGGGCAGGATCCGAGTCGATCGTGATCCCACCGCCGGCCCCAATCAAGGCCATTTCCGGCAGGATCCCGCCGCGCAACTCGACGCTGCGGATCGTCATCGCGAGCTCAGCCGCGCCACCCTGGTCGATCCACCCAAAGCAGCCGGCGTAGAGCCCGCGCGGGGCGCCCTCGATGGCACCCAGGATCTCGACGGCGCGCCGCTTTGGCGCCCCCGTCATCGAGCCGCCCGGGAAGCAGCTCTCGATCGCGTCGAACACGTCTCGCCCCGGGGTCAGGGTCCCGGTCACGGTGCTCACGAGCTGATGGACGTGCGCGTGGCTCTCGACGCGCTGGAACCCCTCGGTCCGCACCGACGCGGGCACGCAGACGCGGCTGAGATCGTTGCGCATCAAGTCCACGATCATGAGGTTTTCGGCGTGCTCCTTGGGGTCGGCCGCGAGATCGAGCGCGAGCTCGGCGTCGAGCGCCGCGGTCTTGCCCCGGGGGCGCGTCCCCTTGATAGGGTGCGTGGCCACGTGCAGCTCCCCATCGGTACCCCGCTGGACGCTCAAGAATCGCTCGGGGCTCGCGCTCACGAGCGCCCGGTCCCCCGCCACGATCACGCCGCCCCGGATCGCACCGCCCGCCGCGCGCAGCCGCGCGTAAATCGCCAGCGGGTCGAACGATCCCGGAACGGCGGCCGTGTCGGTCAGGCAGAGCACATAGGCGTTTCCCTCGCGGATCGCCGCGCGACAGGCCTCGATGTCGGCCAGATAGGTGTGCTCGCTGCGCATCCAGGTCGCCAGGGACTCACCGAAGTCGATGGGTTCGTGCACAGGCGGCGCCGGCTGGGCTTGTGCCTGTGGCTGTGGCTCCAGCGCCCAACCGTATGCTGCGCGCCAGGCGTCGATCGCGCTCGGGGCACCGCGCAGCTCGGCGCGCCCCGTCTCGTCGTGGATCGCGAGGACGACGTCGATCCTCAGCGCGAACGCCGGCGGCACGGCGTCGGGCGCCGGATCCAGGCCGAGCAGGCCCACGCCGAACTCGTACCCGAGGGCGACGACCCACCCCTCGTGAAACCCGTGTGGGCTGGCGGCACCGGGATCCTGCGCAGTCCGCTGGTGGGCGGGCACCCGCAGGCCCGCCAGGAATTCTCGCTCGCACCCGCGCTCGGCGACACGCACCTCGCTCGCGACGCCCAGATAGCTCCAAGCGGACTGCGCCTCGTCGGGCGACACGACCTCGCCGTCAAGCCAACACCAGGCGGGCGTCTCGCGCAGGCGAGCCGCGACGGAGGACGCGTGGACCGGATGCGGGATCGCCCACACCTCGGGCGCGTGTTCCGGCGTTTCTTTCACGGCAATAGCGTAGTCGCGCGGCGGTACCCCTGTCGGTAGTACGCTCGCCGCATGAGTGAGCACGAACGTATGGAGCGGGTCACCGCCGCTGCGGCCGAGTGGGTCGCGGGCGTCGTCGCCGAGATCCCCGCCGACGGCTGGGATGGGCCCGGGCTCGGCGAATGGGACCTGCGGGGGCTCGTGGGGCACACCAGCCGGGCGCTCCTGACGGTGCGGGCCGCGCTGGAGACGGTGGATCGGGTGCGGGAGGCTGGCGCCCTCCCCGAGCTCGCGCACACCTCCGACTACTTCCTCGAGGTCGCGCGGCTGCCTGGCGCCGACCCCGAGAATGTGCGCGAGCGGGGCGTGGAGGCCGGGCGTGCGCTCGGCGATGACCCTGCGGCGGCATTTGCCCGCCTGGCGGATTCGGCGCTCGCGGAGGTGCGCGGCGCCGGCAACCCCGTCGTCGAGAGCATCGCGGGCACCATCCGCCTGTCGGACTACCTGGGCTCGCGCGTGTTCGAGCTCGTCGTCCACGGCATCGACATCTGCGGGGCGCTTGGCCGCGAGGCCGACGTGCCGGAGCAGGCTGCGAGCGAGGCGCTCCAACTTGCGGCCGTCCTCGCCGCGCGCGGGGGCCACGGGGTCGACCTGCTGCTCGCGGCGACCGGCCGCAGGGCTCTGCCCGCCGGGTTCTCGGTGCTGCAACCACGGGCTGGGTCGGGCATCGGCGGAGGCGCCTGATGGCAACGAACCTGGTTTCCGGCGCCGGTGCGGGGGCCGCCGCGGCCTCCGCTCGCCTCCTCGTCGCAGACTCCTTCCGCGTGCGACTGCACCATGAACGGGCCGAGGTGCGCGGGTTCCCGCTGCACGTCGAGCGCTTTCGCCGATCTGCCCTCGCGGCGGCCGCCGAAGTAGGGGTTCCTTCCGGGTTCTCCACCGAGCTCGACGATTTCATCTCAACCGCCTCCGGCAGGATCGCTGCGGCCGGTGCCGGCTTCCCGCGGCTCGAGCTCTGGCACGACGCAGCGGTTCCGGCAGCGGCGGCCGGGGCCGCGCTCGCGTTCGACCTGCTGCTGCGTCCGGTGCCGGAGCTGACCGGCGAGCTCGAGCTGCGGACCGCGACGGGCGCGCCTCCCCTGCCGCATCCGGAGCGCAAGGGCCCGGGCATCGCGGCCTACGCCGCGCTGTGTGAGGAGCTCGGCGCCGAACCGCTGCTCGTCGACGCGGACGGCATCGCCCTCGAGGGCGGCACGACGAGCCTGCTCTGGTGGGTCGGCGACGAGGCGTGCACCGCGTCGAGCCGGGCGCGGGTCGACTCGGTCACCGAGCGACTCGTGCGCGGCGCGCTCCAGGGCATGGGGGTGCGCGTGTCAGCGGACACCGCGACCCCGGCCGAGCTTTGTGACACCGAGGTGTGGGCGCTCAACGCCCTGCACGGCATCCGGAGGGTGACCTCGATCGACGGCCACGAGCTTCCGCCGCGACGGGACGCGAGCCTGTTACTGGCCCAGACGGCGCTCGACGCCTGTTTCGCCCCGATCGACTAGCCTGCACGCCGCTTCTACGCCGCCGGGAATGGGCAAGAGCTCCATAGCCATTGGCGTCAAAACGACGCGTCAAATCCTCTCCAGGTGACACAAACTTGCGGTGTGGCTGCCCAATACCGCAACGTTTTGACGCGCCGATAGAGATTGACGCGTCGATGGCGCTGGGGGCGCAAGCGCACAGGTTCCCCTACCGCGCCCGGTCTTCCGGCGCCGGCAGCTCAAGCCGCGCCGCGGTGATGCCCGTTGGCAGCGCGAGGTGGGTGATCAGCACGACCGCGCGGTCGCTGGGCACCGCCCCCAGGAGGTCACGCAGCAGCGCGTCCGCGCGATCCGGATCCACGTTCGCCGTCGGCTCGTCGAGCACGATCACGGGGAAGTCCCCGAGCAGCGCCCGCGCCAGGGCAATCCGCTGCGCCTGGCCTCCCGAGACGAGGGCCCCGCGCTCGCCGAGCCGCGTGTCGAGCCCGTCGCGGCCGCGCGCCCACTCAGCGAGCCCCACCCGCTCCAGCACGGCCCACAGCGCGTCGTCGTCGGGATCCTGCCCCGCCGAGTCCATCGCGAAGGCGAGGTTTTGCCTGAGGTCCTGATCAAAGAGGTGCGGGGTCTGCTCGCAGAGGCCGACGGTGCGGCGCACCTCGGCGATCGGCAGCGTACGGACGTCGCGCTCGCTCAGCGTGTACCGCCCGCCGTATTCAAGCAGGCGCACCAGCGCGAGCGCGAGCGTGCTCTTGCCCGCCCCGCTGTCGCCGCGAACGACGAGGGTGTGCCCCGCGTGTAGCGAGAAGTTCACCCCAGACACCGCGGGATACCGTGCGCCGGGGTGGCGCACCGCGAGGTCCGAGACCTGGATGAGTGGGGCCCCGGGCACCGGGTCCGCGACCTCGGCGGACGGCGCGCGGTCGATGGGAATCTCTGCGGGCAGCGGTGCCTCGATGAGCGCGTCGATGCGAGCGGCACTTTCGCGCACCCGGCGCGACGCGGCGATCGCGACCGGCACCGCGCCAAAGACCTCGAATACCACCGTCGGCACGATGATGAGGGCGGCCATCGCCGGCGCGCTGTGCCCGGCGCCCGACACCTGGGTCATCACCACGAGGGTCGCGATGCCGGCGACGCCCGACAGAATCGCGGCGGCGAGCCCGGCGCCCCAGGCGGACTTGCGCTGAATCGCGCCGAGCGCGTCTTCCGCGGCGGCGATGCGGTCGCGCTGCATGCCGAGGGCCCCGAACACCTGCAGCGTCTCGGCGGACGCGAAGCGCTCGAGCAGCGCGTCGGTGAGCGCCGCGCGCGCCTGCGACAGGGCGCGGTCCGAGCGGGCCGAGAGGCGAGCAGAGAGCAGGATCGCGGCTCCCCCGCCGAGGATGAGCGCGAGGGCGAGCACGAGGCCGGCGGCCGGAGACACGAATGTGACGACCGCGACGGTTCCGCCGACGACGATCGCGCTCGTGACGAGCGGTTGCCAGACACGCAGCGGCTGGTCCTGCAGTTGATCGACGTCGTCGACGAGGCGGGCGAGCACGTCCCCGCGGGCGGAACCCTCAATCGCGCCGGGCACCCGCGGGATGAGTCGGCGGAAGGTCTCGGTCCGCAGCACCGCGAGTTGGGCGAGCGCCGCGTCGTGGCTCGCCAGGCGGTCGGCGTAGCGGAACGCCGCGCGGCCGAGCGCGAATGCCCGCACCCCGACAATCGCGAAGGTGAGGTGCAGGATCGGCGGCTGCTCCGCGGCGCGGACGATCAGCCACATACTGAGCGCGAGCAGCGCGACGACCGAGCCGTCCGCGAGCACCCCGAAGCCGAGACCCGCCAATCGGCGGCTACGCGGCGGCATGGCACGGGCGAGTGCGGGGGAAGTCGCTCGCGCGGGCCGGGCGAGCTGCAGGAGGCGGTTCACGAGAGACTCCCGGAGGTCGCGGGGGCAATATGCAGCACCCGATCGGCATGGTCCCAAAGCTCGGGACGGTGGCTGACGACGAGGACTGCGCGCCCCGAGGCCGCCTCGGCGCGCAAGGTCTCCGCCACCCGGAGCGCTGCCACCGGATCGAGCGCCGACGTCGGCTCGTCCAGCAGCAGCAGCTCGGCGTCGGTGCGCCAGGCGCGATAGAGGCAGCGGGCGATCGCGACGCGCTGCGCTTGGCCGCCCGAGAGACCTGCCCCCGCCGTGCCGAGCACGCGCTCGGGCTCGATCCCGGGCGCGGCCGCGGCGGTGAGCGCGCGGGCAACGAGGGCGGCGTCGCAGGTGTCGTCGCCCAGTGCGACGTTGTTCGCGACCGTCCCCTGCACGAGCCCGGGTCGTTGACCGGCCCAGGCGAGACTGCGGGGTCGCTGCAGGCTGCCTTCACACTCGGCAGTGCCCAGGATCGCGGCCACGATCGACGACTTCCCGGCGCCAGACGGCCCGGCGAGGGCGACCATCTCCCCCGGCAGGACATCGAACGAGACGGGGCCCACAACGGTCTCGCCTCCGCGGCTCACGGTGAGACCGCGGGCGGACACCGCCGCCGCGTCGCGCGCCTCAGAGGTCGACGTCCGGGCGGATCCTGCGCGCTCGTCGCCGGCAACCCGCCCCGGAGCCTCGATGATCTCGAAAATTGACTCGGACGCCGCGAGGCCCTCGCTCGAGGCGTGGAACGCCGCGCCGACCTGGCGAATCGGGATGAACACCTCGGGGACGAGCAGGAGCACGAACAGACCGATGTCGAGCGGGAAGGTGCCCGCGACGAGGCGCGTGCCGACCGTGACCGCAACGAGCGCGACCGAGAGCGTGCCCGCGAGGTCGAGGACGAAGCCCGACAGGAAGGTCACCCGCAGCACCGACAGAGTGCGGCGGCGGTAGTCGTTCGTGATCTCGCCGATGCGATCTAGCTGGCGCTCTTCGCGCCGAAAAATCTTCAGGGTCGGCAGCCCCTCGACGACGTCTTGGAAGGCCCGTCCGAGGGCGGTGAGCGCGGTCCATTGCTTGCGCTGCACGCCCTGCGTCGCGAGGCCAATGAGCACCATAAAGACAGGGATGACCGGGAAGACAAGGAGCACCGTGACACCGCTCAGCGGGTCGGCGATGAGCAGGAAAACGAGCAGCACTGGAGTCGCGATTGCGGTGAGCAGCAGCTGCGGGAGGTAGCCCGAGAAGTACGAGTCGAGGGCGTCGAGGCCGCGGCCGAGACGGAGCGTCAGATCGGCGTCCGAGCGTGCCCCCACCCATTCGGGGCCGAGCTCGTCGATGCGGGTGAGCGCCCGCTCGCGCAGCTGACGTTTCACGGTGATCGCGCCCCGCACCGCGAGCGCGTCGGTGCCCCAGCTTGCCGCCGAGCGCGCAATGAGCGCGCCGGCGGCAAGCCCGACGTACGGTGCCAGCGATTCCACGGGGGCGCCCGTCACGACCCCCGCGATGAGGTGGGCCAGAGCCCACGCCCACGCGAGGATTGCGACGGTGCGCACGAGCCCGAGGGCCGCCCCACCCGCGAGGACCGGGCGGATCCCGCTGGCATAGCGCAGCAGTCGTACGTCGAAGGGTTTCACGGTGTGTCCGGTTCCGTCCGGTTAGTGCGCGGCCACGGGAATGTTGGCCCGTGAAACACGCTTGCGGAAGACCCAGTATGTCCACGCCTGGTAGGCGAGCACGAGGGGCATCGTGAATACGGCGACCCAGGTCATGAGTTCCAGTGTGCCCTGCGAACTCGCCGCACCCGAAATGCTCATCGTGTACGCCGGGTCAGTGCTCGAGATCATGAGGTTCGGGAAGAGCCCCATGAAGATCGTGAGCAGTGCGAAGGCGATCGCGGCGGCGTTGCCCGTGAAGGCCCAGCCCTCGCGGCCCCGAAGGTTCGCGACCCAGGCCAGGATCAGAGCCGCAGCAGCGAGGCCGGCGAGCGCGATCATGATGCCGAGGTACTCGTGGTCCAGGCGCAGCATGAGCGTCCACCCGAGGAACGCGGCCCCCGCCACGATGGCGGCGAGGCCGACCTTGGTGGCGAGCCCACGCGCCCGCACCCGGATCTCGCCGTCGGACTTGAGCGCCACGAAGACCGCGCCGTGGACGAAGCAGAGCAGCATCAGGGTGACGCCGCCGAGCAGCGCGTACGGGGTGAGCAGGTCGAGCAGCGTGCCGGTGAAGAGCCAGCCGCCATTGTCCATTTTCTCGATCGGGACGCCCTGCAGCAGGCTCGCGAACGCGGTGCCCCAGAGCAGGGGCGGCAGGAAGGAACCGAACACGATGGCCCGGTCGAACCAGCCGGTCCACCGTGCACCCTTGCCCTGGTGGCGGTACTCGAACGAGACACCGCGCACGATCAGGGCCACGAGAATGAGCAGGAGCGCCAGATAGAAGCCCGAGAACATCGTGGCGTACCACTCGGGGAACGCCGCGAACAGGCAGGCACCGGCGACGATCAGCCAGGTCTCGTTGAGGTCCCAGACCGGACCGATGGTGTTGATGACGACACGGCGGTCAGTGTCGTCCTTGCTGATGAACGGCATGGCCATGCCGACGCCGAAATCGAATCCGTCGAGCACGAAGTATCCCACCAGGAACACGCCGACGATGAAGAACCAGAGTATTGAGAGATCCATGGTCGTTCCTTTCCTAGTAGACGGTCGCGTGGTGGGCGTGGTCGACGTCTTCGCCCTCGGCGGGCTGCTCAATCTCGGGGGGCCCGGCTTGAGCGGCCTTCACGATGAGTTTGAACTCGACGACCGCGAGCGCCCCATAGACGAGCGTGAACACGATGAGTGAGACGAGCACCATCCAACCGGGCACCCCCGGAGAGACACCCGACTCGGTGGTCATCACCCCGAACACGATCCAGGGCTGGCGGCCCATCTCGGTGAAGACCCAGCCCACGAGCGAGGCGATCATCGGGATCGGCGCGGTCCAGACCGCGATCTTCCATGCCCAGGCGGGCACCTCGCGGTTCTTGCGGGTCATCCACAGCCCGACGACGGAGACGAGTGCGGCAAGGATGCCGAGACCGATCATCCAGCGGAACGCCCAATACGTGACCCAAATGATGGGCGTGAACGAGCCGTCGGTGGGGCAGGTCAGCGCGCTTCCCCCATCGCCGCAGTACAGCTCGGTGTACTCGCGCTGCAAGTCGTTGATGCCCGGCACGGTCCCGTCGAAGGTACCGGTCGACAGGAACGACAGGAGGTACGGGATCCGGATCGAGAAGATCTCGTGCGCGCCGTCGGGAGTGCCGAGGCTGAAGAGGGAGAACGAGGCGTCCGCGCCGCTCGCGGTCGCATAGTGCGCCTCGGCCGCGGCCATTTTCATGGGCTGCGTCTCACTCATCACCATGCCGAGCGTGTGGCCGGTGAGGCCGACGCCCATGAACGCGAGGACGTTCGCGGCGAGGCCGAAGCGAAGGCCCGTGCGCATCTCATCGACGAACTGGTTCCGCGAGAGGTGCCAGGCGGCGACCGCGGCGATGACGCAACCGGCAAACATGATGGCGGCAAAGATGGTGTGCGGGAACTGCGTGAGCGCGACCGGATTCGTGAGCACGGCGCCGATGTCGGTGAGTTCGGCCCGGCCGCGCTCCTCGTTCAGCTCGTAGCCGACCGGATTCTGCATGAACGCGTTCGCCGCGAGGATGAAGTACCCCGACAGGATCGTGCCGAGCGAGACCGCCCAAATGGTGAGCAGGTGCACCACCTTCGGCAGCTTGTCCCAACCGAAGATCCAGAGCCCGATGAACGTCGCCTCGAAGAAGAAGGCGATCAGCCCCTCCATCGCGAGCGGGGCGCCGAAGATGTCGCCCACGAAGCGCGAGTAGTTGGACCAGTTCATCCCGAACTGGAACTCCTGCACGATCCCGGTCACCACCCCCATCGCGAAGTTAATGAGGAAGATCTTGCCGAATAGCTTGGTGAGACGCAGGTATTTGACCTTGTTCGTGACAACCCAGCAGGTCTGCAGGATCGCGACCAACAGCGCCATGCCAATCGTGAGAGGCACGAAGAGGAAGTGGTACAGCGTCGTGAGCCCGAATTGCCAGCGGGCGAGTGTCAACGCATCCAAGAGTTCGTTCACAGGGCACTCCAGTGGTGCGGGAACGCGCTCACCGGTGGGGGCTCGCGCACTCCCATAGTGAGCTCCGAAAAAGGATGGTCATTCCTCCCGGACCTACCGATATTGTTACCGGTCGATGCTCAGCTTATACACAGATTCGCGTGTTTCCAAAGGTAGCTTGAGGTCGAGCAAAAGGTAGTTTGACCTCGAGAGAAAGGTTATTTGACCTCGAACGACATACGGACCGAAACCCCCGTTCGACAAGACAAAATGTCAGGGCAAATCAGGCACTCAGGCCGGGCAAACTAGCATAGGAAGCCCCGCACCCCAATGAGGAGGAACGCCCGGAATGACCGAACTGCTTGAACAGTTTTTCTCCGCGGTTCGCGACATGGATCCGGTGTGGCGCACGCTGCTCGCCGCCCTCGGGTTATTCCTCGAAACGTCGGCCTTCATCGGCCTCGTGGTGCCCGGCGACTCGATCGCGCTGATCGCCGCGTCCGGGGTGAGCACGCCGGCGCAGTTCGCGTGGCTGATCGCGGCGCTCGTGATTGGTGCGCTGCTGGGCGAGAGCGTGGGCTTCTGGCTGGGGCGCCATTTCGGACCCCGGATCCGCGCGAGCCGCCTCGGCAGGCGCCTCGGCGAGCGCAACTGGCTCCTCGCCGAGCGCTATCTCGGCGAGCGCGGTGGCGTCGCCGTCATGCTCTCGCGCTTTCTCCCCGTGCTGCACTCGCTGGTTCCGCTCTCGGCGGGCATGGCAGGTATGCGGTTTCGCCGCTTCCTCGCGTGGACCATCCCGGCGTGCATCGTGTGGGCGGTCATCGTCGCCTCGCTCGGCGCAAGCGCGGCGGCAGGCTTCCAGGAACTGGCCTCTCGAGTTTCGGGCGCCGGGTACATTTTCGTGGCCCTCGTGCTCGTGGTGGTCGCGGTGATCTGGCTCCTCAAGCGCCTCATCTTTCGGCTCGAGCGGCGTCACCTGGGCATTCCCGAAGACTGATCCCCATAGACTGGGGTCGTGAATGCGCCTGAGGATCCCGCGATCGGTTTTCCCGATTCGCGGCCCCGCTTCGCGGCGCGCACCGAAGACTGGATCCACGTCCGCCGTTCGCGCCGTGCGATTAAGTCCGGCAAGGCGCCCGACGTCATCCCCTACATCGGCTACGGGTCCACTGAGTGGGTGCGCGTTCTTGGACGTGTGCTCTTCCTGAAGCCAGCAACACCCGAGCACTCGCGGTTGCGCGCCGACGTCGCCCAGGTGCAGCGCGTGCGCGGCTGGCGCTCGTTTACGAGCCTGCACGTGCCCCACCACCCGGTGCGCGTCTCGATCGATGGCCAGTTGGTCACCGAGGTCGTCGCCGATCGCGGTGGAGTCGTCGACGCGATTGTCCCGGTGTCCCTCTCCCCCGGCTGGCACACGATCACCCTGCAGACCGCCGAGGGCGAGCCTGCAGACACGCCGATCCACGTTCTCGACCCCGCCGCGCGCTTCGGCGTCATATCGGACGTCGACGACACCATTCTGATGACGGCCCTCCCCAAGCCGTTTGTCGCGGCCTGGAACACGTTCGTGCTTGCCGAGCAGGCCCGCGCCGCGACGCCGGGCATGCCGGTGCTGCTCGATCACCTGCTCGGGGCGCACCCGGGCGCCCCGATCGTCTATCTCTCGACCGGGGCCTGGAATGCCGCGCCCACGCTGACACGGTTCCTCTCCCGGAACCTCTACCCGGTCGGCCCCTTGCTGCTCACCGACTGGGGCCCGACACACGATCGCTGGTTCCGCAGCGGGCGCGAGCACAAGCAGCGCGAGCTGCGCCGCCTCGCCGCAGAGTTTCCCGATATGCGCTGGGTACTCATCGGGGACGACGGGCAGCACGACGAGCAGCTGTACCACGAGTTCTCGACCGAGCACCCGCAGAACGTGGCGGCGGTGGCAATCCGTCAGCTCTCGATCGGCGAGGCGGTCCTCGCGGGCGGGCGCTCCAAGGCGCAGTTGCATCGCAGCGTGAGCGGGGTCCCCTGGGTCTACGGCCCCGACGGAGCGACCCTGCAGGACGAGCTGAACCAGCTCGGACTCGTGTGAGCGGTCCGTCGACCCAGCCCTGGCTGCGCACCGGGCGGCGCGTGACGTCCCGCTTCGTCGCGTCCGAGCGCGCGCCATTGCCTCAGGTGCTCAAGGCGAGCGGCGCGGCCGTCGCAACCTGGTTCGTCTGCCTGCTCATCTTCCCCGAGCAGCTGCCGATCTTCGGCGCGATCGCTGCGCTGCTGTGCGTGCAAGAGAGCGTGAACCAGTCGCTCACCCGCGGCATCGAGCGCGTCGTCGGCGTGCTCCTCGGCGTCTCGGTAGCCCTCGGCGCCGGCGCGATCTTTGGCACCCAGTCCTGGCTGTTCATCGCCGCGATCCTGGTCGCCATGACCGTGGGCTGGGCCCTGCGCATGACCAGCAGCTCGGCGGTACAGATCGCCATCACCGCGCTCCTCATGATTGCGCTCGGCGGCCAGGAATTCCACTACGGGGTCGAACGGCTCGTGGAGACGCTGATCGGCGCAGTGATCGGTGTCGTGGTGAACGCCCTCGTGGTCGCTCCCGTGCGCACGTCGCCCGTTCACCAGGCCGTGTCGGGCCTCGTGCTCGAGACCTCGGCCGCGCTAGATCGCCTGGCGAACGCCCTCTCTGAGCCCCGCGACGAGCCCTGGCTCGATGACATGCTCACCCGGGCGCGCGCACTCCAGCAGGATCGCACCGAGGTGCACGCGCTGCTGCGCCGCGCGCGCGAGAGCCTGCGGTTGAACCCGCGCGGGCCGAAGTATCGCACGCTGCTTGCGGCGGACGACGAGCTGTTCCTCCGGGTGCAGCCGATCGTGACGCAGGTGATCGGGATGTCCCGTGCGCTCTACGACCTCTACGACACCGACCTCGTCACGGACCCCTCGGTCATCGGGATGGTCGAGGAGATGCGGCGCGCGGCCCACGACCTCGCGTTGCTCGTCCGCCCTGATCTGCCCGAGTCCGAGCAGCCGCCGCAGGAGCCGCCTGCGCTCACGGCCCCGTACACGATCCCCCGCCCGCACCCCGTGCACTGGATGCTCATCGGCTCGCTCATGGAGGACCTGCGGCGCATTCGGCAGGAGATCACCGGCGCGGTCCCTCCCGGCGCAGTATAGCCAGCCCCGCTGACCTGCGACTGCTCACAAGAATGAGGCCGAGCCCCTGGGGGCCCGGCCTCATTCTTGTTTACCCGGAGGTTACTTCGTGACCGTACGGCGACGCCCAGCGACTGCAAGGGCTGCACCCAAACCCAGCGCCGCGAGCACCGCGATCGATACACCCGCGGTGGTGTTCGAACCAGTGCTTGCGAGGCTGGCATTCGGCGCAGCCGGCACCGGCTGATCCGGAGCAGTGCTCCGGATTTCCAGCAGGCGCCCGCTCGTGTCCAGTTTGAACCACATCACGTTGGTGACCGAATCGCCCAGGTAGCTCGTGCCAGCCAGGGTACTCGTGTGCCAACCGGCGGCCAGGCCTGCAGGAATCAAGCCCGCTCCCCCCACAGCCCCGAGCGAGTCCGCGTCTCCCGTCGCGATCTGCTGCGGAGTCGAACGAACCGTCTGGGTCCACCCGCTCTCAGCTTCAAGGCCGAGCGCGCTTGCCCGAATCTCCGTGCCAGCGGCGACGTCGCCGATGTTCGCCGCGAACTCCTGAGACAGCACCACGTCATGCGTCACGGTGCCGGGGAGCAGCTCAACCGCAACGATCGGCTGGCTCATGTCGCGAGCAGGGTTCTGTTGCTGGCCGAGCGCGACGAAGATCGAATCGTCGAAGAGTTCGTCGGGCACCCCGTACAGGCGGAAGGCGACCGGCAGCCCAGCGTCGTCGGTCAGGATCTCGCCGTCCAAGCCCTCGGGGAGGTTCCAAACATCAGAGCTGAATCCGTCCCGCAGGGCGTCCATCCCGGTGAGGGTCAGCGCAAAGGTCTCATCGACCTCCTCGCCAATGGAGTAAGCGAACGCGGGCGCATCGAACACAAAGCCGCAAGCGCCGGGCGCCGCCTCGAGAGCGGTGTTGTAGGTCGTGGCAAAATTGGCGAACACCTTAGCAGCGTAGGCGTCGATCGCGGCGCGGTCGGGGCAGCTCCGGTAGTCGATGAGAGCGTTGGACAACGAGGCGGAAGTCGTGACTCCGAAGCCGAACGAAATCTGATCCGAGTAGTCGCCTTGCGCAAAGGCGCCCGCGGAGACCCACAGCAGTGCCGGGTCGCTCAGCTGGAAATCGTCATCCGTCAGCGTTCCCCTCGCGCCCAAGGGCGTCACCCGGGTGGAACCGTCTGACCCCAGATTTCCATCGATCTGAATATCGATGTTCGCGGGCGTATTCGTGCCGGCGAGAACGACGCTCGTGTTCCAGGTGACCCAGCTGCCCATGAAGAGCCGTTCGACGGTCACATCTACGAAAGCGCTCTCCGTCGAGGACCAAACGCCCTGATCGGTGAACGTCACGCTGTGATCGGTGACCACGGGCTCCGTGTCAGCGGTGAAGATGTACTCCGCGGCATCGATTGCCGAGCCCACGTCTCGGGTAAAGACGAATCCAAAAACGTCGTAGGCGTCGCCCCTGAGTTCAGTTGATGCATCGGAGATCTCACCTGAGGTGAGGCAAACGTTCTCGAAGGTGACGCTGTTCGTCCGCATATCTATGTACCGAGGGTTCGAGTTCCAGTCACAGAGCTTTGCAATATTGGTGATGTTGGCGCCATCAGCGACGAGCGCAAGGCCCGGCGCCTCATCCGTCTTCTCTTCAGGCTCCACCACTTCCTGCGCAGCGAACACCACGTCAACCGCCGCAGCGCTCACGGTGTCCGCGGCAATGTCAGCAGTGCCCGGCTCATAAATCCGGATAGACAGCGTGTGCGCGACACTGTTGTCGCTCACGCCCCATCCCCACGCGTATTCCGCTCCGTTGAGAGCTGAGGCGGCAAGTGTGTCCCCAGCGATGACGCCATCCACGAAGATCGCGGCAATCGCGTCTTCCGGAGCATTCGTGGCAAGGGTGGCCGTCTCGCCCGCAGCGAGCGACGTCGAGCTTGCCGTGAGTTCGTAGCTGACGGGTACCGCGAGCGCAGCCGCACTCATCCCCAACACGCTTCCGAGACTCAACGCGACGGTCGCAACGACCGACAATAGCTTTTTCATGTATTCCCCATTGAAATAGGTAGTGACGCATCAATGTTCAGAGACAGTTTCTCTGCCAAATCCACACAATACTGGAAAAAACAACGAAAAGCTTTACGCAATCCAAATTAGGCCCGAGGCCACTTCCCAGTCGGGCGCCACGGTGCGACGCCACATGGCCCCGCGCCGCCAAGACCACAAACGGCGGGCGCGAGAGCCGAAGCCCTCGCGCCCGCCGAATTCAGCGCCAATGGCGCAGGCAACTGGCGAACTACGCCTGCAACGCAGCCTGCACGTCAATCGTGATGGTGACGTCCGAACCAAGGAGGAAGCCACCCTTTTCGAGGGTCGAGTTCCAGCTGAGGCCGAAGTCCTCACGCTTGACGACCGTGGTCGCGGTGAAGCCGGCACGGTAGCCGCCCTGGGGGTCCTCGCCAAAGCCACCAAACTCGAAGTCGAAGGTGACGGGGAGCGTCACGCCGCGCATGGTGAGGTCGCCGTCAACCTTGTAGTCGCCACCCTCGACGCGCACACCGGTCGACACGAACGTCAAGTTCGGGAACTCCTCGGCGGCGAAGAAGTCGCCTGTGCGCAGGTGACCGTCGCGGTTCGGCTCCTTGGTGTCGATCGACGCCACCTCAGCGGAAGCGATCACCGACGACTCGAGCGGGTTCTCTCCCGTCACAAACGTGGCGTCGAAGTTGCCGAAGCTCCCCTTGACCTTGCTGATCGCGAGGTGGCGGATCGAGAAGCCCACCTCAGAGTGAACCTTGTCAATGGTCCAGGTGCCGGCGCGGTATCCAGGAATCTGTTCGACGGTGATCGACATGCAACTTCTCCTCAGTGATTGAAACTTCAAGTACAACACCAGAGTAACATCGCATCCCCTCGAGCACAAGCATTCACGTGAATGCAATTGTGCGGCCGCGTGGGCCGCTTGCTCGTGGGGCCCGAGTCGGGCGCCCCGCCCGGCGCTACCTCGGCCGGCGCTTCGCGCTCTCGCGAGCCCGGGCCACGGTCTCCGACTCCCCCGCGACCGGAACGAACTCGCCGAACTTCCGCCGAGCTGCCTCGCCAATCAGGAAGTCACTCAACCGCGGGTTCTTCGGCAGCAGCGATCCGTGCAGGTAGCTGCCGATCACGTTGCCCGTGCGCGCACCCTCGACTCCGTCGGTGGGATTGTTCCCGGCGCCCTGCAGCACGCGGCCCAGCGGCTCGGATCCGGGGCCGAGCACCGTGACCCCACTGTGGTTTTCGTAGCCGACGATCTCGCCAAACTCGGAAGAATCGAGCAGGATGTTGCCGATCATGCGCTCTTCGCCGCCCCGAGTCTCGACGTCCAGCACGCCGATCCCGGTGAGTTCGTCTCCGCCGATCGTGACGAAACGATGACCGAAGAGCTGAAACAGCCCGCAGATCATGAGCATCGGCACGCCGTCATCGGCGAGACGCCGAAGTTCATCCGCACGCGCGGCGAGATCGATCGCGACCCGACCCTGGCCAGAGTCCTGCCCGCCTCCACCCAGCACGATATCGACCGTCTCGGGCATCGGATCCCCAGGGTTCACCTCGACCACACGCGGCGCGAAGCCATGCGCCCGGGCCCGCCGAGCGAGCGCGAGGACGTTGCCCCGGTCGCCGTAGATGTTCATGTCACGCGGGTAGAGCGAGACGATGACCAACTCGCGCTCGTCTTGAGTTTCGGTGCTCACCAGATCTCCTCAACCTCGGTCAGAGTCGACAGTTCCTGTCGCAGCGCCAGCATGGCGGTGTACGTGCAATAGATCCTGCGCGGCCTGCCCGGCGTGCGCTCGCGGAATGCGGCAAGCGCCACGGAGAGGTCCTCCTCGACGCCCCCGACCGCGACATCGTCGTGCTCGAGCCTGAGCGCCATGTCCCACGCGCGCGTGCCGCCGACCATGTCGACGCCCAACGCCGCGAGCGAACCGAAATCGACATCCCAGAGCCACGACATGTCGCGCCCGTCCGCGTACTGGTCGTTGATCGCGATCATCGTGGCACTATCGCCAGCGTCGTATGACGCGAGGCCCAGGCGGAACCCGGCCGGGTTCTTCACGAGCACGAGATCGAGCGGCTGCCCATCGAGCTCGAGCCGTTCGCCCCGCCCAAACGCCGGCCGAACCGTCGACAGCGCGGTGACGAGCGCCCGCATGTCCGCATCGGCACCAAGCGCAAGGCGCACCGTCGCGAGCGCAGCGGCCGCGTTGAACGTGTTGTAGAGGCCCTCGAGTTGCAGTGTGGTCAGCCAGTCGGCCCCGTCCACACGGAATACCGCGGTGTGGTCTCCGACCTCGGTCAGCGTCACATCCGCGACCGGACGAGCCTCGCCGGGCGCCCCCTCGGTTCCCGTCACGGAGGCCTCTGCCCCACCCCGATGGAAGTCGTCGTCGCTCGGGAACATCGCACGCAGCGCCTCCGAGAGGCCGAACTCGCGCACCTCGATCGCCCCGTCCGGCGATCCTGCCGCACGCGCCGCGGCCGTGCCCCCCTCCCGCACCCGCTCGCCGATCGCGGCAAGCAGCGGGTCCTCGCGATTCACAACCAGGCCGTGCGTCGTCGCATCTGCGATGCGCTGGAGCAGCTTCGCCGTCGTGTCGATCTCGCCGAAACGATCGAGCTGGTCGCGCAGCACGTTCAGCAGCAGCGTGTGCCGGGGCTTCACCCGGTCGATGAAGTACATCGCGTGCGCCTCGTCGAGCTCGAGCACCGCGATGTCCGCGGCGAGCTTGCCGCCGATCGAACACTCCTGAATCGCCGCGGCGACGACCCCGCGCGAGAAGTTGGAGCCAGTCTTGTTTGTGAAGACGCGCAGTCCCTGGGCTTCGAGGATCTCGACGATCATCTTGGTCGTCGTGGTCTTGCCATTCGTGCCGCTCACCGCAATGACTCCGTACGGCAGTCGCGCAAGCGTGCGGGACAGGTACCCGGGGTCGATGGTTTCCACCACGAGGCCGGGCAGGGCAGAACCGCCGCCACGCAGCCTTGCGAGCTGACGCACCGTCTTGCCGATCACGGTGGAGAGAAAATCGCGCATGCCTCAAGCGTAGCGGCGCAACGGCGCCGGATCCTGGCGCTCGGGCGCCCGCCGGAATTCTCGCTATCCGAGGGCTGAGGCGCGGGCGTCCTGGCAGCCCGGGCACCAGTAGAGCTTTCGTGCCCCAAACTCCTCCAGCACGATGTTCGCGCCGCACCGTTTGCAGGGGGTGCCCTCGAGTTTGTATACCGAGTGCCGCTCGTCGCGCTCGACGAGGGCCCGCTGATATGCGTCGCCCTCGAGCCCGTCGATCGTGATCATCTGCCCGACCGTGATCCCGATTTCGAGCAGGTGCGCCCAGTCGTCCCAGAGCGCGCCGAGTACGCGCTCCCCCACGGCCTTGGCCGGCGTGTGCGGGTCGAGACCCGCGCGAAACAGCATCTCGGCGCGGTAGACGTTGCCAATTCCGGCGACGATCGACTGGTCCATCAGTACGAGGCCGATCGGCGTGGACTTCTTGGCGGCGCGTTCGATGAAGCGGGCGCGCTCCGCCGGCGTGTTGGCGTTCGCAGGATCCGGGCCGAGGCGGTGCATCACCGCGTCCACCTCGGCGGGCGTCAACACCTCGCATGCCGTCGGTCCGCGCAGGTCCGCGCACACCGATTCGGTGAGCAGCCGCACCCGCACTTGGCCCACGGGTTCGGGCGGGAAGGTGAGCCCGGCGTCACCCGCCTTGTCGTGTTCAGCCATCCGCACGCGGGTCCGTCTCGGCGCACCGATCGAGGCGACGGAGTCCTCGCCCTCGCGATCGACCGCCCCCTCGCCCGTGCTCGCGCCCTGCATGCCGACCTGACCCAGTTTCGAGTGCCCGGGCGTCTGCCCGTGGATCTGGATCGACGGGTCTACCCGAATCTCGCCCGAGAAGTCCCACGCGCCGTAGATGCCGAGGTGCACCCGCAGCCAGTCGCGGCCCTCGAATTCGAGGAACATCTGTTTGCCGACCGCGCGGGCGTCCGTCATCTCGCGGCCATCCAGGATCGCCGCACCCTGCGCGAAACGGCCCTGGGGGCTCGAGACTCGCGGCTTCGTGCCCACGAAGTTCACCCGAAACTGGCGGGTGATGCGGTGGACGGAGTGGCCCTCGGGCATCGCTTGGCTCCTCGGCGGGTGTGGGGGCGCGGCTCAGCGTTGGCCAAGCCGCGGCCGCGGCGGACGGTTAGTCGAGCTGGTCGACGTGCGCAGCGGCGATGTCGCCGGTCTGCTCGTATTCCCCGAGCTGCGCGATGCGGCGCACGTGCCGCTCCTCCTCGGTGAACGGGGTGGCGACAAACAGGTCGATAAACCGGATCGCCTCGTCGGCGCTGTGCTGGCGCGCGCCGATCGAGATGACGTTGGCGTTGTTGTGCTCGCGCGCGAGCGTCGCCGTCGAGTCGCTCCACACGAGCGCCGCGCGGATCCCTTGGACCTTGTTCGCCGCCATCTGCTCACCGTTGCCCGAACCGCCAAAGACGACTCCGAGCGCCTCGACTCCTTCGCGCTGGTCGCGGGCGACCGCCTGGGCCGCGTTGATGCAGAACGCGGGGTAGTCGTCGAGGGCGTCGTATTCGACGGGTCCGTGATCAACGACTTCGTGACCCGCCTCGCTCAGGTGCTGCTGCACCTGGCGGCTGAAGTCGAGTCCGGCGTGGTCGGTGGCGACGTGAATGCGCATAGGGGTCTTGCTCCTGCTCGGGGTGTGCGTGGGTGGTCGAAAAGATCTAGAACTGCGGGTCGACGGTGCGGCTGCGCTTGAGTTCGAAGAAGGCGGGCACGCTCGCGACGGCGACGACCCCGTCCCAGAGGCGCAGCGCGTCGTCCCCGGTCGGCGCGGGCGACACAACGGGGCCGAAGAACGCGACGCCGTCAACCGACAGGATCGGCGTGCCGACGTCCTGGCCGACGCGGGAGATGCCGCTACCGTGACTTTCGCGCAGGCTCGCGTCGAACTCGTCGCTGTCCGCGTAGTCGGCGTCGGAGGCGGGCAGGCCAGCTGCGGCGAGCGCCTCGGCGATGATCGCGTCCCAGTCCGTGCGCTCCCCGGGGTGGATCCGGCTTCCCAGGGCGTCGTACAGGGGCTTGACGGCCTGCTGGCCGTGGGTCTCGCGCACTGCGTTCACGAGGCGTGCGAGGCGGAGTGCGCGGGGCAGGAAGTCGCGGTACGTCTCCGGCAGGTCCTCGCGGTCCTCGTTCAGAATCGCGAGGCTCATGATGTTCCACTGAATCTCGAAGCCGCGTGCCTCGGCGACCTCTTCCGCCCATCGGCTCGTCATCCAGGCCCAGGGGCAGCTGGGGTCAAACCAGAATTCGACGGACGCGGGGACGGCGGAAGTCTCAGTCATGCTTCGATCTTATCTAGGCAGGAACTGGGAACAGACCGTCGATCGCCTCCCGCTGCTGGGCATCCGGCCGCCAGGCGGTGCCCGCCGCCGCGTTCAGGCGCACCTGCTCCGGCGTCGTAGCGCCGGCGATGACGCTCGCGATCGGGGAGTGATCGAGCATCCACCCGAACGTCGCCTCGAGCATGCTCACTCCCCACACCTCGCAGAGCGCCCGATACACGTCAAGGGCGTCCCAGTCGGCCTGCTGGGCGACATGGGGGCGCTGGCGCATGATGCGACTGTCGGCCGGGAAGTGGTCGCGCCTGAACTTGCCGGTGAGGAGCCCGTTCGCCAGGGGGAAGAACGGCAACAGTCCCAGCCCGAAGCGGCGGGCCGCCGGCAGCACCTCCCGGTCGCTCTCACGGTGCACGAGGCTGAACTCGTTCTGGGCGGTGACGAACCCAGTGGCGCCGAGCTCGGCGGCAATGTAGTGCGCGTCCGCTATCTGCCACCCGGCGAGGTTGGAGTGCCCGATCGCGCGGACCTTGCCTTCGCGCACGAGCTCGTCGAGCGCGGCGATGGTTTCGGCGATGGGCGTCGCGGGGTCGGGGTGGTGCAGCTGGTACAGGTCGATCCGGTCGGTGCCGAGCCGGGTGAGTGACCCCTCGACCGCCTGCCGGATGTAGGCTCGCGACCCGGGTCGGTCGTACCCCGCATAGGGACTCTCAACACCGGGGAGCCCGAACTTGGTGGCGAGCACGATCTCGTCGCGCCGCGCGGCCAGCGGGGCGCGCATGAGTTCCTCGCTGCGCCCGAAGGTGTGCCCGTACATGTCCGCGGTATCGAACAGGGTGATGCCGGCGTCGAGCGCGGCACCAATCACCGCGTCGGTTCCCGCCTGGTCTTCGGTGGCCGACCCCGGCCGCCCGAAATTGTTGCAGCCGAGTCCGACGACCGAGACACGGAGGCTGGAGGAGCCCAGGGAACGTACGGAGTCGAATTCTGCGTGAGCGTGCATGCCGACAGCCTAGGCTGGTTCGTGGCCCGCGCCGCGGACCATTCTTCCGATTCCCCGAAGGAGCACCGTGCCTGGAGAGAACCTCACCCGCGTCGAAGCCGTGGAGCGCGCCGCCATTGTTCGCACGTCCACCTACGAGGTCGCGCTTGATCTCACGCGCGGAGCCGAGACCTACCAGACTGTGACGACCGTACGCTTCGCGGCGACGGCCGGGGCGTCGAGCTTCATCGATGCGATCTCCGAGACCGTTCACTCGGTCGTCCTCAATGGCGTCTCGCTCGACCCCGCGGAGGTCTACGCCGACTCCCGCATCCAGCTCCCCCAGTTGCAGGCGGAGAACGAGCTCACCATTGTCTCCGACCAGCGCTACACGAACACCGGTGAAGGGCTGCATCGCTTCGTGGATCCTGCCGATGACGAGGTGTACCTGTACTCGCAGTTCGAGGTCCCCGACTCGCGGCGCATGTTCCCCGTCTTTGAGCAGCCGGATCTGAAGGCCACCTTCCGTTTCACCGTCACCGCGCCCGCCCGCTGGCAGGTCGTGAGCAACCAGCCCACCCCCGAGCCGACGCCTGCGGGAACCGTCGACGGTGTCGAGATGGCGACGTGGGCGTTTGGCGCCACCCCTGTGATGTCGAGCTACATCACCGCCCTGATCGCGGGCCCCTACCACTCGGTGCACAGCGAGCTCACGAACGCCGACGGTCGCACCATCCCCCTCGGAGTCTTCTGCCGGTCCTCGCTCGCCGAGTACCTCGACGCCGACTACATTTTCGACAAGACGCGCGAGGGGTTCGCGTTCTTCGCCGAACAGTTCGACTACCCGTACCCGTTCGACAAGTACGACCAGCTCTTCGTGCCCGAGTTCAACATGGGCGCGATGGAGAACATCGGCGCCGTGACCTTCACCGAGTCGTACGTGTTCCGCAGCAAGGTGACCGACGCGATCCGTGAGCGCAGGGTCGTCACGATCCTGCACGAGCTCGCACACATGTGGTTCGGCGACCTCGTCACGATGCGCTGGTGGAACGATCTCTGGCTGAACGAGTCGTTCGCCGAGTACATGTCGACGCTCGCGACCGCGCAGGCGACCGAGTGGACCGACGCCTGGACCACCTTTGTTGCGTCCGAGAAGTCCTGGGCCTACCGCCAGGATCAGCTGCCGTCGACCCACCCCATCGTCGCCCCCATCCGCGACCTCGAAGACGTCATGGTGAACTTCGACGGCATCACCTACGCCAAGGGCGCCTCCGTGCTCAAGCAGCTCGTCGCCTGGGTCGGCCAGGAGCCGTTCATGCGCGGCGTACACGACTACTTCGTCAAGCACGCCTACGGCAACACCGAGCTGCCGGACCTGCTCACCGAGCTCGAGGCGCAGAGCGGCCGCGACCTGACCGACTGGGCCCAGAAGTGGCTCGAGACCGCCGGGGTCAACACGCTGCGGGCCGAGTTCGAGCTCGACGAGGACGGGCGCTATCGCTCGTTCGCGATCACCCAGACGGCGATTGATGCCTACCCGACGATTCGCCCGCACCGCCTGGCGCTCGGCCTGTACCGCCGAAGCGGCGGCGAGGTCGTCCGCGAGCAGCGCATCGAGCTCGACGTCGACGGCGACCGCACCGAGGTGCCCGAGCTCGTTGGCGTCGCCCACCCCGACCTACTGCTGCTCAACGACGACGACCTCAGCTACGCGAAGATCCGCCTCGACGCGGTCTCGCTCGCCACCGCCTCCGATGCGCTCGGCGCATTCCCGTCGTCGCTAGCCCGGGGTCTTGTCTGGGGCGCGATCTGGGACGCGACGCGTGACGGCGAGCTGCCCGCGAGCGACTTCATCGACATCGCGCTGGCACACCTCGGCCGCGAGACCGGCTCGACCACGCTTCGCACGGTGCTCGGGCAGCTGCTGCTCGCCTCGGCCTCGTACGTCGCCCCCGAGCGTCGCGCCGACACGCTGGTGCGGGTCGCCGACGGGCTCTGGCAGCTCGCGGTCGACGCCGACGAGGGTTCGGACGCGCAGTTCCAGTTCGTCCGCTCGTTCGCGCAGCTTGCCTCGACCGACGAGCAGCTCGACACCGTGCTCGGGCTGCTCGAGGAGCGCATCAGCCTCGGCGGTCTCGACATCGACACTGACCTCGGCTGGGAGCTGCTCATCTCGCTCGCCGCCGGCGGTCGGGCCACCCGCGCCGAAATCGAGGAGGCGCTGGCCGGCGATCGCACCGCCACCGGCCAGCAGTCCGCGGCGCACGCCCTCGCGGCGCTGCCGACCGCGGCGGACAAGGCGCTGGCCTGGGCCGGGGTGTGCGACCAGGCCGGGGCGTCGAACCTCATCATCCGGGCGACGGGGCTCGGCTTCTGCCGCGTTCACGACCGCGAGCTGCTCGCCCCGTTCGTCGCGCCGTTCTTCGACTCGCTGGCTCGCATCTGGGACGACCGCAGCTACGCGATCGCGGAGGAGATCATCGACGGCTTCTACCCCGGGGCGCTCGCGAACTCCGCGCTGCTCGAGGCGACGAACGCCTGGCTCGACGCGAACCCCGACAGCGCGCCGGCGCTTCGCCGCATGATCGCTGAACACGCCGATGGCATCGCCCGGGCGCTGCGCGTCCAGGCCGCGGACCGGCGGTAACGCGTGATCCTCGCGGAGAGCACCGGCTGGGCGGCGGTCACCGAGTGGATGGGCCTGTACGGCATGCCCATCCGCATCCTCGCGATCCTCGTCGGCGCGGTCATCGTACGCTGGATCCTGCTGGTCGGCCTCCAGCGCACCGTCCAGAAGGTCGTCAGCGGGGTCAAGAAGAATCAGCGGGTCGAGTCGACTCGTGAGATGGTGCAGTCCCCACTGCTTGCCGCCCGGGTGGTGCAGCGCACGCGGACGCTCGGCACGGTCGGCAGCAACCTCATCACCATCATGGTGGCCACGGTGACGTTCTTCTGGGTACTCAGCGAGCTGGGCGTGAACATCACCGCGGTGCTGGCCTCGGCCGGCTTCGTCGCCGCTGGCCTGTCCTTTGGCGCGCAGAACATCGTGAAGGACCTGCTCAGCGGGATCTTCATGGTGTTCGAAGATCAGCTCGGCGTCGGCGACACTGTCGTGATCGGCGAAGTCCATGGCACCGTCGAGATGGTGGGCCTCCGCATCACACAGGTCCGGTCGAGCGACGGCGCGCTCTGGTTTATCCGCAACGGCGAGATCCTGAAGCTCGGCAACCTCTCGCACGACTGGGGCCGCTCGCGCATCGACCTCACCGTCAGCGCGGATCAGCCGCTCGAGGACGTCCAGCGCCTCGCGCTCGACGCAGCGGAAGAGCTGCACCACGACCCGCTCCTCGCCCGGAAGATCATCGGCGTGCCGGAGATGCTCGGCCTGCAGCTGGCCACTCCCGAGGAGCTCACCCTGCGGCTCACACTCAAGACCCGGCCGGGGGCACAGGACGAGATCGGGCGCGCACTGACGACCCGCATCAAGGCACACTTCGACGAGGCCGGCATTCCCCTCGCGGTGCGATCGATTGAGGGAGGCACCGCGTGAGCGAGCCCGTGAACACCCCGGCCATGCGCGAGCCCGGCGCCGACGACACCGAGGTCGGCGCGTTCCCCGCCGACACCGTGTGGACGCAGGTCGGCGGCGAGGAGACGTTCGACCGCCTAGTGCGCGCGTTCTACCGCGGGGTCCGCGCGGACCCGGTGCTCGCGCCGATGTACCCGGAGGACGACTGGGAAGGTGCCATCTGGCGCTTCCGCACCTTCCTCGAGCAGTATTGGGGCGGGCCGAGCACCTACTCCGAGACGCGCGGACACCCCCGGCTGCGCATGCGGCACATGCCGTTCCAAATCGACCACGACGCCCGCGAGCGCTGGCTGAAGCACATGTCGGCCGCGCTCGACGAGGTGCAACTGCCGCCCATGCAGGACGCGGCGATGCGCGACTACTTCGAACGCGCGGCGCTCGCGATGGTGAATCACCTGGAGCGTTAGCGTCCCCGTACCAGCGCGTGCCCGCGGTCGGTGCTCAACCGGCTCCAGGTCGACGACGTGTACTGACGCGCGACCGACTCACCCGCGAGGAATCCCGCGGCCTCGAGCGCGAACGCCGCAGCAGCGGGGACGCCAGGGGCGATTTCCGCGCCCCAGACCGATGCGCGCACCTTAGTCACAAGCGCCTCGCCGGGATCCTGCGGGAGCGCCTCGGCAACCCGCTCAATGCCGGCCTTCGCGGCGGTCGCCAGCGACGGGCCGTCGATCGCGCCGACCTGCTCCCAGCCGGACACCGGCGGGAGCACGCCTGCCCACGCGGCAGTGACCTGGTTCGGCGGCAGCTCGATCGTGCGCCCGGCGAAGCTCAGGCGGGCAATACGATCCAGGATCGCGCGACCCTCGACCAGCGCGTCGATGGGCTCGGACGTCTCACCGTCCGCCGGCTCCGCCAGCGCGAACCCGCGCATCACGAGCACGACCGGGGTCGAATCAAGCAGCCCAGCCGGTGCTTGCGTGCAGCCATATACGGCGAGCACCCCGCCACGGGTGACGAGGCGCACCTCAGGCCGAGCGGAGCGCTGCAGGCGTTCCAGGAAGATCTTGAGGTCCTCTCGCGTCGACGGATCGGCAAGCGTAAACGAGGAGGGGGCCATAGGCATCAACGCTACCGGCTCGCACCGTGCCGAGACGGTGAGTTCACTGGAGGCACCTCCCCCAATAGACTGCGGGCAGGAATCGGATGCAGGGCAAAGGAGCCGACATGGAATCCGCAGCACACACGAGCCGCGTCGCGATTGTCGGCGCGGGCCTGGCCGGCCTCGTCGCGGCGGCCGAACTGCTCGACCGCGGCATCTCAGTCACCATCTACGACCAGGAGGGGCCCGCGAACCTCGGCGGCCAGGCGCACTGGTCATTCGGTGGCCTTTTCCTCATCGACTCCCCCGAACAGCGTCGCCTCGGCGTGCAAGACAGCCGCGAGCTCGCAGGCGACGACTGGGCGGCCACCGCAGGCTTTGACCGCGACGAGGACGACGATGCACGCGCGTGGGCCGAGAACTACCTCGACTTTGCCTCCGGCGAGAAGCGTGCCTGGCTGCACGGGCTCGGCGTGCGGTTCTTCCCCGTCGTGGGCTGGGCCGAGCGCGGCCCCGACCGCGCCATGGGCAACAGCGTGCCCCGCTTCCACATCGTCTGGGGCACGGGCCCCGGAATCGTCGCCCCCTTCGCCGAACGGCTGCAGCGCGGCATTGCCGAGGGCCGGGCGCACTACCGCCCCCGCCACCGCATCACCGAACTCCTCACCGAGGACGGACGCGTGACCGGCCTGCGCGGCGAGCGACTCGAGGCGGACGACGCGCCGCGCGGCGAGGCCTCGAACCGCAACATAATCGGCGAGTTCAGTCACCACGCCGAAGCCGTCCTCATCGCCACCGGGGGCATCGGCGGCAACCCCGCGCTCGTCCGCGCGGCCTGGCCCGATCGCCTCGGCGCGCCGCCCGCCGCGATGCTCGCCGGTGTTCCCGCGCACGTCGACGGTGCGGGCCTCGCGATCGCTGAGCGCGCCGGCGCCCAACTCGTGAACGGCGAACGGATGTGGCACTACACCGAGGGAATCATCAATCACTCCCCCGTCTGGAATCAGCACGGCATCAGGATCCTGCCCGGGCCCTCTTCCCTCTGGCTCGACGCAACCGGGCGCCGGCTGCCGGCCACGGCTCTGCCCGGATTCGACACGCTCGGCGCGCTCGAGGAGCTGCGGAAGACGGGCCACGACCACTCCTGGTTCGTGCTCACCCAGAAGATCATCGAGAAGGAGTTCGCGCTCTCGGGCAGCGAGCAGAACCCCGATCTCACGAACAAGGACTTCCGGCTGCTGCTGCAGCGGCTCGGTTCTGGGGCCCCCGGCCCGGTGCGGGCCTTCCAGGATCACGGCGTCGACTTCGTGAGCGCGAGCGACCCAGCAACCCTCGCCCAGCGCATGCTTGAGCTCGACGCCGAGGGCGGTCACGGCACCGCGCTCGACCCGGGCGCGGTCGTCTCGGCCATCCGCGACCGAGATCAGGCCTTCCAGGATCCCCTCAGCTCAGACCCCCAGGTCGCCGCAGTGCGCGAGGCGCGGAAGTACCTGGGCGACAAGCTCATCCGCACGGCGGCGCCGCACGCGTTGACCGATCCGAAGGCCGGGCCGATGATCGCGGTGCGCCTGCATCTCGTGACGCGGAAGTCGCTCGGCGGGATCCGGACCGCGCAAAGCGGCGCCGTGCGCGGCACGGAGGGCGCGGTGATCCCTGGCCTATACGCCGCTGGCGAGGCCTCCGGATTTGGCGGGGGCGGCGTGCACGGCTACCGGGCGCTCGAGGGAACATTCCTCGGCGGCTGCCTCTTCACCGGGCGCACGGCCGGCCGCTCGATCGCCGACGCGCTCGAGCCGCGCCCCGGCGCCCGATCCGGCCCGATTCAATAGACTGAAGCCCTACCCCGGCGCGACCGGGCGAACCCCCGGAGGACCCATGCTTGCAGGAACACCGGACCTTGCGGAACTGCTCTCAGTCATCGACTCGGGGGCGCGCACACAGGACGACATTTTCACGGGCCCGGCGATGCCCACGCCGATCGGGCGCGCCTTTGGCGGTCAGGTGCTCGGCCAGGCGATCGCCGCCGCCGCCGCGACCGCCCCCGAGGGGCGCGAGATCCACTCGATGCACGGCTACTTCCTGCGACCCGGCGACGGCGAGCACAAGATGACCTTCGAGGTCGCGCGATTGCACGACGGCCGCTCGTTCTCGACTCGCCGCGCACAGGCCTACCAAGAGGGCCAGGTGTTGATGTCGATGATCGCGTCATTCCAAGAACCCGACGAGGGTCTCGAGCACCAGCATTCCATCGACATTGACGCGGTCACCCCGCCCGAGGAACTGCCGACGGTGTGGGAGAAGTACGGCCACCTGGCCGGCGAGGGCCGCGCCTCCTGGATCCTGAACCGGCCGTTCGATTTCCGCTACGTCGAGTCGGACATCATGCTGCGCGTCGCGGAACAGACGACGACGCAGCGGCTCTGGCTGCGGGCCCGCGACACCATGCCCGACGGGCAGCACCTGCACGCCGCGGCCCTCGCGTTCGCGAGCGACTACACGTTGCTCGAGCCGATCGCCCGCAAGCACGGCATCCCGTGGGCGACCCCGGGCATGCGCGCCGCGAGCCTCGACCACGCGATGTGGTTCCACCGGCCGTTCCGGGTCGACGAGTGGCTGCTGTACGTCCAGGACTCCCCCACGGCGCAGGGTGGCCGCGGGCTCGCACACGGCACGTTCTACGACCGCTCGGGCGCGCTCGTGGCGAGCGTCGCTCAGGAGAGCATGCTGCGGGTGCCGCGGGCTGACTAGCGACGCCCGAGGGCGAGCGGTTCGTCCGTCCAGTCCGCGATGCCGGCGCGCGCCTCGGCGCTCAGCCGAAGCGGGCGCATCGTGACCCCGTCGACCATCACGACGGCCGTCATGGCGCGCGCATACACCGTGCGCTCAGGACCGCCGACGATCTCGTAGTGCACCTCGAGACTCGAACCGCCCAGCTTGCCGATCCACACCTCGATGGTGATGGGCTGCTCGGAGTATTCCATCACCGCGGTGAACTCGATGTGCTGGCTCGCGACCAGCATCTTCGGGCCGTCCGGGTCACTCGCGTTGAAGTGCTGTTCGAGGCCGGTGCGCTCTTGCGCGGCCCCCAGCCAGAACAGGCGTACGCGCGCCTCCTCAAGGAAGCGCGCGTACGCCACGTTGTTCACGTGACCGTACGCGTCCTGGTCCGCCCAGCGCAGGGCGATGTCGACGTGTGCGCGCACGGCGTTCCTCTAGTTCCGCGTCAGCTTGCGGTAGGTGCTGCGCGACGGCTTCGCCGCCTCGAGGCCCATCCGCTCGATCTTGTTCGCCTCGTAGGACTCGAAGTTGCCCTCGAACCAGTACCAGTTCGCCGGGTCTTCCTCGGTGCCCTCGTAGGAGAGGATGTGGGTCGCGATCCGGTCGAGGAACCAGCGATCGTGGGTGATGACCACGGCGCAGCCGGGGAACTCGAGCAGCGCGTTCTCGAGGCTCGTCAGCGTCTCGATGTCCAGGTCGTTCGTGGGCTCATCGAGCAGCAACAGGTTGCCGCCCTGCTTGAGCGTGAGCGCGAGGTTCAAACGGTTGCGCTCACCACCGGAGAGCACGCCGGCCTTCTTCTGCTGATCCGGGCCCTTGAACCCGAACGTCGAGACGTAGGCGCGCGACGAGATCTCCTGGTTGCCGACCTGAATGTAGTCAAAGCCGTCCGAGACGACCTCCCACAAGGTCTTGTTCGGGTCGATGCCGCCACGGCTCTGGTCGACGTAGCTGAGCTTCACGGTCTCGCCGATACGCACCTCGCCCGAGTCCACCGGCTCAAGGCCGACGATCGTCTTGAAGAGCGTCGTCTTGCCGACGCCGTTCGGGCCGATGATGCCGACGATGCCGTTGCGCGGAAGCGTGAACGAGAGGTTGTCGATGAGCACGCGCTCGCCGAACCCCTTCTTGAGGTTCTTCGTCTCGAGCACCAGGTTGCCGAGCCGGGGGCCGGCCGGAATCTGGATCTCCTCGAAGTCGAGCTTCTGGCTCCGCTCCGCCTCGGTCGCCATCTCCTCGTAGCGCGCGAGGCGCGCCTTCGACTTGGCCTGGCGGCCCTTGGCGTTCGTGCGTACCCACTCGAGCTCGGTCGCAAGCCGCTTCGCGAGCTTCTGATCCTTCTTGCCCTGCACCTCAAGGCGCTCGGCCTTCTTCTCGAGGTACGTGGTGTAGTTGCCCTCGTAGGGGTACAGGCGACCGCGGTCGACCTCGCAGATCCAGGTGGCCACGTGATCGAGGAAGTATCGGTCGTGGGTCACGGCCATGACCGCGCCCGGGTACTTCGAGAGGTGCTGCTCGAGCCAGAGCACGCTCTCGGCGTCCAGGTGGTTCGTGGGCTCATCGAGCAACAGCAGATCGGGCTTCTCGAGGAGGAGCTTGCAGAGCGCGACGCGACGCTTCTCGCCGCCCGAGAGCACCGAAACGATCTCGTCCGACGGCGGGCAGCGCAGCGCATCCATGGCCTGCTCGAGCTGGTTGTCGAGGTCCCAGCCGTCAACGGCGTCGATCGCCTCCTGCAGCTCGCCCATCTCGGGCAGCAGCACGTCGTAGTCGGCGTCGGGGTTCGCCATCTCGGCGGAGATCTCGTTGAAGCGATCGAGCTTGCTCTTGATGTCGGCAACGCCCTGCTGCACGTTCTCGAGGACGGTCTTGTCCTCGTCGAGCTCCGGCTCCTGCATCAGGATCCCGACGGTGTAGCCCGGCGTCAGCGACGCCTCTCCGTTCGACGGCGTCTCGAGGCCAGCCATGATCTTCAGGATCGTGGACTTACCGGCACCGTTCGGCCCGACCACGCCGATCTTGGCACCGGGCAGGAACGACATCGTGACGTCGTCGAGAATCACCTTGTCGCCGTGCGCCTTGCGCGCGCGAACCATCGAATAAATGTACTCAGCCATATGCTTTCCGAAGCGCCGGGGCGCCACGAACTCCTCTAAGTCGCGGGTGGGTGAAGAAAGTCAGTGTGGGTTCAGTTTAGCCGGGATTGCGCGAGTGCGAGCTGGTTGCCGGAAACGTGACGCGCTCCCGCGAAGCGCGCGCGGACGATCCCCGCAGCGCGCCTGCTGGCAGACTGAGGTCATGTCCGATGTTCGCAGGCTGAGCCCGCTCGACGACCAGGTGCCGCGCGGGCGCGTGGCGGTGCCGGACGACATTCGTGCGCTCGCGAACGGCGACCGCATCGAGGCGGTCTGGCGCAACCAGCTGGGCGGCCTCACCTTCCGGATCGATCGCGGAGGACGGGACGAGCGATTCGCGAAGTGGGTGGCAGCGGGGACGCCGGAACTCGACCTCGCGAGCGAGGCGGCGCGGATGCGGTGGGCAGGCGAGCACGCGGTGCAGGCACCGGCGACGCCCCGCGGGCCGAGGCTGCGCGTCCCCGAGGTACTCGAACACGGCGCGTCCGAGGCCGGCAGCTGGCTGGTGACCCGCGCGATACTTGGCAGCTCCGCGGTCGCCCCCGAAAATCTGGCGCGCCCAGCCATCGCCGCGCGCGCCATCGGCGAGGGGCTGCGTCTGCTGCACGACACGCTCCCGGCCGCCGAGTGCCCGTTCTCCTGGTCGATTGAGCAGCGCCTGGCTGCGGTCCACGAGCGGCTCGACGCGGGCGAGGGGCCGGCGGATTGGTCCCCCGAGTTCCGCAGCCTGTCTGCCGTGGAGGCGCTGGCCGAAATCGCCGCGATTCCCGAACCCGCGCGGCTCGTCGTCTGCCACGGCGACCCCTGCGCCCCGAACACCCTGCTCGGCCCGGACGGCCGATACGTGGCGCATGTCGACCTGGACGCGCTCGGCGTCGCCGATCCGCTCGCGGATCTTGCGATCGCGGCCTGGAGCACGGTCTGGAACTACGGGCCGGGCTACGAAGACGACGTCTACGCGGGGTACGGCCTGCGACCCGACCCGGATCTGATCCGCGGGTACCGCCTGCTCTGGGACCTCAGCTAGCCGGCGAGGCCGGGACGCCCGCCCGCGGCTCGCCCTCCCCAGCAGGCGAAGCTGACCCGAAGGCGGCGACAATCTCCTCGTGCGGCAGGCGGTAGCTCGCGTGTCCCGCGCGCCCCACCATGTCCTCCGCGGCGACGAGCACGTTGAGCACGCTCTCCTCAACGGCCTCGACAACCGCCTCGTAGAGCGGGTCGATGGCGCCCCAGGGCAGGAATGCGAGGTGCTCCAGCGGCGACGCCTCCCCCGGGCCCTCCATCCGGGAGCTGAGCGCTCCCGGATTCGCGGTCGAGAATGCGAGAAAGATGTCGCCCGAAAAATGGCTGCCGGTCGTGCCGCTGCGGGCAAGCCCCAGCGGGACGCGACGGGCGAGCGCCGCGCACTGTCCGGGCAAGAGCGGCGCGTCGGTGGCGACGACGACGATGACGCTGCCCGCGCCGCCGACCGCGCGGCCTCCCCCATCGGCCGCGAGCCAGTTCTGATCCTGCTCTATGGGGCACGGCGCCGCTGACTGCTTACCGAGCGACACACCCCCGACGCGTAGCTCCTTGCGCGAGCCGAAGTTTGCCTGTGTGAAGACGCCCAGCGTGTACTCGGCACCCCCGATCGGGACCACCCTGGACGCGGTGCCGCTGCCGCCCTTGAATCCGTAACAGTTCATGCCGGTGCCGCCACCGACGTTGCCTTCCGCGACCGCGCCGGGGCTCGCCGCGTCGAGCGCGGCCCCGGCGTCCGCCGACGACACGTGCTGGCCGTTGATCTCGTTCAGGTAGCCGTCCCAGGTCTCCGCGACGACCGGCAGCATCCATTGCGCGGCGACCTCACGGCTGACCCTGGCGAGCCACTCGTCCACCCCGCGGTGCACGGCCCCGACCGAGTGGGAGTTGGTGATCGCGATCGGCAGCGCGAGCGACCCCGACTCGTCGATCCAGGCGCGGCCGGTCATCTCGCCGTTGCCGTTCAACGAGTAAGTGGCGGCCGCGCACGGCACGCCGACCCCGCTCTTGCCCCGGGGAAGGATGGCAGTGACGCCGGTGCGCGCCGTCGCCGTTTCGGTGTCGCGGATGATCGTCACCATGCCCACTTCGACGCCCGGCACATCAGTGATGGCGTTGAGCGGACCGGGCGCCCCGTCGAGGGCAATCCCAAGATCCCGCGCGCGAATCGTCGGGGGCCCGTCCTGAGTGCTGCGCATCACAATTCCCATCTCATTCTAAACTCGGTTCACAGATTCTGACACAGGCCGCTGCGACGAATGAGATTCTGTAGAGATACTCTGTGGACTGAGTTCAAGGTATCTCTGACCAGCGGCTCGCTTACACCAGGGCGTTCGACCGTGCGCACTCCAGGACGCACGGCCTCGGTGATGGAGATCCCGCTCCTCCCACCCCTCCAACGCTCGCCGCTCGAGCGCCAGGTCGTGCTGTTTCGCACGCTGATCGAGATCGGTCAGGCCCTCGGAGAATTCGAGCCCGTGTTTTCGTCCGATGAGATCGCGCGCTGCCCCGCCTAGCCCCGCCCCGACGATCTGGAACCGCGTCCGCTTCGCGCCTCTACTGGGGAGTAGCCCGAGCAATGCCTGCCAGTCGCCGTTACAGCGCCTTTGCGAAGCAGCGCGAGCGAGGCAGGCCGCTCTTGTACGGCTCGTAGACGGGAATCTCGAGGTAGCCGAGCTTGGTGTACATCGCCACGGCCTCTGGCTGGCGGTCGCCGCACTGCAGCACCATGCGTTCGGCGCCGCGCGCCGCCGCGTACTCGTGGGCTGCACGCATGACACGACTGCCGACCCCGGTACCGCGGTACTGCGGGGCAGTAATCACCCGCTTCACTTCCCACTCACCGCGGTGGTCTCGGAGCATCACGTGCGCGGCAGCCGTGCCGTCCGGCGCAAACGCCATAAAGGTCGTGATCACCGCCGCGGGATCGACGCTGAGGCAGTCCTCGGCCAAGACGACCTGCTCCGGGGTCAGCGCGTCGAAGCTGCCCGCGTAGCGCTCCGACATCTCCGCGCTCATCGCCTCGCGGATCGCCTCGCCTCGCGGGTCCGCGAAGGGGACCTCCCGAACCTCGAAGTCGGCGGCGCGCAGGAGCAAGTTCTCGTTCACTCAGAAATGATATCCCGGCGGCGCTCGAGGGCTCCGCCCACCCGAGGCCCGATTCTCCCTACCAGTCGATGGGTCGCGTCGTACCGATGATGCAGATGTTCTTTTCGGGGCCGAGCGCCGGGGCCGCCTCGGCCACCAGGCTGCGATCCCCGGTCACGAGCTGGCCCAGCAGGCACGATTCGCCCACGCGGACCGACACGAAGATGTTGTCGGCAACGAGATCGGTGCGCGTGCGATCGAACGATACCTGCATCGCGGCGCGATCAAACCCCGCAGCGACGAGTGCGTCCACCACAGGCTGGCCCTCAATCGGGGCGCCTCCCCCGGCAAACGCGATCAGCGTCTGCTGAAAGAAGGGCAGGTTCTCCTCGGCAGTGCCGCCGGGCACCAGTGCCACTGGCTCGGCCGGGGCGGTGGGGGCAGGGCGGACCGGAGCATCCGGGGCCGGCCCCTCAAGCAGCGTGCACCCGCTGAGCAGTCCTGCGGCGAGCGCGACCGCCGCGAGGGCGCCCCCCGCACGGGCCGGCGCTCGGAAGGGGCTCAGTGGTCGGTGCGTGGTCACGGTTCAGAGTCTATCGACCAGGCGCGGTTACTCCTGCGGATCGGCTTAGCTCCTGATGGAAGCTCGCGCGTGCGTTGCACTTCGGATGCACTGGGCATCTACGCGTCGGGGAACAGCTGCCGCGCGCGCTTCAGGAGGGCTTGAAACTCAAGGATGTCCAGGTCTGCGATTTCCCGAAAGGTCACGGCGGCCGCCCCGACGCGCACCTTGCCCAGCCGATCAGCGTGGAGCTGCACGAGATACTTGCCCGACTCCGCGGCGTTCACGTACACCGAGAGATGCCGCTTCTGCTCGGCCATGCCGACCAGAAACCAGTCGATGCCTGCACCCCTCGGACGGGGTTGCCGGATCAGGCCATAGCCGACAATCGCCTGATCGGTGCCGCCCCACATCCTTCCGCGCCAGAGTGTTCGGCGTATGCCCGGCAACGCTGCCCGGATCAACGCGTCAAGCTCGACGAGCTCCGCACTCCGCTCGGCGCCCCGAAGGAATGCGTCGATGTCCTCGTCTACGATTTCCATGGCCTGAGCCTAGTTCCCTGGCAGACAGACTTGGCAAAAACACTGCGTTGCACTGCGGCGACGCCAATCACGCCGATCACTCAGCAAATCAGTAGGGTGGTTCGGCCGATCCGGCGCCCGCGCCGACCATCTCGCCGATGTCCGCAGATTCCGGCAACTCGCCCGGGGATTCATCTCTCGCGTCGTCGCCCACTGCCGAGGCCGCCATCTCGCTCGCCGCCCCACCTTCGCCCGGCGTCGACTGCGCCCCGGGCACCCGGGTGAACTTACTGATGCCCCAGCGCAGGTCGTGTCCGAGCGCATCCGCGTCGACCTCGACCGCGACGCCACTTTTGCCTTCGTCGTTGTGCCACGGACGCACCTTGAGGCGGCCGCTCACAAAGATGCGGTCGCCCTTCGTGAAGGACGCGTGCGCGTGGTCAGCGAGCCCCCGGTAGGCGATGACGGTCAGCCAGCTCGGGTCGCCGTCGACCCAGGCGTTGGCCTCACGGTCAAAGCGTCGCTCGCTGCACGCGAGTCGGAACCGACAGACGCTCGCGCCGGTGCCAGTCTGGCGCCGCTCGGGGACAGTACCGATCGTGCCGACCATGCTGATGGGTGTGTTCATGTTGCGCTCCTCGACTCGGGGCCCAGTTGGGCTGTTCTTGGCGAGGGGGTCGCGCGGGCCGTGCCCCGGCTTCCGCGCGACGCCCTCGAACTCATCCTGAGCGAGGGCGGGCGTCGGCGGGGGCGAATCCCAAAAATGTGGATAGGTACGTGAACCGTTGGGGGTGTGAGCGACAAATGCGCGGCCGCGCGGGCAGACCGCAGCGCCCGTCACGCCCTTCTCGCTACGCGTCCGCCAGGTAGTCGGCGAAGCGTGCGCGGACCTTGTTCACCTTCGGCACGGCCACCGCCATGCAGTACCCCTGCGTGGGGTTCTTGGCGAAGAAGTCCTGGTGCTCCTCCTCCGCGGGGTACACCCGGCCGAGCGCCTCCATCTTGGTGACGATCGTGCCCGGCCACCACGCGGCCGCGCGGTTGCGCGCCGACTCGAAGACCTCGCGCTGCGCGTGATCGATCGGGAACATCGCCGAGCGATACTGCGTCCCGACGTCGTTCCCCTGCCGATTGAGCTGGGTCGGGTCGTGCATCGTGAAAAACGCATCAAGCACGACACTCGGTGGAAGTACGCTCTCGTCGAACGTCACCTGAACCGCCTCCGCATGCCCCGTCATCCCGGTACACACCATGCGATAGTTCGGATCCGGCGTGCTGCCACCGGTGTAGCAGGACACGACGCTTTCGACGCCGCGCAGCGCCCGGTAAGCCGCGTCCAGGCACCAGAAGCACCCACCGGCCAAGACGTACGTTGTACTCACTTTCGCCACCACCCATCAGCCGGGGTCACCGGCAACCGTCGTTTGTGTTCGGTGCCAAGGTATCGGCGCTCAAGATTCGCGCTCGCCTCCTCGGACACGTCTTCTCCCCGCAAGTACGCGTCGATCTCGGGATAGCTCACACCGAGGCTCGACTCGTCCGTCTGGCCCGGAAGCTCATCGAGCAGGTCGGCAGTCGGCGCCTTCTTCCAGAGTCGCTCAGGCGCGCCCAGCTCCTGCAGGATCGCCGCGCCCTGACTTTTCGTGAGGCCCGCAAGCGGCAGAATGTCCGCCGCACCGTCGCCGAATTTCGTGTAGAAGCCCGTAATCGCCTCGGCAGCGTGGTCGGTCCCGATGACGAGAAGACCGCGGTCCCCGGCGATCGCGTACTGGGCGAGCATGCGTGCGCGAGCCTTGGCGTTGCCCTTCGTGAAATCAGTCAGCGGCTGACCAGTGCCCGCGTCGACGGCGGCAGCGAGGGCGTCGACCGTCGACTTGATGTCCACCGTGACCGCGTGGTCCGGCTGAATGAACGAAAGCGCGAGCTGCGCGTCCGCCTCGTCGGCCTGCACTCCATAGGGCAGGCGCACCGCGGTGAACTCCGCCTCGCGCCCCTCGGCGCGCAGACGCTCGACGGCGAGCTGGGCGATCCTGCCCGCAAGGGTAGAGTCCTGACCGCCCGAGATGCCGAGCACGAAGCCGCGCACCGGGGGCACGCTCCGCGCATAGTCCACTAAGAACTGGATGCGACGCTCCCCCTCGGCCACGGGGTCGATTTCGCGCACCGGGCCGAGTGCGTCGATGATTTGTTGCTGTAACTCGCGCATGAGGCCAGGCTACTCTTCGAAGTCGCCTTGCGCCGTGATCCTGGGGCAAGATTCGCCGCGGGCAGAACACACTTAGCGGGCGTACCCGCGCAGCCAGTGATCCATCTGCGCGTACGCGGCGGCGCGGACGGTTGGCCGCGAGAGAAACACGTCGTGCAGCGCGTCCGTAATGCGTGACACCGTCGTGCAATCACCGATGTCGAGGCTGCGCTTCGCAATTGCGTCGACTTCGAGAACGATGTCCGATCGCAGCATCTGATCGTTCCAAATGGGCGAGAACGTGCTCTTATCCGAGAGCATCACCAGCACCGGGATCGTCAGCCCGAGCCCCGCGGCGACCGCCTCGTGCCCGCGGATAATGGCCTGCAGCCACCCCGCCGAGATGGGATAGCTGCGTTCACCGCGCAGCCGCGGATCAAACTCCCACTCCCCGTAGTAGTCCTTCGACAGCGAGCGATAGTAGAAGCCGGGGTCAACGGTGCCGAGCGCGGTCCGCGGGTGGATCCTGCCGAGCAGCGAGACGAACGGGGTGAGTACCATCCGTCCGACCTCCTTGGTCTGCAGCTCCAGCCATGGGCTGTTCAGGATCAGGGCGTCGGCCCTCCCCGGGTGCCGTGACGTCCAGTACGACATGACGAGACCCCCCTGCGAGTGGGCGAGGATGATGAGCCGACGCTTGCTCTTCGGCACCCCCGTGGTCGCCGGGTCGCCGTGGCCGAGCACCGTGAGGGCGCGCTCGATCTCTTCGTCGTACACCTCGAGCCGATCAAAGAACCCGGGCGTTTGGCCCTCGCGGAGGCTGCGCCCCGTGCGCCGCGGCTCGAGCGCGACGAAGCGGGCTCCGCGTTCGCGCCAGAAGTCGGCGAGCTCGCGCTCGAAGAAGTGGTCGCTCCATCCCGGGAAATAGAGCACATCCGTGTCACGCGCGATGCCGAACAGCCGCGCCCGAAGCCCCGGGCGGGCGCCCTCGATCAGGGTGGCGACCGTGGGCCCCGGCTCCTCGGGAGCGTCCGGGGTGAGCTCGAGGGTCAGGCGACGATACGGATCGCCCATCAGATCGGGCTGCCATCCGTCCGCCTCAGCAAACCCCGGCACACCGAGACCGAGCACCGGACCGACCTTGCTGACTGTAGCCATGCCCCCAAGGTATCGGGTTTTCGCCCTAGTCGCTCAGGCACTTCGGGCCGAGCAGGCCCTTCAGCTCGCCGTACAGGTCAGCCGAGATGCGCACGGGGAAAGGCAGCTCGAATATCCGGACGCCCTGCGAGGTGTGCAGCCGCAGCCGGACCTCGTTCTCGCCGCGGTGGCGCCGCAGGGTGTCTTTCAGCTCGCCCATCAAGCGCTCGGTTGCGCGGTGGTCGACGACCGAGATCATGAGCGGCGCCCCGATCTCCTGCGTCCCGACGTCGATCGGCATCACTCCGTACGCGTGCATGGAGAGGCCATCGTCGCGGGCGTTGATCTTGCCACGCAGCGCCACGATCGAGTCTGCGACCAGCAGGTGCCCGAACTCGGTGTAGGACTTGCCCATAAAGAGCGCCTGCATCTCGCCAGTGAAGTCCTCGATCGTCACCATGCCATACAGGTTTCCCGACTTCGCGGTGCGGTGCTCCACTCCGGTCAAGAGGCCCGCGATGGTCGGGACCTCCCCCGCCCACGGCCCGTCTGGATTGGTGATTTCTTCGATCGAGGCGCTCGCGTGCTTCGCGAGCACGGTTTCAAGCCCGCGCAGCGGGTGGTCCGAGACATACAGCCCCAGCATGTCGCGCTCGAAGGCAAGCTTGTCCTTTTTCGCCCACTCGGGGCGTTCGGGCACGAGTGACACCGGCGCGGTCTCCCCCGCGTCCGCCGCGTCTTCGAACAGGCTGTCGAAGTCGAAGCCCACGTCTCCGTGTTCCTCAGCGCGCTTGTCCTTCACTTGGGCTTCGACGGCGCTCTCGTGAATCTCGATGAGCGCGCGGCGAGTCGACCCCATCGAATCAAAGGCGCCGGCCTTCACGAGCGACTCGATCGTGCGCTTGTTGAGCACCGGCAGCGGCACCTTACGCAGGAAATCGTGGAAGGCGACGAACTCGCCCTCGGTCTCGCGCGCGCTCCGGATCCCGGCGACGACGTTCGCGCCGACGTTGCGGATGGCGCCCAGGCCGAAGCGGATGTCCTCCCCGACGGCGGAGAAGTCGGCGAACGAGAAGTTCACGTCCGGCGGCAGCACCTGAATGCCCATGCGGCGGCACTCGTTGAGGTACAGCGCGAGCTTGTCTTTCGAGTCGCCGACACTCGTGAGTAGGGCCGCCATGTACTCGGCCGGGTAGTGGGCCTTGAGATAGGCCGTCCAATAGCTAACGACCCCGTACGCAGCCGAGTGCGCCTTGTTGAAGGCGTAGTCCGAGAAGGGCAGCAGGATGTCCCAGAGCGATTTGACCGCGGCGTCCGAGAAACCGCGCTCGTGCATGCCCTCGCTGAAGCCGGCGTATTGCTTGTCGAGCTCGGACTTCTTCTTCTTACCCATCGCGCGGCGCAGAATATCGGCCTGGCCGAGCGAGAAGCCGGCGACCTTCTGCGCGATCGACATGACCTGCTCTTGGTAAATAATGAGGCCGTACGTCCCGCCGAGAATCTCGGCGAGCGGCTCCTCGAGCTCCGGGTGAATCGGGGTGATGGGCTGCAGGTTGTTCTTGCGCAGCGCGTAGTTCGTGTGCGAATCGGCGCCCATCGGGCCCGGTCGATACAGGGCCAGAACAGCCGAAATGTCCTCGAAATTGTCGGGCTTCATGAGCCGGAGCAGGCCACGCATGGGCCCGCCGTCCAGCTGGAAGACGCCGAGAGTGTCGCCGCGGGCGAGCAGCTCGTAGGACAGGACGTCGTCGAGAGCCAGGTCCTCGAGCACCAGATCGACGCCGCGGTTGAGCCGGATGTTCTCGAGGGCATCCGAAACGATCGTGAGGTTGCGCAGCCCCAGGAAGTCCATCTTGATGAGGCCGAGGCTCTCACAGGTGGGGTAGTCGAACTGCGTGACGATCTGGCCGTCCTGCTCGCGCTTCATGATCGGGATGATGTCGATCAGCGGATCGCTCGACATGATCACGCCGGCGGCGTGCACGCCCCACTGGCGCTTCATCCCCTCGAGACCGAGTGCGGTCTCGTACACGGTCTTCGCCTCGGCATCGACCTCGAGCAGTGCGCGGAATTCCGACGCCTCTTTGTAACGCTCGTGCTTCGGGTCGGTGATGCCCGCGAGCGGGATATCCTTCGCCATGACGGCCGGCGGCATGGCCTTGGTGAGCTTGTCACCCATGCCGAACGGGAAGCCGAGCACGCGAGAGGCGTCCTTGAGCGCCTGCTTCGACTTGATGGTGCCATAGGTGACGATCTGCGCAACGCGCTCGTCGCCGTACTTGTCGGTGACGTACTTGATTACCTCGCCGCGGCGACGATCATCGAAGTCGACGTCGAAGTCGGGCATGGAAACGCGATCCGGGTTCAGGAAGCGCTCGAAGATGAGGCCGTGCTGCAGCGGGTCGAGGTCGGTGATCCGCATCGCGTACGCCGCCATCGAGCCTGCGCCCGAGCCGCGACCAGGGCCGACCCGGATCCCGTTGTCCTTCGACCAGTTGATAAAGTCGGCGACGACGAGGAAGTAGCCCGGGAACCCCATTTGGATGATGACGCCGGTCTCATACTCGGCCTGTTTGCGGACCGCATCGGGGATCCCGTTCGGGTAGCGCACGTGCAGGCCGCGCTCGATCTCCTTGACGAACCAGCTGTCCTCGGTCTCACCATCGGGGACCGGGTAGCGGGGCATGTAGTTGGCGCTCGTGTTGAACTCTGACGAGCACCGCTCGGCGATCAGCAGGGTGTTGTCGCAGGCCTCGGGCAGATCGCGGAAGAGGTGCCGCATCTCGGCGGCAGACTTCAGGTAGTACCCGTCACCATCAAACTTGAAGCGGTTGGGGTCATCGAGTCGAGAACCGGACTGCACGCACAGCAGCGCCTCGTGCGCGGCAGCATCGGACTGGTGCGTGTAGTGCAGGTCGTTCGTCGCGAGCAGCGGGATATTCAGGTCTTTCGACAGCGCGATGAGGTCGTTCGTCACGCGGCGCTCGATCTCGAGACCGTGGTCCATGATCTCGCAGAAGAAGTTCTCTTTGCCGAAGAGGTCTTGGAACTCGGCGGCGGCCTCGCGGGCCTCCTTCACCTGTCCGAGGCGCAGGCGGGTCTGGATCTCGCCCGACGGGCAGCCCGTCGTGGCGATCAGCCCCTTGCCGTAGGTCTGCAACAGCTCGCGGTCCATGCGCGGCTTGAAGTAGTACCCCTCGATCGAGGCAAGGCTCGAGAGGCGGAACAGGTTGTGCATCCCCTCGGTTGTCTCCGAGAGGAGCGTCATGTGCGTGTATGCGCCGGCGCCAGACACGTCGTCACCGCCGCCGCTGCCCCACCGCACGCGGGTGCGGTCCGTGCGGTGCGTACGCGGTGTGAGGTAGGCCTCGATACCGATGATCGGCTTGATGTCGTGGTCGCGCGCCGTCTTCCAGAAGTCGAACGCGCCGAACGTGTTGCCGTGATCAGTCACCGCGATCGCGGGCATCCCCTGCTCGGCGGCGGCCTGGATCAGCGGGGTAACACGCGCTGCTCCGTCCAGCATCGAGTACTCGCTGTGCACGTGCAAATGGGCGAAATTATCGCTCGCGGCCACACACTCTCCCCGGTCGTTGACGAACCACTAGTCTACCCGCCCGCGGATGGGCGGCGGCGGCGAGGGAGCGTTAGTTCTCTTCGCGCAGGACGTCGAGCGCGTGCTGCAGGTCAGCCGGGTACTGGCTCTCGAACTCGACGTACTCGCCCGTCGCCGGGTGCGCGAAACCCAGGCGCATCGCGTGCAGCCACTGCCGAGTCAACCCGAGGCGCGCCGAGAGGGTCGGGTCCGCACCGTACATGCCGTCGCCCGCGCATGGGTGACGCTGCGCGGCCATGTGCACGCGGATCTGGTGGGTCCGCCCCGTCTCGAGCTCGATCTCGAGCAGCGAGGCGTACGGGAACGCCTCGAGCGTTTGGTAGTGGGTGATCGATGGCTTCCCGTCGCGCGTCACCGCAAACTTCCACTCGGAGCCGGGGTGACGCCCGATCGGGCCGTCGATCGTGCCCGCGAGCGGGTCCGGGTGGCCCTGCACGAGGGTGTGGTAAATCTTCGAGACGGTGCGTTCCTTGAACGCGTGCTTGAGCTGCGTGTAGGCGCGCTCGCTCTTTGCGACCACCATCAGCCCGCTCGTGCCCGCGTCGAGGCGGTGCACGACGCCCGCGCGCTCAGCCGGGCCCGACGTCGACACGCGAAAGCCCGCCCCGGCAAGCGCGCCGAGCACCGTCGGCCCGGACCAGCCGAGCGACGGGTGCGCGGCCACCCCGGCCGGCTTGTCCACGACGACAATGTCGTCGTCGTCATAGACAATGCCCAGGTCCTCGACGATCACCGGAACGATCGTAGGTTCGGCCTTCGGGGTCCACGAAACCTGCAGGAAGCCGTCGGCGGTGAGGCGATCGGACTTGCCGAGCGTGCGCCCGTCGAGTTCAACCCCTCCGGCCGCGACGACCTCGGCGGCGTAGGTCCGGGAAAACCCGAGGAGCTTCGCGATCGCCTGGTCGGCGCGCTCCCCCACCAGGCCGTCTGGGACGGGCAGGCTGCGGGATTCCATCAGCGGGGCTCCTCGGTTTGGGGCGTTTCGTCGGTGCCGGCAGGATCCTGCTCGGTGGTGTGGTCTGGGGTGTCGGAAGCTGCGACAGGCTCGTCAACCTCGGGCTCGACCGCGGAGTCCGCGGCTGCGTCGCCCTTGCGCACGCGAGGTGAACCGTCGATCGGCAGGCCAAGCAGCGTCACCAGCACGAAGATCACCATGCTGCTCACGATGGCAATGTCGGCGATGTTGTAGATGCCCTCGGGGAAGCCGAGCCACATCCAAGGTGTCGAAATGAAGTCGATCACGTGGCCCTCGGGGAAGCCGGGGGCGCGGGTCAGCCGGTCGAAGAGGTTGCCCAGCGTGCCGCCGAGCAGCAGACCGAGGAAGATCGCCCAGCTGCGCGAGCCCAACTGACGAATTTGCCAGATGATGACCACGACGACGGCGGATGCCAGGATCGTGAAGATCCAGGTGGACCCGCTCGCCAGGGAGAACGCGGCACCCGGGTTTCGCACAAAATGCCACTGCAAGAACTCGCCGAGCACGGGGACGGTCTCACCCTCAGGGAGGGTGGCAACGACCCAGTTCTTGACGTACTGGTCAATGAGAAACACAACGAACGCGACGCCGAGCGGGATCCAGCGGACCCATCGGCGTCGCGTCGTCACGGAGTCTCGAGTCGCGGAAACCGCGGGATCGGGCTCAGTGTGCACTAGGACCTAGCGGAGAGCCGAGGGGTCACCCGCGGGCTCCGGCGAGCCATCGAGCCCGCGCAGCTGTGCCTGGATGTACGAACGCAGCGTGCTGCGGTACTCGCTTTCGAACTCGCGAAGATCCTTGATCTTCTCCTGGAGGTCGATCCGCTCGTTGCCGAGCAGCGCGAGCTCGTCGGCGCGCGTCTTCTGCGCCTCCTCGACGAGGCGGTGCGCGGTCGTCTCGCCATCGCTGATGAGCTGATCGCGGCGGGTCTCACCATCGAGGACGTGCTTGTCGTGCAGCTCGAGGGCGAGCTGCAGCATGGCGCTCGACTTCATAGCGTCGCCGTCGGTGAAGCTCTGGATGTGGCCCGAACCAGCGGGAGCCGAAGCGACCGGGGTCACCACGACGGTCACCTCTTCGACGACGTCCTCCTCAACGACCTGCGCCACCACTGCGGGGGTGCCGGCCTCGGCGGCTTCGAGCTTCGCCTTCAGCTCGTCGATCTCCGCCTGCAGCACGGCCTTCTCAGCCTCGCTCTGGCGCAGTTCCTCGACGATCGTGTCCAGGAAGTCATCGACCTGATCCAGGTCGTAGCCGTCGCGGAACTTGGTAATCGTGAAGCGCTTGTTCACGACGTCCTCAGGTGTCAAAGCCATGTGTGAGTCTCTCTCTCGATGGTGACCAGTCGCGTGGTCTCGGACAACGCTAGCAAAAAGCCGGGCTGCGTGTGCGGCGACTGGTCCATTTGCTGGGCGTTACGGCAGGATCGCGATCAGGATCCAGCAGGCCAGCATGGTCAACATCCAGCCCAGGTCAAGCGAGACTTGACCGAGCCGGATCGGGGGCAGGATCCGCCGGAACATCTTGATTGGCGGGTCGGTCAGCGAATACACAAGTTCAATCGCGACTGCGGCGATGCCCCGCGGACGGAACCTCGGGTTCAACACCTGGACCCAGTCGATGACAAACCGGGCCCAGAGCACGAACGTATAGACGCGGATTACCAGCTTCAGAAAGAAGCTGATGATCAGTAGTGCCTCCACCGGGCGTTAGGAGGTCGCGACGAAGAACGAGCCGGTGTCGCCGGCAGGCTCGTCGCCACTCACTGCGATGTGCTCGGGCGAGAGCAGGAAGACCTTGCTCGTCACTCGCTCGATCTTGCCGTGCAGACCCATGGAGAGCCCGCTGGCGAAGTCGATCAGTCGCTTCGCGTCGGAGTCGTTCATGCGTGACAGGTTAATGATCACGGGAACACCCTCGCGGAAGCTCTCGGCAATCACCTGCGCGTCGCGGTACTCGCTCGGGTGCACGGTCAGGATCTCGTTCATCCCCTGCGCCGGCGTGGCGCGCGTGGGCGTCACCTTGCGCAGCGGCGTGACGGGGGCGCGGTTCGGCGCCACCTTTGCCACCGGCTGTGCTGGCCCCGGCTTCGGTGTGGACTCGTGCACGGGGGCGACGACGGGCGACGACTCCTCGAGTTCCTCTTCCGCGAGACCTAGGAACACCATGGTCTTCTTCAGTGGGTTGCTCATCGTTCCTCCTCCAGATGCGCTGCAGTTTGAGACTAACCGGCTACCGGACGGTTTCCGGTGATTGCCGTGCCAATTCGCAGGTGTGTCGCGCCGGCGGCAATCGCCTCGGCGTAGTCGTGAGTCATGCCGGCCGAGATGAACGAGGCCGCTGGGTCGAGCGCACGCACGCGATCGGAGTATCCGGCGAGGCGGGCAAACGCGCTCGCAGGCTCCTCCTCGAGCGGGGCCACGGCCATGACTCCGCGCAGGCGCAAGCTCCGCGAGCGCAGCACGCGCTCGGCGAGCGCCTCGATCTCGTCGGGCCGCGCTCCCCCGCGTGCGGGGTCGTCCGTGAGGTTGATCTGCAGAAACGCGTCGATGAGTCGCGCTGGTGGCGGCTCGTCGGCGGGCACGTCAAGCGCGTCAACCAGGCGCTCCCGGTCGATCGAGTGGATGGCACCCGCGTACTGCGCCGCCTGGCGAGCCTTCTTCGTCTGCAGTTGGCCCACGAAGTGCCACGTCAGGTCGAGGTCCGCGAGCTCCGCGGCCTTGGCCTGCGCCTCCTGGTGACGATTCTCGCCGACGTCGCGCACGCCGAGGGCGGAAAGCTCGGCCACCAGGCTGGCGGGGTGAAACTTCGTGATGACGATCAGCGTGGTCTCATCCGCCGAGCGGTCGGCCGCGCGGCAGGCATCGCTGATGCCCGCCTGCACGTGTGCCAGCCGCTCAGCGAGCGTGCTGCGCTCTTCGATCATCGTCGACTACCGCAGGAACTCGGGAATATCGAGGTCGTCGCCGTCATCGAACGTGGGGTCGGGAAGCTGTGCCTCGACGGGAGGGTGAGAGATGACCTCACCGAACTGCTCGGCACCCGCGTCGATCGGGCCCGTGCCACCGACCGTCGCGTAGACCGCGGCGGCCTCGGGCAGCGGCTCAGTGTGGCTGCCGCGGCGCCCGCGCTCCGCGGGACGGGGGGCCGGCTCGATGGAGTCGAAGCCTGCGGCGATAACCGTCACGCGGACCTCGTCGCCGAGCGTGTCGTCGATGACCGTACCGAAGATGATGTTGGCCTCGGGGTGCACCACGTCCTGGACGAGCGAGGAAGCCTCGTAGATCTCGCTCAGCGCGAGGTTCGAGGAGCCCTGGATCGACAGGAGCACGCCGTGCGCGCCCTCGATCGAGGCCTCGAGCAGCGGCGAGGCGACGGCCAGCTCGGCCGCCTTGATGGCGCGGTCAGCGCCGCGCGCCGAGCCGATGCCCATGAGCGCGGATCCTGCGCCCTGCATGACCGACTTAACATCGGCGAAGTCGAGGTTGATGAGGCCGGGGGTGGTAATCAGATCGGTGATGCCCTGGACACCGGCGAGCAGCACCTGGTCGGCGGAGGCGAAGGCCTCGATCATGCTGATGCCGGGGTCGCTGATCTCGAGCAGGCGGTCGTTCGGGACGACGATGAGCGTGTCGACCTCTTCGCGGAGCGCATGGATGCCGCCGTCCGCCTGGCCTGCACGACGCTTGCCCTCGAAGCTGAACGGGCGTGTGACGACACCGATCGTGAGCGCGCCGACAGACTTGGCGATGCGCGCAACGATCGGGGCGGCTCCGGTGCCGGTTCCGCCGCCCTCGCCCGCGGTGACAAACACCATGTCGGCGCCGGTCAGCGCCTCCTCGATCTCCTCTGCGTGGTCCTCCGCCGCACGGCGCCCCACCTCGGGGTCTGCGCCGGCGCCGAGACCGCGGGTAAGCTCACGGCCAATGTCGAGCTTGACATCCGCGTCGCTGAGCAGGAGCGCCTGTGCGTCCGTGTTCACCGCGATGAACTCGACCCCCTTGAGGCCGAGCTCGATCATGCGGTTCACCGCATTGACACCGCCGCCGCCAACGCCGACGACCTTGATAACTGCGAGGTAGTTCTGGTGTGTGGACACGTCGGGCCTCCGCTAAACCTTCGAGTGAAAACCTTAAACCTCTACCTGAGGTTTAAAGTGTATGCTGGGTATACATTTCCTGCTGAGCACCACGCTACGACCTGCCTCGGCACGATCACCCCGCGACACACCGTTGCCAGCGCCGAAACTAGCGGAAGATGGGCGCTTCGCTCGACGACACGTCAATGAGCGACACCGGCCGCTCCCCCAGCGCCCCCAGGATCGCCGCCAGAACGACCGCCTTACGCGGTGTCTCTTCGGCCTCGCCCCAGACCACCTGGACGCCGCTGTGCAGCACGAACGACACGTCCTGCCCCGTAGATGCGGTCGCCGTCGCAAACTGCGCGCGCAGTTCCGGCGGCACGTCCCGCAACACGCGGGCGACCTCACTAAACGCCACGGAAGAACGCGTTGCCGCCACGCCCTCGGCGAGCGGCACCCCCTCGGGACGCGCCTCGGACTGCTCGACGGTGACCCCGGCGGGATCCACGAGGTCAAATCCCGCATCGCTGGGAATCGCGAGCACCGGAATCCGCTCCTCGAGCCGCACGACCAGCGTATGGGGCGGGATCGTCTCGATTGTGTAGCGCTGGATCAACGGAAACGGCACGAGCGCCCGGTGCACTTCCGCCTGGTCTACGAGTGCGAGCGGGGTCCCGGAGAGCGGGGCGAGCGCCGCCTCCACTGCCGCAACGTCGACGCGACTGGCGCCCTCGACCTGCACGACGCGGACGCTCATGAGCGGGGTGAAGACCCCGATCACTACGAAGAGTGCGACAGCGAGCACGGCCGCGCCCGCGACAAGCCACGGTCGGCGGCGCTGACGCACATGCCAGGTAAAACGACGCTGCTCGCGGCGCTCGCGCCGCTTCCTGCCGCGAATGGCGGCCTTGAGCTGCTGCTCGGCGACCCGCAAACCGTGCTCGGGGGCTTCAGTGGCCTCAGTGGCCAGCGCGGCCTCCGCCCGTGCACGCACGGCCGAGAGATCAGTCGTGATGGCCAGACCCTCGGCGCCGTCGTCGCCGGCCGCGCCCGGATTGCCCTCGGCCACGGCGAGGTCATCCGCAATACCCGACAGGTCGACCGTCATCGCGGCGTGGTCGTCGCCGATGTCCCCCTCGCCAATGTCGCGCGCTGAGTCGCCGGCAGGTTCGTCGCGCCGCCTACGCGGCCAACTCAACGCTGGCATCCTCCAGCCTGCGCGCGCGGGCGTGGCAGAGCCGCCGTCACGCCCGTCTTCGTTCGGGACCACGTCAGCGACGTCATCCCCCGCGGGCGCGTCCCAATCGTCCGCGGCGGACGTTTGGTCTGCGCGCGGTTCGGGTTCCCGGTCGAAGCCGCTGGGGCGCCGCATCAACGACCCGCGGCGAACCGGTCCGTGAGCGCCTGCGTCACCTGCGGAATGATCCGGTAGACGTCGCCGCAGCTCATCGTGATGAAGACATCGCCCGGCCGGGCGATCTCCGCGACATAGTCGGCGGCGCGCTGCCAGTCGTCGATATATGCGACCTTGCTCTGGTCGTGGAACTTTTCGGAAACGAGCTCACCCGTCACTCCGGGCTCGGGGTCCTCGCGCGCGCCACAGACCGAGAGCACGATCGTGTGATCAGCGCCAGCCTCGAGCGCCTCGGCAAACTCGCGACTGAAGATGCGCGTGCGGCTGTACAAGTGCGGCTGGTGGATCGCGATGAGTCGCCCCTCGCCCACGACGGGGCGCGCGGATGCGAGCAGGGCCGCGACCTCGGTGGGGTGGTGCGCGTAGTCGTCGTAGACCCGCACCCCGCCGATGTCGGCGTGGAACTCGAAGCGTCGCTTCGTGCCTCCGAACGTCGCGACGGCCGCAAGCGACGCGCCGGGCTCTTGACCCAGCGCGATGAGCACTGCGACCGCGCCGGCGGCGTTCAGTGCGTTGTGTCGGCCGTAGACCGACAGCTGGGCGTCAAAACGCTCTCCGCCCACGACGATCCCGAAGGCAACCGGGCCGGTCTCGTCGACGTCCACGACGCGCACGTCGGCGTCAGCAGCCTCGCCGAAGGTGACCAGCTTCGCGGGGTCGAGCTTTGCCCGAACCTCCTGTGCGCCGGCATCGTCAGAGGAAATGACGACGGTCTCGCTCGCGGCGTTCGCGAAGTCGACAAACGCCTGCATGAAGGCCTCGCGAGAGCCGTAGAAGTCCAAGTGCTCGGGATCGACGTTAGTGATGAGCGCGACCGAGGTGTCGTACAGCTGGAACGAGCCGTCGGACTCGTCCGCCTCGATCACGAAGTCCGTGCCCGAGCCGTGCTGGGCGCTCAGACCGAGAGACTCGATTACCCCGCCGTTGACAAACGAAGGGTCGGCGCCGAGTTCGAGCAGACCCGTGACCACCATGCCCGTGGAGGTGGTCTTTCCGTGTGCACCGGCAATCGAGACGACGCGGCCACCGCGGCTCAGCCAGGCGAGCGCCTGCGAGCGATGGAGTACCGTGAGCCCGCGCGCGAGCGCGAGCTGGTACTCGGGATTGTCCTGCCACAGTGCGCTCGTCACGACGAGGGTGTCGGCGTCGCCGACGTTCGCGGCGTCGTGGCCGATCGCGATAGGGACGCCCAGCGCGGCGAGCGCCTGGGTGTTGCCGTTTTCGCTCGCGTCGGAGCCGGAGATCGTGACGCCCGAGGCCAGCATCATGCGCGCGATGCCGCTCATACCCGACCCGCCGATGCCAACGAAATGCACCCGTCCGAGGTCTTCCGGGATCGTGAGCGTCAAGTCGGGGTAGATCATGGGGTCCTCCGCGGTACTACTGATCGGTGCAACAGACGTATCAGGATAGCGCGCGGGCCCGAGCGCGAGCCCGTCAGCGCGCCGTGAGCGCCTCTGCGACGAGGCCGTACAGGCACCGTGTGCCGTCGAGCGTCCCAGCGCCCGTCGCCCGTGCGGCCATGTCGGCGAGGCGCGCGTCATCCTGCAGGAGCGGGATCAGCTCCCCCCGCACCCACTCGGGGGTCAGCTCGGCGTCGTCCACCAGGATCGCTCCCCCGGCCGCCACGACGCCCGCGGCATTGAAGCGCTGCTCGCCGTTTCCGTGCCCATACGGCACGAACACCGCGGGGATCCCGAGCCCGGACAGCTCGCTCACGGTCGTCGACCCTGCCCGCGAGAGCGCGAGGTCGCAGGCGGCAAACGCGAGGTCCATCCGGTCGCAGTAGGGCAGCACGACGTACCCATCAACCCCGGGGTCAACGAGCTCAGTGAGCCCACCCCAGACATGCAGCACCTGGGCGCCGGCCGCGACGATCTCGGCAGCCTGTGACGAGATCGACTCGTTGATTGCCCTCGCGCCGAGCGAGCCGCCCGTGACGAGTAGCGTGCGACGCGCCGGGTCGAGCCCAAAGTGTGCCCGCGCCGCGTCCCTCGTGCCCGCGCGGTCGAGATGCTCGATCTCGGGGCGCAGCGGCATTCCGGTGACGCGGGCGCCCCGGATCGGGGTCCCCGCGAAGGTCACCCCGACAAAGTCCGTGCCGCGGGCGCCCAGCTTGTTCGCGAGCCCGGGCCGCGCGTTGGCCTCGTGAATCACGAAGGGCACCCCCTCCTTCTGCGCGGCGCGATACGCGGGCGTCGAGACATACCCGCCGAACCCGACCACCACGTCGACGCCGCGCTCGCGGATCAGCGCGCGCGTCTCGCGCACGGCCCGCGCGTACCGCAGGGGGAAGCGCAGGGCATACGCGTTCGGGCGCCGCGGAAACGGTACACGGTCGATCGTCTGCAGCTCATACCCACGCTCCGGAACCAGCCGAGACTCCAGTCCCTCTCGCGTGCCGAGGGCGATGATCTCGCTGTCGGGCTCCACCGCGCGAATGTGGTCAGCGAGCGCGAGCAGCGGGTTCACGTGCCCGGCAGTTCCGCCGCCGGCGAGCAGGTAGGTCGTCATGATGTCCTTTGATTGGTGGCGTCGCCCGTGCGCTAGCGCTCGGCCGCGAGCTCTTCCTGATATGCGGCGGCGTCGCGCGCGACTGACAGCACGACCCCCATTGCCCCGAGTACCGCGATGAGTGCGGTCCCACCCGAGCTCAAGAGCGGCAGCGGCACCCCCAGTACGGGCAGGATCCCGACGACGACGGCGATGTTGACGAGCGCCTGGCCGACGACCCACACCAGCACGCCACCGACGACCGCTCGCCCGAAGATGTCGCGGGCGTTGCGGATGACGCGCAGCATCATCACCGCGAGCACGGCATAGAGCACGATCACCAGGCAGGCACCGATGAGGCCGAGTTCCTCGCCGATGATCGCGAAAATATAGTCGTTGTCGGCTGCGGGCAGCCACGACCACTTCGCCTTCGACCCGCCCAGTCCAACGCCGAAGACGCCACCGCCAGCGAGCGCCCAGAGCCCGTGCAGCGGCTGCCAGCCGAGGCCACTGTAGTCGTCGTTGCCGGTCGCGTGACCGAAGAGTCGGTTCATGCGGTTCTCGCTCGTCACGACAAAGAGGAAGGCCGTCAGCGCCGCTCCCGCCACGATGATGCCGAGGGATTTCCAGTCGATCCCGGCAAAGAAGAGTGCCCCGATGACGACGCCGCCCATAATCAGCACGGTACCGAGGTCCTTGCCCATGAGGACGAGGCCCAACGCGGCCAGCGCACCCGGGAAAATCACGGGGATGAACACGTGCTTCTTCTGGCCAAGCAACGGCTGCTTGGCGTACAGCACCGCGCCGATCCACACGATCAGTGCGAGCTTCAGGGGCTCGGAGGGCTGCCCCGAGAAGCTTCCGATCTGGATCCAGTTTCGGTTGCCGTAGCTCTCGACGCCGAGCGGTGTGAACACCAGCACCTGCAGCGCGAGTCCGAGCGCGAAGAGCGCCCAGGCCCACTTCCGCCAGAAGGTGACCGGCAGGTTTGCCGCGACAAACATCAAGGGCAGCCCGACAACCGCGTACAGCGCCTGATTCCAGAATGCGCCGAAGAAACCCCGGTCGTCGAGGTACGACGTGATCGACGATGATGACAGCACCATGATCAGGCCGAAGCCGACGAGTAAGAGCGTTGTCGCGCTGATCACCACTGAAGTGGCGTCACCGCCGAGAGTCAGCCCCGGGCCAAGGTTGATCCGGGTCGCGCCGGCGCCAGCGGTGCCGCTCGCACCACTGCGGCTAGGCCTCCGTGGAGCCTGCGGTCCCGACGTCGTCACCCTGCGCCCCCTCATCCCTCAGCGCGCCCAGCGCCTCCTGGAAGCGCCGGCCACGATCCGCGTAGCTATCAAATTGATCCATCGATGCCGCCGCCGGCGACAGCAGTACCGTGTCGCCCGCCTGCGCGAGCGTCGCCGCGGCGCGCACCGCCTGCACCATAACGTCCTCAGTGTCACCCGGCACAACCTCGAATCTCGGCACCTGCGGCGCGTGTCGCGAGAGCGCGGCGAGCACAGGAGCCCGGTCGACACCGATCACGACCACGCCAGCGAGGCGCCCGTGGTTCTGCCGCACGAGCTCGTCGAGGTCGACCCCCTTCAACAGGCCGCCGACGACCCAGACAATACGCTCGAACGATCGCAGCGACGCCTGTGCGGCGTGCGCGTTGGTCGCCTTCGAGTCGTCAACCCAGGCCACCCCGGCGAACTCGCCGAGCAGCTGGACGCGATGCGCGTCCATCTCGAAGCCCCCGAGCGCCTCCGCGATGTCAAGCGGGGCGACGCCGCGCGAGCGCGCGAGCGCCGCGGCGGCCAGGATGTTCTGGAGCACGTGCGGGGCGCCGAGCCCACGCTTCTCGAGTTCCTCCACCGTGATGAGCTCGTAGGCGCTGTTGCGCCGATCGTCATGGAAGGCGCGGTCAATGAGCAGCCCATCGACGATGCCGACGCCACTCGGGCCGGGGGTGTCGAGGCCGAAGCTGATGGCGCGAGCGCCCTCCACCACGTCGGCTTCTTCGACCATCTGCAGGGTCGCGTGGTCGGCGCGATTGTAAACGCAAGCAACTTGCGTGTGCTCGTAGACTCTGGCCTTCGCGGTGCGATACCGGCGCGCGCTGCCGTGCCAGTCGAGGTGGTCGTCGGCGACGTTCAGGCAGACGCTCGCGTAGGGCGAGATCTCGCCGATGCGGTGCAGCTGGAAGCTCGAGAGTTCGACCACGAGTACGTCGTAGCCTTGGGGGTCGCGCAGTGCGTCCAGGATCGGCACGCCGATGTTTCCCACCGGGGCAACCCGCAGACCGCCGGCCTTGAGCATGTGCGCCGTCAGCTGGGTCGTTGTAGTCTTGCCGTTCGTCCCCGTGATGCAGATCCAGTCGGCCACGCGTGCGGTCTTGTCGCGCAGCCGCCAGCCGAGCTGGATGTCGCCCCACACGATCGTGCCGCGACCCTCCGCCCACTGCACGAGGGGGTGGTCTGGGCGGTAGCCGGGCGAGACCACGACGAGCTCCGGATCAAACTCCTGAAGGTCGGCGAGCTGCGCCGCGTCGTCCGCGCCGGAGAGTCGCTCCGCGCCGATGATGTCGAGGAGATTCTCGCGCTCCGCGTCGGGGGCACCGTGCAGCACCCGCACGCGCGAGCCGAGCTCGACGAGCGTGTCGGCGACCGAGAAACCCGTCACACCGAGCCCGAGGACGGCGACGCGGAGACCCGACCAATCGTCGTTCCAGCTGCGCAGGGCGTGTACGCGTGCGCGGACCGGATCCTGCTCGAAGTTCTGCTCGCCGTTCGCCTCGGTATCGACGTGACCCGTCACTGCGTGATCCATTCTGCGTAGAAGGAGCCGACCGCGGCCATCACGAACACGCCGGCGATGATCCAGAAGCGCACCACGACCGTGACCTCGGCCCAGCCCTTCAGCTCGAAGTGGTGGTGAATGGGGCTCATCAAGAAGATGCGTTTGCCCTTGGTCACTTTGAAATAGATGCGCTGCACGATGACCGAGCCGGCCTCGATGATGAACAGACCGCCGATGAGTACGAGCAGGAGCTCGGTGCGGCTGAGGATCGCGAGCGCGGCAATCGCGCCGCCGATGCCGAGGGAGCCGGTGTCGCCCATGTAGATGTGGGCCGGGCTCGTGTTCCACCAGAGGAAGCCGATGAGGCCGCCGACGAGCGCCGCCGCGATGACCGCGAGATCGAGCGGGTCGCGCACCTCGTAGCAGCCAGCCTCGCCGGGGTTGGCGATACACGACTGGTTGAACTGCCAGAAACCGATGACGACGTACGCGCTCAGCGCGAAGATCGAGGACCCGCCGGCGAGGCCGTCCAGGCCGTCCGTCACGTTCACCGCGTTCGACGCGGAGGCGACGATGATGATCACCCAGAGGAGAAACAGGATCAGTCCGGCGATCGCGCCCAGCGCGAAGAAATCGATGGGGAGGTCGCGAAACAGCGACACGTGAGTCGAGGCGGGCGTCAGCCCGTGCTCGTTCGCGAACCGCAGCGAGAGCAGGCCAAATGCGAGCGCGACCAACACCTGGCCCGCGATCTTTGACCAGCCGCCGAGTCCGAGCGACTGCTGCTTGCGGGTCTTGAGGAAGTCATCCACGAAGCCGACCGCCGCGAGTCCGACCATCATCAGGATGACGAGCAGGGCCGAAGCGGTGGGCCGCTCGCCCGCGAGGAGCTTGGCCGCAAAGTACGCAATGACCGAGCCGGAGATGAAGATCAGGCCGCCCATCGTGGGGGTACCGCGCTTGGCAAAGTGCGACTTCGGTCCATCCTCTCGGATGAACTGACCCCAGTGGAGCTTCCGGAATCCCCGAATGAAGAGCGGGGTGAGCAGCAACGAGTAGAGCAGCGAGATTACCGCGGCGCTGAGCAGTGCGATCATGCGAAAGCCTCTCCCAGTCGGTCGCCGAGGAAGCGGAGCCCGGCGGCATTAGAGGACTTCACCAGCACGGTGTCGTCCGGTCGAATAGTGGCAATCAGGTAGTCGTAGGCGGCGTCGGCGTCGGCAAAAAAGACGCTCTCGCCATCCCAGTTGCCCTCGTTGATCGCGCTGATGTGCAGCCGGCGCGCCTCGGCGCCGACCACGACGAGCTCGGAGATGCGCAGGCGCACGGTCTGCAGACCGATCCGGTCGTGCTCCTCGCCCGAAATCTCGCCCAGCTCGCTCATCGCGCCGAGGACGGCGATCGAGCGGCCAGCGGGCTTCCGGATCTGCGCCAGGGTCTTGAGCGCAGCGCTCATCGAGTCGGGGCTCGCGTTATAGGCGTCGTTGATGACGGTCACGCCGTCACGGCCGCCGAGCACCTCCATGCGCCAGCGCGCGGGGCGGGTTGCTTCCTCGAGCGACGCGACAATCTCGTCGATCGCGAGTCCCAGCTCGTGTGCAACGGTGGCCGCCGCAAGCGCGTTCATGACGTGGTGCTCGCCGAGCACGCGAAAGTGCACGGGGCGGGACTCGCCACCGGCGTGCAACGTGAAGCGGGTGCCGCTCGCGTCAGACTCGGGCTGTGCAGCCCAGACGTCCGAGGCCGCGCTCAATCCAAACCAGCGCACCTGGGCGCGGGTCAGCTCGGCCATACCGGCGACGCGCGGGTCCTCGCGGTTCAGCACCGCGACGGCGCCCGGGGCGAGGTCGCGCACCATCTCGCTCTTCGTGCGCACGGTCGTCTCAATGCCGCCAAACCCACCGGCGTGCGCGAAGCCGACCGACAGCACGACACCGATCTGGGGTGGCGCCATCCGCACGAGTCGCGTGATCTCGCCCTCCGCGCTCGCGCCCATTTCCGCCACCAAGTAGCGGGTGTCTGCCGTGACGCGCAGCATCGTGAGCGGCCCGCCGACCTCGTTGTTGAACGACTTCTCCGAGGCAACAGTCTCGCCGAGGCGGGCCGTCATCGCGGCGAGCAGGTTCTTCGTCGTGGTCTTGCCGTTGGAGCCGGTGATGCCGACGATCTGCAAGTTCCCGGCGTCGTTCACTCGGCGGACGACCTCGGTCGCCAGCGCGCCGAGCGCATCGGTCGAATCGGCGACGACGATCTGCGGCACACGGTCGTCGATCTCCCGCTCGACCACGATCAGCGCGGCGCCGTTGTCGATTGCCTTCTCCACAAAACGGTGCCCGTCGGTCTCTTCGCCGCGCCGGGCGAAGAAGATTTGGCCGGTCTCAACCTCGCGAGAGTCCGTCTGCGAGAGGCCGTCGATGACCGTCTCGGAAGTCGTACCGCTCGCGCCCAGGACGAGCCGTCCGGAAACCGCCTGGGCGATCTCGCTGAGCGAGAGTGCAATCACGTTGTCAGTCCTGCCTCGCGGAGCGCGCCGCGCACTTCGTCTCGGGCCGAGTACGGGATGTGCTCACCCGCGATCTCCTGGTAGTCCTCATGGCCTGGCCCGGCATACAGAATAACGTCTCCGTCACCCGCCATCGAAATGGCGGTGCGCACAGCAACTCGCGGATCCGGCACCTCGACGATCTCGGTGCGCCCGCCAGCCGAGCGAGCACCCTCGATGAGCTGGGCGCGAATCTTCGCGGGGTCCTCGGTGCGCGGGTGGTAATCGCAGACGATGACGACATGGGAACCTGCGGCGGCAATGCGCCCCATCTCCTCGCGCTTCGTCGTGTCGCGGTCACCGTCGGCGCCAAACAGGAAGATGATCCGGCCGTCAACGACCTCGTCGAGCGCGTCGAGCATCGCGCTGAAGCTGCCCGGGGTGTGCCCGTAGTCGACGAAGAAGCGCGGGCCTGGTCCCCCGGTGGTGATCTCTTCGAGACGGCCCGGGATGTAGACGGGGATGCGCCCGCGGTCAAGGCCTGCCGCCACCTGGTCGAGCGAGACACCTGCCTCGTGCAGCATGATGAGCGCGAGGGCCGCGTTCTCGGCCATAAACCGGCCAAACACGGGAAGGCTGCCGCGGAAGCTCGCGCCACCGGGGCCCTGCAAGACAAACGAAATACCGTCGAGGCTCTGCCGGGTGATCGCGAGGTACCAGTCGGCGCTCTGGCCATATTCGGTTGCCAGAGTCGTTACCGGGATCTTGGACTCGCGCGCCAGGCGCTGACCCCACTCGCCGTCGACTACCACGACGCCGCGCTCGGCGTGCTCGGGGCTGAACAGTGCCTGCTTGGCCGCGAAGTACTCCTCGAGCGACGCGAACTCGTCGAGGTGATCCTGTGAGAAGTTATTGAACGCGACGACATCGAAGTGGATACCGTCGACGCGGTGGCGCTTGGTGGCCTGGGCCGACACCTCGAGCGCGATGCCGCCCACCTCTTCCTCGCGCATGCGCGCCAACAGCCCGTGCATCTCGGAGGCTTCCGGGGTCGTCAGGTGGCTCGTGATGACCGTGTCACCAATGCGACGCTCGGCGGTCGAGCTCAAGCCGGGCTTGATCCCAGCGGCGCGCAGCAGCTCGGCGAGCAGATATACGATGCTCGTCTTGCCGTTGGTACCTGTCACCCCAAAGATGAGCGCATCGTGGCCGGTCGTGCCGTAGACGAGGGCCGACACCTCGCCGAGCACCTCGCGGGGCGGCCCCTGCGTGACGAGCAGCGGCAGGCCGGCGGGCACCGCAAGTTCGGCACCCGCGGCGTCCGTCAGGATCGCGCTCGCCCCGCGCAGCGCCGCCATATCAGCGAACTCCGCGCCGTGGCGCTTCGCCCCGGGCATACCCACGTAGAGGTCACCCGGCTGCACATCGCGCGAGTCGAGCGTGACGCCCGTGACCGAGCGGTCCCCAACGCTTCCCCGGACGGCGAAGCCGAACGAGGCGACGATCCGGCTCAGTGGCACCGCGTCTGGGCGGGTCGGCCGGATGCTCAAAGAAGGGGAATCACTCACGGGTGCTCACTCGATTTCATTCGCGGATTGCGCGGACTAGTAGGTGGTCGCCAGGGGCTCGTAGGCCCCCGTCGACGGAGGTATGTGGAAGGCGCGGATCGTGGCCTCGGCCGCTTCGCGGAACGCGGTGAGGGCCGCGACGCCGCCGTCCCCGGACTTGGGGAACGCTATCGATGCTACCGCGACGTACTGGGGATCGTCGGCGGGGAAGACGCCGGCGAAGCTCGACACGTAGTCCGAACGGTAGCCGCCCTGGCCGTCGGACTGCTCGGCGGTGCCAGTCTTGCCCGCGATTCGGTAGCCCGGGATGGACACGTAGGGGGTGATCCAGCTCTCGTTCACGACCGCCTCCATCATGTTGATGACCGTCTGGGAGGACTCGGGCGAGATGACGCGCACGGGGTCGCCGTGCTCGAAGGTCTCGGTCTCCCCCTCGGCCGACGTGCAGCTACGCACGAGGGTCGGCGGGATCCGCTCCCCGTCGTTTGCGATTGCCTGATAGGCGCCGGCCGTCTGCACGATCGTCGACGAGAGGCCCTGCCCGAACATCGTGTTGTACTTCGTCTGTGCGTCCCAGTCTGCGGGCGCGGCGAGCATGCCGGAGTCTTCGAGGGGCAGTCCGGAATCCGTTGAGATGCCAACGCCGAACTTCTGGAGGTAGTCGTACCGGGTCTCTGCGTCTAGCCGACTGCCGAGCAGCGAGATGCCGACGTTCGAGGAGTGCACGAGAATCCCCGTGAGCGTCCACGGCTCGGGCGCGTGTACGAACGAGTCGTTGAAGATGACGCCGGCCTCGGGCGTGAGCGTCGAGGGGGTGAGCTGGGCTGAGTTCGGGGTCGCCGCCCCGGTATCGATGAGCGCGGCCGCGGTCAGCGTCTTGAACGTCGAACCGGGCTCGTAGGGGGCCACAAACGAGCGCGCCTCGCGCTTCGTGGGATCGGACGCATCGACATCGTTCGGGTCGACGGAACCGTCCTCGGCGACCGCAACGAGCTCGCCGGTCTTCACGTCCATGATCACGAGGTATCCGTACTCCGCGGACACCTTTTGCACCTGCGCGTTGATGCTCTGCTGTGCCTGCCACTGCAGGTCGCGATCGATCGAGAGCTCGACGGTGCCGCCGTTGACGGCCCGCTCGCGCACGACGACGCTGCCGGGGAGAGCGACACCGTCGGCGCCGCGCTCGTAGCTCTCCGAGCCGTCCGTGCCGGCAAGGCAGGCGTCCTGCGACAGCTCGATGCCCGACTGGGCTTCGTTCTCGTCGCCCACGAACCCGATCAGGTTTCCGCCGACCGCGCCGCTCGGGTAGTTTCTCGCCGAGTCGTAGTCGAACGTGAGCCACGGGATCCGGAGCGCCTTGAGCTGATTGAGCGCCGCGAGGTCCACCGACCGCTTCACATAGGCGAAGTCCGACTTCGGATTCTCTTCGAGCGCCTGGTCAACGATGGCTTGGATCTCGGCGGAGGACTGCCCGGTAATGGCGCCGATCTCGCCGAACGCCTTCTTCGCGCTGACGACCTCGGTCTCGATCGATCCGTCGCCGGTCGCCCGGAAGAAGGTGCTGCCGTTGAGCTTCGTGTTCTTGGGAGAGAGCTGCACATCGAAGCGCTCATCGGTCGTGGCAAGCACCGCGCCGTTGCGGTCCACGATGTCGCCGCGGACGCTCGGGATCGTCACGGGGACCGCGCGCTTTCCGTGCGCATCCTCGCTCAGCTGCGCGGCCTGGACGACCTGGATGTCGACGAGGCGAATCATGCACGCCCCGGCCGCAACGATTACCGCCGCAAGCGCGATCGTGCGCCGCAGACGCCGCTGGCGACGTTCCGACATCCGGCCTCCATCCAACTTCTGTACGATCTCGCCCGAGAGTGACCCCTGGCGCTGCCCGATCCCGGGCCCGATTTAGCGGGTCTCTGGCGCGGGAAGCTTGCCCTCCCAAGATACCGGCGCTTGCGGTGTCGAGTCGGTTGCCACGGCGGCCGGATCCGCATCGCGCGAGACGAGCAGCCCCTCGGCGCTCATCATCGGCAACGCCTCAAGCGTCGCGTTCGGGACGAGGTTGGGAGCGGTGAGCTCGGTGCGCGAGGCGAGGTCTCCGAGGACCGCGCCGTCGCTCAGACGGAGGGACGCGGGCTGCACGTTCTGCACCATGCCGAGCCCGGCCGCGTTCTCCGCGAGGTTCTGCGGGGAGGAGAGCTGGTCGACGTTCTGCTGCAGTACGCGCTCGACCCGAAGCAGGTCGCGCTGTTCAAGCTCGAGCGCGTCGCTTTCGTACGCGCCCTGCGAGATCGCGATGCTCAGTCCGAGCTGGGCCACCAGGATGACGAGCACGAGGCCCACCGCCGAGAAAGCGGCGAGCAGGGGGCGCCGGGTGCGCGATGCGGGTGCCCCGGTGATGGGAGCCAGGTGCGGCCGAGGGCGCTCGAGCGGTGTCGGCCGGCGGTCTGGGTTCAGGGCGAACCCCTGGAACCCCTCACGCAGCGGGCGCAGCTCGGCCTCGGTGACGGCGTTGGTCTGGCTCACGAGCGCTCCCGCAGCCGCTCGGCCGCCCGCAGGCGGACGGGGATGGAGCGCGGATTGATCTCGCGCTCGTCCTCACCCGCTTGCTCGGCGCCTCGAGTGAGGAGGCGGAACTCGGGACGGTGCTCGGGGAGCTCAACGGGGAGCCCGACGGGGGCGGTCGACTTCGTGCGCTTCGCAAGCTCACGCTTCACCAGGCGGTCTTCGAGGGACTGGTACGACATGATGACCGCGCGTCCCCCGACGTTCAGCAGGCGGAGGGCGGCGGGAATCGCGCGCTCGAGCACGGCGAGTTCGCCGTTCACCTCGATGCGCAGTGCCTGGAAGACGCGCTTCGCGGGGTGGCGAAGGTTGCGCACGGCCGCCGGTGTCGCGTCGTTCAGGATCTCGACGAGCTGACCGCTGCGCAGGATCGGCGCCTCGGCGCGGGCGGCGATGATGGCGCGGGCGTAGCGGGCCGCGAGGGGCTCGTCTCCGTACCGTTCGAACAGTTCACGCAGGCGCCCCTCGGGCGCCTCAGCGAGGATGTCGGCGGCGGTCTGGCCGTTCTCCTGGTCCATCCGCATGTCGAGCGGCGCGTCCTGGGCATACGCGAAGCCGCGCTCGGCCTCGTCCAGCTGCAGGGACGACACGCCGAGATCGAACAGAACGCCGTCGATGCGCTTGCGCCCCGTGCTGCGCACGGCGGGGATGATTTCGTCGTAGACGGTGCGCACGGGGACGAGCCGGTCGCCGAAGCGTGCCAGGCGTGCTCCCGCAATCGCGAGCGCATCGGGGTCGCGATCAAGCCCGATCACGGTCAGCTCGGGAAACCGCTCGAGCATCGCCTCCGTGTGGCCGCCCATGCCGAGCGTGCAGTCGACGATCACGGCGCCCGGGCGCTCGGCGACCGGAGCCAGCAGCTCGAGGCAGCGCTCAAGGAGCACGGGGACGTGGATTTCGTTCGGGTTTCGTTCAGTCATCATCGTTCGGGCCGTTGCCCTGCTCCCCTGACCCCTATCCATGCGACCGGTCACCGGGGAAGTGGCGACGGGGCGAATGGCCGGGGATCACGGGCCAGGATCAGAACATGCCCGGGATCACCTCCTCCTCGATCTCGGCGAATACGGCTTCTTGCTTGGCGAGGTAGGTCTCCCAGGCCTCGGCATCCCAAATCTCTGCACGGGCTCCGGCGCCGATCACCGCGAGGTCGCGGTTCAGGCCGGCGTACTCGCGCAGCGCGGTCGGGATGGTGACCCGGTTCTGCTTGTCCGGCGTCTCGGGGTGCGCCCCCGAGAGAAAGACACGCAGGTAATCGCGACCCTGCTTTGAGGCGAGCGGCGCCTGGCGGATCCGCTCGTGCATCTCGGCGAACTCCTGCTCGGAGAACACGTACAGGCAGTGCTCCTGCCCGCGGGTGATGACCAGGCCGCCCTGCAGCTCCTCGCGGAACTTGGCGGGCAAAATGACGCGACCCTTCTCATCGAGCTTCGGTGTGAAGGTTCCGAGGAACATCGCGCCACCTCCTTAAGTCTCCCTGGGATGCCTGGTGTCGCCACTTTACTCCACTTTCCACCACTTTCGGGGAAAGATCGCGTTATATATCGCCGGGTTTCCGCGAAAGCCCTGTTCAGGTGCCTGTTATCACGGGGAGCAAGGTGGAGGACGACAGCCCAAGGGGTCTCCAATTGGGCGCGTTTGCGCACGCCTGGGCACCCCATGCGCGGCAAATGGCTCCGCTGGGGAGCAAAGTGGAGCCGCTGCGAACCGCGGCTCACTCGGCCACGCCGCCCAGCCCTCCGTGATGACGAGTCCGGCCTACCACCGCGCGAGATGTCGGCGCGATCTACGTTCTCGGAGGCAGAAACGCCCGATACCCGCTCCGGGAACGCAGATTGCTCCGTGAAGTGGCGCCGCACGCACCCGGGGACGCAAAAACGGGGCCGGACCAATAGGTCACGACCCCGTTAAATGATGAAGATGGGCGCCTTAGCGCTCGCCCTCTTGGCGCTCTTCCCAGCGGCGTTCCATGCGCGCGCTGAACGACTCCCGCGCCTGCGCGGGCACCCCGCGCCCTGCCTGTTCGACGTGGCGCTGGTTTGACGGGGAGAGCATGTAGAGCACGCCGCCCAACATCGCCACGAATCCCAACAGCCCAATCCAGATCTGGCTCATCGCCACACCCAACACCAGCAACACCGCTCCGACAATCGCCAGAACAATGCCGATGACGATTGCGCGATAGTTGGGGCGATTGCGAACTCCTGGCGTGGTGCTCATGACGTCTGACTCGCTGCGGTAGAGGCTGCGTTCCATCTCTTCAAGCAAACGCTGCTCATGCTCGGACAGTGCCATAGCGCCCTCCCCTCAACCGATTTCGAATTTCCATGCTGCCTTCATCGTACCCCTGCGCATCGGGCTAAGCTAGGCAGGTGCACGAAACCACGCGACTCGCAGGGCTTCTCCAGGAACGTATCTCCGATCGAATCGCCGACCACCGGCGCGATCTTGAGCCGCTGGGCCCCGATGCCGTCCCGCTTCTCGACGAGGCAGCCAGCTTCCTGACCGGGGGCAAACGGTTCCGCGCCCAGTTCGCCGTGCTGGGTTACCGTGCCATCACCCCGCTCGAGTTGGACGGCGAGACCATCTCGCCTGAGCTCGACCTCCTGCTCGACGCCGCGTGCTCACTCGAACTGTTCCACGCAGCCGCGCTCATCCACGATGACATTATCGACCGCTCCGACACGCGCCGCGGTCGCCCCTCGGCGCACCGCCACTTCGCCGCGCTGCATAGCGATCGGCGCTGGTCGGGGCTCGCCGACCACTTCGGCGTCGCCGCCGCGATCTTGCTGGGCGACCTGCTGCAGTCGTGGGCCGACGAGATGATGCAGGGCGCGCTCGACGCGATTCCCGATCGCGCCGCCGCGAAGGCTGCCCGCGCCCACTTCAACCGCATGCGCAGCGAGGTCGCTGTCGGGCAGTACCTTGACGTGCTCGAAGAGCAGCAACCGCACTTCGCTGACGACGCGGAACAGCTTGAGCGCTCGACCCGCGTCCTCGTCTACAAATCGGCCAAGTACAGCGTCGAGGCTCCCCTGCTCATCGGCGCCGCGATCGCGGGCGCGAGCGACGAGCAGGAAGAGGCACTAGCCGACTTCGGCCTCCCCATCGGCGTGGCGTTCCAGCTGCGCGACGACGTGCTCGGCGTGTTCGGCGACGAGACACTCACCGGCAAGCCCAGCGGGGACGACCTGACGGAGGGCAAGCGCACCGTGCTCGTCACGCTCGCTCGTGGGGCCCTCCCCTCGGGCCCGCGGCGCATCTTCGACGACATGCACGGCACGCCCGACCTCGACCGCGAACAGATCGTGATGATGCAACGCACCATCCGCGACAGCGGGGCGCTCGATCGGGTCGAAGAAATGATCGCGCAAAACGTCGCGCTCGCCGGTCGCACGATCCAACTCGCGCCGATTCAAGCGGACGCGGCGGATGAGCTCGGCAAGCTCGCGACGCGCACGAGCCTCCGTCACGCCTAGTAGCCGTCGCACGTTCCACGCGAACACGCGTTTCGCGCGAGCGTGCCCCGACGCGCCCGGCGCGACCTCCGGGCCGAGTGGAGAGAGCTTAGAAGGCGAGCGACTGCGCCGCGCGGCGCACCTGGGCCTTATGCCCGGCGATCAGCGAATCGATCGGGCGGCAGCCCAGCTCGTCGTTGTCGGCGAGCAGCCATTCGATCGCCTGGTCGTTCGAGAGACCGGCATCAGCCAGCTGGATCAGCGAGCCGCGCAGGCCCTCGAGGGTCTCGTTCTCGCGCACGAATTCGGCGGGAATCGACAGGACACCATCGATGCGAATGCCGGCGATGTACTGATCGCGCAGCAGGCCGCGGATCTTGCTGGGCGTCGACGAAAACCGCTCCACCAGGTCGGGAACGGTCAGATACTGGACTGCAGGGATCTCGGACACCCCTTAACTCTGCCATGAATCCGACCACACCGGCGCGCATCCAGCGTGAAGCATCCAGGTTTCCGTAGACTTCCGGCGTGACCTCCGCCCCTCCCGATCCGATGATCGGCCGCACGCTCGACGAGCGCTACGTGATTCGTTCGCGAATCGCCCGCGGCGGAATGGCGACGGTCTACCTCGCGAATGACCTCCGGCTCGAGCGGCGCGTCGCCATTAAGGTGATGCACGGCCATCTCGCCGATGACAACGCGTTCAAGCGTCGCTTCGTGCAAGAGGCCCGGAGCGCGGCCCGGCTTGCGCACCCCAACGTCGTCAATGTCTTCGACCAGGGACAGGACTCCGAGATGGCGTATCTCGTTATGGAGTACCTGCCCGGGATCACACTGCGCGACCTCCTCAAGCAGCAGACGCGTCTGACCGCTGACCAGGCGTACGAGATCGGCGAGGCCGTGCTCGCGGGCCTGGCCGCAGCTCACCACGCAGGGATCATGCACCGCGACCTCAAGCCAGAGAACGTGTTGCTCGCGGACGATGGGCGCATCAAGATCGGCGATTTCGGCCTCGCGCGCGTCGCGAGCGCGAATACGACGACGGGGCAGGCCCTGCTCGGCACAATCGCGTACCTCTCCCCCGAGCTCGTCACGCGCGGCATCGCCGATGCGCGCAGCGACGTCTACGCATTTGGCATCATGCTCTTCGAGATGCTTACCGGCCAGCAGCCCTTCCGGGGCGAAGAGGCTATGCGCATCGCGTACCAGCACGCGCACGACGACGTGCCCGCGCCCTCCACGCTGACGCCCGAGGCAACGCCGGAGCTCGACGAGCTCGTACGCTGGACGACCATTCGTGACCCCGACGCGCGGCCGAAGGACGCCGGCATTGTGCTCGAGCGCCTGCGCATCCTTCGCGCCGGCGGCCAGCACGCCCCGCTGGGCGCGACCCGGGTGCTGCCCATCGCCGAGCTTGGTGCGACCTCCGCGACCACCATCCTGCAGCCCGGCAACTTCACCGAGGTGATCGGCCAGAGCACCGGCCCAACGCCCGCGCCCGCCACGACGAGCCCGCAGACTTCGCTGTCGCTTGCACGCGAGCAGGCAACCAAGCGCCGCACCCGCGGTTGGATCCTGGTCTCCGCCGCCCTCGTCGCGGCCCTCGCAGCGGGCGGCGCCGGCTGGTGGTTCGGCCAGGGACCGGGATCGAACGTGCAGGTCCCCGATGTCGCGGGCCAGAGCATCGAGGCGGCCACGCAGACCCTGACCGAGCGCACGCTCCAGGTCACGGTGGCGGACTGCCCGAGCCTCGACATCGAGTCCGGCCTCGCCGGGGCAACGACCCCGGATGCCGGGGCCCGGGTCGAGCGCGGCAGCGCCATCACGCTCTGCCGTTCGACGGGCCCCGAGCTCCTCGCGGTTCCCGCCCTCATCGGCATGACCGAGGACGAGGCCGAACAGGCCATCACCGAGGCGCGCTTCACCTTCGGCGAGGTGTTGGAACACCGCTTTGGCGACGAGCCGCGTGGCCAGGTCATCGCCGCCCTCAACGAGCAGGGCGAGGGCATTGGCGCCGAGTACCCCGAGCGCTCGCGTATCGATCTGATCGTCTCTGCTGGCCCCGCGCCGGACGTGGTCGGAGCAGACGTCGCCGACGCCACCGATCGCCTCACGCAGGCCGGTCTCGTGGTGACCGACACCCTCAACGGGGCAGAGCACCACGCCGAGATTCCCGAGGGCAAGGTCGTGCGCTTTGTCTTCGAGGGCGACATTCTCCGCACGGGCGCGCCAGTCGGGCTCGTGCTGTCGCTCGGGCCCGAACTGTTCGAGGTACCCGACGTGACAGGCATGACGTTGCAGGAGGCCATGGACACGCTGTCCGCCGCCGGATTCTCCCCCTCGACCCTCGTACCCGACCAATTCCGGGACTTCGCCAAGGCGACCGGCACCACCCCGAAAGCGGGCGAGAAGGTCGCGGCCGGCACCGAGATCCGCGTGAAGGCCGCGCTCGACCTCTAGGCGCCGACCAGCTCCTCCGGCTGCTGACACTGCGCCGGATCGCCATGCCCGCGCAAACGCACAACGCCCGGGCGGATCCTGTGGATCGTCCCGGACGTTGTGCGCGCCGTACTAGCGTGCCAGTTTGAGCTCTTCCGCCACCTGGAAGGCGAGCTCGAGCGACTGCATGTGGTTCAGGCGCGGGTCGCACAGCGACTCGTACTTGGTGCCGAGCGTCGCCTCATCGATGTTCTCGGAGCCGCCGAGGCACTCGGTGACGTCGTCTCCCGTGAGCTCGATGTGGATGCCGCCGGGGAACGTGCCGACCTCACGGTGCGACTCGAAGAAGCCCTTGAGCTCGTCCATCACGTCGTCGAAGCGTCGCGTCTTGTAGCCGGTCGGCGTCGTAATGCCGTTGCCGTGCATCGGGTCGGTCACCCAGAGTGGCAGCGCGCCCGAGTCCTTGACGCCCTGCAGCAAGCCGGGCAACACGTCGCGGATCTTGCCCGCACCCATCCGCGTGATGAAGGTCAGGCGGCCGGGCTCGCGCTCAGGGTCGAGCTTGTCGATGAGGCGCAGCGCGTCATCGACCGTACTGGTCGGGCCGAGCTTCACGCCGATGGGGTTGCGCAGCTTCGAGAGGAACTCGACGTGCGCGCCGTCGAGTTCGCGGGTCCGCTCACCGATCCAGAGGAAGTGACCCGAGGTGCCGTAGGGCAGGCTCGTGCGCGAGTCGATGCGGGTCAACGGGCGCTCGTAATCGAGCAGCAGCGCCTCGTGGCTCACGAAGAACTCGGTGCGGCGCAGCTCCGAGAAGTCGGCGCCGCAGGCGATCATGAACCGCACGGCGCGGTCGATCTCTGCCGCGAGCGACTCGTAGCGGCGATTCGCCGGGTTCGAGACGAAGCCCTTGTTCCACTCGTGCACCTGGCGCAGGTCGGCAAAGCCGCCCTGGGTAAAGGCGCGCACGAGATTCAGCGTCGAGGCGGCCATGTGGTAGCCGCGCACCAGCCGCTGCGGGTCGGCGGTGCGGGACTCGGGCGTGAAGTCGTAGCCGTTCACGACGTCGCCGCGGTATGCGGGCAGCGTGAGCTCGCCGCGCGTCTCGGTATCGCTCGAGCGCGGCTTCGCGAACTGGCCGGCCATGCGCCCGACTTTGATCACGGGCATGGAAGCGCCGTACGTGAGCACGACGGCCATCTGGAGCAGCGTCTTCACACGGTCGCGAATCTGGTCGGCGGTAGCTCCAGCGAACGTCTCGGCGCAGTCGCCGCCCTGCAGGAGGAACGCTTCACCGCGTGCGGCCTGCGCCAGGCGCTCACGCAACTGGTCGACCTCGCCGGCAAACACCAGCGGCGGCTGCGAGGCGAGCTCGCTCTTCGCGGACGCCAGCGCTTCAGTGTCCAGCCAGGTGGGCTGTTGCTTGGCGGCGAGCGCCTGATAGCTGTCGAGGTCCGCAAAGGCGCGGTCTTCGGTGGCTTGACTCAGGATGGGTTCGCTCGTCACGATCGTGGCACTCACTTTCGGCAGGATCCCCGCGATGTTGCGGGTTGCCTCAGCCTACTATCGCGAGGTGGGTGCCATGCGCGCGCGTACGCTCGAAGCGTAGACGTCGACGTATTCCTGGCCGCTGAGCTGCTGGATTTCGTACATGATCTCGTCGGTCACGCTGCGCAACACAAAGCGGTCTGCGCTCATGTCGGCGAAGCGGCTGAAATCGAGCGGGCGCCCGATGACCGTGCCGATCCTGCGCACCCGCGGGATCTTGCGGCCAATCGGCATCGCCTTCTCGGTGTCGATCATGACGACGGGGACGACCGTGGCGCCGGATTCGAGGACGAGCCTGGCGACGCCCGTGCGGCCGCGGTAGAGGCGCGCGTCGGGGCTGCGGGTGCCCTCGGGGTACATCGCGAGCATCTCGCCGCGGTCGAGCACCTGGAGGCCCGTGTTCAGGGAGGCCTCCGAGGCCTTGCCACCCGAGCGGTCGATCGGAATCTGGCCGGTTGAAAGCATGAAGTGCTTGACGAACCAACCGCCGAGCCCCTTGCCGGTGAAATAATCACTCTTCGCAAGGAACGACACGCGCCGCTCGATCATGAGCGGCAGGAAAAACGAATCGATCACCGAGAGGTGGTTGCCGACCAGAATGACCGGCCCTTTCTCGGGGATGTGCTCAGCGCCTTCGACCCACGGCCGGAACACGGTCTTGACGAGCGGACCGATCAGTAGGTGCTTCAGAATCCAGTAGACCACGGACACCGACCCTCTCTTGAAACCTCACGGATCAGGATATACCGCACAACGCACTTTCCCGGGCATGCGTGTCGCTCACTAAGGTAGTGAGCAACGTAACCCCGCTGGCGCTACCGCGCCAACCGTCTGCGGACGGCCAGGTATCAAAGGAGCTACCGTGAACCTTGTCGAAGGTCCCCTCATCATTCCCCGGAACCCCGATCTGAATGTGAGCGATCTACTCGAGCGCCGGGTGAAGCTCACCCCAAACCTCGCGTTGTTCGCGCTGCCCGACGGTGACGGCTGGCGAGACCAGAGCGCCGCGGACTTCCGCGCGGCGGTCGTCGCCCTCGCGAAGGGCTTCGTCGCCGCCGGAGTGCAGCCGGGCGACAAGATCGCGTTCATCTGTAAGACAAAGTACGAGTGGACCCTCGTGGACTTCGCGATCTTCTACGCGGGCGCGGTGATGGTGCCGGTCTACGACACCTCCTCGCCGCTGCAGATCCACTGGGCGCTGCAGGATTCGGGTGCGCGCGCCATCCTGACTGAGGAGAAGGCACACTTCGAGCGCTTCGCGGAGGTCAAGGGCGACCTTCCCGGCGTCGATCTCGTCTGGCGCATGGACACCGGAGCGCTCGCTGAGCTCGTGGCTGGCGGCGCCGAGGTTCCCGACGAGGAGATCGAGCGGCGCCGCAGTCTCGCCAAGGGCGACGACATCGCAACGCTCATCTACACCTCGGGCTCGACGGGGCGCCCGAAGGGCTGCGTGCTGACGCACTCGAACTTCGCAGAGCTGTCCGTCAACACCGAGGTCGCCCTCGGCGAGGTCATCGAGGAGGGAGCGTCGACGCTGCTCTTCATCACCCTCGCGCACGTGTTCGCCCGGTTCATCTCGATCCTGGCGGTCACCGGCGGCGTCCGCGTCGGGCACCAGGCCGACACCACTCAACTGCTTCCGGCACTCGGCTCGTTCAAGCCGACCTTCCTGCTCGCGGTCCCCCGCGTATTCGAGAAGGTCTACAACTCGTCCGAGCAGAAGGCCGAGGCCGGCGGCAAAGGCAAAATCTTCCGCGCGGCGGCACACACTGCGGTGGCGTACTCGCAGGCTGGCGAGGCCGGAAAGATCCCGCTCGGGCTCAAGCTCAAGTTCGCTGTGCTCGATCGACTCGTGCTGTCGAAGCTGCGCGCAGCGCTCGGCGGTCGCGTGAAGTTCGCGGTCTCGGGCTCTGCGCCGCTCAGCCCCTACCTCGGCCACTTCTACCACTCGCTCGGCATCAAGATCCTTGAGGGCTACGGCCTCACCGAGACGACGGCGCCCGCGACCGTCAACCGTCCGAGCAAGTTCAAGATCGGCACGGTCGGCCCAGCGATGCCCGGCACGACCCTCCGCATCGCCGAGGACGGCGAGGTGCAGGTCAAGGGCATCCCGGTCTTCAAGGAGTATTGGAACAACCCCGAGGCGACCAAGGAGGCCTTCACCGAGGACGGCTTCTTCCGCACGGGCGACCTGGGCGTGTTCGACTCGGACGGCTACCTGAAGATCACCGGGCGCAAGAAGGAGATCCTCGTCACCGCGGGCGGCAAGAATGTCTCGCCCGCCCAGCTCGAAGACCCGATTCGCTCGAACTCCCTCGTCGGGCAGGTCGTCGTCGTGGGCGACAAGAAGCCGTTCATTGCGGCACTCATCACCCTCGACTCCGACATGCTCCCCGCGTGGCTCGCGAACAACGGCGAGGACGCGAACATGCCGCTGATCGAGGCGACAAGAAACCCGAAGGTGCTCGCCGAGATCCAGCGGGCGGTCGACGCCGGCAACGCCTACGTGTCGCGCGCGGAGTCGGTACGAAAGTTCGTGGTACTGCCCACCGAGTTCACCGAGTCGAGCGGCCACCTGACGCCGAAGCTCAGCATCAAGCGCGCCGTCATCGTGAGCGACTTCGCCGGCGAGATCTCGAAGCTGTATGGCGAGAACCCGCAGACCGAGGCGGTCGACGTCCCGCGCTAGCGTTCGTTCTGCAGGTAAGCGAGCACCGCGAGCACGCGGCGGTGCTCGCTTCCTGCGTCGACGAGGCCCAACTTCTGGAAGATCGACGTGACGTGCTTCTCGACGGCACCCGTGCCGACGAAGAGGCGCTCGGCGATACCCGAGTTCGTCCGACCCTCGGCCATGAGTCCCAGTACCTCGCGCTCGCGGGGAGTCAGCGCGTCCTGGGGGCTGTTCCTGCGCGTCATCAGTTCCCGCACGACCTCCGGGTCCAGCACCGTCCCACCCGCCCGCACACGGGCCACTGCGTCCTCCAGCTCGTCGAGCGAGGCCACGCGGTCCTTCAGGAGGTAGCCGAGACCGCCGGCACGACCCGACCGAGGCGGCTCTGCCTGGAGCAGCTCCCGCGTATAGCTGCCTTCCACATACTGACTGAGCAGCAGGATGCCGATGTCGGGGTGCCGACGCCGCAGCGCGAGCGCGGCCTGGACGCCCTCGTCGCGAAAGGTCGGCGGCATGCGCACGTCGAGCACCGCGAGCTCGGGCCGCGTCTGGTCGAGCTCGGCGAGCAGCGTCTCGGCGTCGCCATAGGCGGCGACCGTGTCGTATCCGGCCTCTGCGAAGAGCCGCACAAGCCCCTCGCGCAACAACAGCGAGTCTTCGGCAAGCACCAAGCGCAGCGCGGGTGGAGGAGCTGAGTTCGTCACACTCCCACGCTAGCGCCCTAGCGGCACTCGTGCGGTGACGCGGGTCGGGCCACCGTCTGGGCTCTCCACGCTGAGCTCACCGAGCAGGCCTCCCAGGCGGTCGGCGAGGCCACGCAGGCCGTGCCCATCCTCAAACGAAGCACCTCCGGTGCCGTTGTCCTCGACCCGCAGCACGAGCTCTCTCCCCGCCCTGCCGTCGGACCGGTCCGAGAGCTCGAGCCGGATCCCGTCCGCGCCCGAGTGCTTCGCGACGTTCGTGAGCAGCTCGGCGGCCACGAAGTAGGCGCTGCGCTCGACCTCAGGGGCGAGCACGAGCTCGGGCGAGAGATCCCGCACGAACTCGACCGGGATCGGGCTGCGTGCCGCGAGAGACTCGAGGCCCGCGACCAGGCCGCGATCCTGCAAAATCGGCGGGGCAAACCCGCGCGACAGTGCGCGGAGCTCTTCGAGCGTGTCGTGGGCCTGCCCGCGCGCCTCGCCGAGCAATGCACGGGCCGCCTCGGGGTCCCGCTCGAGGCTGCGCTCCGCGCTCGCGAGATCCATCTGCAGGCGCACGAGGCGCTGTTGCGGGCCATCGTGGATGTCGCGCTCCAGGCGTCGCAGCGACTGGTCCTCGGCCTGCACCGCGGCGCCCCGGGACGCGCTGAGCGCGGCGACCTCAGCGCGCAGCGCGTCGCCCCGGCCCGCCGAAAGGAGGCCGCGCGCGGCGCCCTGGTGGGCCAGCGTCAGCAGGCGGGCGACCAGCGGCAGCGTCGCCAGGGCGAAGATCCCGACGACGAGGTTGAACACGCTCTCCCCGAGTCGCGGGTCGATCTCCCAGCCGTTGCCTGGGAACATCCAGTCGAGAATGACGCGATGCAGGAGGATGTTGCCGTCGTTTGCCGGCAAGAAGCCCTGCCAGAACCAATAGCTGAAGCCGCCGAGCGCCATCGCGACCCAGGTCACGGTGACGCACCAGGTGGTGATGCCGATGATCGGCTGCACGATCCAGCCATGCAGGAGGTAGCGCCAGGAGGCCCCGTCGCGCAGCGGCGCGAGTGTCCGGCTCCAGAACCCGGCGCCCGGCGTCGACCTCGGCCAACGTGGGCCGGTGATCGCGGGCTGGCCCGCGGCGGCAAGCCGTCGCAGCTCGAGCGCCCCAAAGCCGCGCGCGGCGTGCATCGCGGCGACCAGGACGAAGAGGCCGCCCACGAAGACCGCAAGCGACAGGCCGAGCGAAACGAGCGTCGTGAAGACGACGAGGCCGGCGACCCCGATCGGCAGCCCGAGCAGCAGGAACGCGAGCTCGCGCGGCATCCCCGACCAGAGCCCGGAGAACGCCGCGCGAGGCGGATCCTGGGAGGCGGGCACAGCGGGCGAGTCGGCGCGATCGATCATGTGACTATCTTCCCTGGCCAGCCAGCCCCGGCACAGCCGGCGCTCCCCCGAACCCGGCCGGGGGTTTTCCCCACCCTAGAACCAGGTGGACGAACGGATCTGCCGCATCGCCTCGCCGCGACTCTCCCGGTCCAGGCGATTCAGGTAGAGCTTCCCCTCGAGGTGGTCGCACTCGTGCTGGAGCGCCTGCGCCATCAGGCCCTCGCCCGAGATCACCACTTCGTTGCCGTCGAGGTCGATGCCGCGGACAGTGGCGCGCGGGTAGCGGTCAACCGAGAACCACAGCTCGGGCACGGACAGGCAGCCCTCGCCCGTCGGCTCGGGCTCGCCCTCGAGCGCCACAATCTCGGGATTGAGCACGTAGCTGATCTCGCCGTCGATGTTCAGGCTGAACGCCCGCACGGTGTGGCCGATCTGGGTGGCCGCGAGGCCGGCCCGCCCGTCAAACGCGACCGTGTCGAGCAAATCGGTCACCAGCGCGCGCACGCCGTCGTCGATCACTTCGATCGTGCTGCACGGCGTGCGCAGCACGGGATCACCGAACGTCCGAATTTCGCGAACCGCCACCGAGTTACTCCTTGTCGATCACCACGAGCAGGTCGCCCGCCTCCACCGGCCGGGTGCCGGTGAACAGGATCCGCGCCACCTTCCCCGCGTGGGGAGCAGTGATCGCGGCCTCCATCTTCATTGCTTCGATCGTAGCGACTGGCTGGCCGGCGGCGACCTCGTCGCCCGCCGCGGCCTTCAGCGTGACGGTCCCCGAGAAGGGGGCAGCGACGTGCGCCGGGTCGGTGCGATCGGCCTTCTCCGCGACGGCGACCGTGACCGCGATGCTGCGATCCTTCGCAAACACCGGGCGCAGTTGACCGTTCACGCGCACCATCACCGTGCGCACGCCCTTGTCGTCAGCCTCGCCGATCGCTTCGAGCCCCACGAAGAGGCGCACCCCGCGGGCGAGGTCCACGACGTGCTCCTCGCCCACCTCGAGCCCGTAGAGGAAGTCGTTTGTGTCGAGCACGGAGAGGTCGCCGAAGCGCTCACGAGCCGCATGGAACTGCGCTGTCGGCTGCGGGAACAGCAGGCGGTTGAGCGCGTCCCGCCGCGCGGAGCTGTCCCCGTCGAGTGCCGCCTGATCCTCGGGCGACACGTCCGCGATGGGCAAGCGCACCTCGCGACCGGCGAGCACCTTCGTACGGAACGGCTCGGGCCAGCCGCCGGGCAGCTCACCGAGCTCGCCGGCGAGGAAGCCGACCACTGAGTCGGGAATGTCGTAGCGCTCGGGGTGCGCCTCGAAGTCGGCCGGGTCGGCGTCCACCGCGGCGAGGTGCAGCGCAAGGTCGCCCACGACCTTAGAGGACGGCGTCACCTTCGGCACACGACCCAGGATCCGGTCGGCCGCCGCGTACATGTCTTCGATTTTCTCGAAGTCATCGGCGAGGCCGAGCGCGATGGCCTGCTGGCGCAGGTTGGACAGTTGTCCACCCGGAATTTCGTGCGTGTAGACGCGCCCCGTGGGGCCGGGCAGACCGGACTCGAACGGACGATAGCTCGTGCGCACCGCCTGCCAGTACGGCTCGAGCGCCTGCACCGCGTCTCCGTCCAACTCGGTGTCCCGCTCGGTGTCGGCGAGCGCGGCGACGAGCGCCGAGAGCGATGGCTGGCTCGTCGTGCCGGCCATCGGGGCGCTCGCCACATCGACGGCGTCAACGCCGGCGCGCGCCGCGGCGAGCAAGGTGGCGAGCTGGCCACCGGCGGTGTCGTGGGTGTGCAGGTGCACCGGCAGGTCGAACCGCTCACGCAGCGCCGTGACGAGGCGCTCCGCCGCGACCGGGCGCAGGAGGCCGGCCATGTCCTTGATCGCGAGCACGTGCGCGCCCGCGTCCACGATGCGCTCCGCGAGGCGCAGGTAGTAGTCGAGCGTGTAGAGGTCCTCGGCGGGGCTCAGCAGATTCCCCGTGTAGCACAGCGCCACCTCGGCCACCGCGGTACCCGTGTCCCGCACCGCGTCGATGGCGACCCGCATCTGTTCGACGTCGTTCAGCGCGTCAAAGATGCGGAAGATGTCGACGCCCGTGCTCGCGGCCTCACGCACGAACGCCTCGGCCACCTGGCGGGGGTAGGGGGTGTACCCGACCGTGTTCTGCCCGCGCAGCAGCATCTGAATCGCGATGTTGGGCATGAGCTCGCGCATCGCTGCGAGGCGGTCCCAGGGGTCCTCCGCGAGGAAGCGGAGGGCGACGTCGTAGGTCGCACCGCCCCAGGCCTCGACCGAGAGGAGCTTCGGAGTGAGTCGGGCCACATGAGGGGCGACGGCCGCAAGGTCTCGGGTGCGCACCCGCGTGGCGAGCAGCGACTGGTGCGCGTCGCGGAACGTCGTCTCCGTCACCGCGACCGCGGTCTGGTTGCGCAGCGCCCGAGCGAAGCCCTCGGGGCCCAGCTCGAGCAGGCGCTGGCGGCTCCCCGCAGGGGCGGGCTGCGCGAGATCAAGCGCCGGCAGCTTGGCCGCCGCCGAGACCGCGCTTGGGCGCTCGCCGTTCGGGTGGTTCACGGTGACGTCGGCGAGGTGCTGCAGCAGCTTCGTGGCGCGATCCTGCGGCTTGTTCTGGCTGAGGAGCTCGGGACGTTCCTCAATGAACGCGGTGCTCACGTTCCCCGCGCGGAACGAGGGGTCGTCGAGCACAGCCTGCAGGAAGGGAATGTTCGTCGCGACACCGCGGATGCGGAACTCGGCGAGGGCGCGGCGGGCCCGCACGACAGCGCTCGGGAAGTCGCGACCGCGGCAGGTGAGCTTGGCGAGCATCGAATCAAAGTGGGGGCTGATGTGTGCGCCCGGGTTGATCGTGCCGCCGTCAAGACGCACCCCGCTGCCGCCCGGCGACCGGTACGTCGTGATGCGGCCGAGGTCGGGGCGGAAGCCGTCCGCCGGGTCCTCCGTCGTGATGCGGCACTGCAGCGCGAAGCCACGCAGCTGAATCTTGTCTTGCGTCAGGCCCAGCTCCTCGAGCGTCTCGCCCGCGGCGATCCGCATCTGGGACTGCACGAGGTCAACGTCCGTCACCTCCTCGGTCACGGTGTGCTCGACCTGGATCCGCGGGTTCATCTCGATGAAGACGTGCTGGCCGGCGCGCTCCCCCTCGGTGTCGACGAGGAACTCAACCGTGCCGGCGTTCACGTAGTTGATTGAGCGAGCGAACGCGATCGCGTCGCGTGTCAGTTCGTCGCGAAGGGCGGGGTCGAGGTTCGGCGCCGGGGCCATCTCGATGACCTTCTGGTGGCGGCGCTGCACGGAGCAGTCCCGTTCGTAGAGGTGCACCGTGGCGCCCGTGTGGTCCGCCAGCACCTGCACCTCGATGTGGCGGGGCAGCAACACCGCCTGCTCGATAAACATCGTGGAATCGCCAAACGCGCTCGCGGCCTCTCGCATCGCCGCTTCGAGGGCATCACGCAGATCCTCACGGCGTTCGACCCGACGCATGCCGCGCCCGCCGCCGCCGGCGACGGCCTTCGCGAAAACGGGGAACCCGATCTCCTCGGCGCCGGCGATCAACACATCGAGATCCTGCGACGGCGGGGTCGAGCGCAACACGGGAACGCCCGCCGCGATCGCGTGCGTCTTCGCGGCGACCTTGTCCCCCGCCATCTCGAGCGCGACGCGCCCCGGGCCGATGAAGACAATGCCGGCGGCCTCGGCAGCGGCGGCAAGCTCAGGGTTTTCCGAGAGGAAGCCGTAGCCCGGGTAGATCGCGTCCGCGCCTGACTCCTTCGCGACTCGGATAATCTCCGCAACGTCGAGGTAGGCCCGTACTGGGTGTCCGACTTCGCCGATCTGATAGGCCTCGTCGGCCTTCAGCCGGTGCAACGAATTGCGGTCCTCGTAGGGGAACACGGCGACCGTCTTCGCCCCGAGCTCAAACGCCGCACGGAAGGCGCGAATCGCGATCTCGCCTCTGTTGGCAACCAAAATCTTCCGAAACACGCGACACTCCTTCGGGCCGTTCAGATGGAAAAAGTCCATGGCGGCCGGTGAAAGCACACCGTTCTTCAGCCTAGTGCCGGTAAGCTTTCGCCTTGTGCATGTATTGAGCGTGAGTTCCCTTAAGGGCGGGGTCGGCAAGACCACCGTTACCCTCGGCCTGGCCTCCGCCGCGTTTTCCCGTGGCCTGCGAACCCTGGTCGTCGATCTCGATCCGCAGTCGGACGTCTCGACTGGGATGGATGTGTCCCCGGAAGGGCACTCGAACATCGCGGATGTACTCGAGAGCCCCAAGGAAAAGACCGTCAGGGACGCGATCGTCCCGAGCGGCTGGACGAAGCACCACGAGGGCAACATTGACGTCCTCATCGGAAGCCCAGCAGCCATCAACTTTGACGGCCCGCACCCTTCGATCCGAGAGATCTGGAAGCTCGAGGAGGCGCTCGCGAGCGTCGAGAAGGACTACGATCTCGTCCTCATCGATTGCGCCCCCTCGTTGAACGCGCTCACCCGCACCGCGTGGGCCGCGAGCGATCGCGTGCTCGTCGTGACCGAGCCGGGCCTCTTCGCCGTGGCCGCCGCCGACCGCGCACTGCGCGCGATCGAGGAGATCCGTCGTGGCATTAGCCCGCGACTGCAGCCGCTCGGCATTGTCATCAACCGCGCCCGCACCCAGTCCATGGAGCACCAGTTCCGCATCCGCGAACTTCGCGAGATGTTCGGGCCGCTCGTGCTCAGCCCGCAGCTCCCAGAGCGCACCTCGCTGCAGCAAGCGCAGGGCGCGGCGAAGCCCGTGCACATCTGGCCGGGCGAGACCGCTCAGGAGATGGCCGGCTACTTCGACCAGATCCTCGACCGCGTCCTCCGTTCGGCAGGAATCGAGGCGCCCACTGCCCGCCTGCTTGCACGCATGGGCGATGGCGCGAGCGACTCCGCCACCGTGATCGCGACCGAGCCGCTTCCCACCGAGGTCTCGGACACCGCCGATGTCGTCACAGACCGCGCGGCCGAGCCGGTCGATCCCGCAGTGGTGGAGCCGGACGCGTCCGAGGCGCAGCCATCGGGGAACGCCTCGACGCAGCGCCAACAGCCGAAGAAGAAGAAAAAGCGCTAGCCCGTCAGACAGAAAGCGGTCGGCACCCTCGGGTGACCGGCCGTTTTCTCGTTCACCACCCGGAATATTGCGTTATTTTTTATGGGAGGCATTACCAAATGTGACGAATCCCTATGCGGATCCGCCCGGAGCGCCTACCCTCAAGGACATGGAACCCACTACGGCGGCGCTCGCGCTCGGCGCGCTCGCGGCGCTCACCGCGGTCGCGGCCCTCGTACTCAAGCGCACCCCGGAGCGCGCCCGTCGCGTCCGTGATGCGCGCCCGATCGACCTGTCCTCCCTCGGGATTGAGGGGCCTGGCGAGCGCGCCACGATCGTGCAGTTCAGCACCGAAATGTGCGCGAGGTGCCCCGGGGTCCGCCGCGTCATTTCCGGTCTTATCACTCCCGGCGTCGAGTTCGTCCACGTTGACGTGACGCATCGGCCCGAGATCGCGAGCCAATTCAACCTGCTGCAGACCCCGACGGTGCTCCTGCTCGACCCTGCAGGGCGGGCACGCACTCGCCTGAGTGGTGCCATTAGCCGCGAGGCCCTCGCCCGCGAACTCACCGAGCTCACCTCACTCGCCGAAGGCCCCCATGTCGCATCGCTCGCCCGATAACACGTCCCTGCCCGCACCGAGTCCCGGTCAGATCGACCCCCGGGGACCGGTGTTCGGCGCGGCGATCACCTCGATGCTCCTGCTGGTCGCCATCTTCCTCGCACTCACGGGAGCCGCCACGACCCTCACCGCCGGGCGCAGCACCCTCGCTGAGCGCGCACTCGATCCCGGCTTCCTGATGCTCGGCGTCGTCGCGATCCTGTTTACCTGGTCACTCGTGGCGCCCAGCTCGCAGCCGCTGCAAGCGATCTTCCGCTTGGCGGTGCAGCCGAGGCTCGCTCCGCCTGCGGACTGGGAGGACGCGCGACCCCCGCGATTCGCGCAAGGGGTTGGCCTGGCCGTCGTCGGAATCGGGCTTGTACTGCACCTGGCCGGGGTGCCGCTGGCGCTCGTGGTCGCGGCCGCTGCGGCGTTCGTCGCGGCGGCACTGAACGCGACCGTGGGCTTCTGCCTCGGGTGCGAAATCTACCTGCTGCTCGTGCGGGCACGCGTCATCACGCCCAAATCACCGGGCACAGCCTGACGTAGCTTGCTCGTCGCGCAGCGAACCTGCGAGGGTACGAGCGCTAGGAGATCTTGCGCTGCGTGCGGCGCACCGCAAGCTCGTCGAGGGCGTCACCCGAAACATCGCGGTGCGACTCGATATCGACGAGCGACACCTCGACCTCGCGAAGGACCTTGCCCACCGCAATTCCGAATACTCCCTGGCCGCGGCTGACCAGGTCAATGACCTCGTCGTTCGACGTGCACAGGTAGACGCTCGCCCCGTCGCTCATGAGCGTCGTCTGAGCGAGGTCGTGGACGCCCGCCTCGTGCAGCTGCGCAACCGCGGTGCGGATCTGCTGCAGTGAAATTCCCGTGTCAAGCAACCGCTTCACGAGCTTCAACACGAGGATGTCGCGGAAGCCGTACAGTCGCTGAGTACCGGATCCTTGAGCGCTGCGCACGGTCGGCTCGACGAGCCCCGTGCGTGCCCAGTAATCCAGCTGACGATAGCTAATCCCGGCGGCGCGTGCGGCAACCGCACCCTTGAAACCGCCGTCCACGTCGGGCTGCGGGAGCCCGTCGCTGAACAAGAGCTCATTGCCCGCGGAATCGACCGGGATGGAGTCGACAGGTGTCGACGCAGAGTCCTCCATCAGGTGCCTTCCCGCCGGGGCGACTCTCGCGTCCGACTCATCCAACGGTACCCATGCGCGACCCCCGGTGCAACGACCGCCGCATCACAAGTTTGGCGTGTCGCATTGGAGCCCGACCGGACCTCGCACCGAGATTCCTACTGTGCGAGTCGTTGCCTGACCACACCCGCACGAACGGCGTCCAGCAGGTCCGCGAGCTCGAGCGCATCATTGCCGGCTTTCGCCGCGCCACCCGCCGCCACGCCACGCGTCGCGACGGCGTGTTCGATCAAGGCGACGTCGCGTTCGGCAGCCAGCCTGAGCTGGCGAAGATGGGGCGGGGTCAGCCCGCGCTCGCTGAGCTCCATGAGCGCGGTGAGCTGCGCCAGGGCATCCTGAGAAAAGACTTCGGTTGGGGGCAAGAGCCCCGCGCTAATGGCCTCGCCCAGGAAGCGGGGCGTCGCGCCACTCTGACGCAGCAGCTCGTCGCGACCCATCACGGAGCGAGGGCGCAAGATGCTCGACACATTCCGCGGCACCGCGCCAGGGATGACCGGGTCACGCCCGGCGTCGAGCTCGGCCAGCACTCCGGAGATCACCCGCAGCGGGAGGTAGAAGTTGCGCTGCAGGGTGAGGATGATGCGGATGCGCTCGATGTGGGACTGATCAAACTTGCGGTAACCCGCCTGGGTGCGCTCTGGCGTGACGAGTCCCTGCTCTTCTAAAAAGCGCAGCTTCGAGGGGCTGAGGTCCGAGAAGTCGTCCTGCAGGATCTCCAGCACCTGGCCGATGCTGAGAAGCGCTGCCCCCGAGTGCGAGGAAGCGGCCGCTACTCCCACGCTACTGCTCGTCGGCCAGGTCGAACCGAGACGCGAAGAAGGTGAACTTGAACTTCCCCACCTGCACTTCAGCCCCGTCGACGAGGGCGACTTCGCCGTCGAAGCGTTCGCCGTCGCAGTAGGTGCCGTTGAGCGAGCCCAGGTCGCGCACCGAGAACGTGCTGCCCGAGCGCGAGAATTCGGCGTGCTTGCGAGACACCGTCACGTCATCGAGGAAGATATCGACCTCGGGGTGCCGTCCCGCGATAGTCGAGGTGGCGTCAAGCAGGAATCGGGCGCCGAGGTCGGGGCCGCGTCGCACCACCAACAGCGCAGCGCCAGAGGGCAGCGCTTCGACGGCCTCGCGCTCGTCCACCGAGAGATTCGTGGCCGAAGCGCGAATCATTGCGCTCAGATCCTCGCGGAACTGCTGCGTCGAACGCACCTCGGTGTCGTCGCTTCGCTTGGTCTGCTTGTCAGCGCTCACGTCGCCCAGCTCCTTGTCCATCAATTCGAGCTTCCGCCCAATACTTCTACGCTATCGCAGCGGCGGCGGGGCCGCATCCCTGATCCGCTAGCGTCCCGGGCGGCTCTCATGTCCTTCGAGGAACTCATAGACCTCATGGGCGTCGACTCCGGGAAACGTCCCGGTCGGCAGGGCTGCGAGCAGGCTGGTCGGCGTCGCCGCCTCCGGCCATGCCGCACCCTCCCACTTCCGAGTGAGCACCGTGGACGCGCGGCGGCAGCAGGTCTCGTCCGGGCAGTGCGATGCGGTGCGATGCGACGTCTCGCGACCGCGGAACCACTTCACCGCGTGGAAGGGCACCCCGACGCTGACCGAGTACTCCCCCTCCTTCGCCTTTTCCACCCGCGACGTGCACCAGTAGGTGCCACCAGCCGCCATGTCGGTGTACTGATACCACGGGTTGAACCGGTCGGCAGAGGCAAAGACCGTTCGCGCCGTCCAGTTTCGGCACACCATCGCGCCCTCGAGCGCCCCCAGCGCGTCGGACGGGAACTTTACGTCGTCGTTCTCGTATGCCTTGATGAGGGTCCCCGACTCGTGCACCTTCATGAAGTGCACCTCGAGGTCGAGCCGCTCGGTCGCGATGTTGGTGAATCGGTGCGCCGCCATCTCGTACGAGACCGCGAAGGCATCCCGCAGGTCCTCCATCGAGATCTGCCGGCGCTGCTTGGCCTCGGCCAACAGCGTGACGGTCGCCTCCTCGGGCAGCAGCACCGCGCCCGCCAGGTAGTTCGCCTCGACCCGCTGGCGCAGGAAGTCCGCGTAGTTCTCGGGCTCCTCGTGCGCGCAGACGACGCCGGCGAGGGCGCGCAGGATCGGGGCGCGGGCGTCGCGGGAGGGCACATTTGCCCCGAGGTAGATCCGGCCGTTGCGCCGGTCGATCACCGAGCGCGTCGAGTGGGGCATGTCGTGGACGTAGTGGAGCGAGAAGCCGAGCTTCGCCGCGACATCGGCGATGGCCTGGTGCGAGACCGGCCCCCCGCTGTACCCCACGGAGGCGAGCAGCTTCGCCGCCTCCGCCTCGAGCTCGGCGAAGTAGTTGCCCCGGCCACGCATCTCGGCGCGCAGGTCGGTGTTCGCTCGGCGCGCCTCCTCGGGCGTCGCGGCGCGTTCCCTGTGCAGGCGCTCGACTTCTTGGTGTAGACCGAGAATTGCCCGCAGCGTCTCGTCGCTCGTCGCCTTCGACACACGCACCGGATGAATGCCGAGCGCACCGAACACCGCGCCCCGCTGCGCTCGCTCCACGGCAATCTCAAGCGCGGCCCGCTCGTTCGGAGCTTCGTCGGTCAGCAGGTCATCAACAGTCGAGCCGAGCGCGACGGCGAGGGCCCGCAAGAGTGGAAGCCGCGGCTCGCGTTTTCCGTTCTCGATGGCCGACACCTGCGAGGGCGCACGGTCGATCGCCTGCGCAAGCTGCTCGAGGGTCATCCCGAGCTCGTTGCGTCGCTCGCGCACGCGGCGTCCGAGAGTCAGCGCATCAGCCGTGTCGGTCGACTGGCCGGCGGGGACGAGGGTCGCGGTGGCGGGCACTGGGCGACGTCCGGAATCGAGAGGAGTCATGTTTTCCATCGTCCCACAGTCCGATTCTTTCACCAAGCAGAAATTTGTCGAATCTTCACCCCCGAATCCGACAGATTGCCTGCCCTAGGGGCGCGCATGATTGAAGACATCAAGCATCACCACCCGAACACCGCTCATCACTTTCACCGCGATCGACAGGACGCACCATGAACACCACGCAGGCACCCACGACGACCCTCACCGCGGCCGGGCCCGCAGCCGGGACCGCACCGATCGCCCCGGGTCCTCGCATCGATGTTGTCGGCGCGCTTCACCCCCGCTTCGACGAGATCCTGACCCCGCAGGCGCTCGAGTTCGTGACCGAGCTACACCGCCTTTTTGCCGGCGCACGCCACGATCGCCTGGCCGAGCGGATGCGCAAGCGCTTCGAGATCGGCAACGGCCGCGACCCGAAGTTCCGCGATGACACCGCTCACATCCGCGAGGACGCCTCGTGGCGCGTCGCCGGCCCCGGCCCGGGCCTCGAGGATCGCCGCGTGGAGATCACCGGCCCGACCGACCCGAAGATGACGATCAACGCACTGAATTCCGGCGCGAAGGTCTGGCTCGCGGATCAGGAAGACGCGACGAGCCCCACCTGGAAGAACGTCATCGGCGGCCAGCTGTCCCTGTTTGACGCGATCCGCGACCAGCTCGAGTTCACGAGCCCCGAGGGCAAGCAGTACCGCGTCACCGCGACCGAGACGCCGACGATCGTGATGCGGCCCCGCGGCTGGCACCTGGTCGAGAAGCACCTGCGCTTCACGGACGGCCACGGCCAGGCGATGGCGGCGTCCGGCAGCCTCGTTGACTTCGGCCTCTACGCGTTCCACAACGCCCAGGAGCTCGTGGCACGCGGCCGCGGCCCCTACTTCTACATCGCCAAGCTCGAGTCGAGCGAAGAAGCGCAGCTCTGGGACGACGTGTTCAGCTTCACCGAGCGCACGCTGGGCCTCGAACACGGCACCATTCGCGCCACGGTCCTCATCGAGACGCTCCCCGCCGCGTTTGAGATGGATGAGATCCTGTATGTCATGCGCGACCACATCGCCGGCCTGAACGCCGGTCGCTGGGACTACATCTTCTCGATCATCAAGAACTACCGCGGCCGCGGCGCTCGATTCGTACTGCCCGACCGCAGCGAGGTCACCATGACGGTGCCCTTTATGCGGGCCTACACCGAGCTGCTCGTGCAGACCGCCCACAAGCGCGGCGCGCACGCCATCGGCGGCATGAGCGCGTTCATCCCGAATCGTCGTGACCCCGAGGTCACCGCGCTCGCCGAGCGCAAGGTGCGCGCCGACAAGAACCGCGAGGCGAACGATGGCTTCGACGGCACCTGGGTGGCCCACCCCGATCTCATCCCCGTAGCCCAGGCCGAGTTCGATGCCGTGCTCGGCGACAAGCCGAACCAGGTCGACCGCCAGCGCGACGACGTGCACGTGACGGCGGCAGACCTGCTCGACGTGCACATCGGCCGCGAAATCTCGAACGCCGGCGTGCGCGAGAACGTCTCGATCGGCATCCGCTACATCGAATCATGGCTCCGAGGCGTTGGCGCTGCGGCAATCGACAACCTGATGGAGGACGCAGCAACTGCCGAGATCAGCCGATCGCAGATCTGGCAGTGGATCCACCAGGACCAGTCGACCGCCGAGGGCACCCGCATCACCCGCGAGTGGGTGGAATCCCTCGTGCACGAGGTCACCGGCTCATTTGATCGCTTCGAGGGTGACCGCTTCGATGACGCGGCAGAGATCTTCGCGGACGTCGCGCTCGGCGAGACGTTCCCGACGTTCCTGACGGTTTCGGCCTACAGCCGCTACCTGGTCGAACTCGACTAATCCCAGCCGCACTGACGAAAGCGACCCGGTCTCTCAGGAGGCCGGGTCGCTTTCGTCAGTGCACGTAGTCGACTACTGCGCCCGCTCGATCGCGGGACCAAGCTCATCAACCATGAGGGACTCGGTGTCGAGCTGACCCGTGCGATAGGCCGCGCGGCCCACCATGTGCGCCGCGACCGGGGCCGTCAGCGACTGAAAGATGAACACTGGCAGCAGGCCGATGAGCGTCGAGAACGAGCGCTGATCGATCGCGATCGCTGCGATCACGAGCAACAGCCCGAAGATCTGCGGCTTCGTGGCGGCGTGCAGTCGGCTCAACGCGTCCGGGAAGCGCAACAAGCCGATGCCCGCCGCGACCGAGAACCCGGCCGCGCCCAACACGCACACGAGCGCCACAAGGTCGAGTACCTGATCAAACATCGGTGGGCCCCTTCCCCGTCGGCAGTGTCGGCTGGCCCGCGCGACGCTTGACGTAGCGCGCGACGACGATCGTCGCGAACACGGCGGTGGCGCCCAGCGCCGTCATGAACGCGATCGAGTCGGTGTGGCCGCGCAGGACCATGTCGACCCCAACGACCAGCATGAGCGTCGTCAACAGCACGTCAGACGCGATCATGCGATCAAGGATCGTGGGGCCGCGCACGATCCTCACGAGCGCGCACAGCGCGGTCACGGTGAACCCGACGCCCGCAGCGACGGCCAAGGCGAGCTCAAACGTGCTCATGACAGCGCCTCCATTTCCTCGCGCGAGCCGATCGACCGAATCAAGAGGGACTCGATGCGAGCGACTTCCTCGCGCATCCTCCGCAGCTCTTTCTGCGTGGGCGTGTTCAAGACGTGGAGGTACAGCGTCGACGCAAATCGATCGACCTCGGCCACCAGTGAACCCGGGATCAGCGAGATCGTGAGGCCCGTCAAGGTCAGGATGAAATCGGATCTCGTGCGCAGCCGCACCGCGATGATCGCGGTCTTCGGCGGCGGCCCCGGGCGAAGTGCGAGCCAGGCGACCTGGAACGAAGCGATCATGAGGTGGCGCAAGAAGTACTCCAGGAAGCGCAGCGCGTACCATAGGTTGAAGCGCCCCGCGAGATCGACCGGCGGCAGATAGAACAGCCGCGTCGCGACATACGAGACCAGGATCCCGCTGATGAGCGACATCCAGGAGACCTCGCGCCAGAGCGCCATCCACAATATGACGAGGCCAACGAGGAGTGGAATCTCATGCAGGCGAAAGAGACGCTCGAGGCGACGGTCGGCGCGGGTCACGGGGCCACCTCTGTGCTCTCTTCGGCGTCGTCTGTATTCGGACGCTTGCCGAAGTCGGGGTGCAGGCGCGACTCGGGGGGCTCGAGCTCAGTCGTGCCGCTGCCCCCGCCGAGCCCGTCCCGCGTGTCACCGAGGACGAGCTGGACGAGCCGCGCCGGGTTTGCGAGGTCCTCGCCCGCCCGACTGGCATAGGCGTAGAGCGGCCCCGCGAAGATGGTGAGGGCGATGCTGACACCGACCATACCGGCGGTGGCCCCGGTCATCAGCCTGGGAATGTCGCGCTTTGCGCGCCGCGGCTGTGCGTCGGGGGCGTCGTGCAGTCGCACCAGTTGGTCCACTTCACGGCGCCGAAGCTCCGCACCCGCGGACGGGGCCACTGTCGGTGCCGCAGCGGGTTCCACGGCAGGCGTGGCCGCGGCTTCGGCAGCGGCGGCCTCGACCGTGCGAGCCCCGGCCGTCACCCCAGCCGTCGACTGCTCCTCAGACCGGGCCGGCGATGCTGCGCCGCCCAGGCTCGCGGCCGCGTCGATATTCACCATCGGGAACTCCGCGCCGGTGAGGTCCACGCCAGCGGTCCGCAGATCGGCGCCCGTTCCCCCGTTGACGCCGGGCGCCGTCGTATCCGACGAGCTGTTGACTTCGAGGCCCGAGGCGGCCGCTTGGTCGCGCGGACGCCAGAAGGCCAGGCTCCAGGCGCGAGTGAGCGCGTAGAGCGTGAGCAGCGAGACGGCCGCGCCGATGCCGATGAGCCAGTACGCGCCGGGGGTCGCAAGTTCAGCGCCCGCAGTGAAGAGTCCGAGCTTGCCGATGAATCCGGAGAATGGCGGGATCCCGCCGAGGTTGAGCATCGGGATGAAAAACAGGACGGCGATCACGGGTGCGCTCCGCAGCATGCCGCCAAGCCCCGTGAGAGACGTGGTCCCTCCGTGGCGCTCCATCAGACCGACCGCGAGGAACAGCGTCGTCTGCACAATAATGTGGTGCGCAATATAGAAGATCGTGGCCGAGAACCCGAGCACGCTCGCCATCCCGATGCCGAAGATCATGTACCCGATGTGGCTGATGAGCGTGAACGACAGGATCCGCTTGATGTCGAGCTGCGAGACCGCGCCGAGGATCCCGACAAGCAGGGTGCAGCCCGCGATCACCAGCAATAAGTTGTCGACGCTCGACAGCGGGAAGAGCAGCGTCTGGGTGCGAATGATTGCGTAGACGCCCACCTTGGTGAGCAGGCCCGCGAAGACGGCGGTCACCGGAGCCGGGGCCGTCGGGTACGAGTCCGGCAGCCAGAACGCCAGCGGGAAGACGGCGGCCTTGATCCCGAACGCGATGAGCAACGTGAGATTCAGCAGCAGCTGGACCGAATCAGGCAGCTCGGCAATGCGGATGGTCAGCTGTGCCATGTTCACGGTGCCCGTGGCCCCGTAGATCAGGGCGATGGCGCCGAGGAACAGGATCGAGGACACGAGCGAGACCACGACGTAGGTGACCCCGGCCCGGATCCGCTGCACCGTCCCGCCCAAGGTGATGAGCACGTAGCTTGCGACCAACAGGATCTCGAAGCCGACGTAGAGGTTGAACAGGTCTCCCGCGATGAACGCGTTGCAGACACCCGCGCCGAGCACGAGGTAGGTCGGGTAGTAGATCGAGACCGGCGTCTCTTCGTCTCCGTCGGCGAGACCTTGGCCGAGCGAGAAGAGCAGCACGCCCAGGAGGACGACGGCCGAGACCGTGACCATCAGCGCCGACACCCGATCGACGACGAGGGCAATACCGTACGGGGCCGCCCAGCCCCCGACCTCCATCACGAGGGTGCCCTGGGTATCGCTCGCCCACATCAGGATGCCGCCCAGCACCACGATCGTGGCGAGCGCCGCGACGGTGATGCCCTGCTGCAGTCGGCGCCGGCCTGGGAACGACAGGGTGATTGCGGCCGCGGCGAGCGGCACGAGCACCACCAGCGGGATCAGCGGGGTGAGCGTCATGAGCGGCGCTCCTGTTCTTCGGCGGCGTCCGCCGGATCTTCGTCGAACTCGGGTGTATCGGCGATGTCCTCATCGGTGAGTTCGACGGAGGCCAGCGCCTGGGTGCTTGCGAGCTCGATGTCCTCTTCGTCGTCGCGCACGGTGTCTTCGTCCTCGCGAGCGAGCCGCCAGGAGCGGTAGATGAGGGCGAGGAGGAACGCGCTGACGCAGAAGGTGATGACGATGGCTGTCAGGATGAACGCCTGCGGCAGTGGGTCACTCATGTCCTCGGGGTCGACGGTGCCCGCAATCGGGGCGGCTCCGAAGTTTCCGGACATAAGGAAGAGCATGAGGTTGGTCGCGTTGCCGACGAGCAGGAATCCGAGCAGCACTCGGGTCAGGCTGCGGTCGAGCAGCAGATAGACGCCGCCGGCGTACAGCACGACCATGACGGCGACGAGCACGAGGGGCATGGTGGAAATCATCGCTGGGTCGCCTCCTCAAGCGCGGTGTCGGCGTCTTCTTCCTCGTGCTCGTCGATCTCCGCGCCGAGGCTGCGCAGCACGTCGAGTATCAGGCCAAACACCACGAGGTATACGCCGACGTCGAAGAACGTCGAAGTCACGATGGAAATCTCACCCAGCGGCCCGAGATCAAGGTCGAACCAGGACGACGCGAGCGCCGACTGACCGAAGAAGAGCGGGATGATCGCGACGGTCGCCGCGATGCCGAATCCGACGCCCAGGATCCGCCCGGCGTCGAGCGAGACCGTCGCCCCCAGCTCATATCGACCGCCCGCGAGGTAGCGCGCCACGAGCGCGAGACCGGCGACGAGCCCGCCCGCGAAGCCGCCGCCCGGCGTATTGTGCCCGGTCAGCAACAAGTAGATGGAGAGCAGAATCAGCGCATGGAAGATCAGGCGCACGACGACCTCGAGGATGATCGAGCGCCGCTCCGGGGCCAGGTGACGGCCGGCGAGCAGCCAAGTGCCTCGTGCAGTGGAGTCGTTCGGGTCGGCGACCCGCAACAGGTGCTCCCGCACCCGGCTCCGTGCGGCCTGGCGGCTGAGTTTGGGCAGGTTGTCCCCGCGGGTGCTCCGGAAGACGAGCGAGGCGACGCCGGTGGCCGCCGCCAGGATCACGGAGAGCTCCCCCAGCGTGTCCCAACCGCGAATATCGACGAGCATGACGTTGACGACGTTGTAGCCGTGTCCGCCGTTCACCGCGAGCTCGGGCAACTTGAGCGAAATCGGCTCGGCCACGCGGGCGCCGAGCGCGATCACCGCGGCGCCCCCCAGCGACAGCCCGACGCCGGCGCCGATCAGCGCACGTACGATGCGCACCCTCCGGCTCGAGCGCGCCGAAATGCGCTGCGGCAGCCGGCGGATCACGAGCACGAACGCGATCAGGGTGATCGTCTCGACGAGCGCCTGGGTCAGGGCGAGATCCGGTGCGCCATGCAGTGCGAAGAGCGCCGCCATGCCGTAGCCCGTCACGCCGACAAGCACGACGGCTTGGAAGCGGGTCGGCGCGCGCAGCGCCGCGACCGCCGCGATGATCATGACGATCGCGATCGGAATCTGCACGGGCGAAGTCGCCCAGACGATGGTCGCGGGCCAGTCCCCCGAAACGAGGAGGGTGCCGCCGATGGTCACGGTCGTCACGATCAGGATGACCGCCAGGTAGAACGGCAGCGAACCGCGCTGGGTGAGCGAGGTCAGCCGCACCGCGAGGATGTCCAGCCAGTGTGTGACGACCCAGTAGGCGTGCGCGCCCGAGAAACGGTCGGATCCCTGCGGGACCCGGTGCTTCGGGCGACAGAGCCACACCGCGAGGAGCACCCCGATGAGCAGCACCAGGACGGACGCGCCGAGCGCCGGCGTGAAGCCGTGCCAAAGCGCGAGGTGCTCGGGGGCTGCCCCGCCAGCGGGGTCGACCGTCTGCACGAGCTCCTGGAACCAGGGGTCCAAGAGCGAGGCGAAGAGGCCGCCTCCCAGCGCGAGCAGGGCGAATGCCGCCGGCGCGATCAGGATGCTCGGGTACTGGCGGTGCGTCGTAGCGCAGTCGAGGACGCCACGCTTGGTGGCAAACGCGCCCCAGAGGAAGCGCCCCATGTACGCGACCGTCAGCACGCTGCCCAGGGCGGCAACCGCAAAGGCGAGCACCGCGAGCGGCTCCGTCTGCCCGACTGCCAGCAGCTCAGTAAACGCGGACTCCTTTGCAACGAAACCGGCGAGCGGCGGGAAACCGGCCATTGAGGCTGCCGCGAGCGTCGTGACCACGGCGAGCACGGGGGCCTGCCGCCAGAGTCCGCTGAGCTTTCGGAGGTCTCGCGTGCCCGTCCGATGGTCAATGATGCCGACGGCGAGGAAGAGCGGCGCCTTCGCCACAGCGTGCGCGAAGAGCAGCGCGAAGGCTGCGAGATCGGTGCGCGGGTCGGTAATACCAAACATCATGACGAGGAACCCGAGCTGGCTCACGGTGCCGTGCGCGACGATCAGTTTGATATCGAACTGGCGCAGCGCGCGGATCCCGCCGTTGAGCATCGTGATGCCGCCGAGGATCACGAGCGTCTCGCGGAACCCGGCGACGTCGCCGAACGCCGGTCCGAGCCGGGCAATCAGATAGATACCGGCCTTGACCATCGCGGCGGCGTGCAGGTACGCACTCACCGGCGTCGGCGCGGCCATGGCGCCGGGCAGCCAGAAGTGGAAGGGAAAAATCGCCGACTTCGAGAGCGCGCCGACCAGCATGAGGAAGACGGCCACCGTTGCTGCGGTACCCGTCGGGGGGTCTGCGAGGATCACGGAGAGCTGCGACGTCCCGGCGGAGTTCGCCAGGATCACGAACCCGACGAGCATAACGAGCCCGCCCAGCGTCGTCACCATGAGCGCCTGCAGCGCCGCCGCGCGGCTCGTCCGGCGGAACGACGCGTGGCCGATCAAGAGGAAGGAGAAAATCGTCGTGCCTTCCCAGAACAGGAAGAGCAGGTAGACGTCGTCCGCGAGCACGAGGCCCAGCATTGAGGCCGCGAAGCCTACAAACACCCCGGCAAACCGTGCGAGGCCTTCTTCGCCGGTCTCGAAGTATCGCCAGCAGTACAGCAAGACGAGGGCTCCAGCGCCCGTGACGAGCAGCGCGAAGAGCAGCGATACGGGATCGAGCCGGAAGGTCAGGGTGAGGTCGAGTTCGGGAACCCACGGAAGGCGTTCCGTCTGCACTCCCCCGGCCAGCACGCTGGGCGCCTGGGTCGCCAGCGCAATGCAGGCGGCGGCAAGCACGCCGGCCGCGGCGGGGAACGCCGCAGGACCAAACCGCCGAAACACCGGCGGGCAGACGAGCGCCGCGAAGACGAGCAGGACCAAAATGCTCGTCATCAAACCCATCCGCTGCCCTTTCGTTGCACCCACGCCTTCCGGCGAATGGGCTCTCAACCAGCTTACCGGAGTGCCTCCCGCAGGCTTTCCTATGAGCGCTTTTCGGGCATAAAAAAAGGGGCCTCATCTTTCGATGAGGCCCCTTTTACAAAAAGAAGTCCGGCGGTGTCCTACTCTCCCACAGGGTCCCCCCTGCAGTACCATCGGCGCAGTCAGCCTTAGCTTCCGGGTTCGGAATGTTTCCGGGCGTTTCCCTGACGCTATAACCGCCGTAACACTATTGACCTGTCAAACCCAACCACACAGACACACCAACCAGGACGAGTGCACACTCCGAAGAGCATGGACCACACCGGTCAGGGTGGGTGGTTGTGGCTTGACCGTACGTCAAGAACCACAAAGTGGACGCGAAACATCAAAACACACATCAGAGG